>JAZUPB010000035.1:0-118773 GCA_045604965.1 Acutalibacteraceae bacterium
GGGGGTGTAGCTCACTTGGGAGAGCGCTTGACTGGCAGTCAAGAGGTAAGGGGTTCGATCCCCCTCATCTCCACCAATATGCGGATATGGCGGAATTGGCAGACGCGCTAGATTCAGGTTCTAGTGGATTCAACCCCGTGCAGGTTCAAGTCCTGTTATCCGCACCATTTCGGGTGTTCATAACGTATCTTACGTTATGAACACTTTTACTTTTTCTGCCTTAACCATATACTTTCGTTGACAAAATTATGAAGTACGATTAATATTATTCTGTAAACTGTATACATTTTTGTCGCATAATCAAGGAGGAATTATTATGGGATTTTTTGACTTATTTAAAAAGAAAAAGCAAGCTGCTCCCTCTGCCTATATTAATAATAAACCGGAAAAGCTCAGCGATGAGCAATCCGAAAAAATAGTCAATATGGTCAATGAAACAAGCAAAAAAAGTGCATACAAGCTCACTCTCGACGAAAAACGCACTCCCGGACTTTTTGATACAAAATTCGGAGGCACTCCGTACTGGGATATGACAATGGAATACCCTGTTTCCTCAAAAGGCGAAAAACTGCTTCTTTTGGCTCAGATAAATCTATCCGACGTAAAAGACTGCAGTTACCTTCCCTCAAGCGGAATGCTTCAGTTCTTTATCGGTACCGATGATCTGTACGGTATGGATCCCAACAGCTACATAAGCAACGACCCCTACCGTGTTATCTACCACAAAACAATAGATGAAAACGTCAGCGAAGCTGATGTTCTTTCCCTTGACATTCCCACAAGTGTTAACCAGGCAGAAACAGATGATTTTCTTTTCCCTATAATCGGCGAAATAGCTGTAAACGTTGAAAAGCGAGAAGTCTCGGTCGGCACTGCGGATTTTATGTACGAACGTTACTTTCACAATGCCGCTGAGTCTTTAGGCTTAAAACTCCCTGAAAATGAGAGTGCTTTCTGTATGCTCCCTGACGATGCTTTTGACGCATCGTCAGATAATAACACCGGACACTGGCTGTTCGGTTATGCTTACTTTACCCAGAGTGATCCCAGAGATTATATGGTTGACTTACAGGATTATATTCTCCTTTTCCAGATGGATTCCGAATATGCCAAAGAGAAAAAAATCGAAATTCTATGGGGCGATGTAGGCGTTGGCAACTTCTTCATCAAGCCCGACGATCTTGAAAAGCTCGACTTTTCAAAAGTAATGTACACCTGGGATTGCTGCTGAGCACCTTTTTACACTGAGGTAATCTATGAAAACATATAAAGTTGCTATTATCGGCGGCGGTGCTTCCGGGCTGATAGCTGCAATTTTTGCAGCACGTGAAATCGGCGGCAGCAACGTTCTGCTGTGCGAAGCTCTTCCGAGGTTCGGCAAAAAGCTTCTTGCCACAGGAAACGGCAGATGCAACCTGACCAATATAAACGCTTCCGTTTCTGATTATTATACCGACTGCGAAAAAACACTTGAAAGTGTTTTAAACAGCTTCTCGCCGACCAAAACACTTGAATTTTTTCGTTCTGTCGGAATAGAAGCCGTTGAAGAATCCGAAGGCAGAATTTACCCTCTCAGCGAACAGGCATCTTCAGTTCTCGATATGCTCAGATTCGAGGCAGAGCGTCTCCGGGTTGACTGCAAAACAGATGAACGGATCAATTCAATAAAAAAAGCTCAGAAGGATTTTGTTCTTATGGGTAGTGAAAAAGTATACGCAGAACGTGTTGTAATTGCCTGCGGTGGTCAGGCATCCCCCTCTCTCGGCGGATGCTCTGACGGTGTACGGCTGCTTACTTCTCTCGGGCACCGTTCGAAAAAGCTTTCCCCTGTTCTGACCCAGCTTAAAACGAACTCACCTTATATCGGTGCACTCAAGGGCAACCGCGTACAGTGCGTACTGACGCTTTTACGCAATAACAAAGCAATTGCTTCCGAACAAGGCGAGGTTCTTTTCGCCGACAACGCTCTTTCCGGTATTTCGGTTTTCAATATTTCAAGATTTGCTGCACCCGGCGATACCGTTTCGATCAGACTTCTGCACCATATGTCTGAGAGAGAAATTCTTTCAACCCTTCTTCGCAGAAAGAATGATCTTCATTGTCTGACTTTGGAAAACTATCTAAACGGTATGCTCAACAAACGCATTGCAAACTGTGTACTGAAGGCATCAGGTCTTTCTCCCCTTTCCCGTTCAGTCAGTTCACTTACCGATACCGAACTTGAAACTCTCTGCCGTACTATACGAAATTTTGAGTTTTCCATAACAGGTCTTGGGGACTGGAAAAACGCACAGACAACACGCGGCGGCGTTTTCCTTTCACAATTCGGTGCTGATATGCAGTCAAAAGTCTGCAAGGGTATCTATGCCTGCGGCGAAACCCTTAATGTTGATGGAAAATGCGGCGGATATAATCTTCAGTGGGCCTGGAGCAGCGGCGCTGCTGCAGGTATAAATGCAGCAAAAAGGAGTTAGTCTATGCTTAAAATAAGCGGAATATCTTTACCTGTAAAAAAAGACTGCAGTGAGGCATTGACCGACGCAATGTGTTCTGTTCTCCGCATACCCAAGGAACGGATCAGCGCTGTAAAAATACTCAAGCGTTCTGTCGATGCAAGAAAAAAAGACAACATCAAGATCCTGTATACTGCTGCAGTCAGCACAGAAAACGAAAAAAAGTATATCAACGGTAAAAATATTACTTTGTACGAAGAAAAAAACTACAGTCTTCCCAAACCTGTCTCTCTCCCCCTTCGTCCATTAATCGCAGGCAGCGGTCCTGCAGGTCTTATGGCCGCTCTTGTACTTGCCCAATGCGGAGCAAAACCTATTGTCATCGAACGCGGTGAGTGTGTCGAAAAAAGGCAGTCTGCCATCGATGCCTTTTTTTCAGGCGGTAAGCTTGATCCTAACAGTAATATTCAGTTTGGAGAAGGCGGCGCAGGTACATTTTCTGACGGAAAACTGACTACCGGTATAAAGGATATTCGCATCGAAAAAGTTCTGAGTGAATTTGTTGCTGCCGGTGCTCCCGAGTGTATAGAATATGACAGCAAACCCCACATCGGCACCGACAAGCTGATAATTATGGTTAAAAATATCCGTGAGAAAATTATTTCCCTCGGCGGTGAATTCAGATTCACATCAAAGCTTTGCGACATAGAAATCGACGAAAACGGCATATGCAGTGCGGTAATCGAACACAATGATGAAAGATATTCCGTTGAATGTTCAGATATAATTTTAGCAACTGGTCATTCTGCAAGAGACACATTTCATATGCTGTATAAAAAAGGAGTCGAAATGGTTCAAAAGCCTTTTTCTGTTGGTGCAAGAATCGAGCACCCTCAAAAACTGATAAACAAGGCACAATATGGAGATGCTGCTTCAGAAAAAGCTCTCGGAGCTGCAGACTATAAACTGAGCACACATCTCCCCGACGGACGCGCGGTGTATACCTTCTGTATGTGTCCCGGCGGACGCGTTGTCGCAGCTGCAAGTGAAGAGTTCGGTGTTGTTACCAACGGCATGAGTCTGTTTGCCCGTGATGATGAAAATGCTAACAGCGCAGTCCTTGTTAATGTTGATCCTGCAGATTTCGGCAGTGATCATCCTCTTGCAGGCATCGAATTTCAGCGTAAAATCGAACATGCTGCCTACAATGCTTCGGGTGACTACCGCGCAACCGCTCAGCTTGTTGGAGATTTTATCGAAAACAGGCAGACACAGGCTTTAAAAAGTGTAAAGCCAAGTTACTTGCCCGGTGTCAGACTCGGCAGAATGGAGGATTGTCTCCCTGATTTTGTAACCTGTTCAATGAGGTCGGGTATAAAAGAATTTGCCAAGAAAATCAAAGGATTCGATATGTATGATGCGGTACTCACTGCACCCGAGACACGCAGCAGTTCCCCAGTAAGAATAATTCGTAACGATAATTTGCAGTCGAATATAGCAGGTATTTACCCCTGTGGTGAAGGTGCCGGATATGCAGGCGGAATTGTTTCTGCCGCAGTTGACGGCATTAAATGTGCAGAAGCTGTGCTTGACAGGTACAGATAATAAAACTCCCCGACTTTTGGTCGGGGAGTTTTATTATCTAAAGGAAATTAGCAGCCGCAGCCACAACCACAGCCGTAGCTGTTGTTTGTGTATGCTGTTTCGTTTGCGCAGTTGTTGCAGTTGTTGCAGTTGTTCTCACAGCCGCAGCCGTCATTCTGCTTTACAAGCAGAAATACAAGAACAAGAATCAATACCCAGGTGCAGGTATTGCCGCCAAAAAGACTTCTGTTGCAGCACATATTGTTTTTCCTCCTTTTTCAGATTTCACTATATACTATGCTGCACTGCGGCAAAGTGTGAAAAATTAGATTTTGAGAGTATGAGCGAGCATACGCGAGTTTGAGCGAGATTCGATGTGTACACGCTCTGATTTTTGACCAAATTTGACTTTGACTTTCTTTGACTTTCGAATTACAATAAGGTCAAAGAAGGTCAAAGAGGTGTTTTTATGAACATAAGTGAACTTGTTGCAAGAGCGATAATAGATATACTCGAAGAATCTGATGGCATCGCTGAGATACAGCGAAATGACTTTGCTCAGACTATGGGCTGTGCGCCCAGTCAGATAAACTATGTAATCACCTCACGATTTACACCTGAACACGGCTATACTGTCGAAAGCAGACGCGGCGGAGGCGGTTATATACGTATCACAAGGGTAAGAAATGAAAAGTCTGTTGTGCTGATGCACCTTGTTAACTGTATAGGCAATAGCCTTGACAGCAAAAGCGCCCGTGCAATGATAAGCAATCTTCTTATGAATAACATCATATCAAACGAAGTATGCAAGGTAATGCTTGCTGCCTGCTCAGATAACGCTTACCGAGAGATCGCACCTGCATACCGTGACGTTATTCGTGCTTCAGTTCTTAAACAAATGCTGATTAACCTTGAATAAGGAGGACTAAAATATGTTATGTACCAACTGCGGAAAGAATCAGGCCACTGTCCATATCAAGAGAACTATAAACGGTGTTACTAAGGAATATATGTTATGTCAGGAATGTGCCGCTAAAAGCGAATTCACATCATCCTTCTCTGATTTCGATTCCCTTCTCAAAAGTGCTTTTTCGTTCGCTCCCCGAAATATTCAGACCAAGCGCAAGGCTTGTCCATCCTGCGGTTCTACGCTCAGTTCCATATCCGACAGCGGAAAGCTTGGCTGTGCTCAGTGCTATGAGGTATTTGCGGAAGAACTGAAGCCAACCATTGCACGTATGCACGCAAATGCTGTATATGTCACCGGCGGCAGTATCCCTCATAACGAGAAAAAAGAGGAAAACAAACTGGAAAAACTAAAACTGCAGCTTTCAAAGGCTGTACAGGAAGAAAACTATGAGCTTGCCGCCAAGCTTCGCGACGAGATAAGAGAACTGGAGGGAAAATAAATGAGCAACAAATGGTTTGAAAAATCCGGAAACTGTTACGATACGGCAGTCAGCACAAGAGTTCGTTTTGCAAGAAACGTAGAAGGATTTCCATTTCCCCATATGATGAATGCGGCTCAGAAAACCGAACTTATCAGCAAAGTGCGCAGTGCCCTGTGCAACGGTAATTCCGCAATAAGTGGCGACATCAGATATATTGATATGACCGCTCTCAGTGAAACAGAAATTCTCTCTATGGTAGAGAGACATCTCATCTCCCCTGATTATGCCTCACATCCTCAGGGCAAGGCACTGCTTATCACTGAAGACGAATCCGTCAGCCTTATGCTATGCGAAGAGGATCACATCAGACTGCAGGTAATGAAGAGCGGTTTGAGTCTTGAGGAAACATACGATTTTGCTGAGAAGCTGTGCAGACTGCTTTCCGAAAATCTTAAATTCTCTTTTTCAGAGCAGTACGGATACCTCACTGCCTGCCCCACCAACCTCGGCACTGCTATGAGGGCTTCTGTTATGCTTCACCTGCCAGCGCTTGAGAAAAACGGAACTCTCTCAAGATTTGCCGAGCAGCTTTCAAAGCTTGGACTGACTATCCGCGGTGTTTACGGTGAAGGCACAAAATCCATAGCTTCAATGTATCAGCTGTCCAATCAGACCACGCTTGGCATCAGTGAAGAAGATACAATAACAAAACTCAGCAAACTTTGCACCACTCTTATGGAAGCAGAGAAAAAAGCTCGCAAAGATTTGCTTTCCAAAACAACCGTTCAGGATGTTATCTGGAAAGCTTACGGTACCCTTAAATTTGCCAGAATGCTCAGCAGCGGTGAATTTACCGAACTATATTCCAATCTTCGTCTTGGCGCATCCGAAGGACTTATAGCTGGGCTTCCCATTGACAGGCTCGCAGGTCTGTTTGAGCACGCTCAGCCTGCAACACTGTGCTGTGAATGCGGATCTTCCCTGGCTGCTGCAGAGCGTGATGTACGACGTGCTGAGCTTATCAGGAAATGTTTAGAGTAAAGGAGAAATGTTAAATGGCCAATATGTATAATTTTCAGGGAATGAGCGAAAAAGCCAACGAGGCCATGAACAATGCAATCATATTCGCTCAGGAGAGCGGTCACAGTTTTATCGGCAGCGAGCATATTCTTGTGGGTCTGCTGTCTGTAGACGCCAGCGTAGCTGAAAGAATCCTAACTGAAAGAGGTGTATCTCTCGACGGAATTTCTCAGAGCGTTCTTGAGGTTCACGGCAAGGGCATACGCTCTTCGCTCAACCCCAATGATATGACTCCCAGAGCAAAACGCATACTGCAGAATTCCAAAATCATCGCTGCCCATCTCGGTGTAAATTACATTGGCACTGAGCACCTGCTTCTTGCACTTCTCAGCGATAAGGACAGCTACGCATGCCGCTTTATTATAGAAGACGGCGGCGACCTTGACCGAATCGGCGGCGATACTCTCGCAGCCGCTCAGGGACAGGATATTTCTGCATCTCACGATCCTTCCTCCGGTGGTTATAATACTCCCTCCAACGCAAACAAGAAATCAAGCACCAAAACTCTCGACCAGTATGGCAGAGATCTGACACAGGAAGCAAGAAACGGTAAAATCGATCCTGTTATCGGAAGAGAAACCGAGATCGAACGTGTTATTCAGATCCTTTCAAGAAGAACCAAAAACAATCCCTGCCTTATTGGCGAACCCGGTGTAGGCAAGACTGCCATCGCCGAAGGACTGGCTACTAAAATCGTTGACGGAAGCGTTCCTGAGATGCTCAAAAACAAGCGAATCGTTTCCCTCGATCTTACAGGAATGGTCGCAGGCACCAAATATCGCGGTGATTTCGAGGAACGTATAAAAGCCGCCATCGATGAAGTTAACAATGACGGAAATATAATTCTTTTTATAGACGAAGTACACACTCTTGTCGGTGCAGGTTCATCTGAGGGCGCTACTGATGCCGCCAACATTCTGAAGCCCCAGCTTGCCCGTGGAGCTTTTCAGCTCATAGGTGCGACTACCCTTGATGAATATCGAAAATATATCGAAAAGGATGCCGCTCTTGAAAGACGCTTTCAGCCTGTTACTGTCGGCGAGCCAAGCGAGGAAGATTCGGTGCTTATCCTCAAGGGACTGCGCGACCGTTATGAGGCTCATCATAAGGTAAGCATTCCCGACGAAGCAATCGAAGCGGCCGTTAAGCTTTCCTCACGGTATATCACAGACAGATTCCTGCCCGACAAAGCTATAGATCTGATCGACGAGGCAGCTTCCAGAGTGCGCTTGAGCAAGCAGACAATGCCCGATTCCATCCACGAGCTGGAAGAAAAGCTGTCAAGACTTGGTGCAGACAAAAAAGAGGCTGCAAAGGTACAGGATTTTGAAAGTGCGGCAAAGCTTAAAGCTGAAGAAGAAGCGACAAGACAGGAGCTTGAAAAAGCTAAAGCTGACTGGGAGAGCAATACAAACGGTGCAAGAGTTCAGGTTACAGCCGAGGACATTGCTTATGTCACATCTCAGTGGACCGGAGTTCCCGTAAAACAACTTACTACAGAAGAAAGCGAAAGACTTTTGAAATTGGAAAACGAGCTTCACGAGAGAATAGTCGGCCAGGAAGCTGCTGTCACTGCTGTGGCTAAGGCTATCAGGCGCGGCAGAGCAGGACTCAAGGACCCAAAGAGACCTATCGGTTCCTTCCTCTTCCTCGGTCCCACCGGTGTTGGTAAAACTGAGCTGTGCAAGGCTCTTGCTCAGTCTATGTTCGGTTCTGAAGATGCCATCGTTCGAATCGATATGTCCGAATATATGGAAAAACACTCTATCTCAAAGCTTATTGGCTCTCCTCCGGGTTATGTCGGCTTTGATGAGGGCGGTCAGCTTACCGAAAAGGTTCGCCGCAGACCTTACTCTGTAGTACTTTTCGACGAGGTTGAGAAAGCACATCCCGATGTCTGGAATATGATGCTCCAGATACTCGATGACGGCAGAATAACCGATTCTACAGGCAGAGTTGTCGATTTTAAGAACACCGTCATTATTATGACCTCGAATCTCGGTGCTTCTTATTTGACTCAGGGCAAAACTTCACTGGGCTTCGGTTCGGCTTCCGACAACGGCGATGCAGATTACGACCGCATGCGTGAGCTTATTATGGCTGAGCTCAAGAACACCTTCCGTCCTGAATTTTTAAACAGACTTGATGACACCATCATCTTCCGAAAGCTCACAGAAAAAGACATCGAACAGATCGCTGAAAAGATGCTTGTATCACTTAAAAAGCGCATAGCTGATCTCGGTATCGATGTAACATTTGATGAAAGCGCTGTTTCTGCCGTTTCCAAGGCAGGCTTCGACGATGTGTACGGTGCAAGACCCCTTCGCAGAGCTATACAGAGCAATATTGAGGATTCCTTCTCGGAACAGATCCTTGACGGTTCTGTAAAGGCAGGCGATAAGATCGTATGCAAGTTCGAAAACGATAAATATGTATTTGAGAAGATATAACAAAAAGCTATCGGGGAAACCCGATAGCTTTTTTATCAGTTCATATCAAAATCTGTAAAATCAAATGTTGCAAAGTAATCTGCAGGTGTCTCAGCACGGCGAATAAGCTTGACTGTGCCGTCTTCACAAAGCAGAAGCTCTGCACTTCTGAGTTTGCCGTTGTAGTTGTAGCCCATCGAGAATCCGTGTGCGCCTGTATCGTGGATATAGACATAATCGCCCATCTCTATCTCAGGAAGCATTCTGTCAATAGCAAACTTGTCGTTGTTTTCACAGAGTGAACCTGTTACGTCATACATATGATCACACTCTGCATTCTCTTTGCCGAGAACGGTAATGTGGTGATACGCGCCGTACATAGCAGGACGCATAAGGTTGCAGGCACAGGCATCAACACCGATATAGTTCTTATGTGTATTCTTGCGGTGCACAGCCTTTGTTACCAAGGCACCGTAGGGAGCGAGCATATATCTTCCCAGCTCTGAGAAAATTGCACAGTCGCCAAGTCCTGCAGGAACCATTATGCGCTCAAATACTTCCTTGACCTTGCTGCCGACATATGCTATATCAATGGGCTCCTGATTAGGATGATAGGGTATTCCCACGCCGCCGGAAAGGTTTATAAAGCTTACCGACACGCCTGTTTCTTCCTTGAGTTCTACCGCAACATTGAAAAGTATCTCAGCAAGGGTGGGGTAGTAATCAGGGTCCGTTGTATTGCTTGAAAGGAAGGAATGGAGTCCGAAGCGCTTTACGCCCTCAGCCTTGAGAATTTTAAAGCCTTCTGTTATCTGCTCTCTGGTAAAACCGTATTTTGCATCTCTCGGCATATCCATTATGGCGTTGCCGAGTCTGAACTCTCCGCCCGGATTATAACGGCAGCAGATGGTTTCAGGCAGTCCGCAGGTTTTTTTGAGAAATTCGATGTGAGTTATATCATCAAGATTGATGATTGCGTCAAGCTCACGGGCAAGGACGAATTCCTCCGGCGGAGTTGCATTTGATGAAAACATAATGTCTTCTCCAACTGCACCTACTGCTTTGCTGAGCTTAAGCTCAGTAAAGGAAGAGCAATCCATTCCACAGCCCTCTTCTCTGAGTATCTGCATAATATAGGGATTGGGAGTTGCCTTTACTGCAAAATATTCCTTAAATCCCTTATTCCAGGAAAAAGCATCATAGAATTTTCTTGCATTTTCTCTTATGCCCTTTTCATCATAAATGTGAAAGGGTGTGGGAAACTGCTTTACTATCTCCTCTACCTTTTCCTTTGTTACAAATGCTTTCTTTTCCATAGTAATCTACTCCTCCAATGCGTCAAGTCCGTATTTAATCAGACGCAGTTCGTATTTCAGTGAATCCTTAATAACATTCACAAGGTTTTCTTTTTCTGAATAAAGACAGCTTGACAGATCGCCGGTAAGAACTCTCTTTGAATCTGCTATCAGCCGTATCTGATCTCCTCTGTCTGAGGTTTTAAACACCATTGCACCATCTGCGGCAATATCCGAATCGGTAATTATTACGATCTTTTTTCCAGCCGCCGCCATTTTCCGTATGTTCTTTTCAAACATTGATACTATTGACGCATTAGCTGCAAAATAGGCTCTTTTTTCTGCACATTCAAGCATATTGAATATCTTGTTTTCGATATTTGTTCTGCCGTTTATTGTAAGATATCCCTCGTTGGAAGATGAGCCAGCAGGCAGAAGTTTTTCGAGCTTATTTGCCGCATCTTCCTGCATTCGTATTCTGCTGCTGCAAAATTCATTTACAGGCACTGCGACATATTTTACAGGCGTTCCCTCTATAATGTATGCTCCGCCCTTTTCCGCAAGTGTCGCCACCGCAGTATATGTATTGGAACGTGAGATTCCTGTAAGTTTTGCAAGCTCATAGCCGGTAAATTCTGCACCCGACAGTAATTGAGTATATATTGCCGCTTCAAGTCTTGTCAAGCCAAAAAGCGCCAGAAGTTCATAAAAGTCCATAGCCTTCACCTACGTAGTTCTTTATAGGAACACTATATCACATTATTTTTATTTGTCAACACAAAAAACGTCAGCTGAAATATTCAGCTGACGTTTTCATCATCTTTTATCGTTTTTAACCGAACGAAGTGTCAGCAGGCATATACCTGCAAGAACTGCAATTGTAAATATAAGAACGAGCCAGGTCAAAATAAGATTCCAAGGACTGTGTTCGTACATAGGCACTATGTACTGCTCTACCATATTTTCAAGCTGCTGTCCGCTGTACTGTGTACTGAGTATCCTGCGGTAGTATGCATCAAGCAATTTGTTGCAGTCTGCGATATTTCCCAGCGCCTGCATTGACCAGCGGCTTGCACAGAACCAGGAAATAATATTTGTTGCACCCTCCAGGGTAAAGAGTATACCCGAAAAAAGAAGCTGAGGTATAAGCAGAATAGGTGCAAACACCATTGCTCTGTCGGGGTTCTTCGCAATGGAAGAAACCAGCATACCGAGCGCAGACGATGATACCATTACAAAAAATATGGTTATGAGTATTTCGATAAAAGGCGCATTTCCTATGGCACCGCCTATAGGCATACCTACAACAAGCGCAAACACCGTAACAGTGAGAAGGCTTTGTATAAAGCACAGTCCCGACTGCACAAGAAGCTTTGATGCTATGTATGAGTCAAGACGCATATCCGACATATACTCTCGCCGCAATATGCCGCGTTCTTTACATATTTCCTGTATGGAGTTCATAAGACCTACCCACACCGCCGCGCAGGACAGACAGAACAGCATCTGTTGAGACAAAAATGTCATTTCAAAGACGTTGTCACCTGCTACGAGAGACAGCAGAAGCGCTATAAGGGGACCCTGCAGAAGCAGAAATGCAAGTCTGATTTTATCGTGCCAGAGAAGATTTACATACCTCTTTGCCATTACAAGCGTCTGCTTGCCGAAAGGCTTTTTGGCGTTGCTGTATTCTCTCTTGACTGTTGTCTGAGTTACTTCTGCAACCTTTGCCTGCTTGGAGTTATTGAAGCGTATTTCCCAGCCCTGGGGATCTTTTTCAACCTTCAGATAGGCTTCCGCAAGATCATTTACTCCGAAAAACTCAAGCGCTCCTTTTGGCGGTCCGAAATATGCCATATATCCGCCGCTTCCGAGGAATATCATTTTGTCGCAAAGATGCAGGTTCTGTGTCGTATGAGTAATTGCAACTATTGTCTTTCCTCTGCGGCTCATCTTCTGAAGCAGGAGCATAAGGCTTCGCTCTGTTCCCGGATCCAGTCCTGATGATGGTTCATCAAGGAAGAACAGACTGGGGTCATCCACAAGCTCAACCGCTATTGATGCGCGCTTTTTCTGACCTCCCGACATTTTACGTATCAGGGTGTTTTCGTGACCTGTCAGCTCAACCATTTCAATTACTTCCGCAACTCTGGAAGCGTACTCCTCTTTTGTTGAGTCAGGTGACATACGAAGCTGTGCTACATACATCAGCATTTCATATAATGTCAGATTTTCGTGGACGATGTCCTGCTGAGGCACATAGCCGATAACGCTCTGAAGAACTTCGTAGTTATCATAAAGGTCGACGCCGTTTACGAGCACCGAACCTGTTGACGGCTTGTCAAAACCGTTCAGACAATTCATAAGTGTGGATTTGCCGCTGCCTGAGCCACCTACGATCGCTACAAATTCGCAGGGCTTTATTTTGAGACTGGTATCATCAAGTATATATTTATTTTTTCCCTTTGCACGTACATATCGCGCGATGTTTTTCGCCACAAGCTCAAGACCCCTGGATTCAGTCTTATAGCTGAGCAGACCTTCGTCATTATCGAACATCAGCTTGGTATTTGCTATGCATATAAGATCTCTGTCATAAAGGAGCACAGGAGATGTTACAGGAGTGCCGTTTAATGTCACAGAAGTACGGCTTCCGCTTTCCGGAATAAGAACATAGCCTTCCTGAGTATTTCTTATTCTCGCCTGAACAAGAGCCAGCGTTACGTGGTTGATCCTTATCTCGCACTCTTCTCCTCTTCCTATCCTTGTTTCCCCTTCTCCAAGAGGATAATCCACCCAACCAGTACCGTCGTTATGAGCATAATATGCTATGGAAATACCACAGAAGCAAGGTTCATCGGGATCGTCAATACGTATGTCGGAATAATCGTCGAGCTCGCCAAATGCTGTAAGCTCACCGTTAAGGTATATTCCGTTTGTGCTTGAGTCATCACATATATAGCATTTGTCGCCTATTATCTCAAATCGTCCGTGATGGCGGGATATTATCGGCGAATCGATAACTATATCGCAATCCTCGCTTCGTCCGAATGTAACAGCAGCCTTTCCGAATGATGAAAGTGCATATTCCTCCCTGCTGTTGTCTGCATATACAATTGTTATATTGTGCTGCGCACCTGTTATTTCCTTTTCGGATATATCTTTATTGGACATTAAATCCCACCTCTTATCAAACAAGCTGCATTGAATAGGCCGTCAGTATTTTATCTGTTGAATAGAACAGTGTGATTTCTTCTGTTCCGTATTTGCTCTTTGCCGAGTATTCCACTGCATACGCACCGTCCTGTGTTGCGTTTTCCACATCAAGCTTATAAAAGACACAGTAAGGAGACACAAGTGTCATACCAAGAAATTCATCAAAATATGATTCTCCGTACAGAGACTGGAATTCATCGCTGTTTGGATCAAAAGATGCTGCATAATCGGGGAACAGACGCTCAACGGTTTCCTTAAGCGACATGCCGCATCGGATGTCTGCAGGTCCTGCAAAGCTTTCGCTTGATATGCTTGCGTAAAACAGACCTTTATTATTGAACTGAAAGCTGTCTTTGCCCTGATATACCGTGCTTACCCGTTCGCCTTTATCTGTTCTGTCACTCTTTCCGTACATATTGTCAAAATCAGCAAGAGCAAGCTTTCCGAAGCCGTATTTTTCAGTTAGCATACCGCTGTAAAATTTGGTTTCCTTTTCCTCTTCCGGCTGCTCTTCTTTTTCGGTTGAAGCAGTTGTCTGATGAGTCGGGAAATCGTATTCAGTCTCATAACTGATACTGCTTTCCTGCTTTTCGCAGGCGCATAAAAGTATTGCAATTATCAATGCACATACAAATAAAATTGTTTTTTTCATATTGCTCCTCCTGACGCTCTTGTAAACATATAGGTTGTATGTTAAACTATCTGCAGAAAGTGGGGTAAATTTATGGATGAAAATGTAATTGTCGTTTCTCACGTTTCCACCGAGATGGATGCAGACTGCGCTGTTGCTGCGCTTTCTGATGCAGGTATAAACGCTGCAAAGCAATATATAAATGCTCCCGGCGGCTCCACCCTCTTCGCGCTGCCCGGTGCTATGGGCTTCGGTGCATCCGAAGGCTATGACATCCTTGTTTCCAAGGAAGCAGAAGAAGCAGCTCGCGAAGTGCTTATAGGTGTAGGTTTTGCTGAGCCTTCCGAAAAAGAGCTCACCGAAGATGAGAGTCATCTGTCAGAAGAGATAACCTCCGAAGAAATCACCGACTCTGAAAAAACAGAGGCCGCTGCCGTTTCTGAATCTACAGGCAAGGCATCTGCATTGCTTATGATTCTTTTCCTTGCTGCTGCAGCACTTTTTGTAATCGGAGTGGACAAAGTTATTGAACTTATAAAGTCATTTTTCTGATTTATTAATTAAAAAAAGATTTTTACTGTAAAAAGCCGTCCGTACAGGGCGGTTTTTTCTTTTGCCCAATAACCTTTTAAGACAAATTACTGTGTCTTTCAAGTATACAATCGTTATGCGGATATGCTTTATTTTAGCATCATCGGGAAACAATGTAAAGAGAAATCAAATTAAGCCCATCTTTGCGTGAATGTGTCCATAATCAACCTTAAACTGTGTATATTTCTCATTATAAACCGGACCTCACAGCAAAATATATATGTGCGGATTCTTAATTTACGGAGGTCACAATGAAAAAGAAATTTAAAATTTTTCTTGTATTTCTCTTCTCTGTCCTTTCTCTTACCGCTGCGGTTTCATTATATATAAGGGAAACCACTCCTGATATGATCCGTGTGGTAAGAGGTCATTCACCCGAGCTGGACACAGGAGTAATTTATACGGCACTGTCTTCCGATGATGCGGTCAATGCCAACAGCAGCAGCGGTACTGTTTATAATTCCAAACTAAAGCTTTTCGGTGTTGTACCGATAAAAAATATAGAAACACACATTGTCGAAGAAAGGAAGATTCATCTTTCCGGCAAGGCATTTGGTATAAAGCTTTACACCGAGGGTGTTGTGGTTATCGGTCTTGAAAACATATCAACATCAGGCGGTCAATACTGCCCAGGTTCCGGTGCAGGTTTGTCGGTAGGTGATTCTATCATCGAAATAAACGGAAAAAAGCTTTCAACTGCTGCTCAGCTTTCGGATTTAGTATTGGACAGCAACGGCGATATAATGTGTCTTACCATAGCCAAAACAGACGGCACTATTACCCAAGGCAAGCTCACACCTGTTTTTTCCGAATCAGAAGGACGTTATAAAGCCGGTGTCTGGGTTCGCGACAGTATTGCAGGTATCGGTACGATGACTTATATAGATCCCGAAACAAATACCTTTGGTGGTCTTGGACACGGAATATGCGATACCGACACAGGCAAGCTTCTTCCTTTCGGTGAGGGTCAGATAGTATCTGTTGTTGTCACAGGGGTTACAAAAGGTGCAGGCGGTTTGCCCGGTGAACTGCACGGATATTTCGGCAGCGAGACTCTGGGAACTCTCAGCGAAAACTGTGCAAGCGGTGTTTTCGGTACAATCAGCAGCGAGGACTATATCTCAGGTGATATGTACGAAATTTCAATGAAGCAAGATATAAAAGAAGGCTGTGCTCAGATCCTTACAACTCTGCCCGGAAAAAGCGAGCCTCAGCTTTGCGATGTTGTTGTGGAACGGATAAATTACAACAGCAAAAATCCAGGCAAAAATATGGTAGTCAGGATAACAGACAATGAGCTTATCAATGCTACCGGAGGAATCGTTCAGGGAATGAGCGGAAGTCCGATAATTCAAGACGGAAAAGTAATCGGTGCGGTCACTCACGTTTTTGTAAATGACCCGACTCGAGGGTACGGGATATTTATCGAAAATATGCTGGAAGCCGCAGGATAAATTTTTTTGACAGAGGCAAATGAAATGCCTCTGTCTTTTTTCTTTTAAGTATGGTAAAATAAGTTTTGCAGATAAAAAAATGAAGAGGCCCCTTGTCGATGAGATTTATTTTAATACAAGCGATAGGTATTCTGGGAACTGTCCTGTTTTTTCTTTCCTATCAATTCAAAAGCAATAAGAACTTGTTTCGTGTACAGTTTATTTCTTATCTGTGTTACACAGCACATTTGCTGATGCTCGGTGCGGTCACAGGCGGAATCAGTTATATTTTAAATACAGTCCGCTCTTTTTGTCTTGGCAGCAAAAACGAATTTCTGAAAAGTAAAATAATGTGCTGCACGATCTGTTCACTGCAAGTGGTAACGCTGCTTTTCACCTGGGACGGATGGTGGTCTGTTCTTCCGGTCGCCGCTAATATTGCAGCGACAATAGGCGGATATACATATAACGCACGAAAAATTCGTGCTGTGGGAATTTTTATCAATTCCCCTCTGTGGATAGTGTACGATATACTAGTCGGTTCATGGGCAGGCATTATAGATGAAATAGTCAGTGAGGCATCTATGATCATATCTATTTGCCGTTATGGGTGGAAAAATCTGGATTCGACGGAAGAATAATATCGCCCAAAGCGGTAGAGTAATGGAATATCCAATAAATCACAGGCGGTGAATAAAAATGTACGATACTCTTTCGGAAACGATAAAACGCATTCAAAAAATGGAGCTTTATTTTGATGTTTTAAAATTTGTTACAAGTACAGATCCCGATTCTGTTCTTCAGGACGAATACATAAAAGGAATGCTCACCGAGCTTGTTGAATATTACGACAACGGCCAATGGATGAAGGACTACGAATGTGATGAGCGCAGAGAACTGCCGGCTGATCTTAAACGCGGTGTTTTGTCCGAAGACGGCATCTACAATTTGCTTTGTGAAATACACGCACTTTCAATAAATGAATAAAATTGCCCAATATGTCAAAAGACAGAATTGAGAATTCTCAATTCTGTCTTTTCCTTTATTTGTTTGCCGCTTCCAGCTTGGTCTTTCTGCGGTTTTTGACTTCCTCCGACATAGGAGTGATATCTCCAGCTGCCATAAGTGCCTGTCTTGTCATAAGCGGACCGAACAGTTCATATATGAGCACAGCGAAAAGGGTTATATTTCTTATAAGATGTCCCTGCTCGCCAAGCTGCATTGCCGTGGTGCACATTCCAAGGGCTACGCCTGCCTGGGGCAGAAGTGTAATACCGAGATATTTGCAGATGGACGGTTCGCACTTCATTGCCTTTGCACTGATGAACGAACCTATATACTTGCCTGCAGAGCGGAATATTATGTAAACAACACCAATTCCTACAATTGCAATATCCGTAAATACACTCAGTTCCAGTTCTGCACCGCTTATAACAAAAAATAATGCAAAAAGCGGTGATGTCCACTTGTCTGCAGCTGCCATAAGGTCGTGGGACAGCGGACAGGTATTGCAGAACATTGTACCCAGCATCATACATACAAGAAGCGAAGAGAAGCTGATGTGTACAGGTCCGATGTGGAAATCGAGCATCGCAAGGGATGCTGTCAGGAAAACAAATGCAATTGTCATATTCAGACGGTTTGTATTTGAGTTGAACAGCTTTTCGAGCAATGTCAGTATCCATCCCATTACTGCGCCAAGAAGCAGAGAACACACTATCTCAACTATCGGGTTTACAATTATGGAAATAAGATCTACAGAGCCACTTATAAGTGTCTTGGCAATGCCGAAGCTTACTGCAAAGACAACCAGACCAACTGCATCATCCAACGCAACTACCGGCAGAAGAAGATTTGTAAGTGCACCCTTTGCTTTGTACTGACGAACTACCATAAGTGTTGCTGCTGGTGCAGTTGCAGTTGCTATAGCACCCAATGTCAGAAGCTGGGGCACAGAAAGCTTATCAGGCATAATCAGATGCACTGCATAAAGCGACAGATCAACAAGCAGTGTCGCCATAAGCGCCTGTACAATACCAACAACTGTAGCATTTTTACCTGTCTGCTTCAAATCGTCGACACGAAATTCATTTCCTATCGAAAACGCTATAAAGCCAAGTGCAACTTCGGAAATAAGTGCAAGGTGCGTTACATCATCCATACTACCAAAGCCCAGCCCCTTAATGTTCAAGGCACCAAGGCAATAGGGACCGATAAGTACGCCCGAAATCAGATATGCTGTTACAGAGGGGAGTTTAAGAGGCTTGAAAAGCCTTGTCATCAGCAGTCCTGCCAGGAGCGCTACTGACACTGACAGTAATGTGCTCATTTAATTACCTTCTTCCACTTTATTTTGTTTCTTTGACTTTTTGCTTTTTATTTTTTCTGCAAGCTTTTCCATCTTCTCTCTCGGGAGTATAAAGTTGACGAAAAGCGCGATGAGAACACCTACAGCTGTGTCAATCATTCTGTTTACCGAGTATGAAATATATGTATCAACAGGTGTGTTGAACAGAATTATACACAGGACAACTCCTCCGGGCTGTATTGCTCCCGGCCATCGCAGCAGCTGGCTTATCAGTATCATTACTATGATGCCTGCCGCCAGAAACAGAAGTAAAAGCGCGTGAAATTTTCCGTCAGGCTCAAATATTATGTAAAGTCTGAACAACATCATTCCCAATACACCGCCTATCACTGTTCCAAAAAGGCGGTTGCCTCCATTGAGCCAGGAATTACCCATATCGCTTCCTATGCCGAATATTGCTCCTATACAGGCAAAGGTTGGATTTCGGTCTACCAGAAGATATATAAGTGCGCACAGCGTTGCCGCTATTGCTGTTTTTATATTTCTCATTCCTACGTGAAGTCTTCTCGGTGCTTCGTTCATCTGTTACCCTCTCATTCATTTTTCAATCAGCTTATGGATTTTACTACTATATAATGAAAAAAGCAAGGTTTTGTGATCGTTTATTTATTCACTTTCATTCAGGTTACATTATTTCAAAAATATTATATTTTTTGTAAAATATACTTGACAATATGTAACCCGTGTGTTATTGTATTGTTACAGAGAAAAGTCGACGTCTCTGAAACATATTTGAAAAGAGGATATTAAAATGACCGATTATTTAATCTCTATTGTTCCCATTGCTCTCATCATCGCAGTCATACTGATAATCAACCGCAAAATAAAAATCAACTCATCTTACGATGAACGCCAGTTAATTGCACGAAGCGCCGCGTACAAATGTGCTTTCGCCGCTCTCAGCATATACTTCGTTTTCAGCGAGCTTGCTGTTATTTTCCTTGAAAGAGAATGGTGTACTCCTGAATGTAACATAGGCATCGGAGTATTCCTCTCCCTCTGTGCCTTCATATCCGTTGCGATTGCCAAGGATGCCTATACTCCTGCTACAGCAGGCAGCAAGGGAAAGTCAGGACTTATTATTGTTCTGCTTATAGGGGCTCTTCAGCTTTACCTCGGTATCTTCGATATTGTCAAATTCGGTGTAATGAAAGACGGTCTGCTCAACCTTCCCGTTACCTTATGCGTAGGTATGCTTATGGTTGTTGTCGTTCTCACACAGCTTATCAAATCCGCCTTTAACAGCAAGGCAGAAAAGGACGAGGATTAAGCTATGAAGAATTTAAAAATGAAATCAGCTCGTGCTGCTCTTGATCTTTCTCAGCAGCAGCTTGCCGATATGATCGGCGTTTCCCGTCAGACAATCAATGCAATAGAAAAAGGCGATTATAATCCGACCATAAAGCTTTGCTTAGACATCTGCAATGCTCTTGGAAAAACTCTTGATGAACTGTTCTGGCCGGAATAACTGTTTCTGACAAAAGAAAGCCGAAATTGACAGGAATATAAGTTTCCACCATGCTAAGCTTTATACAGGTCAGGAAGGTTGGTGTTTATATGAACTGGGTAAGTATTCTGAAGCAAACTATTGATTATATAGAAGATCATATTACAGAGGATATCTGCGCCGATGATGCCGCAAGAGCTGTAAATATCTCCTCTTATTATCTGCAGAAGGGATTTCAGATAGTTACCGATTATTCTGTCAATGAATATATCCGCTGCAGGAGACTTTATCTTGCCGCACTTGATGTAATCTCAACAAATAAAAAAATCATAGACATTGCTTTTGATTACTTTTATGATACTCCTGAAAGCTTTACCAAAGCATTCACACGATTTCACGGAGTACCTCCCACTCAGCTTCGTAAAAATAAATCTGCAATCAAAACCTTCCTTCCCCTGACCGTAACTATTTCAGTACAGGGAGGAAACAATATGGACTTTTCTGCAGTTAAACTCAACTCTTTCAAGGTGATAGGTTATCAGCAGGACTTCTCCTTCGATAACAGCTATGAGGAGATACCAAAGTTCTGGAGCCGAATATACACCGAAAAAATCGCACCCCTATTCAGCAAATCTTCGCCGGAAACACCGGAAGAAGAAACCATCCTTAACTGTAAGATCGGAGAGTACGGCGTTTGCATAGACGATCTGGGCGACGGAAAGTTCCGCTATCTTATAGCTGGTAAATATAACGATGGAGTTATTCCCTATGGAATGACTGTCTATGAATTTCCTGCTTTGGAGTGGGTAAAGTTCAAATGCGTCGGTCCTATGCCCGGCTCGCTTCAGACGGTAAACACAAAGATTTTTCGCGAATGGCTGCCTCAGAATGATGTATTCGAGATAGCTATGGGCGCCAACGTTGAATGGTACAGTGCAGAAGGCAGCACCACTGATGCAGACTACAAAAGCGAAATATGGATACCCGTTATCCGTAAGTAAAGGAGTCTTATATGAACATTCAAAGATGTATAAAGCCTTCTTTTACCGTCATTGGGAAGGAAGGTTCCACAAACGACGGAGATGGATTTATAAAGGAACTTTGGGACGATGCGAATTCTCATTTTTCCGAAATTGCACATCTTGCAAAATTCGATGAAAACGGCAATCTTTGCGGTATATGGGGTGCTATGTCCGATTTTTCACGTTCTTTTATGCCCTGGGAAGAGAATTTTTCAAAGGGGCTTTATCTTGCAGGAGCTGAATGTCTTGATAATTCGGAAGCTCCCGACGGATGGACCAAGTGGGTCATACCGTCATATGAATACATTTTTGTTGAGTGTGAAAGCCCTGACACCTTCTCTGAAACAGTTTCATATTTAAACCAAAGTCAAATCCCACTTGTCGGTGCAGTCCACGATTTTACCAACCCGCAAAACGGTAAAAATTATATGTTCTTTCCAATCAGAAAAATTAATGATGAATTATGATATCTAATCAAAAAAAGAGCCTGCAAACAGGCTCTTTTTTTGATTTTCACAATATGTCGTAAAATATTTCCTCTGTTTTCCTCATTTTTATTAACTCTTCTACAGGATAAAAATTTGTATTTTGTCTTTTTTTGTCGCTTTTTGTTTATTTGTGACGAAAATACACATTTTTCTTTTATCTTTACTTTTGTTTTGGCTCTTGATATTTTGCAAATATGGTGATAAAATGTCACTGCCACATAAATAATAACCAATGATAGGGGAACCGAAAAATGAACGAAAAGTACATTGCAATCGTAACAGAGGACAGCGAAAAACAAATGGCAGTATGCCGTCAGTATTTCGAAGATATCGGAATAAGCACTCTTCGCTGTCACAAAGACGGGCGTGAACTTGTCAATATGATAACTTCGCAGAAGCCCGATTTTGTTTTAGCTGACGCTTATATGGATAACATAGACGGTATCGGCATTCTTGAAACTGTCGCCTCTATGCCCGAAGCTGAAAGACCAAAGGTTATTCTTATGAGTGAATACCACAATCTCAGACTCCAGCGCGAAGCTCTGGACAAAGGCGCTGTTGATATGATCTGGAGACCGCTTGATTATCGCGCTGTTGCCAATCTGCTGCACAGTATCAACCAGTCTGATCCGCAGAAGGATGCCGCGATTTCTGCCAGTGAAATGGAAATAAGCATCACACGCATTATGCACCAGATCGGTGTGCCTGCTCATATAAAGGGGTATCATTATCTGAGATTCGCTATTCTTACCGCTATCGAGGATCCGTCTATTATCAATGCTATTACTAAGCAGCTTTACCCTCACGTTGCAAAGCATTTTGAAACTACTCCGTCCCGTGTCGAGCGAGCCATCAGACACGCTATCGAGGTTGCCTGGGACAGAGGAAATGTTGATGTTCTAAATTCTTACTTTGGCTATACTATTCATACCTCCAGAGGCAAGCCTACCAATTCTGAGTTTATTGCTATGATCTCAGACAAGCTTCGGCTTGGTATAAGAGTCGCCTGAAGGGATGATGACGATCAGATTTAGATAAGCTCGGATATTATGTGGCGTTCGTGCTTATCAATAAGTCTGGTAACGTCATTACATATATCCATAGAAGAGCCCGGAGACGCCGGGCTCTTCTTATTGCAAAAAACGTCGGCGCTTCTGCGCTGACGTTTTTCATTGCCTGCTCAATCTCTTTGCAAGCGTTTCTTCAGGTTTAACATATACAGTTGTCTGATGAGTGTATATTACAAAACCAGGCTTTGAACCGTTCGGTTTGGAAACATAACGTATTTTTGTAAAATCCACCGCTACCTGTCCCGACTGTCTTGCCTTACTGTGTAGTGCAGCAAGAATCGCTGCCTGCTCTATAGTTTTTTCAGACACCTCTCGCCCCTCTGCTTTTATGATAGTATGAGAACCCGGGATTTTCTGAGTGTGCAGCCATATATCATCCTTTGCAGCCTGACGCATTGTAAGCTCATCGTTCTGTCGGTTATTCCTGCCCACAAAAATGGTGAACCCATCATCAGACACAAACTCATATGGAGCCATCGCTTTTACTTTCTGCTTTTTATTGTTTCCTGACTTTCTCAGATATCCCTGTTCCTCAAGCTCTGTACGTATTTCCCCAAGCTCACGTTCGGAACGTGCTCTGGACAGGGCATCAAGGACAGTTTCCAGATAGTCCATTTCCTCGATTCCGAGCTTCATCTGTTTCTCAAGATGCTCCTGCGCGCTCTGTGCTCTGCGGTACGCTTTGTAGTACTTTTGAGCGTTCTGTGCAGGCGTCAGCATTTCGTCAAGCTTTACTTCCACTTCAGGACAATTCTCATCATAATAATTTATGAGCCTTGCAGATGAATCACCTTTTTTTATAAGGTGCATATTGGATGTGATAATATCGCCGTAAAGGCGTAGCTCTTCCCTCTTCTGTGAATTTTTAAGCTCCGTTGTCTGCGCTGCATATTTTCGGTTTGCCCTGTCAAATGCATTCGATACGGTTTTCATAAGCTCCGAGGATTTTACTCTCATCCTCTCAAGCAGATCTCGCTCAGAGTAGTATCCGTCAAGCAGCTTTGAAAAGCTTTCGACTGTTTCCGAGCGCAGTGTCTCTCCGTACTGAGTTATGGGCATATATGAGAAATCCTGTGGTTTTATGCCGTTGTAAAGCACGGTAGGCACACCTGTGCCTCCAAGAGATCTTGCGAGCTTTTCAAGATTCGCTTTCAGCCGCTCCCGTGATAATTCTGATAAATCACCTGTAATAATATCTCCCGAGCAGGAACAATGTGCAATTTCCCGTGCAATAAGAGGTGATATTCCCTGTACGCTGTCAAGTATGGCTTTGGACAGCGGTAATGTACTGCGTGAGAGTATCTCTTTGCAGCACCCCTCAACGCCGTCATCTGTCAGGCTCTTTTTATCCTGAGGCGGAACTGCCTGATAAAACAGCCCCGGCAGAACAAGGCGTTGTGAACTCATATCATAGTCAACACGCTTGATAGAATCAATAACTCTTCCCGTTTCATCAATAAAAACAATGTTTGAATATCTGCCCATTATTTCCATTGCAATGGTCAATGTTATCTCATCACCTAATTCACTGTGCGCAAAGAAGTCAATAAGCAGCACTCGTTCAAAACCGCTTTGCCTGATATCCGATATTTTCGCTCCGTTGAGACGTTTTCTAAGGAGCATACAAAACATAGGCGGCACTGCAGGATTTTCTATCTCAGCTTTTGTGAAATGAATTCGTGGAGAATTGGCTCTCGCACAAAGCAGCAGCTTTTCATTGCAGTCTTTTGAGCGAAGACCTATCACAAGTTCTTCCTTTGACGGCTGGTATACCTTGTCTACCTTTGCGCCTATGGCACATTTCAGTTCGTTTTTTATAAAATTCAGCATTACGCCGTCAAGCGGCATATTTATCTCTCCTTTTGAGGGCAGTTATGTTGATATGTAAATCTAATCTATCTCAAATACGCTTCTGCAAAGTCTTTTTTACAGAATATGGCAGTTCCATTTAGCCTGCCTCGCCGCTCTATTGAAAACCTGTTTTAACAATTATTGCTCTTTAGCAAAAAAGCCCTTAATACAAAGAATTAATCCAATGATTAATCCCACAAAAAACACAACCGCACCAATACCTGCTCCTGCTACCCAAAACGGAACACCGCAAGCAGCAACAATCAGAAAAGCAATGCCTAACAACATCGTTTTTATGGATTTCACAAAACATACTCCTTAGTCAAATATCAGTTCATAAGAATTCACTTTCAGCAGTAACCGAGGATATAGTCATTCTGAGTGGTGATAAACTCTGTTTCAGGGAATTTCTCTGCAAGAATATCACGAAGTGCAGCTATTGCCGGATATTCGGTCTCGTAATGACCTGCAGTGGCAAGCATTATCCCTGCCTTATGTGCTCCGAGATAATGATGATAGCCCGTATCTCCAGTAAGAAGAGCATCTGCTCCTTTTGACGCACAAGCGCCGTAATATTCGCCGCCTCCGCCTCCGATTACAGCTACTTTTTTAATCTTACCTTTGCCCTTTGTGTAGGTTATGTTCTTTGCACCTATCGCCTTTTTTGCGTATTCTATAAACTCTGCCCCTTCCATCTCCTGCGGCAGATCTCCGATACGTGCAAGCGGTACAGATTCATCCTCAACAGTTATTGATTCTACATTCTGCAGATTTAAAAGTTTTGCAAGAACGTAGTTTACTCCCAATGCCGCACTGTCCCAATTTGTGTGCGCACCGATTGCCTGTATTCCGTTTTGAGCCAGTCTGTATACAAGGTCTGTGCTGAGGAGCTTCTTTATGGGATTGAATATTAAAGGGTGATGAGTGACTATGAGCTGAGCTTGTTTTTCTATTGCGAAATCTATTACTTCGTCTGTTATGTCCAATGACATAACAACCATTTCTACTTCTCTTTCGATATCTCCCACCGAAAAACCGGACTTATCCCAATCCATCTGTGTATCAAATGGCGCAAGTTCATTTATCGCATTGTATATATCCTTAATCTTTGTCATTTTTATTCCTCCGCATATTTGTACAGCTGATAGATTATGTGCTCCATAAGTTCACTTGCAATCATACTGTCTTTCAGTTTTACTCCCTTAAGCTGATTTTCAAGCATTGCAGCCTGCTTTCTGAGCAGTCTTCTTGCTGAATCATTCTGGCACGGCACAAGTTTGCCTGCATATATTTCTATCTCAGTCGGCAGTATCTTTTCCCCTGTATATCTGCTGTTAATTATTGTATAATCTCTGCCCGAATCTGTGACTGCCGTTTCCGATTCTATTGAAAATCCGTTTGTCAGAAGCCACGAACGAAGTATGCTTGCCTTTGACATAGGCTGAAGAATGAAATTATATTTTTCGTTCTTTGTCCACGATGCTGCTTCAATAATGCTGACAATAAGCTCTCCGCCCATACCGGCTATAACTATATCGGTTGCATCGTCCGGCGCAATTTTTTCAAGACCCGCACCAAGACGTACGTCGATTTTGTCTGTGAGGTTATGTTCCTGCACAAATGTACGTGCACCTTCATAGGGTTTCTGCGCTATGTCTGAAGCTATTGCTTTTTTGCAAATTTCATTCTGTACCAGATATACAGGAAGCATTGCGTGATCTGTTCCAATATCTGCTACCACTGCGTCCTTCCTCACCAGATCAGCACAGGCAAACAGTCTCTGCCCCAACGTAAATTTCCTCTTCTCTCCCATCTTTTCACCTCTTTAAAAAAACGCCGATAAAATCGGCGTTTTCTCCGCTTGGTTTTACTTTGATGCCAGGTGTGCGTTGATCTTTGCGATAAGCTCATCGCAGTCTACACCGTGTACCATACAAGCCTGCTCAACTGATTCGCCTCTGGAATGAGGGCAGCCGAGGCAGTGCATTCCCATCTCAAGGAAGAAAGGTGCGGTGGTTGCATCCATATCAAGGATATCGCCGATGATAGTATCTTTTGTGATCTGCATTCTAATTTCCTCCGTTTTATATGATTGCTATTTAGTCTTAAATATTTCTGACAGCAATAGAATTACTGAGCAAATGCTCATTAATTCTATTATAGCCCAATTTATGATCAATTGCAATATGTATTATTCATTCTCTATAACATTCAGATATGCTTCATTGCGCAGATAATCAAGATATTCCTGCTCATCAAAAATAAACGCTTCATCTACGCTTTCAAACCTGTCATTCATCATTCGGTATAAGTCAAGAGTCGCTTTTCGGTATAGCCCTGCTTTGCAGGCAGATGCCGCGCCCGATGCTCCTGTACCGTAAAAAATATCATCTGCCCATTCCACACCGTCATTATTATAGGCACTTGACCACTCATAAGCCATATATAAATCAGCATAGACTTCTGTATATTTTTCAAACGTCTCTGCTGAATCGTCAATGTTATCCTGCAGTGAAGGGAATTTCGGATTCGCCATTCCCCGAAGCATCTGATATGCATTGTCAAACTCCGCTTTCCATATGTCTCTTTCGCAAGCTGCAGCTGCAGCTTCTTCGGGAGTGCTGTATGCTTCAACAGTGTATTTCTGATAAAAACGGTCAATTGGATTGTTTTCCCAATCAAGTAACCGTACAGGTAATACCACTGCACAGGGTTTGTTGTTTTTGGAGATATAAATTACTGTCAGCTCATCTGCATATTCATCAAATGCTGCACCGATAATCGCCTCTTTGTAATTCATATTTTCATTTATCGGTAACTTGAAGCTGCGCGTTTCACTTCCCATACAGCTTATAATCTCAACAACGTATTCCCCTTTTTCGTTTTCAGCTGTCACCGCTGCATATCCGCTTTCCCATGCAAGGGGATTTTTATATACTTTCGAAACCGAATCACTGTAAGGACACGCATACTGCACTGTGTACTCTGTGCTGTTGCCTATAAATATGCAGATGTCAGAGTAGTTTTCAAGTGTGATCTGTGGCTTTTCCTTACTCTCGCCTTCTATCAGAATATTATTGTCATTATTATAAATTATATAATCATATGACGTTTTACTTCCATTGGTTATTTCCGTGATTTTCCAGAATTCGCCTTCCTCACTGACCTTGGTTTTTCCACATCCACACAATAGAAATGCAATAGCTATCAATACAAAAATCACTTTTTTCATTTTACCGTTCCACCGCCTTATGTTTTTTCATATTTAATTATAGTACTCTTTATTTATGCAGTCAATAATTTTTATGTAAACCACCTCCGGGCTCTGAGTAATATATATTTTCAAAGCATATTCTACGAAACAGTATTTTCTCTTATACCCATCTTTTTGTTGACAAACGGAATAGTTTAAAATATAATAATTGACGCTGTCAGCAATATACGGAGAGTTGTCCGAGTGGTCGAAGGTGCAGCACTCGAAATGCTGTGTGGGTCAAACCACCTAGGGTTCGAATCCCTAACTCTCCGCCAAGAAGAATCCTGATTAACATACGGTTTGTCAGGATTCTTCTTTTTTTGCGTTCTTGCGAAAATCGGTCGTTTTTTCCTCGATTTCGGCTGTTCTTTCCAGAGTCCTTACCTCGGTTTCGGAATAAAAAAGAGACTTCTAAAACTTATTTTTCTATTGAACTAGTAATTTAGTGACATTATAATGTTTACGAAAGTAATCGCGTGGGTAATAATGCAATAACCCCATTATTGGCTATTTCGCCTTGGTTCGGATTTATTTTTCATAAACACAGCTAAAAACTAATTGAGGGTATAAACAATATGAAAGATTTAACAAAAGGCTATCCCGCAAAAGTCATAATGATGTTTGCAATTCCGCTGATGCTTGGAAACATATTCCAGCAGCTGTACAATATGGCAGACAGCAAGGTTGTCAGTACATATATCGGAACAGAGGCACTGGCGGCAGTAGGTGCAACTGCGGTAATCGTAAATACTCTGATCGTATTTCTGAACGGTCTGACCCAGGGCTTTTCCATTATGGTCGCCACTCGATTCGGAGCAAAGGACATAAAGAGTATTCGCCAATATGTGGCAGGTACAGTCATCCTCACAATGGTTATCACGCTGATAATCACAATTGCAGGACTTGTGTTTATTGAGCCGATTCTGGAATTTCTGAACACTCCCGAAGATATTATGCCTGATGCGCTCTCTTACATCAGGGTCATCATCGCAGGTCTGATAACCACTGCCCTGTATAATATGTTTGCAAACATTCTGCGTGCTGTCGGAGACAGCAAAACACCGCTGTACTGTCTGTTGTTTGCACTCGTTGTCAATATCGGTCTTGATCTGCTGTTTGTTTGCGTATTTTCGTGGGGTATGGAAGGTGCGGCGATCGCAACAGTAATAGCTCAAGCCATTTCTGCGGCACTTTGCGGTCTTATCGTACTATTCAGATTTCGTGAAATTTTGCCGACCAAAGGAGACTGGAAGCCAATCGGTGGGCAGTATTCCAGTATGCTGTCTGCAGGCTTTTCTATGGCTCTTATGGGCTGCATCGTCAATATGGGAACCGTTGTTTTACAGGGTTCGATCAACAATCTCGGCACGGATATCGTTGTTGCTCATACCGCTATCAGAAGAGTATTCAGCATAATGATGGCATTCATTGGTGCTGTCGGAACTTCTATGACCACCTATGCCAGCCAGAATATGGGTGCCGTCAAGCCGATGCGAGTCCGGCAGGGTATGCGCCACGCCATATTCATCAGCACCGGTATAACAACAGCACTTCTGGCAGGCTGGTACCTGTTCGGTGAAAAAATAGTCATATGGATAACAAGCACCGACAGCAGACCGATCATTGATGCTGCAGTTATGTATATGAACACAGATATATGGTTCTTCTATGTACTTGGACCTCTGTTTGTTTTGCGATGCACCCTTCAGGGTATGGGAAGAAAAACAATCCCCATCTTTTCAAGCATTTTGGAACTGGTTATCAAGGTCCTTTTTGCAATTATCCTTGTCCCCGCTTTTGGATATGTGGGAGTTGCGTTTACAGAGCCAGTCAGCTGGATAATTATGATCATTCCGCTCATTATTTCCTACTTCAGACTCCCTCCCGAGAAGATGCTTCAGAAGGAAAGCACAGAAATCGGCTCACTTTGAAAAACATTCATACAAAGAAAAGCACAAAAGCACAGGAGACATTACAAATGAGTGAGAGACCTGAACTGAGCAAAGAATTGGACGGCGAGACCTTTCGCAGTTTTTATTACCTAAAGGAAGAGCTTGTAAGGTTTTGCAGAGATAACGGCCTGCCTGTCTCAGGCGGAAAGATAGAACTTACAGACAGAATCGCACATTTTCTCGATACAGGCAAAGTATTGAATGCTTCTGTCAACAGAAAATCAGCAGTGAACATTGGTATAATTACCGAGAACACGAAAATAGAGCCCAATATTGTTTGTTCGGAAAAGCACCGAGCCTTTTTCGCGGAAAAGATCGGCAAAAGATTTTCGTTTAATGTTTTATTCCAGAAATGGCTGAAAAGCAACGCAGGAAAAACGTATGGAGATGCCATTAATGCTTATTACCTGATTCTTGAAGAAAAGAAAAAGAGCAAATCGACGATAGACAAGCAATTTGAATACAATACATATATCCGCGATTTCTTTGAGGATAATCAGGGAAGAAATCTTGAAGAAGCTATTATTTGTTGGAAATACAAGAAGAGCTTGCAGGGGCATAACCGTTACGAAAAATCAGATCTTATTGCATTAGGCAATTAAATGATTGTATTGGTAATATCTCTGCTATTATGCGGCACTAAGGTAACAGTACTTTGGTGCCGCTGTTCTTTTCTTATGCACGCTTTGTTCTGTGAGTTGAATGTGCTTAAGTTATATGGTATTATGTAATAACCAAAAATCGTTAATCCTCTCGAGGTGCGAAATATGGAATTCATAAACAGTGAAAACATAAAAGAATTGATGAATCCAGGTGTTATTTCAAGGCAGCTTCTCTGCCCTGAAAACTCTGAAAGTCATCGAGTTACAATCACTGAGGTGCATCTTGATATAGGTGCAACACAGCCGCGACATACGCACAACGCATCAGAACAAATATGGTATGCTATACAGGGCAGTGGCAAATTACTTCTTGCTGATGATATGGAAAAAGAATTCAAAGCAGGAGATGTTGTGAGATTTGCCGATAAAGATGTACACGGATTGATCAATGAGGGAGATACCGAGTTTATATATATTTCCGTAACTGCTCCTCCCATTAATTTTAAATACGCGTATAAGCAATCAAAATAATCACTCTAAATACAGTCATTATCTACCGCGTCTTGTACGGCTACAGCAGGGCGTATTATAATTTTTTTATATGTAGTCGGAAAGGCTATGGACACATAAATGAAAGAACAAAGTTGCCGCCTGTTCAAGCGCTGCGGCGGGTGTCAGTTAAAAGAACCATACGACCAACAGCTTGAATGGAAACAGGATAAAGTTAATCGCCTGCTTTCAAGTTTTGCCGAATGTTCACCTATAATTGGTATGAAGAACCCATATCGATATCGCAATAAGGTACAGCACGGGTTTTATACAAACCCCTCACGCCGTATTATTTCGGGTATTTTTCAGTCCGGCAGCGGAAGAATTGTACCCTGTGAAAGCTGTATGCTTGAGGATACTCAGGCAGATCGCATAATCTCAACAATAAAGACGCTGATGCAATCCTTCCGTATTTTTCCCTATAATCCCGGAACCGGAAACGGTCTTATCCGCCACGTAATGATCCGCAAAGGTTTTAACAGCGGAGAATATCTGGTGTGTCTGGTCACATCAAAAAGTTCTCTTCCGTCTAAAAAGAACTTTATTGCGGCACTCTGCAAGGCACACCCATTTATTACCACTGTCGTTCAGAATGTCTGTACCAATCCTATGCCGCTTACTATGGGCAAGCAGGATCTGGTGCTGTACGGAAAGGGTTTTATTGAGGACACTCTGTGCGGAAAACGCTTTCGAATCTCTGCATCGTCATTTTATCAGGTCAATCCTGTGCAGACAGAAGTTCTCTACAATACCGCTATGAATTTTGCCTCTCTCTCCCCTGATGATCGTGTGCTGGATTGCTACTGCGGTACGGGAACTATCGGAATAATAGCATCGGACTTCTGCGGAGAGGTTGTCGGTGTTGAGCTTAACGGCAGCGCAGTAGCTGATGCAGAGAAGAACGCCGCCGCAAACGAATGTAAAAACGTTAAGTTTATACAGGGTGATTCAGGAAAATTTATGGAAGAGATGGCAAAGTCCGGTGAGACAGTGGACGTTGTATTTACTGATCCGCCCAGAACAGGAAGCGACAAACGTTTTCTTGAAAGCCTCTCAATTCTGGCGCCGAAAAGAATTGTTTATATTTCCTGCGGAATAGAATCTCTCGCAAGAGATCTGCGCTTTCTGAGTAAAAACGGCTACACCGTACAGAAAATCCAGCCTGTGGATATGTTCCCTCATACCAAGCATATTGAGAGTGTTGTCTGTTTGAGTAGGGAAAAGGCCGACGATTATATCCGTATATCCGTTCATACGAAGGATTTGCAAATAAAAGCGAACTGAACGACAAGATGGTATTTGACGGAGTAACAAAAATGAAGAGGCTAACAAAAGAAGCAGAAACGATACTTATTGAACGTTTTGGAAAAGACAGCATTATTGCATTAGCAACAACGGCTGATGGAACGCCCTATGTGCGCAACGTAAATGCCTTTTATTTTGATGGCGCATTTTATGTGCTTACTTATGGCTTGTCAAACAAGATGAAACAGATTGCAAAAAATCCCGTGGTGGCAATCGCAGGTGATTGGTTCACTGCCCATGGAAAAGGTGTGAATCTGGGATATTTCGGCAAAGAAGAGAATACAGAAATTGCTAAATTGATGCGCACCATGTTTGCTGAATGGATTGATAACGGACATAATAATTTTGACGATGTGAATACATGCATTTTGCGAATTGAACTAACACACGGATTGCTGTTATCTCATGGTACTCGTTATGATATTGATTTCTAAGTGACTCACCAATTCTAATATATCAAATGCTTCGGTAGACTCCCTACCGAAAGGGACAACTGTGGAATGCGTCGTTCTTTTAGTCAGGGAACAGATTTGACGGCAGTATCTGTATTCTTTCACGCTGAAAATTTATATATGATACGTCAATCGGAGAACATAAATATGGAATTTTTTGAAATTAAAGCAGATTTTTTTGAGGAACTAAAAGAATTGCAAAAGACATATAAAATTGAGATCGGAGAGGCTGTTCCTACAGAAGCTGAATTTGCAAGTTTAAGAACAGCCATCGAACAGGAACTAATTCATTTTTATGGCTGTGTCTGTGATAATACATTAGCAGCGTGCTGTTCAATATGCCTTACTTTTTCAACTTTTAATTATGAAAAGTCCGGTATATTTGAGGATTTCTATATACGACCTCAGTACCGTCATAAGGGAATTGCCCGAAAGTTAGTTTCATATGCATATGAGCACAGTAATGTGAGTTCCCTTTTAGTCGGATGTGCGGACTGCGATATCAAAATGTATCAAGCAATCGGTTTTGATATTCCGCTTGGGAATATGCTGGCATACGGAAAATAAGTTTGAATATTCTTTACATTAAAATTGACCTCAAAGTCATATGACTTTGAGTTCAATTTTTCATAATGTCTGTTTTTAGATTTTCATAATGCCCAGCACATCAAGTATAGAGGTCACAAGGATAAGAACAATGAATACAGGGGCGATATACTTTATCATCACCGTAAACAGTTTCTGACCTTTAAACTGCCCCTGTCCTGCGATCTCCTCACAGATAGTTTTCGGCTTTATAACATAGCCAATATAGAAACAGGTCAGCAGAGCTACAATAGGCATAAGCACACTGTTGGAGGCGAAGTCAAACATATCGAGGAATGTCATTCCCGCAATTGAAATATGGCTCAGCACGCCAAAACCGAGCGATGACGGCAATCCGAGCAGTACGCTTCCGATAAACACGATCAGGCAAGTAGTCTTTCTGCCCCATCCAAACTTATCGCGGAAGATAGATACTACAGTCTCCATCAGAGAGATTGATGAGGTCAGTGCAGCAAAGAGAACTAAAAGGAAGAACAGTGCTCCAACTATAGATCCTGCGATGCCGCTGATACTGTTGAACACTTTCGGCAGTGTGACGAACATAAGGCCGGGACCTTTTCCCAATGTGGACTCGTCGCCTCCTGAGAAAGAGAACACCGACGGAATTATCATCATACCGGCAAGGAAAGCTATGCCTGTATCAAACAGCTCAATCTGATGAACCGAAGATTCTATTTTGACTTCCTTTTTCATATAGGAACCGTAAGTTATCATTATGCCCATAGCAAGAGACATTGAATAGAACAGCTGCCCCATAGCTGCAAGTACGGTTGTAGCTGAGAACTTTGAAAAATCAGGAGTTACATAGTAAATAAGCCCTTCGATTGCACCGGGCATAAACAGTGAATAAACACCAATTCCCAAAGTAAGCAGCACCAGTACAGGCATCATCAGTTTACTGACTTTTTCTATACCTTTTTCCACTCCGAAAAGCACAATCAGAGCGGTCAGACCGATAAACAGCAGGAACCAGCCGATAGGCTCAAAAGGCTGTGCTATAAAGCTCTCAAAATATCCATCCTGAGCAGCTTCCTTAATTCCTCCCGAAACAAATGTATACAGATATTTTGCAACCCAACCTCCGATAACAGAGTAGTAGGGCAAAATCATCATAGGAACAATAGATGCAAGCAGACCGATGAATTTATACTTGCTGCTCACCTCGCAGAAAGCACCAATGGCGCTTTTTCCTGTCTTGCGTCCGAGAGCGATCTCGGCACACATCAGCGAAAACCCAAAGGTAACTGCCAGCACAACATATACAAGCAGAAAGATACCTCCGCCGTATTTTGCGGCAAGATAAGGAAATCTCCAGATATTGCCCAGTCCAACGGCCGATCCGGCTGCAGCAAGCACGAAGCCGATCTTACCTGTAAAACTGCTTCTCTTCTTTTCCATAGATACACTCCTTTTCACGGGTATTTATATATACCAGACCTACCCGGAAGAATCGTTTTTTTAGTATATCATATAAAGTCGAATCAAAAAAGGCTTTTTGTCCTTATTATTTTTGCAAAAAGCACATTTTTTTATAAGTATTTTTTGTATGGAAGCATCTTCCCTACCGTTTATACAGGCTTAAAATCACTATATCATATTCATTTCCACTGTAAGAGCAAGAAGTTTAATGTATATTTTATATAAAAGTTATTGACTTTTTAGGATATTTATATTAAAATCATAATAGGCAAAAATGGTGCTTTTCGAACAGAAAGGAGCGAACATTTTATGAAACACAATCTTGCTGTAAAACTTGTTGACTCTGTTGCATCTGTACTTGCAGGAAAACGGGAGTCTGCCGAACTGGCGATAACCACGCTTCTTGCAGGCGGACATCTTCTTATCGAGGATGTCCCCGGTGTTGGAAAAACCACCCTTGCACTGGCAATTTCCGCAGCGACAGGCTGCTCATTCGGACGCATTCAGTTTACACCTGACACAATGCCCTCTGATATTGTCGGTGTAAGCATATACAACAGCGACTCGAAAGCTTTTGAATATAAAAACGGACCTATGATGAAAAACATTATTCTTGCAGACGAGATAAACCGCACTCCTCCCAAAACCCAGTCCGCACTGCTGGAGGCTATGCAGGAGCATCAGGTGACAGTGGACGGCATCACCCACCCTCTTCCCGATCCGTTTTTTGTGGTTGCCACCCAGAACCCTATTGAACAATACGGCACATATCCACTTCCTGAAGCTCAGCTTGACCGATTTATGATGCGCATTTCAGTAGGATATCCAGACAAAGTTTCAGAAGAAGATATGATAAGCAGAGCTTTGGAGGGAACCCTTGAGAACAGTGCTGAACAGGTCGTTGATGCCCATTCCCTGCTTGATCTGATGAATGAGGTAAAAAATGTATGCATATGCAAGGAAGTTATTTCATATATAGCAACTCTTATTGAACTGACAAGAGAGAATGAATTTCTCACCTTGGGCGCAAGCCCACGTGCAGCGATTGCCGCTGCACGTGCATCGCAGGCTGCAGCTTATCTCGAAGGCCGCGACTATGTGACACCCGATGATGTAAAAAGGGTATTTGATGCAGTAATAGCGCACAGGCTTATTGTTTCCACAAGGACACGCGCAGAAGGTCACGACGCCCATTGGGTCATCAGACGCATAATGAGCACTGTAAAAGTTCCCACTATTTGATTTTAATAACAAAAATATGTAATTCGGGAGGGATATCTGTGCGGCAGCATAATGTCAAACGAAAAAGACTCTATCTGCGCCGGGCGCTCGCAGTTCTGTTTTTTGCGGCTGCTCTGACACTGGCAAGTCTGCGTTCCGGAGCTCTGGTGTATGCTCTGCTGTATCTGTCGGTGCTGCTGCCTGTGCTTTCAGCAGTATACACTATATATGTTTATTACCGTATGTGCATTGTACAGCTGATTGATAACCATTTTGCGGTAAAGAACGAACCTGTAGAGTATGTCTGCCGTCTTGCCAACGACACATCTTCCGCCTTCACTCAGATAAGGCTTATCCCGCTTTCAGATCTCTCGGAGATAGTTGATTTTGACAGCGAACGAACCTTCAACCTTGCACCCGGCGAAAAGGATGAGATTCATTCGCCTGTGATATGCCGCAGGCGTGGCGTCTATTCCATCGGAATAGAAAAAATACTCATAACGGATATTCTCGGACTTATGACTTTTTCATTCAAGCCTCCTGTTGAATTTCGCGTTACGGTATATCCGAGAATTCTGCACCTTGACAGTCTCGGTCTTTTTGACCTTGAGGGAAATCAAACAAGACATTTCAGTAATTACTCTGAGAGCGAACCTGCAGACACTGTACGCAATTATGAGCCCGGCGACGATCCTCGTCTTATCCATTGGAAATCCAGTGCAAAAACAGGATCGCTCAAGGTCAGAGAACTCGGCAATATCGAAAAACCTGCAATACAGATAACAGTCGACACCAAAAAGTACTCCGATAATAATTCACAGATAATCCACGAGGATAATCTGCTTGAATCACTGCTGGCAATATGTGATTACTGCGCTGTCCATAACATACCCGCAGATGTTTATGTACAGGGCAAGTGCTTCAGTATAAGGTCTTATAAAGATTTCCGTGAATTATACGACTGGTCCTGCCAAATGACTTTTAAACCAGATGACCCCGACGTTTTCATTCCTTCGTTTTCGGCTCCCTGCTGTGCATTACTGACAACAGGCCAGAACGATACTGCTGCATCTGTTCTTGAATTGGAAGCTGCTGCGGGCACGGACTGCGTTCTTATGAATTTTGGCTCAGACTGCGAATATGCATCTGTCGATAGTTCGCGTTTAAAAGTTATCACTGTTCCCGACGACTGCCGCATTGAGCGGCTGCTTGCCTGATGATATGAATAAGATTATGAAAAAGGAAAATCATAGAATAAAACTAAAGTTTGACAGAGTACCTCACGCGGCAACAGCAGCAATGCTGTCCTCTGCACTTTCCGCATTTATACTTACCAGTGTATACGGCAGTGCAATGAATAACACTGCGATGTATTCCGTTATGCTCTTGTGCGCTGTGTTTACCGCCATAATAGAGCTGATCACTCTGCCGAACACCGTGCTGCTCTGCGGAACAGCTCTATTCCTTTGTATTGGAGGCGCACTGTTTTTCTTCCCTTCCGGAGAAAACAGTATATACAGCACGGTTATGACAGGCGGAGAAACAGCACCTGCCGCTGTTCTTCCGATTGCTCTTCTGATGTGCGGTGCCATTTGTCTTACACTATGCGTGCTAAACCGAAATTTCACTGCAAGGTGTATAATCGCCGGCGGATTGTTTGTTATGCTGATTATGCTTATTTGGTTCAGATTTATACTGTTTACCGCTCCTGCAATACTTATTACCGCGTATATTCTGATCGTTCTGTGTCAGGTCTGCACATCAGGAATATCCTCCGCCTCAGATTCTCCTAAAGATATGTGGTATGTAATGTTCAGTCTGGCAGTTTCAGCAATCATCTTTTCTCTGCCAACTCCGGACACCCGTATACAATGGGAAAAACTTTTTGAAATCAGATCCAGCGAACAGCTTGTTCAGCTCAGCGAGGTGCTTGATATTGATCAGATCGATGATGATTCTGATATCCTGTCATCAGGTTATCTGGAGGATCAGTCTGATCTGGGCGGATGGCTTAATCTGATTTCAGGCACCTGCCTGCAGGTCGAATTTTCCGAGACTCCTCACAGTGACCGTCTCACAGGCAGTATATATGACAGCTACATCGGTACCGGCTGGTTATGCACAGCAAATATCAACGGCACCGGGTATTCCTCCCCGACAGACGCATCCTCTGCCGATTTTGTCTCTGCCTCTGACCTGTATGGCAGTGTTCGAATATCAGATATTTCAGAAAACTCCGACAAAGGCAAAAAGCAGGAAACCCTGTTTTATCCTCCGTATTCATATGCTGTAATATCTGATTCAGCCGGTGAAATCGCAGTACGAGACGGTATGCATCTCTCATTTGAGCAGTTGTCAGACGACTCATATACCGCATACTATTACAAACAGCCCAGCGAATACAGACTGACCGCTTCGGAAAGCGATCAATATCTGTCGCTGCCCGAAAATCTTCCTCAGCGAATAAAAGATATGGCTATCACAGCAACAGCCGAATGCATCAATGACGAAAGCAAGGCATATGAGCTTATGCGTATTCTTTGCAGTTACAAATATGAGACACACGTCAGAAGTCTCCCAAAAGGACGAGATTTTGTCGATTATTTTCTCTTTGATTCCAAAAAGGGTTATTGTGCGTATTTTGCATCGGCTATGGCTGTACTCGCAAGATGTGCCGATATACCTTCACGTTACGTGCTTGGGTATTACATAGGACCTGACAACACTCTTGTTACAACTGCTTCCAAGGATGAAGCTCACGCCTGGGCAGAATTGTACATTGACGGACGATGGATTGTTTACGATCCTGCATTTTCCCCGCCGGAAGATATTGCAGGGAATATTGATGAAGACAAAACACCGCAGGACACCTCTGCACTTAAGCGCATACTTATGTATTCTTATGTGATAACTGCGGCTGCTGTAGTTATTTTCATCATATTCAAGCCATTCTTCAGACGGCTTCCGTGGCGTCTCAGCATAAAGCGCAAATACGGCAAAAGCAGCGGCTACCCGATCATACTCAAATGCGGAAAACTGCTTTGGGTTCTGTCTGCTTGCGGCGTAAAACGTTCCGAATCCGAAACTCTGACTGAGTTTGGGGCTCGCATACGCAAAGAATGTACGTGGCTTGATGATATTACGGGAGAAAAACTGTCCCATTTTCTCAAGCTGACAAACCGAGTTCTTTACAGCCCTGACGTCAGTTCTGATCACACAAAAGAAAATCTTGCACGTCGTGTTAAAAAGGCGTACATACGCAAATTCGGCTTACTGAAATACCTTCGCGGATACAGACGCGCACAGGTATAATCATTTATTGCTTTTAATAACCACATCAAAACCCCTGACCTTAAATTAAAGTCAGGGGTTTTGGTGTGGTTATTAAATTTTCTCAAAACAGGATTTCCACTTCATCAATGTATAACGCAACAATATCCTCATAATTAACAGGTGCATCAAATACATATGCACAGTAATTACTTTCTGAACCTGCAATCAATTCACCGTTATATATCTGAGCTGTCTGACCGGCTTTTTCCGGATAAGCATTTATAATCACACCGTCTTTCATTACAAATCTCAAAACACCGAAATCTCCTGATTCTTGTACTTCATTAGTATCAAGAACATAATAAACAACCGCACTTAATCCCTTAATTTCAATTGAGGTAATTTCAGCATCAACTCGATTACCTGAAATCTGCACATATGAAGCTGATATCGACTCTTCCAACAGTTCTGTTGTTTTATTCTCTGCTTTGGTAAATGCAAACTCAAATTCCCACAATCCCTCTGCAACTGTGCACAAAGAATATGGATATTCCTTTTTATGATAAAACAGGTTTCTCAACTGCAATGTACGTTTTTTTCCGTCTGCCAAAGAAAAATTGCTTCCTTGAAATTGGTATACATTATATTGAATCAGCATTTTTGCAGTATTTACTTTTCCATCGCTGTCAGATACAGGAATACAAGCTGTTGCAACGCTGCTTATATGATCTTTCTCTTGTCCATCCAATTTAAGTTTATCAAATTCGACGTTAAATCCCAAAGGAAGAGACTCAATATTTTGATTGTCAGGTGCTATTATGTCGACCACTATGTATGCCGTTGTTCCATCGCTGACCGCACCATTAATAACAACTGTTACTCCATCTTGGACGACGCTTTCTCCTATTGCGGCAGTTCTTTTATCAATGTATTCATTCTGTTCCTTAGACAGTGAATTTTTCTGACGAAATCCAAAGTAATCCTTAAAAAAATCACCTGTGCCGAGAGTTGCGGCTGCAACACAGCAGCATAATGTAAAGAAACAGATAAGTGTTGCTGCAATTAAGATAACACGCCTAATTGAACTATGAACTGTTTTTATTCTTATGTCCGGCATTCTGTCTGCTTCTCCATTAAAAACATCCACTCTGTTACCGTTTATCTTATGCATAGTTAATTCCTCTATCCTGTCCACATTGACAGTAATTTGAGGACGTAACTGTATATCGTTTTCTTCAATTTCATCAAATAAATCTACTGTTTTGACTGACATAGTACCGCCTCCTTATTCAGCAAAGTATTTAATCAAAGTTGATCTTAATGTATTTCTTGTTCGATGTAATCTTATTTTTATGTTTGCTTCGGTCATATTCATTTCTTCGGAAATACAGGCAATGGACTGATAATAATAGTAATATCTAAGCAAAATCTCACGATCCGGTTCTTTGAGCGACATTACTTCCTTCTTAACTATTGATTGAATTTCACTTTCAATTAATTTTTCTTCTAACATCAAATCTCCTGCGATGTATATGTCATCATCCAAAGGAATATATCGACCAAGTTCCCGAATTTTATTCTTTGCCTTATTTCGTGCAACACTACCTAAATATCCTTGCACTCTTGAACAGCCGATCTTGCAAGCATTGTTCCACAAAGCAAGGAATACATCCGACGTCACTTCCTCAACATCAGCAAAACTCATAGTGTCTCCAATTATATTATGTATTATTGTACTGACATATGGAGTATATCTGGTTATAAACCACTTCAAAGCTTCTGTCGAACCGTTTTGAAGTAATTTTATGGCTTTTTCTTCAGTCAATTTTATCACCTCCGTTTTGTTTTGATGGCCATCTACTATAATAACACTATTGAAACACATAAGGTTACAAAACGCAGAAAAATTCCTACTAAATTATTCTATATATAAAGCTATTCTCCGGATTTATTGAATAAATTTATTTTGTATGATAAAATACCTTGCAACTTAGTTCAGGGAGATGACAAGCTATGATATTCGAAGATGAATTTATGGATAAGCAGTCAGAGATCATATCTCTTTACAATAACGAGATAAATGATAAGGTTTCTTGTATGTATCTATTTTTCTTCAACGATGAGAATCAATTTATGATGGCTTCCGCCTACAAAGTCAACGATCGTATAGTCGGAAATCTTGATGCAGGCGTTTCTGATGAAAAAGATGATGAAATATATGACATAATCTGCAGCGAAATATTCCCCGAGCTTGCAGAGATATACGAAAAGCACAGCAAGCCGATGCCTGTGGAATTTAAACTCATATACAACACTGTAACAGGTTCATTTGATGCAGATTACAGATATGAAAATGATCTGGAAGATGACTATAACTGCGGAATAACCGCTCAGAATTGGTTCGATTCGTTTAAATGATCTGCAACGAGAAACATCTGACATAAAATGAAAACAGCCTCCTATGACAGAAATCAAAACTGTCGCAGGAGGCTGTTGCTGTATTTTTGAGGAGAAAAATATTATGTGCATTTTATCCCTAAAAAAGTGTCACTTGGATCTCCGGCAGTTGCACTAATAAAATTCGATGCTAAAATATAAACACACCGAAAGCAAAGGACGAATGCTATGAAATATATCATACAAAAGATAACCGAAGGTGAGGATGAACTTATCCTGCGCTATCAGAATACAACAGAAGAGGTTGAGCAGGCGCTGAGATTTATGTCCAGGCCTCAGCAAAAGTTGTTCGGAACAAAGGACGGTCAAAAAACAATTATAGATTTTCAAAGTATCCTTTACGCCGAAAGCGTGGATGGCAGGAGCTTTGTTTATACCGATAACGATGTGTTCGGTGTTGAGTATACTCTGACTCAGCTTGAGCAGATACTCTGCGATATCAATTTCTTTCGCTGCAGTAAGTCTATGATAATAAACATTGATAAAGTAAAACAGCTTAAAAGCCTTGCATCAAACCGCATCGATGCTACTATGTGCAGCGGTGAACATATTATTATTTCCCGAACATACGCTTCATCTTTCAGAAAACGGCTCAAAGGAGTGATAGGTGATGAGTAAGAAAATACTTAAAATATTTGAAAAGTATCTGACACGTAAAATCGGTGTTGAAATCAAATGTTGTCTGATGTTCTTTATGATTCTTTGCTTTTACAGCGGTTATCGAATGATACTCGGCACTGCAAACGCAAGCATTATACATATGCTAGAGATGGTGATTCTCGCATATCTGCTCGGCTGGATACAGGCTCTCATTGGCTCGGACTTCGATGAAGTTGACAGACTATGCATAAAAGACTGGGTCGTTGTCCTTGTCGGCTCTTCCCTATATACGCTTGCATCATTCATTTTCGGGTGGTTTGACAAATCACCCATAGCAAGTCTCTTCTTTATATGTTATATGATTATCACCTATCTGTGCATATTCCTCATTTACAAAATCAAACGTGCAATCGATGCCAGACTGCTTAATAACGATCTCAAGATGTTTCAGCAAAGGAACAAATAATAAGGAGTGAAAATTATGAAAACAAACAATATGAACGCAAAACTTTTCCTTATCGCCGCTTTCGGGCATCTGCTTTGCTGGGCAGGCGGAGATCTTCTGCTGTATTTTGTTCCAAACGGACCTCTTGATACTATGCAGCTTTTCAATTACGAAAAGACTGTCCAAATGCTCGAGGGTGCCAATCCTGTGCAGTTCACTGTTTCAGGCATTGTCGGAACGATTGCTATGATGCTCTCATTGCCGGGATATTATCAGATATATCAGTTCTTGAAGCCTACTGCAAAAGGCACTGCCAATGTCACTCTTGCAGGTGCACTACTGACCTGTATTCCCGGTGCAGTAATGCATTTCACCTGTACCTCTATGCTTTGGTATTTTGTAAAATCCGGAGCAACAAAGGAAGCTCATAATATTATGCTGTCCTTTTTTATGGAAACATCTGTTACGTCGGCAATGTGCAATATCGGTGTATTTATGGTCTGCATCGCTTTGTTTACCGCTGTAGTAAGAGGCAAGACCTGTTTGCCTAAATGGGCGTGTCTTATAAACACCATTCCTTTCACATTTGTTGCAGCTATTGCTCTTGCAGGTATGGGCGCAATGAACGTTGGCAGTACACTGATGTTCCTCGGTCTTTATTTCTGCACAAAAAAGTATGGTAAGGACGAGATTACAGCTTAAGCTCTCTTTAAGCATACATAGATAAAATCCACCTGAGAAACATATTCTCAGGTGGATTTTCAGCAAGCTGATAACAAAATTTCAGTCCAAAAGACAAATGCATTGATGCTCACTGCTTACATTATCATATTGTGCCATTGAGTCTGCCCCAAAGACGTTTTAAAAACCTATTCTACCGTTTTGAACAGTCTCTCAGTTTCCCAGGTTTCGTCGCTGTCTTCTTCACTGCACACTCCATAGAATCTTGGCTCAGATATTACCGATTCAAAGAACTTTTCCGAAACATCAAATGTACTAACAGGTGCATCAACGCCTAATCCCTGCGCTATTTCTATCTGAATTGCGTGATAGTCCATTCCATCTGCTGTAACTGAATCTATTCGTTCATTTTCAGTTTCCGTAAAGAACTCGCGTCTGTTTTGCTGATATCTTATCGAACGTACACCGCAGAAATCCATCCAATATGGGCAATATACAATAAGTTCAAGAAAATCATTTATATTCCTTGCTATCCGATCTGTCTGTCCCTCAGATGATTCAAAGCCTATAGTATTATCTGACAGAAGACTGAACCGTCCGCCGGAGCCGTCTTCGGCAAATGCACATACGCGCTCTATGCTCAATTCTACGCTCACGTCGTCAAAGTCATCTTCGAAGCTGATATCCGGCTCATCGAGAAAAATAACATCAGAGAACACATTCAACTGATCTTTCAATTTCTCATTGCTGTTTACAATTTCAAGCAACGATTTAATTCTTTCGATACTCATATTATTTTCTTCCTTTTACTCTGCGTATTTTTTGTGCTGTCAGCTCAAAACTGATATCAATCAGGAATTTCAGCCTGTCCTCATTCAAACTGTTGTTAACCGCAACCGACAACCAATGTGTCTTATTCATATGATAAGCAGGAAAAATTCCTTCCTCACAAAGAAATGACCCTGTCATCATAGGATCACATTTCAGATTTACTATATTTATAGTTCCTTCTTCATTCATTCCAAGCTTTGATTTCGGAATCTCCATAACAATTGCAAACCATTTGCCATTATTGCTATGTCGGAAAACGGTATGCGTTGTTTCGGGTTCCCAAGGGTGTTCCGCATCAGAATTGTATGTTTCCTGTATATATTTTTCAAGCTGTTGTCTTGTCATCTTTTTATGCCCCTTCGGATTTCGCCTGTTGTTTAGTTAGGTATTGCTCAATGAATCCATTCTTTCAGAAAATCTTCCAGCGAATCAAATTCTTCATTAAAATCCCAATCGCCCTCACCGTGATAAGCAAAATACACCGGCGAATTTTCCTTTGACAGGTCAATGCAGAAAGGGTCTCCCCACGCATTGGCTACAACTAACATATTGGAATCCCAGTCCTCTATATCTTTATTTTCAACAGGATTATATGAATATCCGTCCTGTCCGCGTATCAGCGTGTTTGCTCCGAATATCTCCAGTTCACCATAGTCTTCGGTGTCAAAAACCAAGCTTTCTTCATTGATTTGCAGAAACTCTATATATTTTTCCGGCAGCTTCCATTTTGATATAATTTCATTTATACTCATAATCATCATCCTTTACATCAATCAGCTGAATCTGCTACAGGGCAATACCACTTCGCATCTGCTATCATAATATCATATTCCGCAAATTTGTCCAGTAAAAGGGCATCGCAAACTGCATAGGAACAATTAATTATTTAGGTAAAATACCCCCTGATAATTTATCACTGTAAATCGCAAAAATATTTTTTCAAAAAACTATTGACAACCAAAAAACTCGGGAGTATAATGCAGACACAATTTGAATAACACAAACAACGACTGTGACGAAGACGGTCGGAATGTGAATCCTTCAGAGAGTTGGCGGTTGCTGCGAGCCAACGGTGAAACCTTCCAACAGACCTATCACTTCTGAGTCGGAGGACCGAAAGCGTAATGCCAGTAGACTCCTTCCGTAATGCTGCGTGAAAGCAAAGGGCTTGACAGAGTCCGTAAAGTGGCGAAATTTCATTTCGCAATTTGAGTGGTACCGCGGGTTGAACAACTCGTCTCAAAGCAATTTGAGACGGGTTTTTTGTTTTATTCAAAACCGTTCGAAAATCTTTATTAAACAACGGAAATGAAAGGAGCAAAACGTAAATGGACTTCAATTTGAAAGAGGTAGCAGGCAGAATCAAAGATCTGCGCGAAGCAAAGGGTTATTCCCAGGAAGAGCTTGCAAAGCTCACAGGCGTATCCCTTGAGGATTACATTATTCTCGAGCAGGGCGAAACAGACTTCAGCTTCACCTTTATTTACAAGTGCGCAAAGGCTTGCGATGTTGAGGTCGTAGATATAATTGAAGGTACCAGCACCACTCTTACTTCCTTTAACATCACCAGAAAAGGCGAAGGAATGAAGATAGTCAAGAAAAAGGGCTATGTATATAACAACCTCGCACCTAAATTCAAGGATAAGCTTGCAGAGCCCTTCCTTGTAAGATTCCCCTATCTTGAGGAAGAACAGAATGTTCCCATCAAGCTCAGCTCTCACAACGGTCAGGAGTTTGACGTTATCGTTAAGGGTTCTCTTAAGGTTCAGGTTGGCAAGCACGTTGAGATTCTCAACGAAGGCGACTCCATCTTCTACAACAGCCAGATTCCTCACGGTATGATCGCTGTAAGCGAAGGCGGCTGTGAGTTCCACGCAGTAGTTCTCAATCCTCAGGACGGTCTTGTAAACGAAGAATATCCCGAGGGTCTCTATGTAGCACCCAAGGCTCCCGTTGCTGAAAAGGAAGAGAAGGCATCTGTTGCAGATAAATTCATCGAATCCTTCTATGATGCAAACGGTGTGTTCAACGGCATCCGTTTTATGAATGAGGATAAGTTCAACTTTGCATTTGACTGTGTTGACGAGATCGCTGCAAAGAGCCCCGATAAGCTTGCTATGATGTGGGTCGGAAACGACAAGTCCGAGCGCAGATTTACCTTCAGCGATATGAAGAAGTATTCTGCAAAGACTGCCAACTACTTTGAATCCCTCGGCATTAAGCGCGGCGACACTGTTATGCTTGTGCTCAAGCGTCACTATCAGTTCTGGTTCTGTATGCTTGCACTTCATAAGATCGGTGCAATCGCAATTCCTGCAACAAATCAGCTCGTTGAGCATGACTTTACTTACAGATACAAGGCTGCAAAAGTAAAAGCCATCGTCTGCACTGCTGACGGAGATGTATCCGTTGAGGCTGAAAAGGCAGCAGCTGAATTCCCCGGTATGATCAAAGTTCTCGTCGGCGGAGAAAAGGACGGCTGGCACAACTTTAACGTTGAAATGGAGAGATTCTCAACTCACTTCTACCGCAACGAAAATTCTCCCTGCGGCGATGATCCTATGCTTATGCTGTTTACCTCCGGTACAACAGGCTATCCCAGAATTGCAACTCATTCCTATAAGTATGCACTGGGTCATTATCCCACTGCAAGACACTGGCACAACGTCAACCCCGACGGACTCCACTTTACCATCTCCGATACAGGCTGGGGAAAAGCACTCTGGGGCAAGCTCTACGGTCAGTGGCTCTGTGAGGCTGCTACATTCACTTACGACTTTGACAGATTCCATTCTGACGATATACTCCCCCTCTTCAAGAAATACAACATCACCACCTTCTGTGCACCTCCCACAATGTACCGCTTCTTTATCAAGGAAGATCTTTCCAAGTATGATCTTTCCTCTATCCAGTATGCTACAACTGCAGGTGAAGCACTGAACCCTGAGGTATTCAATCAGTTTAAGAAGGCAACGGGGCTTACCATTATGGAAGGCTTCGGACAGACCGAAACCACCCTTTCCATCGCAAACTTTGTTGGTTCTACCCCCAAGATCGGCTCTATGGGCAAGCCCAGCCCCCTCTACGATGTTGTTGTCCTTGATCCCGACGGAAACGAGTGCAAGACAGGTGACGCAGGTGAAATCTGCATCCGCACCAAGGACGGTGCCCCCTGCGGACTTTTCATCGGCTATTATCTTGACGATGAAAAGACAAAGGATGTATGGCACGACGGATACTATCATACTGGCGATCAGGCAACTATGGACGAGGACGGATATCTCTGGTATGTAGGACGTATCGATGACGTCATCAAGTCCTCCGGCTACCGCATCGGACCCTTTGAGATCGAAAGCGTTATTATGGAGCTCCCCTATGTTCTTGAATGTGCTATCACCCCTGTCCCCGACGAAGTTCGCGGTCAGATAGTAAAGGCTACTATTGTTCTTACCAAGGGCACTGTAGGAACAGACGAACTCAAGAAGGAAATCCAGGAATATGTAAAGACACATACCGCACCTTACAAATACCCGAGAATCGTGGAATTTGTCGATGAGCTCCCCAAGACCATCAGCGGCAAGGTAAGACGTGTTGAGATCCGCAAAAAGGACCTTGAAAAGGCAAACAACAATTAATAGTTTTGGCGGAGGCAGGGATTTTCCCTGCCTCCGTTATCATTAAACACATCAGATCAAGAAAACAAATCGAGGACATAACAATGAAGAAAACATATGTAACCTCTATGCCCAATCATATTGGGGCATTTTTAAAAGCCAGCAGATGTTTTTCTGCTTTGGGTATTAATATAACAAGAGTCAGTTATAACAAAGCCGTTGATTCCCATACACTGTTCATTGATGCTAAAGGAACAGAAGAACAGCTTCTCAAGGCAGATGCTGAGCTTGAAAAAATAGGATATCTTCAGAATAATTCTGACAGAACAAGCATTGTATTGCTTGAATTTTGCCTGAGGGATGTTCCCGGAAGCGTTACGGACATTCTGACTCTTATCAACCAATTCAATTTCAACATTTCATATATCAGCTCTCAGGAGAACGGAACAGATTATCAATTGTTCAAAATGGGATTGTATGTTGATGAGTCAGATAAGATTTCTGAATTCTTGTCAGAAGCCGAAAAGCTGTGCAGGGTACGTGTTATTGATTATAACAGCTCTGAGAAGGTATACGATAACAGTATCTTTTACAACACGTATGTTATGGGGCTTTCAAAAATGATGGGGCTTACGGAAAAAGTGAAGCAGGAGCTTCTGGTTCACGTTAACCTCGCTATGCAGACTTTGGACGAACAGGGTCTTTCTCCATACAGAACCTTTGACAGCATAAGCAAATTTGCAGAATTATTGTCGAAATCAAAAGGCAATAGCTTTTCTCCCAGAATAAGTAATCACAAAATCACAGACAACACTGAAATTACACTTATTGAGCCCCCTTGCGGAAGCAACATTACAATAATAAGAAGCAACGAAAAACTCCTGTTTATCGATTCCGGGTATGCCTGTTACCGCAGTGAAATGCAAGTGCTTCTAAATAAACTGATACCTGATTTTGACGATATCAGCAAAACTATTCTTGTGACTCACGCTGACGTTGACCATTGCGGTCTTCTGCCGATGTTTGATAAAATTATTGCAAGTAAAAAATCTGCTCTGTGCCTTAAAAATGAATTTGATGGCAAAAACGGATACAGAGAGCAGAACCCCTTGCACAAGCCGTACATAAACATCTGCAAAACGCTCACTTCTTATACGCCTCCCGATCCTAAAAAGCTCATAACACCCTGGGAGGATAAAGACAATCTCACAGAACCGCTCACACAAATTGGTTTTTTTGATTTTGAAGAGCTTCATTTCGAGGTTTACGAAGGAAAAGGCGGTCATCTCCCGGGTGAGATCGTTTTGATAGACTACAGTCACAAAATAGCCTTTACAGGTGATATTTACATAAACACTCACGGTCTTACCCCGGAGCAGGCTGAATATAATCAGTATGCGCCTATTCTTATGACGTCAGTTGATACCGACCCTGAGCTCTGTGCTGAGGAACGCAAAGCCATAATTCAGCGGTTGGGCGTGGGAAGCTGGCAGATCTTCGGCGCACACGGATTCAAAAAGGATTATTCGGTAAATGTATAAATAAAGAAGCAGGGCGCACCCTTGAGGACATTAAAAGCTGTGTGGAAATTCCACACAGCTTTTAAAATTATTTCATACCGCAACATATTTTATCTGTTCGGTAAATTGGGATTTATGCGTTCAAATCATCCGCTTCAGTATCTTCGTAGGACAGGTAAATCATCTTTACTAGATGACTGTAAGCAAGGATTTGCGTTCTGTTAAGATTAGCAAGTTCTAAAGAATCCCAGTCAAATGAATCAATATCGGGAATCTCCACCGAACCAGAAAGCCACGTTGTTACATAAAAGCATACGCTTCCGTCATCATTTCTCGCAAGGATTCCTGCAGGCATTTCATATTTTACTATAAGTATGGCATCTTTTGCGCTGAAACAGTTGACAATAAATTCATCAGACTCTCTAACCTCAGCAAACGTAATCTTATCAATGGCGTCATAATCAATATGACCGATCGGTCTCATTGCCTCTTTCAGAAGTTCCAAATGATTTTCGGCGTAATTTCCAACAATATCCCAGAGAAATCCCTCTCCGATTATTTCGAGCAGTTTTTCATTACTGTTTATTCCCATTTTGATGCCTCCATTTAGCTTGAAACCTTCATAATCGTTGCATTTGTAAATTTAAGTTTATCGAATTATATCATATCACAATTCAAGCGATATTTAAATAGATTTAAAAACACCCGTGATTTTGAAATCACGGGTGTTTTTTCTTTGTTTTATCCTTTGGAGAAGCCCTTGTAAGTCCTGCTTCTTTCTGATATGTGCACTATTTCTTAAGCCCTAAACGTTCTGCTGATTCGTCGCGCATCTTATATTTCAGAATCTTTCCTGCCGCATTCATCGGGAACTCCTTGACAAACAGGAAGTATCTGGGAACCTTGTGGCGTGCAATGGATGCATTTCCGTATTCGCGCATTTCATTTTCGTCTGCAGTTTCACCCTTATGAAGAATGATCCAGGCGCAGCACTCTTCGCCGTAGCGCTCATCGGGAACACCTACCACCTGAACGTCACGAACCTTGGGATTTGTGAGGTAGAACTCTTCGATCTCACGGGGATAGAGGTTTTCACCGCCGCGGATAATCATATCCTTGAGTCGGCCTGTTACCTTATAATATCCGTCGGGTGTGCGGCAGCATATATCGCCCGAATGGAGCCATCCTTCTGAATCAATGGCCTGTGCGGTGGCTTCGGGCATTTTGTAGTAGCCCTTCATAATGTTGAATCCGCGAGCAACAAACTCTCCGCTTTCGCCATCGGGAAGCTCTTCACCTGTTTCAGGGTCAATGACCTTACATTCAACACCCGGGAACGGGCTTCCGACAGTTTCAACACGATGATCAATATCCTCATTGACTTCGCCCATTGTACATCCGGGAGAAGCCTCTGTTTGACCGTAAACAGAGATTATCTCACGCATATTCATCTCATCTGCAGCTCTTCGCATCAAATCTGCAGGGCAGTTGGCACCTGCCATAATTCCTGTTCTCATATATGAGAAATCAGTCTTTGCGAAATCGGGATGATTGAACATAGCGATAAACATTGTGGGAACACCGTTGAAACAGGTGATGTGCTCATCGTTTACGCAGGCAAGAGATGACTTCGGTGAGAAATAGGGAATCGGGCAGAGTGTTCCGCCGTGAGTCATCATTGATGTCATTGAAAGCACCATTCCGAAGCAATGGAACATAGGCACCTGTATCATCATACGGTCTGCAGTGGACAGATCCATTCTGTCGCCTATCGTCTTACCGTTGTTTACGATGTTTCTATGGGTAAGCATAACACCCTTGGGGAAGCCTGTTGTTCCTGATGTATACTGCATATTGCATACATCGTCAGGCTTTACAAGAGAAGCGCGTCTGCGTACTTCTTCACGAGGTACAAGAGAAGCTCTGGAAAGCATCTGCTCCCAGGTAAGGCAGCCGGGCATTGAGAAGCCTGCTGTTACAACATTGCGAAGAAACGGCAGATTCTTTGAATAGAGCGGTTTGCCGGGAGTAAGTGTTTCAAGCTCCGGACAGAGCTCCTGAATGATCTCTTTATAATTGATGTCCTTGCAATCCTCGATCATAACGAGGGTATGTGTATCAGACTGCTTGAGCAGGTATTCGATCTCGTGGATCTTGTATGCAGTATTTACTGTAACCAGTACAGCACCGATCTTTGTTGTTGCCCAGAACGTGATAAACCACTCGGGGACATTTGTTGCCCATACGGCAACGTGATCTCCTGCTTTTACTCCGAGGGATATCAGTGCAGCAGCGCACTCATCAACATCGCGGCGGAACTGCTTATAGGTTCTTGTATAATCGAGAGTGGGATACTTAAATGCGTACTGGTCGGGATAATTTTCTACCATTGTATCGAGAACATCTGCAAATGTAGCTTCGATAACATCGTATTTCTTCCAGACAAATGTACCTGTTCTGGATCTGTTGTAGTAAGCGCGATCGTAATCCTTTTTCTCACGCTTGAGTGATGAGATATAATTTGCAAAATGAGTCAGAACTATATCTGCATCATTGATCTCTTCATTCCAAGCGGCACAGATAAAGCCGTCATAATTAAGTGAAGAAAGAGCGCCAAGCAGTTTTTCCACAGGGAGCTCACCTTCGCCGATGAGAACTGTTTTACCGTCCTTCATATCGCCCAGACGAACGTACTTTATATATGCACCGAGAGTCTTGATAGTGGTCTCTGCGGTCTCTCCTGCCCCAAAGCAAGTTCCTCTCACATTCCAGGAAACACCGATTGCGGCAGATGAGAAAAAGTTGATTATATCTATAATATTTTCAGTATTTGCGAGATGACCGACAGTTTCAAGAAGGATTCCTACATCTGAGCTTTCCGCGCGCTTGATAGCTTTTGAAAGTTTTTCCTTCAGCTTTTCAAATGACATCTCTTCTTCAACGCGAACGATCACATATGCAACGCCCGCATTTGCGGCCATATCGACGTACTTTGCCAGTATATCTGCAGAAGCCTCATCATCACTGAGAGATACCGGATAGCTGAGAGCAGGCACTGAAAGGCTGCGGTTTATAAGCTTCCTTTTTGAATCCGCAGCACGGTCACGGCGTAAAATACTGTCGTGATGTTGTCCGCGTTCCTTTATGGCATCGTATATCTCAAATCCGTCAAAACCATAATCATAGGCATAGCGGCAGGTGTCGAGGAATGATGCTCGCTTTACATTTTTGGTCGAAAAAACGATTTTCATCTTATTCCTCCTCGGATACAATCTTATTGAGGGCATTTATATATGCTCTGATGCTTGCTGCAACGATATCTGTGGAAATTCCGTTTCCGGAGTAAAGCTTTCCGTTGTTGCGGAGTCTGACAAGAGCGGAACCCAGCGCTTCTTTTCCTTCAGTAACTGACTGAACTTGGAAATCATCAAGCTCATAATGATGACCTATGCACTGTTCAATTGCACGGAATGCAGAGTCAACAGGACCGTCGCCTGTGCTCACTCCGCAGATCATCTCTCCGTCGCACTTCAGTGTGACCTGAGACATAGAGCCCGTTACGTTGCTGCTGCTTGTTGTGTAGCTCTCAAGGTGATATGTGGAAGGTGCCTGCATTGCAGAACTTGCAATAAGAGCCTCAAGCTCCTTTGCTCCAACAGCGTCCTTCTTTTCGCATATCTGCATCAGAGCCTTGTATACATTTCCGCAATCGGAATCGGAAAGATCATAACCCAGGATCTGAGCGGCCTGTGCAACCTGAGCAATGGTGCTGTCGGAGTCGAGCAGTATCTTTTTCTTTTCGCTCACTGTGCTTTCTGTTTCATATGCTTCGTGATTTATGCTTGCAAGCATCTCGTCAATGCTTGCGTGAATCTTTGTATTGTTGAGGTTTGTTTCAGCGCCGATCTGTGCAGAGCATACTCTCAATGCATCAGAAAGCTCGCCTGTCAGAAGTACGTCCTTACCTGCCATAGCACACTTGAGACCGTCAGCACCTTTTCCCACAGCTGCAACAGCCGAAGCGACAGCCATACTGATTCGATCGGAGACCTGTACGTACACAGGAACATTGACCGCTGCCTTGATTTTTTCTGTCAGTACTGCGATCTCCTCAGGAAGAGATGCGCCTGCATCATCACAGACAGTAATAATGCCTGCACCGTTTGCTTCTGCTTCCTTTACAGCTGCAATAAGGAAGCTTTCATCTGCCCTTGTTGCATCCAATGCGGAAAACTCAACATCATCGCAGAGTTCCTTTGCCGCCTTTGTCAGCTCAGCAATTTTTGCGATCATTTTATCGGACTTCATATGATATGTGTATTCCATCTGGACTGTAGATGTGGGGATTTCGATCTGGAGACGGGGATTCTTTGCATCCTTGATACATTCCCAGGCTTCAGCAACGCTCTCTGCGGTAAATCCGACAGGAACTGCAACAACTGCATTTCGAACATTTTTTGCGATTGTTTTATATATAATAGTATCCTCACGCAGGCTCTTTACAGGTGCAAGCTCTACAGCATCTGCACCAAGGGAATCCGCACAGGCTGCAATTGCTGTCTTTTCGCGGAAAAGTAGATTCGCTTCACGGTTCTGTGAAAGCTTTTTAAGAGTAATGTCTGTGATGTTGATTTTCTTCATTGCGAAAACCCCTTTCATTCTTATATATGAATATTATATTTGTAACAACAAAAAACGTCTCCATCTCCTTGCAAGTTCAAAGAGACGAAAACGTTAAACAAGCTTAACTTTTCCGCGGTACCACTCTTCTTCATCCGTACTGGATGCCCTCAGATGCTAACACATCTTAACTCTGTTACGGGAGTACCCGTCTGCCCCTACTGATTAAGTTCACGGCAGCCACTCCGCGGCGAGTTCTGCAAGCCTCCCCCGATGCCTCGCACCACCCGGCATCTCTCTCAAGGCGAAAGCACTTACGTACTATTCCGCATCACAGTGTTTGTGATTTGTAAATATATTTACCACATTAAAGCGGTTTTGTCAAGATGTTTTTTGATTTTTTATTTTGATGTTTTTTGTAATTACAAATAGGGTATGCAGGACGCTTTTCAGCACCCTGCATACCCTATTTTACTTGAAAAATCAAAGCTTGCAGATATCGGGATCAGTGATAAGATGGAAGCCTGCACTCTCAAGTGCATCTTCTGCTGCAGCGTTGTTTTCTACTCTGAGAACAACATATGCGTGCTTCTCTGTACGAGCCATAAATGCATACAGATATTCCATATTGATTCCTGCTTTGTCAAGGACACCGAGAGCTGCAGTAAGCTTACCGGGCTGATCGCCGATCTTAACACCGACGACATCAGTAACCTTTATAAGATATCCTTCTTCAGAAAGATTCTTAACTGCGGTGTCGTTATCATTTACGATAAGACGAAGTATACCGAAATCCTGGGTTTCTGCTATCGAAAGTGCTCTGATATTAACATTGTTTGCTGCCAGTGTATCTGTGATCGAAACCAGTGCGCCCTGCTTGTTTTCAACAAAAATCGTTAACTGCTTTATTGCCATTTCTAAAACTCCTTTCCGATATTAAACCAATTTACGTTTATCAATAACGCGTACAGCCTTGCCTTCGCTTCGTGCGATACTCTTAGGAGCAACGAGATGTACCTTGGGATTGATACCGAGCATAATCTTCATTGCATTTGCAAGTGCGCTTTCCATTGCAAGGATCTCACTGACCTTGTCGGTGAACTGCTCAGGAGTCATTTCAACATTGACCTCGAAGGTGTCGTTATTATTGACTCTGTCAACAACGATCTGATAGTTGGGCTCGTAGCCTTCCTTGAGAAGTACGGTCTCTATCTGGCTGGGGAATACGTTGACGCCGCGAATAATGAGCATATCGTCAGTTCTGCCCATAGGCTTTGCCATCTTTATAAGTGTACGTCCGCAGGAGCACTTCTTTCTGGAGAGCACGCAGATATCACGGGTACGGTAACGAAGGAGGGGGAATGCTTCTTTATCAAGAGAAGTGAATACAAGTTCGCCCTTTTCGCCTTCCGGAAGAACTTCGCCTGTATCAGGATTGATGATCTCAGCAAGGAAGTGGTCTTCATTGATGTGCATACCTGTCTGCTCGCAGCATTCGAAGGAAACACCCGGGCCGGAGGTCTCGGTCAGACCGTAAATATCATATGCCTTTATGCCGAGAGTATCCTGAATGTTCTGGCGCATTTCCTCTGTCCAGGGCTCAGCGCCGAAAATACCTGCCTTGAGGGGAATATCATCAGGACCGTAGCCCTGTTCCTTGAGAGTCTCACCGATGTATGCAGCGTAAGAGGGTGTACAGCAGAGAATTGTTGCACTGAGGTCGGTCATAAACTGGATCTGACGCTCGGTGTTGCCGGAAGACATAGGGAGAGTCAGACAGCCTACCTTATGAGAACCGCCGTTGAGACCGGGGCCGCCGGTGAAAAGGCCGTAGCCATATGCAACCTGGCAGACATCCTTGTTTGAGCCGCCTGCGGCAACGATAGCACGTGCGCAGCAGTCTTCCCAGAGGTTGACATCATTCTGGGTGTAGAACGCAACAACTCTGCGTCCTGTTGTACCGGAAGTGGACTGGATTCGTACGCAGTCCTCAAGAGGCTTTGCAAGCAGTCCGTAGGGATATGCATCGCGAAGGTCTGCCTTTGTGAGGAAGGGCAGTTTGTGAAGATCTTCGATGCCGTTGATATCCTCGGGCTTTACACCCTTCTCATCCATAAGATTACGATAATAAGCGACATTTTCATATACGTGCTTTACCTGCTTGACCAGTTTTTCTGATTGAAGCTTTTTCATTTCTTCAACAGGCATAGTCTCAATTTCTCTCTGATAATAATTCTGTTCCATATTATATCGTCCTTTCTTCTGAGTTTTCTTATTGATCCATTAAAATTTTCTGCTTTTACAATATTTTGATCGTTTGCTGTTATCAACGTTCATTCAGCATTGATACTCTTTTTTACCTCCTCAAATTTCAGAATTACGGAGATAAAAAAACGCCCTCCGTATTCTGATTAAGAATACAGAGGACGAGAAATTCCCGTGGTACCACCTCAGTTTACCGCTTTCTCACAATCACGGCCTTGGAGAGTGTCAATTAACACCCCTGTCCTGTAACGGGAACACCCGTTGCATCCTACTTAAAACCTCGGTTTTGTTCGGTGCACTGCTCACAGGATGAATTCAGTTCCGATCTCCCCATTGCCTCGCACCAAACGGCAACTCTCTTAAGGTTCAACACAGACTTACTGGTTCCTGTTCAAACGCATTTATTTTTCTACAATTTATTTTAATGATGTGAAGTGATAAAATCAAGAGTTTTTTCAGATTTTTTTGAATTTTTTTGTGAACTTTTTTGATATGCGATAAAATAAAATATTTTTAATCAGTCTGCTTCCGTAAGTTCAACCATTGCTGCGGTAAGGCATTCAATGTTACGTTCAATGAACACCGTATCATTTTTTGTGTGAATACGGTTCATATAAAGACCAATGACCTTGGAACGGTTTAAGGCAGCTACACCTATTCCGTGCTTGAAATTAGTCTGATCGGAAGGATAAAATCCCGATGCTCCGAGTTCAGGTGTCATTCCGCAGTCCTTTATATGCTTTTCCATAACCGCTTTGAATTTCTTTCCGAATTCGCTTTTGTTGTCTTTTCTTGTAAGCTTTGCAAACATATAATCTCCGTCTGAGACACAGTCAAAATTAATAACAGGCTTTTCCTTAATTGCATTTTTATGCATTTCTTTGAATGCTGCAGAACCCAAAAGTCCGATCTCCTCATTGTCAAACAGCACAAAGCATACTTTCGAACGCTGCTTATCATTCATCGACAGCATTATGTTCAGTACGGTTATAACTCCTGAGGTATTGTCGTTTGCAGTGTGTTTGTTTGCAGGGCCTGCCATAATAAGAATGAGTATTCCGAACGCAACCGCATAACCTACCAACGGTGCAAATTCTGTTGAAACAAATTTTGCAAATAAAAAACCTGCACCTACGCCTGCTACCATCATCACAGCAACAATTAAAAACTGATAAAGCACGTATATTACTATGTTTTTGGGTGTTATAAAATTCGGTATAATCATACGTGCGCAGGTATCATAGTGAGCAGTCATTACAGTTTCACACTCTTCGATATCTGCACCCATTACAATATTTCTGCTCATATCCTTTTTCTCAACTGTACACTTTATTCCCTTTTCTTCGCATATTCCCTTTATGTATTCTATAAAGGCAGTCTTCTGCTTTTTGCTTTTGCGCACCTGATACTTTTCAAAAATCGTGTTTTTTATTTCTGTTATCATATTTATCCCCCTCTTTTCTTTTTGAAATTATATCATACTTCTCTGCAATGTCAATAAATATACATAATCTTTGCATGCAAAAACGGCGAACCGTTTTCACATTTTCACGGCTCGCCGTTTTACCCTATTTATCGTCTCCGTTCCATTCCGTATAAAATTCTTTCAAAAACTGCAGCATAAACTTATGGCGTTTCTCTGCGATATTTTTTGCAGTTTGGGTGTTCATTAGGTCACGCAGAAGAAGAAGTTTTTCATAAAAATGATTTATTGTTGTTCCCTCTTTGCTTCTGTATTCCCCTTCATCCATATGCTCTCGCGGAGGTACTTCAGGATCGTACATTTTACGCTCCCTGTTTCCACCATATGCAAAGGCACGTGCTATTCCAACTGCACCGATAGCATCCAGCCTGTCCGCATCCTGAACAATTCTGCCTTCCAGCGAACCAGGAACAGACGAACCGCTCCCTTTAAATGACAATTGACCTATAATATCCAGCACTTTGGTCTGAACTTCCTCCGAATATCCATATTCATTCATAATGCGTATTGCATTTCGGTCGTTTTCGCTAAATAACTTCACATCATCAACGTCGTGAAGAAGAGCCGCGAGCACTGTTACATCAACATTCGCCCCCTCTATTTCTGCAATATATTTTGCCATATCAGCAACTCTTGATATGTGAAAATAATCGTGTCCGGTACAATCATTTTTCAACAACTTTTTTATTTCATTTACAACTCCCTGTTCTATCATAATGCTCACCTCTTTTGGTCTATTTTGTCACAACATCAAAACATCTTTCCTCAGTATTCATTTCCTGACAATTGTCAGTGAAAAATCGCATCTTTCGTTATTCTCCAACGTATATTCCCGTTTAAATTCTATTTTCGAAAGATTGCCAAAGCAATATGCATCACTGTCACAAAATGTGTGTATGAGTTCAGGACATCCGCATTCTCTGCAATATCTGCAGTAGGGACAGTCAAGGATGTCGAATTTCACTGTATTTTTCGGTGTCTGATAAAAAGTTTGCTTGAATCCCTTTTTTTCACCGAACTGCTCTTTCGCTGCGAACGAAAATATTCTGAGAAAAACACTTTTCATAAATGGCAAAGCGGTTATCTTTCTCATCATTTCCCCTGCCTTTTTACCCTCTGAATATATCAGTTTGTCAATCAAAGGCATCGCATCTGAATTCATTTCTTCTTTCATAGCGCGATATATTGCAGCTCTTGGGAATATGTACCTGTGAGTATGGTCTCTTTCGCCTTTTGGAACATTTGCAAATTTTACATATAATTTTTCAAGTTCATCTTCAGCTTCTTTGAATATTTTCTCCGCTTTGGCTATGCTGTATCGCTCGGCTATCATATTGTAAAGGGTTTTATAGCTTTTATCAATCTTAAAAAACTTTGACTTGAACAACTATATTTCACTCCTTATAACACAAAATGAATCACAAGCCCGCAGAGGCAGGCTACAGGAATTCCTATGAGCACCCCGAAAAAACCATCCTTTATGCCTTTCTTCCAATTGGATGCGTATTCTTTATCCATATCTTCAGTACCGGGTAGTCTTACCTTTTTCCAATGCGCAAATACGCCTATATCAAGAATCACTGTGTCAAATATGTTTACAACAGTCCAGATAACATAGCTGTATATGGCGCCGATGAGAAAATTTCTTGCTCCTGCAAAATACGCCATTGCAGATAGAGCTGCAGTAAACAACAGACACACCAACAATTTTGCAATTATCAGACCTACAGTCTGTTTTGTTTTTTCTTTCGCTTTAAAATTCGGATTTCGTTCAATAAACCGCTCTCTGACTTCCGGTGCATATTCGTGAATCCACGCTTCCTTATTTGCAAGTGTCGAACCGACTATAGCCATTCCGAAAACTATACAAGCTGCCACACATTCTATTGCCAGTATCATCTTATCTCTCCTGTCAGTTAGTCTTTTTATTTTTGAATTCTTCCAGTTCGCGGTTAAGTTCCTTTGTGCTTACCGAACGTCTGAAGCTGTACAGCCAATATGTACATCCGTAGCAGCCGATTACAAAAACCAGAAAAGCAGCTGTTATTATTATATTTCTGTCAAACCATCCAAGCAGCCAGCTCATAAACGTATACACCACTGAGCATAAAACCGCCTTTATTACTGCTTTGAATGTGATACTTTCGGATTCATCAAAATTCTGCAGAAGGAAAACCTGAACAAATCCCATTGCATATGTCGCTGCTATCATTTCAAGAATTACTATTATATCTGCATCAAAGCTTCCCTTTATTATCTGATAACCCATATAGAAAAAAAGCATAGAATAAAAATACAGCGCCGCTTTGAATTCTATTCCAATTTCAGCGGCAAAAAATTTTTCTATCTTTTTCATTATTACTCTCCTTTCAGTATGCTTCTCAGAGCCTTTACATATCGTCTGGAAATTATTACGTGCTCTCCGTTGTCCATTGTCACGTCTACCCTGTTTCCGGATATACTTTTCAAATAAGATATATGGTATATATTTATCACCATAGATTTACTGCATCTGAAAAAACCGTCCGAAGAATATGTATTTTCTGCAGCTGCAAGTGTGAGCAGTGTTTTTGCTACCTTATCCTTCATATATACATAAACAGTATTATCCACGCTCTCAAGATACAGAACATCCTCCGGCGAGATAAGCATTCTTATTCCTTCTGACTCTGCGTATATCTTGTCTCTGCGCATTTTGATGCTTTGTATTAGCGATTCAATTTCTTCTGTTCTTTCTCTGTAACGTATGATAACTTCATTTTCTCCCTCTGTTATCTGCTCAAGAGTGATTTTCAATTATATCTCCCCTCTTTTTTACTGTATTTTCAATTTTATATTAATTCTGACAAATTGCAATCTGCTTGCCTGTAAGATGCACTTTTCGGTATAGTAAGCGGTTATCTGCAATAAAGGCAATATTAAAAGAGCCCGGCATATATTTACACCTGTCGGGCTCTTTAATTTTATTTCCGTTTCAGACACATATATCGGTTATCTGTTCAAAAAGCCACTCCGGACCAACGCCCTTTGAGCTTATACTAATTAACATTCCTTCGTACTTTATACAGAATTTCATTCTCCATCCGTCGCTGTCTCCTGTTTCTCCTGTCTTATACGCTCTGGCATACACAGCCTCCTTCGTAAGCTCCTCGGCCAGAAAAATAGGATCCTCGACTATCTCTCTTAATTCTTCCGGTACAGATTGAGCTCGCGGAATCGGATACAATGAAAGGTCATAATTTTCCGTTTTGTCAATATCTGTTATTCTTTTAGTATCTTCATCTGAAAAAAATGTTATTTTCCAGCTCAGTTCATCGTATCCTCTTGTCCAAAGACCCGATAAATAGTCATTGTTTTGATCTTTATATCTGCGTATTGATTCTGCTGAAAATCCATTCGGCGGGTTATTGAGCATATATCGCCCGAATAATTTATCCTGCAACGCTTCATCTAACGTTATCTTTCTGTCAAAGTATTCGGGAATTTCTTTCGGTACAATAAAATCAACATTGGGCTCACCTTCATTGTAGCCTGAAAAACATTGAAGCATTGTACTGAGATCGTTTATTTCTTCTCCGTTTGAACCACCTGTTGTTTCAACATAAAAAGCAAAATAAAGACCGTTTCTCTCAGTAAATGCATCAAGACATTTCCTGTTTTTACCAATTTTATATTCGTAAATAAAAAACTCTTGTCCGTTTACTATTGATTTTACAGGCTCAAACGAAGTCTCATAGCATCGCGATGATTCAGAACGTGAAATATTTACTGTAACAGAATCTGGGTATTGGGATAAAACCGCGTCAATAAAAATATCGACAAGCGTCCCTTCCGCATCAAAGCCAGCATATCCAGTACAGCTTATCCCCCAATCCGGTCTATGCATTAATCTCTCGATTTGATCTTTACTCAGCTCTTCAGTAAAGTATCCCGGAATATATTTCCGCGCTCCATCCATAAACCCATCTGCTTTATTTATGTTTATCTCCGGCGGTTCATCTATCTGGAGGTCTGGAATTATATTCACCGGTGGATATGCATCCGGTTCTTCTGTGCGCTCCATCGTGCCGTTGGGGCTTGGCACAGGTAGTAACGAAGGCTCTTTATGACCTTTTCCGGATATGGCTGCAAATGCCACTACAGCAAAACACATACAAACTGCAATCCATATCCATCTCCACGAAAATGCCTTTGAATTTCTATATTCAATCTCTGCCGTTTCTATGTATTTTGGATCAATAAGCTCCATCTTATCGAGCAACTCATTTCCTCTCATAATTCATAGCCCTCCTTCTCAAGAAATTCTCTGAGCTTTTTCCTGCATCGGTACAATTGTGTTTTCACTTTGCTCTGCGATAAACCAAAACGTCTTGATATTGACTTTATAGAATCAATATACCAATATCTGCGAATGAATATATTTCTGTTTTCATCATCTAATAAGGCAATGAATTCATTTATCAGTCTGCAAAGTGTCTGTTCATCCACTTTGCATTCCGTATCGTTCGGTGACGATATACATTGTTCCATTTCTGCACTTAGACAACTTACAAAAGCTTTGCGTTTTAGCTTGTTTTGTTCACGGCATCGATTTAGGGACACACGACGAACTATACAGGCAAGATACTGATATAAATGCCCTCTGGGTTCGCTCGGCGGTATCGATTCCCACGCTTTTTCATAGGTATCGTTTTCACATTCTTCTGCAGTACGCAAGTCCTTTACAATACCTAAAGACAAGTCTTTCAGTCTGCTTCCGTATTTCTCCGATGTCATAACAAGAGCGGATTCGTCGCGCATTAAATACAAGTCGATGATTTTATTATCGTCCAAAGCCTCCAACTCCTTTCCTTAACATTAAATGCCTTCACTTATATAAACACCATTTTTTCTTTTTGGTCACAATAATTTTCCTCTTTTATGATTTTAAAAAGGAGCTTTTGCATATACTCTGCAAAAGCTCCCTCTGTTTTTTATTCTCCGATGGTTATTACATTCTGCTTTATAAGCTTCATAAGATGCTCTATAACTTCCGGATCGAACTGCTTTCCTTTGTTTTCATCCAGTTCTTTGAGTATCTCATCTCTGTTCATCTGAGGTCTGTAGCATCTGCTGCTGTTCATTGCGTCCAGAGCATCTGCCACGCAGATTATCCTTGCTATAAGCGGGATATCTTCACCGCTCAGGCCCTTCGGATATCCATTGCCATCATATCTTTCGTGGTGATAAAGAACTCCGAGATCAATACCCTTGATAGATGTGAAATCTCTGAGCATCTTTTCGCCGTATGTCGTATGACTCTTTATGATCTCATATTCTTCCTCGGTAAGCTTGCCCGGTTTGCGAAGAATGTTCGCCGGGATCGAAATCTTACCGCAGTCGTGCATCAGCGCTATGTAGTATATGCGGTTGCACTCTCTCGGCGAGTATCCCATTTCGACCGCCAACGCATAGGCTATCTTTGCAACTCGCTCTGAATGACCTTTTGTGCTCGGATCCTTAGCCTCTATAAAGTTGATGAATGTGTTTATCGACTGCTCAATGATCTGTGCGTCGTGCTTCTGCTGCCGCAGCAATGTCCTTACCCTTATCTGAGATATCAGCATTGCGGTGAGCAAAATAAGCCAAAGTGCATCCAATCCCGCCAGCACTATAAACAGCGGTGAGCCCCAAGGATTTCTCTGCAGATAATAGCTGAATGTTGCATTCTCAAAATCCACAAGGTAATCAAGCCCCTGATTTGGAATATAGACTATAAATCCCACCAGCGCCTTGCTTTTTACTTCCGCGCTGTTGCTCGGCGGATCAAGCGGCATTTCGTTGTCCGCTTTGCTTGGGTGGTATATGATGCTGTCGCCTGGATTTAACGGTATCATCGGTCCTGTGTGATCAATATAGTAATCGAGAATAATTTCCTTTTTTGTATATTCTCTTAAATCAAGCACCTGAATCAATTCACTGCCGCTCGTGGTCTGCTTAAACTCCATCGTGCCGTTCCACGCATTGTTTATCCAGACAAACTCCGGCATATACAGTTCCATTTTCCAATCTGTTATCCTTGCTTTGGAGGTATTGTCCAAAATCAGTTCGTAAATTATTCCTACACTCGGTCCGTGAAGTTCATTTCCTTCTTCGTCGAGTATGGGATCCTTTAGCCACGCTCCGGAATCTCCTCCTCGCGGGCCTATCTGTGCGGTAAAATCATCCAGCACATATTTTTCTCCGTCAAAAGCAGTTTCCGACAGCTCTGCGCTGTGCATTATCTTATTGTTATACTGAACCCAAATATAGACACCCAGTATGCACAATGATGTGATAACAACAGCGACTGTGAGAATTCCGATTAAAACCTTTTCTTTTGTAATCGCTTTCATACTGTTGTCATCACCTACCTTCTTCATAAATTAATATCTTTTATTTACAGTTCATCTCCATTATATTCATTATACATCGCATTCGAACTCTTTGCAATATATTACTCAAAAAAGAACTATTCATATGAGTTTTTTGTTAATTTACACAACAAACATACATCCTGTTTTCCTTATTTGACAATCAGCCTTCAAGTCCGCAGGATATATCGGCATTGTATTCGCTTTCATTCAGATTCAATTTAATGTCTGCCGTTACGCTGTGACAGCCCAGCAGAGATTCTCCGTCGTCTCCGCTTATTCCTCCTGCCAGGTGAACAAATGACTCGTTTTCATCGCCATATAAATATATATAGCTTACATACATATTTTGCCTTACATAAGACAGTGTGTACATATTTCCGTCCTTGTCACGTTCATCATAGTTTTTGCAGGCTTCCACTGTATACTTATAGATTTCCTTCAGTATTTTATCTTTATTATCGTATATGTACCCCAGCGTTTTTACTGCCGCATCGGTTTCCTTTCCGCTCAGCTCTGCATTGAGCGTAAGGTTATGCCTTCCTAACGGCTTCTCTAATTCTGTGTCTTGCGCTTCTGTCATATCTTTATTTGAGTCATACTCGAAAACTATTTTACCAAAGCGCTCATCACTGACCTCTATTTTGGTTACATATTTTTCCTTGTATTCCTGCAGTTTCTTTTCTTCCGCTGCCTTGATTCTTTTTTCGATAGAATGCCGTATCGCTCTTACAACAAGTGTGATTGCCCACCATATTGCAAGCACTATCAGAAGCTTCCATTTTCCCCTCAGAATTGCCCGCAAAAAAACAGATATGTTCAGCACTGCACCTGCTATATACCAGATGGCTGCCAATATCCAATAGATATCCTTCAGTTTTTTCATAAGCTTATTCCTCCCAAAAATCTCTCATTTAACTTAATCTATCAGAAATTTTCTCAATGTCTTATTTTTGATACTCCCTCAACAAATGCACCTACGCTTTCTTCACTCGCTTTATCCGGGAATATATCGCAAAGTTTTCTGTTTGAGGTGTACTGATAATTGCTTTCAACTATCTGCCAGTCCCAGCAGTTGTTTTCCCATAATCTCACAAGCTGCGCCTTAAGTTCCGGATTTTCATAAAGGGTCTTTATTGTGGATTTCAGCCCGTAAGAATACTGATTATGGTTTTTCAGATAAACTCTTCTGCGCATTTGTTCATCTTCCGGTGCGGCAGAAAATGCGGCGATAATATCGTATTCGCCCTCTTCAGCCAGCCACTCTCCGTATTCCGGGTCAAACGACGCAAAGTCACGCTCGCTGAGAGTAAATTCTATCTTCTCACTTTCTCCTGCTCTGAGTTTTATCTTTTTAAAATATTTAAGCTCCTTCACAGGCTTCGGCAATGTGGATACAAGGTCAGAAACATAGATTTGCACTGTCTCTGCACCATCTCTGTCACCTGTATTTTTCAGTGTAACTCTGCAATGCAGTTCCTTTTCAAACACATCTTTTTCCAAGGTCATATCGGTTATTTCAAATTTTGTATAGCCAAGTCCGAAGCCGAAATAATATGCAGGGTGTACCTTCTTCTTTTCATAATATCTGTATCCCACATATATGCCTTCTCCATAGTTTACTTCCTTTCCTTCGCCGGGGAAATTGAGGAAAGTAGGCGTATCTTCATATCGCTTCGGGAAGGTTATGGGCAGCTTTCCTGAAGGATATATCTTTCCTGTCATTATATCTCCCAGCGCTCTTGCGCCTTCCATTCCCGGCAGGAAACACACAAACAGTGCGTCAAGCTCAGCTTCGTATTCTGATATGTCCACAGGTCCGCATACATTGAGCACAAGGGTGAGCGTAAAGCTATGCTCTTTCTTGATTTTGCAAAGCATTTCAAGTTCTTTTCGGTCTTCTTCCGACAGATACAGATCTCTTCGATCGTTGCCCTCCATTCCTCCGAGCTTTGCTATGTATATGATATTTAACTCCTCAGTTTCTTTTATATGAGTAATAGTTTCGTTTGTTTCAGTACAGACAACGATGTCGGATTCGGTCAGCTCATCAGAAAGCGCCTTTGCAAGATCAGATGTGCGGTCTGTAGTTATTCCTGCGCTGCCGCTTCCGCACTGCATAAGCTCATTCGCACCGCTTCCCGTCATAAGTACTGTTTGTCTTAAATTTTTCAAAGGGTACAGGTTATCTTTGTTTTTAAGCATTACAATGCCTGCTGCCGCCGCTTCATACGCGGCTTTTGTCGTCTCTGCCTTGAGATAATCAAGGTCATCTGCAATAAATTTTCTTTCGTCTGTGCAGAAGGCTATGAGACTTAAAAGACGGTGGACTGCCGTATCGAGAACTACAATATCAAGACTGCCGTTTTTCACTGCATCAACTATGGGCTTTCCTGAAATCGGTCCCGGCATTGCAAGATCATTTCCTGCGCTCAGAGCCTCTACGGGATGATACACTGCACCCCAATCAGACACCACTGCACCGTCAAAGCCCCATTCATCTCTGAGAGTCTTTGTTAAAAGCCATTTATTTTCACTGCAGGGCGTTCCGTTTATTGCATTATACGCACTCATAACAGTTTTGACCTTACCTTCTGTTACGCACGCTTTGAACCCGGGAAGATAAATCTCCTGCAGAGCACGGTCGGATATCGTTTCATTGATTCCCACTCGGTTTGTCTCCTGATTATTGGCCGCAAAGTGTTTGACATTCGCCGCTGTGCCCATATCCTGCACGCCTTTCACAAGCTCGGGAGCAAGCTTTGACACAAGGCAGGGATCTTCTGAATACCCCTCAAACAACCGTCCATTGAGAGGATCGCGATGAATATTTACATTTGGGCTTCCAAGAAGTATGTTTATCCCAAACAGGCGAGCTTCTTTTCCCAGCGCTCTGCCCATCGCATAAACTGCATCAGGATCGAAGGTCGCACCCAGCAGTATTCCCGACGGAAAACAGCTGGGAGAATATTCTTCCTTTGTCAGGTTGAGCAGCTTTCCTCTTATCCATTCGCGTATCTTCTTTTCTTCCCCATTGAGACGTTCCGGATGGTAGTAATCGTCTATTACTCTTGTAAGCGATGTCGATCCTACCATACCGTTTGTGCTCTCTGCCGACACCTCTTCCTTTGAATAAAAATCCCCGAAAAGCTGTTCGAAATTTATCCCCGTTCCTCCGTCAAGCAGCATAAGTGCCGGTATACCCAGCCGCTCGACACCGCTCATTCCAAAGAATGTGGCACCGTTTACCAATGCCGCTTTTTCTTCCAGTGTCATTTCACTAACTGTTTTTTTTATATTAATTCTGTCTATTTTTTCAGACATCCTTTTATTCTCCTTTTGGTTTATGTATTTATATAATTATATCAACTATTTATCTTCGTTTCAATAATTGTATTACTGTCTGTTAAATTTGTTTTTCATCTTGTGACTGCAGTATGCTTATGATATAATTTTTAGTGTATGCTGAAATATAAAGCAAAGGTGTGTCTTATATGAAAACAATAAAACTCGGAAAATCCAATTTGCACGTTCCTGCAATAGCACTCGGATGTATGCGTCTTACAGAACTCGATGACGTTCAGGCAGAGTCGTACCTGAGATCGTGTATTGAAAAAGGCTTGAATTTCTTCGATCACGCCGATATTTACGGAGGCGGAAAATGTGAGGAGATGTTTGCAAGAGTTCTGCCTCTTACTCCATCCCAGCGCGAAAGCATTATTATACAGTCGAAATGCAGTATTGTACCCGGTGTTATGTACGATTGTTCAAAGGAACACATCGTTTCTTCCGTCGATAAAATTCTTAAACGACTAAACATAGAATATCTTGATATTCTGCTTCTCCACAGACCTGATGCTCTTGTCGAACCCGAGGAAGTTGCCAAAGCTTTTGATGAGCTTGAAAGTGCAGGCAAAGTTCGTAATTTCGGCGTTTCAAATCACCGTCCTATGCAGATCGAGCTTCTGAAAAAGTATGTAAAACAGGATATTATCGTCGATCAGCTACAGTTTAGCATACCTTTCTCCAGTATGGTCGCATCCGGAATGGAGGTAAATATGACTACCGACGGTGCTGTTGACCGTGACGGCAGTGTGCTCGATTACTGCCGCTTAAATGATATTACTATTCAGGCCTGGTCTCCTTTCCAGATGGCAAACTGGCAGGGAACTTTTATTGGCAGTGACCGTTATGAGGAGCTCAACAAGGTTATGGATGAGCTCTGCGAAAAATACAACGTAGGCAAAACCGGTATTGCCACTGCGTGGATCCTTCGTCATCCCGCAAATATTCAGATGATCGCAGGCACTATGAACAGTTCAAGACTCGATGATATCATTGCCGCTTCCGACATCACCCTTACAAGGGAAGAATGGTACAGACTCTATCTTGCCGCAGGTCATATTCTGCCGTAAGTATATAATTTGAAATCAAGGAGAAGCATCTATGAGTTCTTCATCAAACAAGGTTGCTGTTATCACAGGTGCCGCTCAGGGAATAGGTAAATGTATAGCAGAAGAATTTGAAAAGGCAGGAGTAACAGTCTGCATTATCGATAAGCAAGACAACCCTTATTTTGTCGGTGATATTTCAGATAAGGAAACCTTGGAAAGGTTCGCATCCAAGGTCATATCAGACTATGGGCATATTGACTATCTTATAAATAATGCCGCACCTCTTTTCAAGGGTATTTCTTCCTGTTCATTTGAGGAGTTTGGCTATGCTCTGGCTGTCGGTGTTACCGCACCCTATTATCTTACAAAGCTCTTTATGCCGTATTTCGCACCAGGCGCAAGCATAGTAAATATTTCCTCAAGCCGTGACCGTATGAGTCAGGGTGAATCTGAAAGCTACACTGCCGCGAAAGGCGGTATCCACGCTCTTACTCACTCTCTGGCGGTAAGCCTTGCCGGAAAGGTTCGTGTTAATTCAATTTCCCCCGGCTGGATAGATAATAGTTTTAAGACATACGAAGGATCTGATGCTGTTCAGCATCCTGCAGGCAGAGTAGGAAATCCTTTGGATATAGCGAATATGGTGATGTATCTCTGCTCTGACAAGGCAGGTTTTATCACAGGTGAAAACATCTGTATCGACGGCGGTATGACAAGACTTATGATATATCACGCCGACAACAACTGGACACTCGGTTAACTAAATTCACATAAGCGAGGTTATATATTATGGGACTTTGGACTTATATGCATACTGTTACTGTTATTCCCGCAATCGCTGCAATGATCATTATTGGTTTTATTTTACGCTTTGCTCTCAAGGACAAGCCCTTGAAAACACGTATGATCCCATTTCAGATTTTAGCCAGCATTGCTATTGCCATTGAGATCGGTAAGCAGGTCGTTTCTCTCTCAAGAGGCTATGATCTCTATCATCTGCCTTTCCACTTCTGTTCACTGTTTATCTTTGCCTTACCTGTTATGGCATTCTACAACGGAAAACACAGAAACGCGGTTACTGCAGTAACCACCGCCCTGAGTGCTTCGCTGTTTCTCCTGATGCTTATTTATCCAAATCTTATCTACAGCGAAGGCAATATAAGAGAGTTTTTCTGTGAATATATGTCTTTCCACACCGTAGCATTTCACAACATAGTAATGCTAGAGTTCTTACTTATCATTTTCCTTGAACTTCATACACCTGATATGAATCGCGATTCAAAGCCCATATTAATCTCTGTAATATGCTTCTGTATCATATCTGCTTCAATGGCTCAGATACTCAAGACCAACTATGCAAACTACTATACCTGCAATATCCCCGCTTTTGAAAGTATAAGAACCTCTCTGCAGAACTCTTTGGGCTATGTTCTGACACAATCGATCTATATTATTATCGTTTCTGCTCTTAATGTAATTTTTGTTTTTCTCTCCTATTGGCTTTACAGACTTGCTGCTCTCTGTTTCAGAAAAAAGTTCTCTGAAAACTGATTTTCTTATTTAACTTGGTTTAGAAATTAAGTGCTTTTACTATCCTTTTTTATCTGTTATATGCTTGTACACTGTATAGCCTGTATGCTATACTACACATAAAATACGGTATTTTTATCACGTAAAATGTTTAATAATGTTCGGAGGTTTTATTATGAACAATTCGGTCCTTTCTCTTGACGGTTTTGCTCAGAAGGCTCGTGAGGTCGTTGCTGAAGGCTGCGTGCTGCTTCGCAATGAAAATTGCGCACTGCCCATTCTCCCTCAGAGCCGTGTAGCTGTTTTCGGACGCACTCAGATGAATTATTACAAAAGCGGTCTTGGCTCAGGCGGTCTTGTAAATGCAAAATATGTTACAGGCATTTACGAAGCACTTGAAAAAAATGAGGATTATATCCTTGATCCTCAGGTTCGTGAAGTTTACGTCAACTGGACAAAGGAAAACCCCTTTGACAAGGGCGACGGTTGGTCTTTCCACCCCTGGTTTCAGAAGGAAATGCCCCTTGACGAAGCTCTCGTCCGCACTGCCGCAGGAAACAATGACGCGGCACTTGTAATTCTCGGACGTACTGCCGGTGAAGATAACGACAACGGACCTCAGGAAGGCAGCTGGAAACTTACAAAAGAAGAAGAAGCTATGCTCGATATGGTATGCCGTAATTTTGAGCGTTCTGTAGTTATTCTCAATACGGGCAATATAATAGATATGACCTGGGTCGAAAAATATCAGCCATCTGCTGTAATGTATGTCTGGCAGGGCGGTCAGGAAGGCGGACCCGGTGTTGCAGATGTGCTCTGCGGAAGAGTATCTCCCTGCGGAAAGCTCACCGATACCATCGCTGCAAATATCGAAGACTATCCCTCTGACAAAAACTTCGGACACAAGGATAAATGTATATACGCTGAGGACATTTATGTCGGATACCGCTACTTTGAGACTTTTGCAAAAGACAAAGTACTCTATCCCTTCGGCTTTGGTCTTTCTTATTCCTCATTCTGCTGCAAGCCTGTCTCTCTTGACTGGGATTCAAAGGCTGCCGTTGTCCGTTGTTCTGTTGAAAACACAGGTGAATATGCCGGAAAGGAAGTAGTCCAGATCTATGCTGAGCTTCCTCAGGGCAAGCTCGGAAAACCCAGTCTCACGCTTTGCGGTTTTTCCAAAACACGCACTCTTAAGCCCGGTGAAACAGAGGATATTGAGATAACCGTGCCTGTTGACCGCATCTACTCATATGACGACAGCGGCGTAACAGGTCACCGTTCCTGCTATGTTCTCGAGGAAGGTATGTATTCCTTCTATGCAGGGAGTAATGTCCGCTGCCTCGAAAAGGTCGGTTCCTTTGAGATAGATGAAACAAAGGTTATCGCTCAATTTGAGGAATGCTGTGCTCCCGTTGAAAAGTTTGAGAGATTCAAAAACAATAACGGGCAGCTTGCTTACGAAGATGTTCCCGTTAAGAGCATCAGTTCCGCTCAGCGCAGACTCGACCGTATGCCTAAGGAGATAGCTCCCACAGAGTTCAAAGGACTGCTTCTCAAGGATGTTGCAGACGGCAAGTGCACTATGGAAGAATTTGTTGCTCAGATGACTGACGACGATCTCTGCTGCATCGTTCGCGGCGAAGGTATGAGTTCAAGCAGAGTTACCCCCGGCACTGCAGGCTGTATCGGCGGCGTTACCGACAGACTTGTAAATGATTTCGGCATCGCTTCTGCCTGCTGCTCCGACGGTCCCAGCGGCATACGTATGGACTGCGGAAACACTGCATTTTCAATGCCTAACGGCACCTGTCAGGCCTGTACCTGGAATGAGGAACTAATCGCTGAGCTTTACTACTTCGAGGGTCTCGAAATGCGCAAGTATCAGGTTGACAATCTTCTCGGACCCGGTATGAATATTCACCGTCACCCCCTCAACGGCCGTAACTTTGAATATTTCTCAGAAGATCCGATTCTTACCGGACGTATGGCTGTTGCTCAGCTCAACGGTATGCATAAGAGCGGCGTAACTGCTACAATCAAGCACTATGCCACCAACAATCAGGAATTTAACCGCAGACGTGTTGATTCAATTGTTTCCGAACGAGCACTGCGCGAAATATATCTCAAGGGTTTTGAAATCGCGGTCCGTGAAGGCAACGCACGTTCTGTTATGACTACATATAACCCTCTCAACAGCTGCTGGACTGCAAGCCATTATGACCTTGTTACCACCATTCTCCACGATGAATGGGGATTTGACGGCATCGTTATGACCGACTGGTGGGCAATGGGCTCTGAAGACGGCAAGGAGCCTTCTACCAAGAACGTAGCATCTATGGTTCGCGCTCAGAATGACCTGTTTATGGTTAACAACAACCCTGCTGAAAACAGCGGTGATGATGATTCAGCAGAAAGTCTTGCAAAAGGAACTGTTGAAAGAGCTGAGTATCAGCGCTGCGCTATGAATATCTGCCGCTTCATTCTTGAAACACCTGCTTTCCGCCGCTGTATCGGCCTTGTCAGCGAGGAAGACCGTCAGCTGCAGCAGCTGCGTGACGACGAAGGTGACGTTGTTCTTCAGGTTCCCGAAATCAATGTTGGTGTTGATGCATTCATCGACGGTTCTGAGATCGACACCTCCGGCGGCCAGGCTACTCTCTTCCAGATGAAGCTTGAATCACGCGGTCAGTATGAAATCACCGTAACCTGCCGTGCTTCAGCTTCTGCTCCCGATACCGCTCAGCTGCCTATGTCTGTTTTTGTTGATTCAGATCTTATCGGCACAAAGGTTCTCAACGGTTCAGAGAAAGAATGGCAGGCTGTTACATTTACAACTCCTGAGATTGAAAGAAGACTTATATTCTTTACAAAGTTCTTCTTTGCTGTCGGCGGACTGGAAATCAATGATGTTAAAATCAAGAGAATAAAGACTCTTTAATGCATAAATCGGAGGTCTGAAATTATGATCAGTCAGAAAATTCGCTCCATTGCACCTGAGCAGGATCCCTTGCGCATGGGTATGGGCTGGACTGTTGACGATCTTGCAAAGCCCCAGATAATGGTGGAAAGCACATTCGGAGACAGTCACCCCGGAAGCGCACATTTGCTCTCACTTGTTGAGGAAACAGTATCTGCTATAGCCACCTCCGGCGGCAAAGCCGCAAGATACTTTGCTACCGATATATGCGACGGTATGGCTCAGGGTCACGACGGTATGAACTACTCTCTGGTAAGCCGCGACACTATCGCCAATATGATAGAGATTCACGCAGGTGCCACACCCTTTGACGGTGGTGTATTTATCTCCAGCTGTGACAAGGCTGTCCCTGCTCACCTTATGGGTATAGGTCGGGTAAATATGCCCTCTATTCTCGTTACCGGCGGTGTTATGGATGCAGGTCCCGACCTGCTCACTCTCGAGCAGATAGGTATTTACGCCGCAAAGTGCGCACGCGGTGAAATAACCTCTGACAAGCTTCAGTGGTACAAGCAGCACGCCTGTCCCAGCTGCGGCGCCTGCTCCTTTATGGGCACTGCATCTACTATGCAGGTTATGGGTGAAGCTCTCGGACTTATGCTGCCCGGCACTGCTCTCCTCCCTGCTACCAGCGACATTCTTCTCGAAACCGCCCGCAAGGCAGGCGAGCAGATAATGAAGCTTTCTGCTCAGGGTTTGCGTCCACGTGATATTGTAACTGTAAAATCTTTCGAAAACGCTGTTATGGTTCACGCCGCTATTTCCGGTTCGACAAACAGCCTTCTTCATATTCCTGCTATTGCCCGTGAATTCGGAATCGAATTTGATGCCGAAATGTTTGACCGTATGCATCGCGGTGCTCATTACCTGCTTGATATACGTCCTGCAGGACGCTGGCCCGCACAGTTCTTCACCTATGCGGGCGGTGTTCCAAGAGTTATGGAAGAAATCCGCTCGGTTCTCCATCTTGACGTTATGACCGTAACAGGCAAGACTCTCGGCGAAAACCTCGATGAGCTTAAGGCAAACAGTTATTACGACAACTGCGACGAGGCCTGCAGAAAGGTCGGACTTAAATGGCAGGATATCATCCGTCCTTACGATGACGCTATCGGAACAGACGGTGCTATCGCCATTCTTAAAGGAAATCTTGCACCCGATGGTGCAGTTATCAAGCACACCGCCTGCCCCAAGGAAATGTTCTCCGCTGTGCTTCGCGCTCGTCCTTTTGACTGTGAGGAAGATGCTCAGCAGGCTGTTCTGCGCCACGATATAAAAGCCGGCGATGCGGTTCTTATCCGTTATGAAGGCCCCAAGGGCTCCGGTATGCCTGAGATGTTCTACACATCAGAGGCAATTTCTTCCGATCCCGAGCTTGGTCGCAGTATCGCACTCATTACCGACGGCAGATTCTCCGGCGCTTCCACCGGTCCTTCTATCGGTCACGTCTCTCCCGAAGCTGCCGAAGGCGGTCCTATCGCTCTGGTTGAGGAAAACGACCTTATATATATTGATATACCCTCAAGAAAGCTTGAAATTGTCGGCATGAACGGCGAAAGAAAAAGCCCTGAAGAAATTGCTGCTGTGCTTGCTGAAAGGCGCGAAAAATGGGAAAAACGTCCGCAGAAATATACAGACGGCGTGCTGAAGATCTTCAGCGAGCACGCTCAATCCCCTATGAAGGGCGGAAATATGGTTTAAGTCATATAAAAAAACGTGGTGTTTTACACCACGTTTTTTGCTTCAGTCGCTTTGTTTATTTCCTGTTTGATGGTTTTTGAGCTGTTCGTTCGATTATCGCTTTTGTTCTGCTCGAATCGCAGAAACCGTCCCAGTACCATTCGACACTGTCATAGCGGTAATCAAAGCCTATGTACTCATTCTCTGCTTCTTCCTCTTCATTTTCATACTCAGCGTCTTCATCGTCATTCGTCACCATAAAGCTGAGCGTCTTCTTTTCTTCATCGATTTTAAATCCGCTGATTATATTGCAATATCCCATTTCAATCTGCTCTGCTTCTTTTTCGGCATCTCCTGCCAAAAACTCGGCATTTCTAAGCACCATAAGTACATTCCAGTATGTTTTTGAAATATCATCAGAGGCTTCGGCGTTGGTCATATAGATAAACACATCTGAGCCTTTTCGTTCAATTGCAGATGTATCGGAAAAATTCGGTTTGAGCATAATGCCCTCTTTTGTTTCTGCGTATTCCGCAGTGTCTGTACTTTTCTTTGCCTTGTAAGTATATTTTACATTCACAAGCTCAGTAAATCTTGTTTTTGAAAGAGAATTGAGCACTGTTCGCAGTGTACTGCCGTTCTTTTCGTTTATATCAAACTGAGAAAACGGTACAAGTATAAGCCTGTCATAATGCTTCGGATAGTCGAAACCATACTTTTTGCTGAGATATTCTCCTGTTACCTTATAACATTTTACACTCTTTCCAAGAGCATTTTCCTTCTTCAGGAGATTTGCCATAAAGGACTTGTCAAGCTCCCAGTATTCTTCGTCATATACGTGAACAAAATCGCCGTACATAGAATCAAGCAGGTCCGAATCTTCTCCGGACATAACCTCAAAATATTTATCCGTTTTCTTTATTCTGTAAAATGCTCTTAAATTGGCATCGTCACGAACTGCAATCATATAAATCATTATTCCTAAGGTCATCAAAAACACGCCGAAAAAATAATAATCAAGAAGATGTACAAACACTATAGGCCATATCGGCATCATAAGAATTATGATTATCCAGTAAACTGAATTGAATTTCGTTTTGGACATATATTGCAGTGCTATATACCGGACTGCTTCCACAGGGTAATTCTTTTCTTTTTTTCCTTTTACTGCAAGGGCAATTATCCCTGCAACTGCGGCTATTACAAACATAGCTATACTGCCGATGCCAAGCAGTCCGACTATGGCGTACTGCCAGTCCCACTGAAGGTTTTCCATTACGGAGATTACTCCCGAAACACCCATCATTTCGAACGCTATGAGAAACAATAGAGCTATGGGATGTTTTTTGATTACCTTCATTTTTCTCCCTCCTGATGTGCATAATAATTTTCCATTGCATATTCGAATCTTTCTTCGAATTTTGCTATTGCTTCTTTGCTTATCTTTTTAAACGGCATAAGCATATCGAAGGCGTGAAAGCCTTTGCGGTAAACATCGACAGATGCTTCTATTCCTGCTTTATTGAGGTTATCAATATATGTAAGTGTCTCACAGTAAAAAGCGTCGGTATCTCCTACAAAGGTATATGCAGGCGGTAAATTTGAATAATCGGTCTGCCGTGACGGAGCTGCATAGGCAGGCACATTTTTTTGCCACAAATCTCCGAGATACAGCTTCCAGGCTTTATGGTTTTTCTTTGTATTCCACGTAAACCCGTGATTATCTTTTGAGGATTCCGTATCGTTGTCGTCTATCATCGGATATATAGGCATCTGGAATGCTATATTTATTTCACCTTTATCTCTTGCGTACATACAGAGTGCCGCTGTCAGTCCGCCTCCTGCACTCTCGCCGCCCACCATTATCTGACTGCTGTTTATCCCCAGCTCATCCGCGTGATTCTTGAGATAAATCAAAGCAGCATAGCAGTCTTCCAACGCTGCCGGATACGGTGCTTTGCCTGAAAGTGTATATTCCGGTGTTACTACCACCGCACCATACTTTTTCACAAGCGGCAGCGCTCTTGACATATATATCATTCCTGCCATACCTGTTGCGTATCCGCCGCCGTGTATCCATAGCACGCCCGGCGACTTCTGTTTTGTCTGTTCTTTAGGGCGGAGAATGATTATTTTCATTTTTCGTCCGCCGCTTTTGATGTTAATCTTTTCTGATATATAGTTCTTCATAATGATTCCTTTTTGTTTTTTCTCTTTTATTATACTTTTAACTTTTGCTGCAGGCAATATTAAATTCAATATTAATAAAGCTCTCCCCGGAAAACAGGGAGAGCTTCGATTATTCTTTCGGCAGACTTTGAATATATTTATGCATCGCTTCTGCGACTTTTTTGCTGTGATTTACTGCCTCAACCACATTGCGCGCTCCGTTTACAACATCTCCTGACGCAAATATTCCGGGGCGGCTGGTCTGTCCGTTTTCATCTGCCACCAGAAGTCCGCGTGTATTGGTATCGAGCCCTGTGGTGGTTGTGACAATAGTATTCTGAGGCCCCTGACTTATTGATATTATTACACTGTCTGCCTTATACAGCTTATCGCTGCCCTCTATATCTGTTATATTCTGATCTTCATCCTCAAGAAGATCTCGGAATATTACTCCCTCGTCAACTATTTCCACCGGACGCTTGTTGTATTCAAATTTAACACCCTCAAGCTGTGCATATCTGAACTCGTGTGTGCTTGCGGCAACTTCCTTCCTCAGCGAAAAGCAGGTGATATCCTGCACACCCTTCCTCAGTGCCGTTCTCGCAACATCCATCGCCGCGTTTCCTGCTCCGATGACGATTACCTTTTCACCAAGCTTGTAACTGTCAGGATTATTAAGATAATTGATACCGAAATGGACATTTCCGAAAGTCTCGCCCTTAATGTGCAATGCATTGGGCTTCCATATGCCTGTGCCTATGAATATTGCCTTATATCCGTCTCTGAAAAGATCATCAATCCCTATTGCAGTACCGATTCTGGTGTTTGGGCGTATTTTGATTCCTTTTAGCTCAAGGTGACGGTACTGTATATCATCAAGCACCGATTTCGGCAGCCTGAATTCGGGAATTCCATATCGCAGTATTCCGCCTATCTTATCGTTGCTCTCAAATATCGTAACCTGATAGCCATAGCGAGCCATAAGAATTGCAATTGTTATACCTGCAGGACCCGATCCAACAATCGCTACCTTTATTCCATTTGAGGGATGAGGTCCGTTGGTCATCTTAGGTGCATATGCGCCGGAAACATAACTTTCTATTGTTGAAAAATGAACAGGTGCACCCTTTTTTCCCAGCACACAATGCCCTTCACACTGTTTTTCGTGGTCGCATATGAGACTGCATACCGTTGTCAAAGGATTGTTTTCAAAAAGCAGCCAACCTGCCTCATTCAGTTTGTTTTCTTTCAGAAGTCTGATGACTTCAGGTATCGGTGTGTTTATCGGGCAGCCCTTCTGACACTGCGGATTCTTGCAGCCAAGACAGCGGTTTGCCTCGTCCATAACGTGGAGCGCCATATTCTTTGCCTCCCAGTATTTTTTACATTGTTATTTTAACCATATTTTTCTCCTCATTCAATGCACAATACGGCTGCGCATATTACGTTTCAGTTCTTTTTGCAAGAAAACGGAAGGCATTTTACTGCTGCCTTCCGTTTTCTGTTATCTGATTTTTTCCAGAACATCTGCAAATTTTTCGTAATTAACCTTAACTCCGTCGTCAAGGTCAATTTCGATTTTCTGCTCTGCAAGGCAAAGCAGTTTTTCATCAAACTGCTTTGCCTCATAAAATTGTTCTTCCAGCTTTATCATCTGTTTTTTGGTCTTGTTTTTCTCTGAGCTTGATACATTCTCAACCGAATTACTTTTATTTGCTGCCTGCATACTTAAATACGCCAGACGTCTGCAGACATATTCTTTATGCATTCGTTCCGGCAGGTCATTTTTATATCGGTGCATATAAACGAGCGCTTTGAATCCGTTTTTTCTGCCCGACGAAAACATCCAATATATTGGTCGTTTCTGATATGTTTTAACGTGATCCGCATAAAAGGTGTTCAGAAAATAACAGCGTATCACCTCGCGCGGTGTCCCTTTTCCTTCCAGCCCGTCAGCGATAAAACTGAGGTTTTCTTCCAGTGTTTCGCTTCCGTAAACTGTCTCGACCCACTTTATAAAGTGTTCTGTTATATCATTTTCAAAACATTCATCGTCGCATATGGGAATGATATTATCCTTTACAGGAATTACCGTCTTATATCTGCTTATATCCCACTCTCCGCCTGCATATATAACCCCTTCTTCGTCAAGGGAATATCTGCCGAATATACAGCCCACTGCATAGGATATCAGCGATTTTATCTCACGCTGAAGATGTGCTCTGCGCACAGTGATATATTTATCCTCCACCTCAGGTGCAAGCTCATCTTCCAGTCCGTACAGATCTATAAATATACGGTTGAGTTCTTCTTCATTTTCCTTGAGGCGCTCGAAACGCTCTTCGCATTGTTTTTCCCATTCTCTGTATTTATCTGCTATCAGCCGTGCCATTCATTCACCTCATTCCTAATTTAGTCAGACAAGCGGATGCCTTTTGAAATCCCAGGAGGTTTCAAAGAAATCCCAATCTGATTTTGATATTTCTATATTTTCTTCTGTTATTCTGTAAACGGTATCCTTTACATCTTCATTATACACAACAGGCAGAGATGCTATTTGTCCTCCCTCATAATTGAGAGTGGGAGAAAGTGATGCAGCAACAACCTCCGCTACTGATGAATTCAAAAAGCCCATCATATATCGCAAATCGTATTTTTGAGCAAAGTAACAGGCTCCTGCTACATCAAAAATACAGCCTGTCTTGTATCTGAAAGAAATTTTTCCTGTACTGATCTTTGACCAGGAGGCACAGGGTCTGAAATAATACTCCGTGTTCGGCACAGTGGAACGAATCCGTCCTCTTTCATCTGCAAAATTTTTTATTTCCTTTCCGCCGTCCTTCCAGTACAGCACATAATCATTATTGCCATACCATTTGCGAAAGGTACCTCCCTTATTGTACGGCACCCAGTATCCCGACCTTGAGTCAAGATCCTCCTGAGATACAGCGTCAAAGACACATATCTCCTTTTTCACTTCAAACCAGTATCTTACAAACCGCGCATTTTCTCCTGTTGTCATACCGAGGCGGGTGACTCCTGTATCACTGAGCTTCGGGCATTTTTCAAGTTTTTCCAGTATATTGCCGCTTACCCAATAAGCAACAAGTGAACCGGGGATCTTTGAAAAATCCGAACATTTTGACACAAATCGTTCTTTGCCTGACAGGAACATTTCCTCTTTGGCTTGCTGAGACGAAGGCTCTGTCAGACGGCAGTAGGTCCCCTTATAATTTTCAATTTGTGCATTTCTTATTACGAACCCTGCGGTCTGCACAACCTCTCCGCTTATTCCCTCAAATGCTTTTGCTCCGAGGTGAAGCATATTTACAATTGTTTTCCTCAGTAGCTTGGCTCTCAGCTTTTCGTAGCTGGACAAAAACATCCACGTATGCTGTGTGAGCATCGAGAGATAACCGTTTTCGTCTGTCATTTCGGCACACCGCTCGATAAACGCGGCAAAAAGATCGCTTTTACTGTCAGGGTAATTCTTTTTTGTGAACCTGCAGAGTTTTGTGCTCATACCGCCTGCACCCATATACGGCGGATTTGTTATTACAATATGATATTTATCCTCAAGCATTTTTGCCTGTTTCAAAATGTGTCTCAATTCATTGAGCTTCAACTGATATTCATTGTCGGGTTCATCATCGATAGTTATCTTTTCCGCAAAATCATAAATCAGTTCGTGATTTATATTCTTTACCCGTATAAGGCATCCGTACTCCTTTGCCTCGGCAAACGCTTCTGCGATTTTTTCAAGTTCAGATTTTATCCTTTTATTTTTTCCTGCGGCAGAGATGATAAAATTTTTATCAATAAAAGACGAATCCTTTACGGCAATTATGTTTGTCTGTAATTTTTCACCGAGAATGCTCCGGTCATATTGACAGGCTTTCATCATAACCGAAAAATATGCCAGCTGACCTGCTCGGTCATCAATGTCCAATCCGTAAAGATTGTTTTCCAGAATCGATCTTACTGCATCCTTCTTTGTCCGCCCTGCTGACAAATATATCTGCATAAGCACGTCAAATGCATACGTCAGTATCTGCCCTGAACCTGCACAGGGATCTATAATTTTTATATTTTCCGGCACAAGAGCAGGCATCTTTTCTCGTATTTCTTCGAGTCTTCTGCACACGGCCGCTTCCTGCTCTGCATTGTCAACATAGTATTTCCATTCCAGTCTGAGCTTGTCGTTGGGGTTATTTTCCAGCCACAGGCAGCCAAGCGAGTTTTCCACCATATACCGCACTATCCAATCAGGAGTAAAAAGCTGCGTTGCCGACGGAAGCCGTTCTTTACTTATTTTTATGTTTTTCTTAAGCAGTGCAAATGTCTCATCCTTAAGTTCTGAATTGTAATACTGATAAAGCCATCCTATTATTTGCACCCTGTCAACCCAGTCTTCCTCAGGTATTTCTGCTGCCATTCGTCCAATTACGCTGTCCTGAATAAGTAGATTATCCGGCATCAGAATCTCAAGCCAGCCGGGGATTTTTTCGAACATATACGGAAGGCTCTCATTAAGAGCATTGCATCGGGAAATCAAGTGATATTTGAATAACCTTTCACGTTCTGTTTTCTCTGCCTCTTTCGGAATTTCCGGGTCAAATGCGCCCTTTTCGTCTGTAAAAAGACGTTTTCCTAATGGAAACAACTCATTTTTTTCCATATACATAAGAGCTGTAAACCGAATAAACCAGGCGCAGGCGGCTTCCTCCATCACCTGTGTGTATCCATTGACTGCTATTCTTTCTGCAAGCTGTATGAGCTTTGCATTTTCACCGTCAGAAAATAGCTGTTCATCCGATGCAATATCTTCAGTTATTCCGTACAGCGCCGCCCTTTGCTTTACTTTGCAAAGCAGCTGACTTCGCGCACGCACTGCAAATTTTTTAATTGCCGCTTTATTCATACATCTTTACCTTTCTGACGGAATATTTGCTATTCTACCTATATCAGAGGATGCCTCTTGAAATCCCAGGAGGTTTCAAAGCAGTCCCAATCTTCTTTTGACAACTCTGTGTTTTCTTCTGCAATATGACCTGCCTTTTCCTCACATCCGAAAAGCACAGGCATATTTTTAATGTTTCCTGCCTGAAAATTCATAGTGGGATTCAGCATTTCAAGTATGTATCCGCTTACCTTGGATGACAGAAGTGCCAGCAGATAATGCAGATTTTCCCTGTCTGTAAACATCTGCGAGCCGGCAACATCAAAGACTGATCCAAATGGCCTGTAACGCACCCCGAAATTTGACGAGCTTATAAATGTCCAGGTTATTCCTTCTCTGAAATAACTGCTGTATCCACCGTTTTCACGGTATCCCGGTGTTGCCTTCATCTTCGCTCTGCCTTCTTTATCATACCAAACAATCTCTCTGAGATTGCCGTACCAGAGTCTGTAATCTCCGCCTTTATTATAAGGAAACCATTTCCCCTCGCTTCTATCAAGACCGCTTACATGGGAAAGTGAAAAGTCGATTTTGTCTTTTTGCACCTCCCACCACCGGCGTACAAACACATCATTTTTGCCTGTGCCCATACCGATTTTCACCTCAGCAATATCGCTCAGGCGTTTCTCTTTTCTGAAAACATCCGTAATTTTTTCATTTGCCCAATACGCAATAGGACAGCCCGGTATATTCAAAAAGGCACCCTGTCTTATTTCGTAAAGATACGGACAGTTTTTTTCTTTCAGCGCCTGCTTCAGCTTTTGCTCCTGTGTTTTCATACCGCCTTTGAATTGGGCAAGGCGTATAAACAGGGATTTTTCCGTATGTTTCCCATTGTTCATAACAAACGCACACACAGGAACTGCCGCGTCCTCAAATGCCGAGTACTCCATCTGGGTAAGAGTAACAATAAATTTATTTTCTATTATGTATCTTCGCAGATTTTCATAGGATTTTATAAACATCCACACCATCGGAGTCATAAATCCTGTGTATCCGTTTTCGATGCAAAAATCAAAGCATCTGATCATAAACACACTGAACAGATCGCCGGAAAATTGTCTATACTCGGAGCTAATATATTCTCTCAGGCCAGTGTCATATTTATTAAGATACGGGGGATTTGTGCACACTAAGGTATATTTCTGTGACAGGATTTTTGCCTGGTATGCCATATGTCTGAGCTTCGGCATAAAATATTCTTTCCATTGTGTGAACTCTTCACTTTCAAAATTACATTCTGCACAATGTTCCAGATAGTTTATAAATTCGGTATAATTTCTGTCCTCAATTTTAATCAGTGAACCGATTTCCTTTGCGTTCTCAAATGCTGCTTCCAGGTATTTACCTGTATTATTCAGCGCTTTATCCGGCATAAATCCTTCATTCGTCAACGTTTCATCAGTATTGCTTTCCTTTATTGACAGAAGATTTGGCTGTATTTCTTTTTCAAGGAATTTACTGTCCGCAGCAAGTGCTTTCATCATCACCGCAAAGCAGGCAAGCTGAAAGCATCTGTCATCTATATCAGTGCCGAAAAGATTGTTTTTTACTATCTCGGCTGCGGCTTCACAAGCACTGTATCCGCACTCTTTGTATATTTCCATAAGCACGTCGAATGCATATACAAGAATATGTCCGCTGCCCATACAGGGATCAAAAAATGTAAGATTCTTTGGATTTACATCCTCATTCACAAATCGGATATCACCCGATTTCGGTACGGTAAAATAATGAAGCTTTTCTCTCAGTCTGCTTTTCGGATTGCGCTCTATCCAATATCTTCCGAGCGAGTTATCCACTATATATTTAACTATCCACTCGGGTGTAAAAAGCTGTGTGGCCGCAGGAATATCATCTTTTTTTACTGTACCTTTATATATATTTACAATGCTGTTGTGCTCTTGTGAGATGTAGTACTGATAGAGCCAGCCAATGATCTCTACGCCTTCCGTCCAATCTTCCTCTGCAGTTTCTCTTACTATTCTGCTCGGCATACTGTTTTCTCCAAGGAGATTTTCAGGAATAAGGAGCTCTGTCCAATCAGGTTCTTTCTCAAATATATGCGGAAGTTTTGCGCCCAGCGCCCTGTATCGGGATATCAGCAGATATTTATACAGTTCTTCGTTATCCTGTTTTCTATCGCCGTCAAACAGTCTCACTTCATTCGGCAAAAATCCATTTATCTCCATAAAATAAAGAGCGGCAAATCTGATAAACCATATATACGCGGCTTCTTCAACAACTTGGTTATAGCCCTTTTCTTTTATTTTGCCGAAAATTTGACTGCGCAATTTTTCTTCCGCTTTTGAAAGGTTTATTTCCGATGTGATATATTCCGCATTTTCAGTTATTCCGCATCTGTATGCCCTTTTTCTTATATCCTCGGTCATTTGTTGCCGTGCCCGCACGGCAAAGCTTTTTAACGCATTTTTATTCATTATCTGTCTTCCTGTCCCGATACCGGCATATTATATCAAAGCTGTTTATCCACACTGAGTTTGTTTTTAATCGTATTAAATTATCATACATTAATTTTATTTGTCTTTCAATAGCAAAAGCCCGAAGCAAAAAGCTCCGAGCCTTACTCAGTTTATTATTCCGAGAAGCATATCGCTCTCAATTTCCAGAATATCATCAACATCTATTTTATCTCCGTTGGTCAAATACATTATTCTCTTATATTCATTTATGCCCTTTAGTTTACCGCTTGCCTTGACATATTCGCCGCCGAACTTCATTTTGTCGTAAACAAAATATGTCACGGAAATCTGCGGCTGTGCTTCGGGCATTTCCGTGAGAATTCGCAATTTTGAATCCAACAGAGCTTTTGCATCTTCATCAAGCTCTATTTTTCTTGTTGTGAGTCTTGCTGTTTCATTTATTGCCGCACCGTGCCCTGTAAGTGCCGCAAAGGGCGAAAACTGCGCCGCTCGGTCAATTGGCGCCATTCTCGGATGCCTCTCTGACGTATGGTGCGGAAGATTGATTATATCTTCGTACGATTTACTGCTGTTCATAATATTTTCCTTTTCTACGCCTTGTGTCCGCCTATCTGTTTGTTCCTTTGGGCGGCAGTAGCATCCTCCTGAAGATTCATTCCTTTTAGAATAGAGTTTTTTCCGAAACGTCTTTTTATCGTCAGCATAGCTTTCTGCATATTCTTTTCTTTTTCAAGAGCAGCTCTTTTCTCTTCTTCCTGTTTTTGCCGTACTTCGTAATCAGTAAACAGATCAAGCTGATGAAACTCTGCAGGCCTTAATGCAGCAGCTTCGTCCACTACGTTATTTGCAGTAATATTAAGCCTTCTGACAAGAAGCTTCTTATCGGTTATTCTCTCATACAGCTCTGATGCCGCCTTTATTATTTCCTTTGCTGATGAAGTTTTCCCTTCGAGATTTATCGTCCCGTGTGCATGTTTAGGTATTTTTCTGCCGTAATGATCTGTGGTTATTGCACCTTTGTATTCGCTCTTTCTCTGAGGATCTGTCAGGTTTTCTATATCGTACCCGATTGTTATTACTATCTGATCCGTTACAAGTCCTTTGTCAACAAGATCCAGGGCAAGCTGATCTGCCATTTCCCTAATTATCAGATTCGCTTTATCATAGGTGTACGGACACTGCAGTACCTGTCCCGAGCCTATACTGTTTGTGGTCGGTTTATATGCTTTTATTTCCGCTATGGTACAGGGCTCCCATCCCCAGGCGTGATCTATTAGAAGCTCTGCATTTACTCCGAACAGTCGGTAAAGAAGTTCTTCGTTATAGAATTCATTTGCCTTTCCTATCGAGCAGCGCGCTATATCTCCCATAGTGTACAAGCCGTGTTCCTCAAGCTTCTTTGCATACCCTCTTCCCACTCTCCAGAAATCGGTCAGCGGTCTGTGTGTCCATAGCGTACGGCGGTAGCTCATTTCATCAAGCTCGGCTATACGCACTCCGTTTTCATCTGCCGGAACGTGTTTTGCAACTATGTCCATTGCAATCTTACAAAGATACATATTTGTTCCAACTCCTGCAGCTGCGGTTATTCCCGTATGTGCCATAACATCAAGTATCATCTTCATTGCAAGCTCACGTCCGGTCAATCCGTAAGTCGCCAGATAATCTGTAGCGTCAATGAACACTTCATCTATAGAGTAGACGTGAATATCTTCCGCTGAAACATATTTTAGATACACCTTATATATAATGGTGCTGTATTCTATGTAGTGTGCCATTCTCGGCGGTGCTGCAATATAGTCTATGGCAAGCTGAGGGTTTGCCTTGAGCTCTGTGTCACTGCAGGACGACCCTGTAAATACTTTTTCCGGCGCTTTCTGACGACGCTCGGCATTTGCTGCTCTGACTGTCTGTACCACCTCAAAAAGACGTGCTCTGCCCGATATTCCGTAAGCTTTCAGTGACGGCGACACCGCAAGACATATAGTCTTTTCCGTTCGGCTTTCATCTGCTACAACCAGATTTGTGGTCATAGGATCAAGTCCTCGATTGATACACTCCACCGAAGCGTAAAATGATTTTAAATCGATCGCAATATACGTTCTGTTTTTCACTCTTCGGCAGCCTCCTTTATCGATTATTTATAGTGTAACACATCTACATTAATTTGTGAATGGAAAAATCGTACAAATGTTCGCGTTTTTGCTGATTTATTTCCTATAATATTATTCTCTTTGAAACAAACTGATTTTTTGCTATAATATTTTATATCAATACAGGAGCAATGCCGCATTTCTGTTGCGGTCGGTTATGAATATGATAATAAATAAAAGCTTTTTTGAAAGAGACAGACTTACAGTTGCTCCGGAATTAGTCGGAAAGCTGTTGGTCTGCCGTACAGAAAACGGGATAATAAGACAACGCATCACTGAAACCGAAGCATATGGTACTGAAGAAGATACTGCCTGTCACGCTCACAGAGGCAGGACTCCCAGAAACGAAGTGCTTTATATGGAAGGCGGACTTGTATACGTATATCTGTGCTACGGTGTACACTGGCTTCTTAACGTGATAACAGGTGCTCCCGAATCGCCTCAGGGAGTTCTTATACGCGCCTGCGAAGGTGCTCCCGGTCCCGGAAGACTTACCAAGGCCGCCGGAATAAACGGTTCCTTCAACCGTATGTATTACTGCGAAAAAAGCGGTATATGGTTTGAGGACGATGGCTTTGAGTGCGAGGTCGCCACAGGCAAACGCATTGGTATAGGCTACGCCTCTCAGGAAGATCAGAACAAGCCGTGGCGGTTTATTATGAAATAGCAATGTATTAAGAACACTTAAGAATTGTGATGAATAGTTGAATTTTTTTCTGATTATGTTAAAATTATTTTGTTTCCGGAGGTGAATGCTATGAAAAAGCTTATGCTTGTTATCAACCCCAACGCAGGCAAGAAAAAGATACGTACCCAGCTTTGCCCTCTTGTTGAGCGACTTTACGAAAACGGTTATATTTCAACTGTATATATTACCGATCCCGTTTTTGGCGCTGCCAAAATAATAGATAACTACTCCGATGAATACGATGTAATTGTCTGCAGCGGCGGTGACGGCACCCTCAATCAGGTCATAAGCAGACTCATTCGAAAAGATAAGCGTCCGCCTATAGGATACATACCTGCCGGAACTGCAAATGATGTTGCAAAAAGTCTGGATCTTTCAACCGACATAATAAAGGCTGCTGATGATATTGTTACAGCAGTTCCCACACCCTTTGATGTCGGCACATTCGGAAGCTCCAATTTTATCTATATCGCTTCCTTCGGCGCTTTTACCGAAGCCTCCTACTCTACTCCTCAGATTCAGAAAAATGCACTGGGGCATTTTGCATACGTATTGCAAGGACTCAAGAGCGTTCAGAATATCAAGTCATATCACGTGAAAATTGAAACTGAAAACGCTGTTTACGAGGATGACTACGTTTTTGGTGCTATGATCAACTCTTTTTCATTTGCAGGTATGTTCAAGCTGGATAAAAACGAGGTCGTTTTTGATGACGGTATGTTTGAGGTTATGCTTATAAAAACTCCGCGAACCATAACTCAGCTTCAGAACGCCGCAGTTTCACTGCTTTCAAAAAAATATGACGATCAGTATGTTACCTTCTTTCATGCATCAAAGCTTAAGGTAACCTGCAATGAGCCTATTGCGTGGACCACTGACGGAGAGTTTGGCGATGTTTATAAATCGGTATCTCTTTCAGTCCACAAACAGGCAGTTCAGCTTCTTCTCAAAGACGGCACTTTCCTCGGCGGACTCAAACCATCCGAGCAGGAATCAATTACCGAATAACAAAACGGAATGCAGTATCTTTTCTGCGTTCCGTTTTTCTTATGAAAAAACGCATCGGAATTATATTCCGATGCGTTTTCTGCGTTATTCTGCGTTAGCTCCTGACTCCGGTTCCGGCTCAGCGGCCTTTGTAGTGGTCGTCGTAGTCGTTGTAGTCGTGGGCTTCGTAGTAGTGGTAGTCGTCGTAGTAGTGGTAGTCGTCGTAGTAGTAGTCGTAGTAGTTGTTGTTGAAGACGTGGTGGATTTAGATGTTGATGAAGTGGTAGACTCCGACGATGTTGTTGTCGATGTAGTAGACGATGAGGTAGGAGGCTCTGTTGTTATAACCGGCGGCAGAGTCGTTGACGCTGTTGTCGGTGCTGTTGTGGTCTCGCTTTCATCCGTTGATTCACTTTCATCCGTTCCAAACGAACTCTTATTCGTCAGGAATCTTGTGTATGCATCGTTTGCCGTACCGCCTCCGTGTACCGGGCATATAGGCATCTTGGAGTTCTTGTGGAAATAGCCTGTCGCCGTTGACGGACAGCTTGCACTTGCAATTCCGCCGGATGTTGCGCAATATTTGCGTGATACAATATTTCCGCTCATATTTATAAACTTCTTTGAATCAAGGCCCTTATGAGCAGCATTCATAACAAGCTTCCAAGCCGACAAAGCGTGGTTGGGGCTGGTTATTTCAAGCTTTGCAGGTATATCATAGCCAAACCAGCAGGCAGCTACATAATGTGATGTGCCACCGGCAAAGTATCTGTCCTTGTTGTCAGATGTAGTACCTGTTTTGCCGAATGTCGTATGACCGCTGATCTTTGCTTGACGTCCTGTTCCTATTGAACCGTTTACCGGCATACGGAGCAGATAGTTCATAATTGTTGCGGAATCCTTTGAGAATGCCTGTGTGGGAACATTCTTAGTGTTGTCTATAAGAATATTTCCGTCTGCGTCATAAACCTTTGAATAGAACATCGGCTCGTAAAGCTTACCGCCGTTGCCGAATGTTGCGTATGCCGCAGTCATTTCAAGAACTGTGACACCGTCAGTCAATGCGCCGAGACATGTAGACGGGTTCTTATCGCTGAATACTGTTCCGCCTACAGTTCTGCTGGATACAAGATTCAGTCCGAGTCTTTCCGTCATAAAGTCAAATGCCTTGGAATAGCCGATATAGGTGGATATTCGTACTGCAACACAGTTTGCAGAAATCTCTATCGCTCTTGCTGTGGGGATATTTTTACCCGTGTAGCTGGAGTAACCTGAGTTTTTAGGCCAGTTCTTTCCGTTAACCTTAAGTGACGGAGAGTTTGTTACCGGTGTGGAATACTCAAGATATCCCATCTCTACGGCAGGTCCGTAAACAGATACGGGCTTAAATGCAGAACCCGGCTGACGCTGTGACTGTGTCGCTCTGTTGAGAACAAGGTCCTGTGACTTTGTTCCTCGACCGCCGCTGAGAGCCTTTACCTCGCCTTCGTAGTTCATAACTACTATAGCGCACTGGGGCTGAGTCTTCTTCGGGAACTTTTTGAAATTGCTGGCGTTTGCAAAAAGATCATCGACTTTTTTCTGAAGATCGAGATCCATACAGGAATATATCTGAAGACCACCGTTATAAACAGCAAGTCTTGCCTCTGTCTCTGTCATTCCTGCCTTCTTCTGAAGGTCTTCTCTGAGTTCATAGATGATCTGGTCAACGTACCAGTTGTTGTAGCTCTTTGTTTCAGGATTGTATCTGGCGCCTTCGTTATAGACCATTTCTTCTATCTCGATTTTTGCCTGATCATACTCTTCCTGGGTTATAAAGTTATTGTTCAGCATTTCCTGCAGAACCCACTGAGCTCTTTCCTTATTGTTATCAGGCTGATAAAGAGGATTGAACTTTGACGGGTTCTTTGTTATTCCTGCAATACAGCAGGATTCCGCCAGCGAAAGCTGGGCTGCTTCCTTGTTGAAATAAGTCTTCGCTGCAGCCTGAACACCGTTACAGCCGTTGCCAAGAGCGATAACATTCATATATGACTCAAGAATGGTCTTCTTAGAATACTGCCGCTCAAGTTCAAGCGCTTTGAATATCTCCTTGAGCTTACGCTCAATGCTGACTTCATTCTCTTCCGTGACGTTTTTGATAAGCTGTTGGGTTATTGTCGAACCACCCTGTGCGTCATCTGAAAGATGCAGGAACATATTACCGAATGCGAATATGGTTCTTCTCCAGTCAACACCCGAATGAGTCCAGTAACGCTTGTCTTCGATAGCAACAAATGCATCTCTGGTGTTTTCGGGAATATCCTCATAGTTTACCCAGATTCTGTTTTCCGAGCCGTGAAGCTCCTGATAAACATAATAGGTTCCGTCATCATTTTCGACATATATTGAAGACGTGTAGCTCATCTTGAGGTTATAAAGGTCGAAGTCTATATCCTTATCAAGGAACGCGAGAACATAAATCATCGCTGTTGCTCCGACTATACATCCTGTCATTATGCAAATAAGAAGCACTGTTGCTATTGCCTGCATAACAAACTTAAGAATGCCGCCTGTGATCTTCCACCACTTCGGCACATTCTTTTTACGGCGTTTATAGTCCTCATCATACTTACTGCGGGTCTGTGACCGCACAGTTTCCCTTCTTTCATCGGGAACATACTGAGCACGCACTGTCTCGTCTATATGGATTTTCGGTCTCTGCGGCTTCGCTCCTGCAGTTCGTACAGTCTCTTCTCTCCTGTCGTTCCTGCTGCCGCTGTTCTCTACCCATACTCGCGGATAGTGCTGTTCTTCATTGCTCTTTACGGAAGGATTTCTTAAGTTTGCAAAAAATACCCTCAGGTCAATTTTAAGATTTTCCCACGTATCAACGCAGGCATTTCCGAAGTTCTGTGCAAATATCTTGGTCTTTTTCATAAACTTTGAGAAAAATGCCTTCATTTTTTCCGAAAAGCTCAATGCAGTTTCGCCTCCTTCAATATCGGATAAGGCTTTTGTCCATCTTTTCTTTGAATAAAGCCTGTTATGGGGTGTCAAAATAAAATAAATACAAAACAGAAAGGACTGTTAGACTTTGAATAACAAATTTTTTCTCTCAGCCTGTGCAGCACTGATTCTTTCTGCTGTACTGATTTTTATGGCTGCTGTTTTTCCGGGATTTAACGGTACTGCCGCTCAGACATCCGGCAGCATCCAGGAAGCCGACGCTCCGACTTCATACACTGTAAAATCCTTCGGTGATAAAATAGGCATTTTTACCGGCAGCAGCGACAAACCGATAAAAACCATCAGCATTGATCCCGCATCACTCCCCCGTGACGCTCAGATCCTTCTGGAGAAGGGTATAACCGTAAAAAATCACGAGGAGCTTCTTCTCCTCATTGAGGACTATATCGGTTGATCCACATACTTCTCTTCTGTATATTATATCTTTTTTCCTTGTAATAATCAACTGCTTAATTTAATGTCTTTTGTCATTATTTCGGTGTTTTTTTTACAAATTTTTAAACAATTTGATAATCCCACAAAATTCTCTGCAGCTGCCCTTACTTTTTTGGGCAGCTTTTTTCTTCGTAATTTCTCTTTTGGAATGTTCAAAAAAACTTTAGTTTTTTTGATTTTAATAAAGACAAAAGTACATTTATAGTGTATAATGTTTTTTACATTTCATATTGCTTTGGCTCGGAGGATAATTATGGCAAGCAACAAAAAAACTCAGGCTGAATACTATCCAATCAAATCTATGATGAACGGTGTCGCTATGGCTCTGTTTGTCGCTATAACAATATTTTTCCCTTTTGTCATGAGCACCGAAAAATATTTCAATATTACCAAGACAAAAAAATCCTGGTTTATCGGAATTGCTGTTATCGGGTGCATCGTTGCCCTCTTTGCTATGCTCCTCAGCTACAGCACAAGAACATCAAAGCCTGTTTATAAGTCACGTAAAATCGTACTTTCTGAAAGACGCGGAATTCCTCAGAATTTACTCGAGCTTTTTACCGTTATCCGTTATGTTTTTCTTTTCATAGCTTCAGCCTCAACCGCTGTTACTCTTATCGGTCTTTTCATCGGCGGTAAGCTCCTCACTATAGGAGTTCTGGCTCTCTGTATATCCGGCGCACTGCTTGCAGCCGTTCATATTGTCTGCTGCCTTGGCACCCCACGCCAGGAACAGATCATAGTCAAGTGCGACAATGCGTTTACTAACTTCCTGCGAACCTTGACTTTGCCCGATGTTGCTATACTTCTTTACTGGGGTTGCATGCTTATTTCTTCCCTCAGCTCTGACAGCCCTATTGAAAGTATTATTGGTCTTGAAAAAAGAAATAACGGATTTTTTATTCAGACACTATATATCGCTGTGTACTTTATTATTTCCAGAGGCCTTGTTTTCAAGAACATCAAGGCTCAGCTTCTTATTTTTAGCGGCACTGCCGTTTCTGTGGTATCAATCCTCCATTATTTCGGCATCGATCTTTATGAAACAAACTACGCAATTCCCCGCTGGCAGGTCGAAATGTACGCTTCCAAAACCGCTCGTACAAATGCAGGTACAAACTTCCTCGGCTCCATAGGAAATATCAATCTTCTCAGCTATGTTATCGTTATATGCTTTGTTGCCGCTGTACTTCTTTATATTGTGAATTCCCAGCCATCCTGGGACAAATACGGTATTGCTACACTCTCCTGCTGTTTTATTATGGCATTCGGTGAAAGATGCACACGCACAGATGCAGGTATCGTTGCAATAGTTGGCGCAGCATTCTTTGCTGTTGTTGTAACCTGCAATTCAGTTGACAGACTCAGACGAATCTGTATAAGCTTCGGTATTTCTACTCTCGGATGGTGTCTAAACCTTTTTATTGTAAAACACCATCTCCAGCGAATCTCTGTGGATACTACAAGTAAGGCACTGTTCTGCGGTGCTGTTATTCTCCTTGCAGCAGGTATAATTATGGCCCTGTTTTCTGATAGACTGAACCGTATAAATGGTAAAATTATTCGTTTCAGTGCCTGGGGAATAATGGCTCTCGGTGTTATTTCCGTATGTACCCTTGCCATATCTGCCGCAAAAACCAAAACCTACGGAACCTTCTATGAATTCGGTCAGATGCTTCTCGGCAACTTCGAGGAAAACTTCGGCAATTCAAGAGGTAAGATATGGATGAAATCTGTACAGCTTATTGACGAAAATCCCCTTTTCGGTATTGGCCCCGATAGATTTGCTACAGTATTCAGTGAAAAGCTCGGCGTACTGTTTAAGGGCAAGATACTTGACAAGGCTCACAACGAATACCTTGATGTGCTCATATGCAACGGTATTATCGGTCTCGGTCTTTTTATGACATTCCTTGTCGGACTTCTTTTACGTACCATTCGCCGCTCATCAAAGCTGCCTGCCGCAGGAGCACTTGCTGTTGTTATTTTTGCATATATGACTCACGCTTTCTTCGGCTATCAGCTGCCGCTGCAGTCTCCTGTTGTCTGGGCAGTCCTCGGACTTGCAGGCTCCGCCTGCTTCGCAGAGTGCGAAGTCTCTGAAGCTTCCGTTTCTCTGAAAGGACAGAACAAATGAGAAATCTTCTGCTTACAATAAGTTTTCTCGGCACAGCATATCACGGATGGCAAATTCAGGAAAACGCCATTACCGTTCAGGAAGTTCTGCAGAATGCCCTTAAAACTGTTTTGGGAGAGCAGCCCGAAATAAAGGGATGTTCCCGTACCGACACCGGCGTTCACGCTTCAAAATTCTGTGTCAGCGTTAAAACAGAAAGCAGAATTCCCTGCGATCGTCTGCCTGTTGCGCTGAACGTAAATCTTCCAAAGGACATAGCTGTTCTTTCCTGCGTGGAGGTTTCTTCAGATTTTCACGCCCGATACGACGCAAAAGGAAAACGCTATCTATATAAAATACTCAACACGCCCCTAAGAGATCCTTTCTATGAGGGGCGTGCACTCCATTATACAAGACCTTTGGATGAAAATCAGCTCGACAGAGCCTGCAAAAACTATATCGGTACCCACGATTTTTTGTCATTCTGCTCAAGCGGTTCCTCTGTTGAGGATACCGTTCGTACTGTCTCGGATGCAAGAGTGTACCGCCAAGGCGATCTGGTTGTTTTCAGTGTAAGTGCAGACGGTTTTCTCTATAATATGGTGCGCATTATGGTCGGAACCCTGCTCTCTGTCGCTGAGAATAAAATTCTTCCCGAGGATATACCTGATATTATAGCTTCCCGTAATCGAAACAATGCCGGTATTACCGCTCCGCCTCACGGGCTTTATCTCGATGAGGTTTTTTACGATTTGTGAAAAATGAGGAATAATTATGGATAAAGAAAAAGAAAGAGTCACTTCTCACAAAACATCCCAAAGCACTGTGCGCAGTTCATCTGCCAAATCTTCTTCCGGAAGCAGCAGTGCAAAAAAAGTTGTGTCAAAAAAGGCACAGACAGACTACAGGCCTGCTACCAGTGAACTGAAGCAGCGCACGTCTTCTGCCGGAGTTAAACGAACCACTAATTCTGCTACCTCAACACGCAAAAAAACAGGAACAAAAAAGAAGAACACAAAGAAAAAGGAATCCAGACTGTCTGCGATATTCAACGGCGTTCCTGCTGCGGCGAGATTTCTTCTTAAGCTTTTTTGCGTCTTTCTTGTTCTTGTAATAATTATTGTATTATGGACCTCTGCAACCGGCTGGTCTTTCGGCGATCTTTGTACACACAGTGCTCAGACTGTAAAGGACTGGAGCGCGTATAGCGGAACAGGAAGTGACTTTCCCCTGACCCTCAGCGGCAGCCATTCCTTAAAGCAGGAAAAGATCGGTGGAGGAGTTGCTGTCCTCACTGACACTTCTCTTACCTTCTACAGCAAAAAGGGCAACATGGCAAGAAGTCAGGCTCATTACATAGCAAACCCTGCACTGGCTGCTGAAAGCAATTATGCTCTTGTATACGATATCGGCGGTGACAGATGGAGATTTGAAACTGCTTCGTCCACTCTCTGCTACGGTGAGGCTGATTACACTATCCTTTCAGGAAACGTGTCGCGCAGCGGATACTTCTCTCTTGTATGCTCTGATTCTGAACGTCATTCTTCTGTTTATGTATATGACCGCTCGGGCAATAAAGTATTCGGCTGGAAAAGTGCCGACTATTACATCACCGTTTCCGCACTGAGCAGCAGCGGCGAAACTCTTACCGTTTGTGGATTCAACGCAGAAAACGGACTCATAAAATCTACGGTCATTACCTTTGATGTGTTTAAGAGTAAGGAAATATCAAGAGAATTTTTCTCCGATACACTGCTTCTTGATGCTCGATATCTTAAAAGCGGAAAAGCTGTTGTTGTGGGAGAACAGAATATAATCACTGTCTCAAAGGACGGAAAAGTATTTGAATCTGTTCCTTTGCCAAACGATGTCACAGCCTATGACTTTGATTACAGCAGCGGTCTCGTATACTGCACATCTCCTGTCGAGGGCAGCAGTATCACCACCCTCACAGCTCTTGACACCAACGCAAATGAGCGTTTTTCTCAAAAGCTTTCCTGCAAGGTAACTGATATCGCAGCTTCTTCCGATTATATCTGCGTTCTCTCCCAAGGATTCGCTTCATCTTATACAATCGGCGGTAAGTTTATAAAAGAATTCGACACTGCTGTCGATGCTAAAAAAATTGCTGTTATCAAAGATGATGCTTATATACTCTGCAACACTGTGCTCAGAAAAGAGCGCATATCATAATATTTGAATAATTCAAGCGGACATGTTAAAAATACTCTCATAAAAGATTTATGAAGGGTGTCTGAGATGTCCGCTGTTTCTTTGACCATCGATTGTCTCAAGGCTTTTTTTGTTGGCGGTGCAATTTGTCTTGTAGGTCAGATACTTATAGACAAAACAAAACTTACTCCGGGCCGTATTCTGACCTGCTTTGTTGTTGCAGGCGTTGCACTAACTGCTATCGGGATTTACGACCCGTTGGTTAAATGGGCCGGTTCCGGTGCTACAGTACCTCTGACCGGATTTGGATATACCCTTGCCCAAGGTGTAAAAAAGGCAATTGACAAAGACGGAGTCATCGGCATAATCACCGGCGGTGTGACTGCCGCTGCCGGCGGAATTACTGCTGCTGTAGTCTTCGGATATATTGCCGCTCTTTTATCAAAACCCATTGATAAAAGCTGAAAAAGGTGCCCTTTCGGGCACCTTTTTTACTGATAATAGTTTTGCAGATACTGAAGCCATTCGCTGTATATTTCCGATTCTGTCTTTCCAAAGCAGGTTATATAATCTTCTTTTTCTATTAGTTTCAGTACATTATCCCAGCCATATTCTTTATCAAGATATTCTATATAGGTTTGGGCAAAAGTGTACCCTCCACATTCCGAAAATGCTATGGGATTATTTGTCTGTGTTGCTTTATAAGACGGAACGGACATATATTCAAGCATCTCTCTGTAAAACGGTTCTCCGTTGGTAAGGTACAGAGCGACACCCTCTGTCAGCCACAGCGATATATTTTCATTCATCACACTTACATATGCGTGGGTTATCTCATGGGGTATTGCGGCTTTTATGCTCTGATAACTATGATATTTTCCCGGGTTTGCAGGTGATGTAACGATCACATCTGTTCCTATATTGTCTCCGATATACCAGTCGAGCCCGAGAAGTGGTGCGATAAAGCCATATTTTTTAGTCTGCATAGTTTTCTGACTGTCATAGATATATATTTTTATATTTTGTTTTTCCGTAAAACCAAGCTTTTCAGCTATACGCTCAGATTCACTTTCTGCGAAACAGAATACATCTTCTGCCGCCTCTTTTTCGTTTTCACAGTAAAGTGTTATCCATTCACCTTTTATTTCCTGCATACCGCTCGTTTCAAGAGACAATGTCGGAATAAAATTCGCAAGGGTCACAAGGACAAGCACAAGGATCACCGATGCTGTGACAATGATAATTTTCTTTGTTTTCATTTTTCTTCCTCCTTTTGTGTGCCGATTATACCCCTCAACACGCATAAAAAAGAAGTAACCGTGGTCATAACTTCATATGACCACGGTCATTTTATTCATAAAACCTGCCGAATTTCAATATAAGCACGTTTCTCTCTCTTATTCCGAGCTTATCATAGATCACAGACACATAATTTTTAACCGTTCCGTTTGAAAGACACAACTTATCAGCTATTTGCATATTAGTCAAACCACCGATCATCAGTCTGAAAACAGATCGTTCACGCTCACTGAGCAGAAGAAGGAGTTTTTCAAATTCTTCCCTTTCTTTGTCTGTTTCTTCATTGCTTTCACTCTTAAATGTCGAAAAAACCGTAAAGAATTTTCGGTATCTTTCACCGACGAGCATCAGCAATACGAAACACCCTGCATACTGAAGAGCTCTCGGCACTGCTCCGTATCTGATTATATCTTCCATAGTGCGGAAAGGCTCAAGATGCGGTTGATACATTGTAAAGAAAGAAATAATATGGGATATAAATATTGCCGCGACAGTTATCGTCCCCGAATAATACATAAGCTTTTTATTCAGATACAGCACTGCTATGACTGACGGTACAACAAATACCAGTACCGCCTGAAATGTAAACAGCACATACGCTGCCGATGCCATAACCGCAGCTGAAGAAACGATAAGAAACTTCATCACATTGTTATAAACGTGCATTTTCAGTATAACAAAGGCAGGTATTACCAGAGTCACAAAGGATACTGAAAGCAGTATTACGGTCATTTCAAACTGTATGTCAAATATACCGATCCAGCAAAACACAGATATCAGTGATATTACACCAAAAACTATAAGCAGTGCTTTTGCAGCCGCTTCGTTTATCTCTGCTTCGTTTTTCTTCAGAAGTGCTTCCATTTTCCATCTCTCCTTATTATCTGCAAAGAGTACGTTATGCCGAAGCATAACGTACTCTTAAAATTACAGATTTCTGTTCCAGGTTGTTCTGCTCAGCATTGCAAGGAGCGGGAATATTTCCAGTCTTCCAAGCAGCATATCAGCACTCAGCACAATCTTTGAAAATCCGCTGAAACTTGAAAAATTACCTGTAGCACCGACCGTTTCAAAGCCCGGTCCAATATTATTAAAGCAGGCTATTACTGCCGAGAAATTTGTCATCATAGTCTGGTTATCTACGGATATGAGCAAAAAGCTAAGTGCAATTATTGCAACATATGCCACCAGATACGCGCTTACATTTGTTATTGTCTGCTCATTTATGCGTCTGTTGTCCATCTGAATAACAACAGTTCGGTTCGGATGAATCGCATTTCGTACGTTTCGGCGAAGTGTTTTTGCAAGAATTATGGTTCGTGACACTTTGATTCCGCCGCCTGTACTTCCTGCGCAGGCTCCGATACACATAAGTGCAAGCAGTATGCCCTTTGCAAATGTAGGCCAAAGTTCAAAATCTGTTGTTGCATATCCTGTCGTCGTCATTATACTGCTCGCCTGGAACGCCGAGTGACGCAGCGCTTCTCCCCATGTGTCATACATATTGAGCACACTGCAGAAAATACCTGCAACAGCAAAAACATAGTACAGAATGTAAACTCTCAGCTCCTGACTTTTTATTGCCGATTTAAACTTTTTCAGAAGCAGAAGATAATAAATATTGAAGTTCACTCCGAAAAGGAACATAAAAATTGTTGTTACGTTCTGTGCAAATGGAGTATATGATGCCAGACTGTCATTTCTGACTCCGAAACCACCTGTTCCTGCAGTACCAAATGCTATGCATATGCTGTCGAAAAACGGCATTTTTCCTATAAGCAGAAATATAAAGCAGAGCACTGTCATTCCTATATATATGAGGTAAAGAATTGTTGCCGTTGATCTCATATGAGGTGTCAGCTTGCCCACATCGGGACCGGGGCTTTCCGCTCGCAGCAAATGCATATCAGAGCTTTTGCCTTTATTTGCAGCAGGTATTACCGCCATCAGAAACACCAGCACGCCCATTCCGCCCAGCCAATGGGTAAAGCTGCGCCAGTAAAGCAGACTTCTCGACAACGCTTCCACATCAGTCAGTACACTTGAACCTGTTGTGGTGAATCCTGATACAGTTTCAAAAAATGCATCAATCAAATTGGGAATCTGTCCGCTTATAAAGAAGGGCAGGCATCCGAACAGTGACATAAATATCCAGGATAAACCCGTTGCAAGAAAGCCTTCCTGTGCATAAAAATCCTGTTTTCTCTTCTTTGTCAGAAAGAGTACCGCACCGCTGATCGCCCCTATTGCGGCAATAGTATAAAGAAAACTCAATGCAACATCCGTTTCTTTATCACCTACAGCTATAAACAGCGGCACAAGCATAAAGAATGCCTCTATTATCAGTACATGACTGATTATTCGGCCTACAAGCTTATAATTCATAACAACGCCCTCTCATACCATCATTCGCTGAAAATATCATTGAAATGCAGTATGGATTCCTCCGCACTTGCTGTGACTACCACCGAATCCCCTATACCGTAGGATGTGCTTCCGTCAGGAATTATGGATTTGCCCTTATGCAGGATGCAGGATAAAATTACATTTTTTCGTATTGGAACATCCTTCAGGGGAGTATCGACGTAATCTGATCCTTCATCAATTATAAATTCCATAGCCTCTGCCTGACCGCCTGCTATCGGGTGCACTGTGAGCGCCGCACCGGACTTGTTCGTCATAGCACGGACGTATCGTGCAATATTTTCACCGCTGAGGTGAGTAGAGCTGATTACACTGCCGATATTGAGACTTTCAAGCAGCGCCGGCGATTCGATCCTGTTTATTTTTGTTATTACCTGATCTACTCCTATAGACGCACCGTACATCGACACGATCATATTGACTTCATCAAGACCTGTCAGGGTTATAAGTGCATCCATAGTACCACAGCCTTCACGGTCAAGAACATCCTGCGATGATCCGTCACTGCATATTATTGTTGCAGTGGGCATAGCCATAGACAACTGTGCACAGCGCTGAGGATCACTTTCGATTATCTTTATATGAATACCCGACTGCATAAGCAGTTTCGCAAGATAAACGCTGATTCTGTCTCCGCCGACTATCATTATGTGCTTTATCTTCTTTGTGGTAAGCCCCAGCTTGCGGACAAGCACCGATAATACATCATTGGGTGCGGTCACATATACTCGGTCTCCGCTCTTTATGACAAAATTACCGTTAGGAATAAACGCTTTGCCGTCACGTACGACGGCGCACACAAGCACCTTGCATCCGATTTTTGACGAAAGGGTGTTTATTGAGATGTTTTTTATCTTCGAGTCATCTTTTACTTTTATCTGGACAACTTCTACTCTGCCTTTTGCAAAAGTATCGCGCTTTAAAAACGCAGGAAACTGAAGCTGCAGATAAATCTCTCTTGCAGCATCACGATCAGGGTTAACCACCATTGATATACCAAAATCCTGACGCATTTTTATTGCAATGTCATTGAATTCCGGATTTCTTATTCTCGGTATTGTGTGAATACGAGAGTTCAGATTCTTTGCAAGAAGACAGCAAAGAAGGTTTGTTTCATCGGAGCCGGTAAAGGCTATCAGCAGATCTGCCTGCTCTACCCCTGCCTCCTTGAGTGCATCGTCAGTTATGCAGTTGCCGTTTACTGTCATAACATCATATATATCTGCCGCTCTTGAAAGTGTCGCAGAATCTTTATCTATAAGGGTGATATTGTGTTCTCCATCTGCCAACTGCTTTATTATAGCATTACCGGCCTTGCCGGTTCCTGCAATAATTATATTCATTTTGCAGCACCCTCCTTAATTACGCAGTTTTTGTCATTCTATCACTTTATCAGATAATATGCAATACACAAAACAAGTGGGGAGAAACTCCTTATCAGAGCCTCTCCCCTTCATTATATGCTTTATTCAGCAGCGCCGTCCTGAGGCTTTTCCTCTTCGATCTCCGTTCCCAGAAGTGAAGGAATTTTCATTCCTGCCATCTTGAATGTCTCACTGAGGGGAGGAACTGCGCCCATAAGGCCGGAAAGGAAATTTGCGGTGGAAGTCTTTCCGTTTTCGCCCTTGCCGCTGTCCCATACGGTGACCTTGTCAATCTTTACGTTCTTGATAGCTTCGACCTGTGTCTTGACAAGCTCTTCGATCTTGTCAGCAATAATGAGCTGTACAGCATCCTCGGGGTTGCCGCCTGCAGCCTTTACGATCTCTGCAAGACCTGATGCCTGCTTGGTAAGGATCTCTTCCATACCCCTTGCCTGTGCCTGCATTCTTGCATAGATAGCGTCAGCTTCACCCTGTGCCTGACGGCGGATCTTTTCAGCTTCCGCCTCTGCTTCGATCTCGATTCTCTGCTTCTCGATCTCTGCCTTAACGATGATGTCTGCCTTCTGTGTTGCAGCTTCTCTTGCAGCACGGGAATTTTCCGCCTGCTGCTCTGCGATGTAGGATTCCTCAAGTGCCTTTGCTCTTGCAACGTTTTCTGCTGCGGTAGCTCTTCTCTGAGCTTCTGCTTCGCGCTCTCTTCTTGTTGCGTCAGACTGTGCGATCTTTGCCTTTGCCTCGTTTTCACCGTCTACAGCGGATGCGTTTGCTGCGGAAACGTTGACACGCTCATCTCTCTGTGCGTTTGCTGCACCGATAGAACCGTCTCTGTTCTGCTCGGCAACGCTTCTCTTTGCGTCATTGATTGCTCTTGCTGCTGCTTCCTTACCGAGAGCCTCGATGTAGCCGGACTCGTCGGTAATATCGGTTACGTTAACGTTGATAAGACGGAGACCGATCTTCTTGAGTTCGCTCTCAACGTTATGAGAAACTGCTTCGAGGAACTTATCTCTGTCAGTGTTGATCTCTTCGATCTCCATTGTTGCGATAACAAGACGAAGCTGACCGAAAATGATATCCTTTGCAAGCTCCTGGATCTCTGCCATGCGAAGGCCGAGAAGTCTTTCTGCCGCATTCTGCATAATTCCGGGCTCTGTGGAGATACCTACGGTAAATCTTGAGGGAACGTCGATTCGGATGTTCTGTCTGGAAAGTGCATTTGTAAGGTCTACGTTGATGGATATGGGTGTAAGATCAAGATACTGGAAATCCTGAACTACAGGCCATATGAATGCCGCACCACCGTGGATACACTTGGATGATGCGCTGGAGCCGTCCTTATTGTTGCCTACCTTACCGTAGATTACCATAATCTTATCGGACGGACACTTTCTGTATCTCGAAAGCACTACAAGTATCATACTGAATACGAGTACGGCAATTATCACCAATGTGATTGTCAACGGATTTTCAAACATTTTCTTTTCTCTCCTTTATTTATTGGGTTCTACTACAAGTGTATTGTCGCTCAGAGCCTGAGTTACTTTTACACGTTCACCGAATTTAATGGGCGTATCGCTGTCGGTAACAGCATCGATCTCAACCAGCTGCTGCCCTATAACAATATTTATCTTGCCTTTTGAACTGCGGTTTGCACCTATTGTCATATAAACCTCGCCCTCTTTGCCTACAGCTTCAACGGGCTTCATTGTTCCGTCGTGCTGGAGACGCAAAGTCCATTTGATAAAATATGCTACAAACAGAAGTGCAAGCGTTCCCATTACGATAGCAATCAGTATTGCAAGCAGCGGATGTGCTCCAAGAGAAATCGCGGTGATTCCCGACCAGGATCCCACTGCAAAGAAAGCAACCATTCCTCGCACCGTAAATACTCTCAGGCCTGAATCCTGCATTGCTCCGTCAATGTCGTTATCGGCATCATCGGGAATGTCAGGAGCATCGCCATCGCCGAGACCTGAGGTATCACTGTCAAGGTCGCTGTCTCCACCTGCGCCTATTCCAAACAACAGGAGTATTGTCTGCAGTATAAGTATTACCGATGAAGGTATTGCCAGTATCCACAGCACTGCATATACGGGATCAGAATTATACCAAGCACACATAATATCATTCCTTTCTTTAGGTTTATATGATCACCGGCACAGCCATAATGCATTTTATCCCTAATGTACCCTTATCAAAATAAATATACTCTTATCAAAAACATATGTAAACCCACAATTTTTTGTACATAGCATATTTATGGCCGTGCCGGTGTTTTTTTATCCGAAAAGCTTTCCGTATTCCTTTTCCGCCCGCATTTTAAGCTTTGCTGAAAGGTAGCCGTAAAGCATCACTCTGAGTGCTCTTATCAGTTTTTCTCTTGAATCCGGCTGAGGACCTTTATAATCTCCTATCACATCATCAACAATGGATTTTACATTGTCCTCTGACAGAAGATTTCCTTTCGCCTCCAGCTGACGTACACCTTTCTGAATAAGCATATACAGCTCACTGTCCGATATTATATCGTCTGATCTGTCGTCAACCTTACCGTTTACAAAACTCATAAGTGCCACTATCTTTTCCAGACTCATAATGGATCGAAGCGTATCTATTATCAGTATTCTTGCAACCTGAAGTTCGCCGTAGCGCTTATCTACAGGCGCCTCAACCCAGCCGCGTTTGACCCAATTCTGAATCGTGGAGCTTTCCACCTTCGTCACATCACACACCTGCGACAGAAGCAATCCTCCTGTTGCCGCAAATGCCGGACGAAGCTGCTCAAAATCAATATTTCTGTTTTCTGGCATCAACTCACCTCGTCTCGAAGTATTTTGAACTCGTTTTGTGATGTCAAGATTATAGCAGAGGTTCATATGACCGTCAATCACATTCTCTCGATTTTATGAGTAACTACATTCATTTATCATATGATTCTCTTTTATTCTCTCGTGTTTTCTCTTTTTTTCTCACTATTTTGACAATTTATTATGTGTATCCTTCAGCTGCTCTCTTATAGATATATGCTGTGGACACTTGGTTTCGCACAATCCACATTCGAGACATGCAGAAGCATTCTTTTTCTTTTCATCCTCTGTTCCGATACGCGCATACTGCTCACGAGAGTAATCGTCAAGTTTATATACTCTGGCGTAGTTCATAAGTCTAAAAATTTTCGGAATATCGATTCCTGCCGGACAGGGCATGCAATAGTTGCACCCAGTGCAGTAAAGCTCCATAAGCTTGCGGTTCTCTTCCAGTGCAGCTGATATCTGATCGAGTTCATTTTCACTGAGCTTGTCAGCATTTGAGGCTGTTGCACAGTTTTCCTCGACCATCTGTATACTGCCCATACCGGAAAGTGCTATATTGACGTTGGGATTCGACATAACAAAACGCAGCGCTATCTCGGGTGAGGATTTTACCTTTCCCGGCAGAAGAGCCGATATGGCCTCTGACGGCGCACCAAGGCGTCCTCCTCCAACAGGCCCCATTATAACTACACCCATATCCTGCTCGTGAGCAAAAGCTATAGCTTCTTCGTTAGCTCTGTCAAGAAGATTGTACTGACACAGAAGAGACGCAAAATTGCCCTCTCCCTGTCTGATTATCTCCATCATATTTTCCGGTGTATCGTGGCAGGAAAAGGAGATATTTCTGATGATGCCCTGTTCGCGAAGTTTCAGCGCACGCTCATAGGGACCGTCTGTTCCTAAAGCATCTTCTTCCCAGCTTTTTCTGCTCATTCCCCAAAAATGATAAAAATCTATGTGATCCGTATCAAGGTTCTTAAGCTGTTTTTCTACCCACTGCTGAAGATCATCTCCACTCTTTCCGACGGGATATTTCGTGGAATAATACACCTTGTCGCGATGTGGCTTCAGCGCTTTTCCCATTATTTCTTCGCTTTTGTGATCGCAATAATACGGTGCTGTATCGAAATAGTTTACGCCCAGTGCCACAGAATGTCGAAGCATTTCGACAGTTGCATCAACATCGTATTCTTTTTTGCCATCGATCATTACAGTAGGGTATCTCATACACCCAAAGCCAAGCTTTGACACCATTGCTTCACTTTTGCCGAATCTTGTGTACTGCATATTTTTCCTCCCTTTTTTCATCTTTATATTTAATTATACATATATATACCATTCCAATCAAGCACTGAAATCTTACATATGCATTGAGATGATTTTGTTAATTATTTTATAACTGCTTGAAAGAATATCAGGTTTATGATATTATGAAATATGTATTTAATGATTCAAATCAACGGAGGAATGTCTATGAAGAGATTTTTTGCTGCTGTTTTTTTGTTGCTTGTAATAATGATTTCTCCCATTTCAGCAGCGGCAGAAGAATCTGTCGAATCCGATAATTTCAATGCGGATTCATTCACTGCATTCAGTAATCTTCAGGCAGCCTGGGCTGATCAGGGGCTTGAAATGTACCCCGATTATATCGGCGGTGTATATTTCGGAGCTGACGGTAAGCTCATCGTTGCACTCTCTGATGATACCGATGCAAACCGTGCGGAAATCAAAAGATTGTCCGAAGTACCCGATGTTATAAATTTCCTGACTGTAAAGCACAGCTACAACGATCTTCAAAAGATTGTCGATGAGATAACATATAACTGCGATAACAACAACTACAGTTTCCTTGTTAACTTTGCCAACATCATTGAGGAAGAAAACATTGTTGAGGTGCGTGTCGGAAGTTCTGAAATCAATATAGCTAAAAACTATTTTACTCCTCTTTACGGCGATAAAATAATTATCTCCGGCGGCTACGACACTGTTTCTGACACAGATTTTGTAGAAACCGATGATATCAGCACAAGATCTGAACAAATAAGTTCAACAAAAAAGCTTCGCCTTTATATAAGTGTTGGCGTAATTGTTGTTCTGATTATTGCTGTTCTGGCTGTTACTTTCCTGTCTCAGAGCAAAAATCAAACTGCTTCTTCCCCCAGAAGATACAGGTAATAAAAAATTTACAATTTAACAGAGAGCGGTAATAAAAATACCGCTCTCTGTACTTTTATTATTTTGTTTTATAACTGACGACAAACTTTTGCCGATAATCGGCAATATTGTTCACCCAGTTTTCACATTGACATAATTCTGTCAGCTTTCTTTCTGTTTTTTCTTCGGAATTTCTGTATTGTAAACTATTTTTCGTAACAATTATGTAACAAATGGAAACCGATTATATATTATAATACACAAAGAATCCGTTTGCTGAATTTATATATATCGCGGCGCTTCTAAGTCGCTTAACCATCGGATTAAAAGGAGTGTTAACCCTTAATGATAGAATTTCGTAACGTCTATAAGACCTACGATAACGGCACCAAAGCTCTTAAGGATTTCAATCTTTATGTAAACGAGGGCGAATTTGTTTTCATTGTCGGTTCATCCGGCTCGGGCAAATCCACTCTGCTTAAGCTCGTTATGCGTGAGGAGCTCCCCTCCTCCGGCGAAATAATCGTCGCTGGTCACAAGCTGTCCACTCTTCGTCACAAGGACCTCCCCTATTACAGACGAACTATGGGCATCGTTTTTCAGGACTTCCGACTTATTCCCAATATGACAGTTTTTGATAACGTCGCTTTTGCTATGCGCGTTATCGGAATGAGCACAAAGGCTGTAAGAAAGAAAGTTCCTTATGTGCTCGGCCTCGTCGGTCTCAGCGATAAAGCAAGATGCTACCCTAAAGAGCTTTCAGGCGGCGAACAGCAGCGTGTCGGTCTCGCCCGTGCTCTTATTAACAATCCTGCACTCATCATCGCCGATGAGCCTACAGGTAACGTTGACCCCCGTATGAGCTTTGAGATAGTTGATATGCTCAACGAAATCAACCGACGCGGCACCACCATTCTTATGGTTACTCACGAGCACTCTCTGGTCAAGAGATTCCATCGCCGAATAATTGAGATCCAGGAAGGAGAACTCGTTGCAGACAGCGGTCCGGAGGTGGAATTCTATGCTTAGCAGTTTCAAGTATCTTGTCAAGGAAGGTTTCCGCAATCTTTGGACCAATCGTCTTATGAGTGTCGCTTCTATGGGCGTTCTCATCTGCTGCCTGCTCCTTATGGGCTGTGCTGCTCTTGTTTCGGTAAATATATCCAATGCTATGGGCTATCTTACCGATAAAAACGCTGTTATGGTATTCCTCAATGACGAAATAAGCCCCTCCGATATTCAGGTTGCAAGGGCTCAGCTTGAGGATATCAACAACATAAACAAGCTTGAGTTTATTTCCAGCGACGATGCTTTTATCAGCATTATGCAGGGTATGAGCGATACTCAGGAAATACTCGATACCAATGTTCTCGGAGAGACCTCCGAATTTCTCCCCCACGCATTCAAGGTTACATTTAACGATATCTCTCAGTTTGACACAACGATAGAGCTTATCAAGCAGAACAGTTTTGTACAGCACGTAAGTGACAAGCGAGAGTTCGTTACAAGACTCAACAACATAAACAAAATCGTCTCTGTTGTCGGTTTTTGGATCGTTGGACTTCTGTTTATTGTTTCTCTTTTTATCATTACTAATACCATCAAGCTTACTATGTATGTAAGAAAGCTCGAGATCGGTATTATGAAATCAGTCGGTGCTACTGACTGGTTCATCCGACTGCCCTTCCTTGTTGAGGGTATGATAATCGGTATCATTTCGGGTCTTGTTTCTTTCGGACTTATTTGGTACGTTTATCAGACTGCAGTCAAAGCCGTTAAGGCTTCTTTCTCCACTATGGCCATCCTCAGCTTTGGTGACCTTTGGTGGGTCGTTCTTCTCGCTTTCGTCGGTGCAGGAATCCTTGCCGGCGCAGGCGGCAGCCTTATCTCTATAAGCAAATATCTTAAGCGCGACGGAGGATTAAACAATGACTAAAAAAATTATGGTTGGACTTATCGTTGTCCTTTCATTGATGTCATTCTGCATTTTCCTTACACCCGAAAAATCCGCTTCCGGTACTGTCACTGTAAGCGCTGCAACTCAGTCAGAGCTTGAAGCAAAGCAGAAATCTCTCGAAAAGCAGCAGGCAGACATAAAGAGCCGTCTTTCAACTATCCGTGAAAGAGCTGCTTCTGCTCAGGAAGAGCTTGACACTATCAATTCACTTGTCGCTAATCTTCAGTCTCAGGTAGACACAATCAACGAAAGCATTGAGGCTACCGAAGCTGAGATCTCCGCACTAGAAGCTGAAATCGAGGTTCGTGAGGAAAAGATCGACGAAAACTACTACAATTTCAAGCAGAGACTTCGTGCTATGTATATGTCCGGCGATATTACCGGCGGACTCGAGGTTCTCCTCAGCACCGAAAACTATGATGATCTTCTCACCCGTATGTATTACATCGAAAAAATGGCTGAACACGATCAGGCTATCGTTGATGCGATAACCATCGACAAGGCAACATTCGAAGATCAGATGTCTACTGTCGAGGCAAAGCGCACCGCTCTCGATGAACAGAGAGTTACTCTCAACGCAAAAAAGACCGAGCTTGACGACGAAAAGAAAAAGGCAGAGGATCTTCTTGCTGAGATAGAGAAAGATCAGAAGGCTCTCGAAGAAGAGCAGAAGAAGATCGACCAGAAGATGGTCGTTGCAAAGGCTCAGCTCGATGCTCTTATTGCTGCTGAATCTAAAAAGGACGTAGGTTCTTCATATGTCGGCGGCGGCTTCAAATGGCCCACTCCCGGCTATGGTCATATCACCTCTCCCTATGGAATGCGTTGGGGCAAGCTTCACAAGGGTATCGATATCGGTGCTCCAACAGGCGCTAAGACTGTTGCTTCCAATCAGGGCAAGGTCATTACCAGTGCTTACAACTCCAGTTACGGTAACTATGTTATCATCAATCACGGCGGCGGATATATGACTGTTTATGCTCACTTCTCAAAGAGACTAGTCAGCGTAGGTCAGTATGTCGCAAAGGGTCAGACCGTTGGTCTTGTCGGTTCTACCGGTCACTCTACCGGACCTCACCTTCATTTTGAGATTCGTGTAAACGGTAAGGCTGTCAATCCGAGAAAGTACGTCTGATTTTAGCTTAATATGTCGCAGGCCGGCAGAGCACTTGACCTCTGCCGGCCTTTGATGTAAAATGAAGCGGCGGTGAGAATATATCCTCTCGCCTAATCTATGAATATCAGGTAGGTATATATGAATAAAAAAATTTCATTAGGGTTGGCTCTTTCGATAGCACTTATTATCGCTGCTATCGCAGTGTCTGCTACCTATACCATCGCAATGAATTCTTTCAATGACCGAATGTCTGCTGTTATTGAAAGACAGTCACTCTACGAAGAACTCAGCGAGCTCGATTCACAGGCTCGTCTCAAGCTTCTTTACGATATTGACGAGCAGAATCTCAACGAAGCCGTTATGAGCGGTTACGTAAACGGTCTTGGAGATAAGCATGCTGAGTTCCTCAACAAGGAAGAATACGGCAGATATCTTTCTCACGTTAAAGGTACTGACTACGGTCTCGGTATAGATATCGCTCAGAATTCAGACGGCAATATCGTTGTTAACCGTGTACACAGCGATTCTCCCGCTGACGAAAAGGGCGTTCTTAAGGGTGATGTCATCACCAGCATAAACGGCAGCAAAGTTCTTGAGATCGGATACAGTTCCGCTGTCTCCATGCTTACAACAAATTCAAACTCTACAGTAAAATTTCTTGTCAAACGCGACAGCGGAAATTATCAGTTCTCTGTAAAAAAGGATTACTATACTGTTTCTTCCGTTGAATTTCGTATGATCTCTGAAGATGTCGGCTGCATAAGAATAGCTGAATTTATCGACAACACTCCCGCTCAGTTTGCTTCTGCATTAAGCAGTCTCAAGGATCAGAGCATTACCGGTCTTATTCTTGATGTACGCGATAATAAGGGCGGCTCCTACGAAAGCGCCTGCAAAATCCTCGACTCCCTTCTCCCTGCAGGCAATATTATGCTTGCAATTGATTCCGAGGGTAAATCAAAGCCTATATATGTTTCTGATGTTTCCAGTGAAAATAAAATTGCTCTCGCTGTTATCGTCAATGAAAACACTCAGGGTGCAGCAGAATTGTTTGCAAGTACCATTGCTGATTTCAAACGCGGCGATATAATCGGAGTATCCACCGCAGGTCTGTTCACTGTTCAGGAAGTATTCCCTCTTTCTTCAGGAACTGCTGTAAAGCTTACAACCTCAGGATGGAAATCTGCCAGCGGTTCGGTCGTCTCTGAGGGACGCATCGTTCCTACCTTCGAAGTAAAGCTTACAGACTATCAAAATGAGAACCGTTTCCACCTCTCTGATGCTGAGGATCCTCAACTCCAGACCGCACTTGAGCGTGTTACTGCTCTCCACGCAAGTATGGATGATTATGATTATATCTATGAGGTTTCAGACAGCGACGTTTCGGAAACTGTATCAACCTCTGATGTATCTTCTTCCGACAATCCATAATCATTGTAATTTCTTCTATACACCGCAGCGGAATTTCTCCACTGCGGTGATTTTTTTCGTCCTGTTGTCAGAAGCAATAAATATGTGACAATACATACAGCGAATCCAACCGGCTCTGAGACATACTCCATTATATATCCTGCGTACGGAATATGAATTAACACTTTTTCAGAATCTGCACGATTTGTATAGACTTCCATACTGCCATTCTCCGTGCAGATACCCTTTATTCCCGTTATTCTGTATATGATCAGAAAATTGGATGACAATCGGCACACAATCGCAAATGTCAAAGCAACAATAAGCAAAAAAGATAAAAGCTTTGCAAACAGTCTTTTCATCGATAAACCTCCAAATACATTTTTTAATATGTATTTGAGCGGCTCGTTAAAAAGAACAATTGCAAAGCTTTATTATTCAGCTGTTTCTTTTCAGCACCTTATCAATAAACACCTGATCCAGTTCGCCTATGGGTTTTACCTGCCCGGGCTTCATATCCAGTGGCTTTGTCTTCATCGCGAACCATTCGACATCGTGCCATTCTCCGAATTTATATCCTGCATCGGGGAATGCGCCTACATACGCAAATCCGTACTTCTCGTGAAAGCGGTGGCTCTTTTCGTTTGGCACCGTTACTCCCGAATAGACATTATATATGCCCTGCTCCGAAAGAATTTCAAAAAGTGCATCATATAGCTTTTTTGCCACTCCTTTTGAGTGATAGCTCTCGTGCACATATACTGACACCTCTACATCGTAGCAATACGCCGCTCGAACAGCATATCTTGCAGCATATGCGTATCCTACTATCTTTCCATCCACTTCATACACAACATAGGGATACATCGATGATATATTTCTTATTCTTTCGGCAAATTCTTCCTCGCTCGGAGTCTGCTTTTCAAAGGATGCGCAGGTGTTTTCCACATAGTATGAATATATGCCGAGAATTTCCTTTGCATCTTCCGGTTTCGCAAGTCTCATTATTCTCACAGTATTTATCTCCTTTTTATTTGGAAAAAGCAGCCTGAAATTCTTCTATAAACTCATCAGTCTGGGGCACATCATCAACCATCATAGCAACAAGCGAAAATGAGCGCAAATCGTCACTCATCATAAACTGCAGTGCAATTTCCGTATCTTCATTATCAATATCGCTTGTTCCGGTGCAATTTACGTAACAGGTTCCGTCTTTCGCTTGAAAAGCTATCCATTCCGGAGTCATCTGATCGAAAAACTCGGTCATACAGTCGTCTATTGTTTCTCCATCTTCATTGCCGAGGAAATAACTGTCTCTTACTGAATCTATTACGTCCCACAGTTCTTCGTCAGTCAGCGCGCCCTTTTTATTCGGACTTATTCTGTCGGTTATATCTGCAAATAATGTTGCTCCCATTTTTTCACACTCCTTAGTCTGAAAAATTATAACCCGACAATACACTGTGATTGTAAACAGACGGTTAATTTTGGTTTTTTCCGGGAAGCAGGAGCTTTATTCCGTAAGCCCCGATAGCGAGGAAGGTACACAGTATCGCTGCAGCAGATATTATAGGGTACTCTCGCTGCGTGGTAAAGCAGAATGGCAATCCGCACAAATCTATAACAAAATGGAATAGTGAAACAAGCCACAGGTTTCGTGTCCTTATATAGACAGCACCAAGATATACGCCTAAGCCTATTGCCCACACTATTTTGCAGGCTGCAATTATCGGTGACATACCAATTACACCTATAATATGTCCCATTCCGAATATCACCGCTGTTATTATCACTGCAATCAGCTGAGGATTTTTTCTTTTTCCTAAAATCCGCTCAAGAGAATTTTGCAGCAGACCTCGGCAGAAAAACTCCTCAATTATTCCAACACCAATATAATAAACTATTCCCTCAATAAGGATTTTCCACATTGACGGCGTATAGTCAAAGGACATAAGACCCACACAGAAAGCCCCGCAAGGTACGGCAAATGCTATTATTGCAGAAACACCGTAAGTTTTCAGTCCTGTAATAAAATTGTTTTTCCAAAAACCTATCCTGAATGTCGGTAACAGAATTTTTGTGATAATTGCGCCAACTGCCATTGTAAATAATATATTTATAAGAAGCGTTATACACACGCTGTCAACATCTGACAATGTGATGTTGACAAATAAGGCACACGGCAGTCCGGATATGTACATTGCAGCTATAAATGCAGCAATAATCAACGCTTTGATATTCTCTTTATTCATTGTAACACCACTCTACTTGTATATAATCACAGAGGGGCATTGGTATCAATGCCCCTCTTCTACCCTAATTAAGCTCTTTTCAAACATTTGACGATTTCACCCATATATACATAATGATAATCGCCGTTTGAGTAATTTTTCTCTATTGTCGGATCGATAAAGCCTTCGGGCTTTATTCTGTCCTTATATATCTTGCGGCAGATAAGAACAGTTTCTGCCTCTTCAAAGTACGGTGCTTTTTCATCCTTTGCAACAGTCAATCCTGCATCAGATATCTTGTCTCGATCTCTGCCGCTTACAGTGCCGCAGAGCTTGAGTGCATCTCTCTGACCATCCCCGAAAAAGCAAAGAGAAAAATACTCCTCATCTTCAACAAATTCAAATGTATATCTCTGAGGACGAATGTAGCAGGTGGCGACCTCTTTGTTCCACATTATGCCGAGACCGCCCCAGCTTGCGGTCATTGTATTGACCTTTTCGCTGCCTGCTGTTATAAGCATCCACTGCTTGTTTATTGCCTCAAAGGTATTTTCCTTCAGATCATATACTGAAATTTCGTTGAACATTTTACCGATCTCCTTTCTGTGTTACCATATTATGATAACACAGAAAGGAATTATAATCAATCGTTATCGATGTTTACCTCTCCCATACAATTGGAGATGTCTATCACAGATCCTCCTGCAGTTTCAATTATATCAACATCGAGACCTGCAAGATTGCCGTCGTATTTTACATCAACCTTTGAATCTTTGCCGATGGTCAGGTCAATATTGCCCATACAGTCGGAAATTTCGCAATTTCTGCTGATGGCTGCATCTGTATCCATCTCTATATCGCCGACACAATCGGTGATATCAAAACCGGTAAAATAGCCGCCGATATCAATGTCGCCTACAAGATTGTCAAGTTTGATATTGGATATTCTTACATTTTCACCTCTGATTTCGCCAACTGCAGATGTGAATGTAATTGCATTTGCACTGATGTTTTCGATATCAATGTCGCCTACGCTGTTCTTGACTATGATCTCGCCCTCAAAGCCGTCAGGAATGCTGACTGTCAGATCGCCTGCGATCATATTTACAAATCCGGTTGTAAAATTAAGTCCGCTCTTGCCTTCCATACCGATTGTGAGAATGGAGCTGTCATTTTCGTCAAGCTTTGCAAAATCGTTCTGATCTACGTTAAGAGGCCACTTGCCATCGTAGTTGACTGCTATCTCGCCTGTGCCCGATTTGAACTTTATACTGTGGGGAACATCCTCAATTACAATGGTTTTGATGCCTTCTGCTGCAAAGGATTCGGAAACGTTGGTGTCATCACCATACTCGGTAAAATCAACATCTCCTGTACAGAGTGCAAACAATGTCTCAAAACCGCCGAGGTCAAGCTCCTCAAGCTTTTCGGGCAAATCCATTTCCTTTAATTCCTGTACACCGCCGGCTGCAATAGCAATTCCGCCGCATACAAAGCAGGCGATCGCAGCTACAAAAAGCAGTACAAGAGATACTATAAGACCACTCTTACTCTTCATCTTTATGCCCTCCCCATTATTTTGTTGCTCGTTCTCTTAAATACACCTATGAGTGCCTTCAGACCGCGCATAGAGTATTTAAGTGCATTAATAAACAGGATTGCAAGACAGATAAGTCCTGCTCCGATCAGAATCATACCCACAAAAAGCAGAATGTTCTTTGTTACAAATATAAAGGAGCATCCGATAAGTGCAGCCGCAGCAACAAAGAATCCGATAGTTGCACAAAGCATTCCGACCCACACATAGATAAGGCATATGATCGTGAGAACTGCTGCGATCCAGAACACTACGTTTGCAAATATTCTGCCGCCGCTGACCCGCTGTACCGAAGGCTGTTCATCTGCCTGTGCTTCATTTGCTTCAGGCGCTCTTGATGCGGTGTATTCGGTTCCCTCTGAACCGTCTGTAAGCTCAGGAAGTGCCAATGCTGTTGTTTCCTCCTCTATCTGTGCAGGGGCGCCCTTTGCATCTGCAGGCAGATTTTCAAGATACTGCTCTGCAATTGCTGCCGGCTCACCAAGACTTTCCGATACTTCTTCTTCACTCATTCCCTTTTCTGCTCCTGCGCGGAAGTGTTCCTCGTAATCGAGCAGAATATCGTCTCTGTCAGACTTGCTCAGTCTGAGAAGAGCACTTTCAAGCTGACATAAGAATTCATTCTTGTTCATTACTCTAACCCTCCGTTATCTATAATTCCGTTTACCTTGCCGACAAGTACTTTCCACTCTCCGGTAAGATCGCCGAGTAATTCCTCACCCTGCTTGGTTATTGCGTAATATTTTCTTGGCGGTCCGCCGGATGCTTCCTCGAGATAGGATGTTACACATCCATCCTGCTTGAGTCTTCGCAGAACGGGATAAACAGATCCGTCTGCTAGGTCGATGGACTGTGACAGCTTGAATGCTACATCGTATCCATAATGATCATTACGACTGAGCATTGAAAGGATGCACAGCTCCAGAACTCCCTTCTTGAACTGAATTGACATACTTAATACCTCCCAATAGTCTTTTGTTTGAATTACTGGATCGTTTTCACTATTGTTTTAAGAACAATACCAATATAGCATCTGTATTTCTGTTTGTCAATATTTTTTTGAAATTCTTTCAAAAAAATTCTCCACTGCATAAAACAGTGGAGAATCCTTATATTTAGTTTTATCAGATATCGCTGTCAGACTCAGCCATATCGCTGTCTGATGCATACAAATCGCTGTCGCTGGCATCGCTGAAATCATAATCAAGATCATCCGAGGAAAAATCGCTCATCATATCCTCGCCGTCTTCTACATAATCGTATTCTTCATCCTCTATAGCTGCTTTCTTGTTTCCGCCCATTGCAAATACAACAATAAGTACTACGGATACGACCGCAAGAAGGGAAAGAACTATTTTCATAATTTTTGCATTTGACTCTGTCATATTATTAACCTCCTAATGCATCCTTTTTATCACTTTTGATATTATATCTCAAGAATGTGAACAAATCAAGTATATTGAAAAGAAAGCTGTCAGCTTTCTTCTTGAATATTATTACATATACTGTTATAATATGTAAGATGTCTCATAATTGTAAAAATGAGGTGACTATATGTCAAAGGTTAAGGTTGTTTGCTCCGGGTGCGGTATATGGATTATGACCGACGAAGACCGCTCGTCTATGCTCTGTCCCAAATGCGGAGCTGAAATTGTTATTAAACCCATTATTAATGTATCTCAGCCAACTCAGACACCTGTTGTCGCCAGCGGCGCTGAACTTGAATCAAAACTCGCTTATGCTGAGGGACTTCTTACTGCAGAATCTTACGATCGTGCTGAGAAGGCTTTTAGAAATGCTGCTGTTTTATTCCCCGAAGATTATAGATGCCATTGGGGTATAGTAAGAAGCGGCACCAAAAACTTCACCGATTATAACGGCAGTGACTATGCTGTGGATTATGCCAACGCCATCCGCTATGCTGATGAGATTCCTCTGCGTTCTATGAAGGAAAACTATTCAAAATATCTTGATGAGCGCAGAAAGTCCGAATATGAACGCAAAGTCGGCGGTAAGATCGCTGTATTCGGCGATGAGCCCGCAGAGCCTGCACAGGCAGTTGCTGTTGTAGAAACTCCTGTTGTCGATCTTTACGAAATTTCCGCACAAAAGGAAGAGGTTGCTCCTGCTCCCCCTGCTCCGGAACCTCCTGCAGAGCCCGCTGTTGACCCCAACGTCACATTCCTGATTCGCGAACAGCTCACTCAGCGTCTGAATCAGCACAGTGAAGCCTGCAAAAACGCCAGCAAGGAGCTCAATGAACAAATCACCGAGCTTGAGGAGTGCAGAGAAAAGCGCAAGGGCTATGTTTCCTATCAGGTAAAATCCACCCCACCGATCGTCGAGATCGTCTGGTTCGGTGTTTTTGCTTTCCTTACTCTGATTTTTGTCGTACTTCTCATTATCGGCAAGCTCGATTGGCTTATGTGGATATTCATTGCTTTGTTTGGTGTTCTCACCTTGTTTTCTCTTTATAACCTGCTCAGTGAACTATCATTTAAAAAGAAAATTACCCAGCGCAGAGTTCAGGATAACGGTGAGTTTGAACGTATGAGCAATTCTTACAAGGCTCGTATTGAGGAACTTCGTTCTCAGATCGATTATCACAAGGAACAAATGGCTGCTGTTAAAAAACAGCTTGAGGAAACCTAATTATATATGGAAAAGGAATCCGCTTACAGCGGATTCCTTTTCTGGTTTATCTTATATTAAGATTTTTACTTAAGGCTGTTCTCGTAGCTCTCGATCATCTTCTTGAAGGTGTGTCCTGTACGACCTTCGAGAATTGTACCCTCTCCTGCGGCTACACTAAGCCGTTTTTGCAGTCTGTCAAGGAATCTCTGGGACACCTCGCCGGTGAACACCTTGATGTTCAGCACCGCCCGTCCGTCATCGTCAATGGTGACGAATATCCTGTCAATATATTCCTCCACAAACTGGCGGGTGATGAGTCCGTTCTGTGCGTCCCGTTCGGCGTGCTTCAGCACCGAACGCAGCCGCTCGATGTGTTCGCGCAGTTCGCCCCGGGAATCGTTCTCGGCGGTCAGTTCGGCTATGCGCTGCTCGGCGGCGGCGATCTCGTCGTTGCACTCGCCGCTCTGGGCAATGAACTGGGCATCGGTTATCATTCCGCTGACATTGTATTCCAGCAGCTTGGAGCGCTTTTTCTGCGCCATATCGATGCGCTGCTGCTGTACCGCTATTGCCGCGCTGATGTCGCCGCCCTGATTGAGGCTTCTGTACATCTCCACATACTCGGCGATGAGAGCTTCAGCGCTTGCCGAGGTGTCTCGGAACACATCCAGCAGAACGGGGATTATCTCCTTTTCGTATATGGGAAATGTGGGGCAGTAATCCTTGCCGTTCTTTATCTTGCCCGAACACACCCACTTGGAGTTCTTATTGCCCTGCCTATCCACACTGTCGCGGCGATAGAACGCAGTGCCGCAATGGGTACAGAACAGCTTGCCGGTGAGTAGGTTGCCGTGGTTGCACTGATTCTGCCGCCGCTTTACATCAAGGCTTCGTCTGGCAAGTACGGCATTGGCTTTCTCCCACAGCTCCTCGCTGACGATGGCAGGCACGATCTCGCCGCTCTCGTCCTTGAACATAACCCATTCCTCCGGCGGCAGGAACTTCTGCTTCTTGGTAAACATATCCACAATCTGTACTTTTCCGCCCACATAATACCCTTTGTATTTGGGGTTGGCAATGGTATTGCTCATGGTGGAATGGCTGATGCGGTTGCCGTTGTGGTTGCGGTAGCCTCGTTCCCAGAAGATGTCCTCGATCTGCTTCATGGAGTACTCGTCGGTGGCGTACAGCTCGAACAGTTCGCGCACCATGGGCGCTTCGCTCTCGTCGATAACCAGCCTGCCGTCCTTTTTTACATAGCCGAAGATGCGGCTGTTGCCCAGCACCACCGACTTTTTGATGGCCTCGGCGTGCCCGAACTTGATTCGGCTGGAAAGTTTTCTCAGCTCGTCCTGAGCGATACCCGACATGATGGTCAGCCGCAGCTCCGAGTCCTCATCGAGGGTGTTGATGTTGTCATTCTGGAAGAACACACCGACGCCGCTGGCAAGAAGCCGACGGGTGAACTGTATGGAATCGAGGGTATTTCGGGCAAATCGGCTGATCTCCTTGGTAATAATAAGATCGAACAGACCAGCCTCAGCATCGTCCACCATGCGGTGAAAATTCTCGCGCTTGGCGGTGGTCATGGCGGAAAGTCCCTCGTCCACATAGCCGTCAACATATGTCCAGTTGGGATTCTTCTTTATCAGGTCGGTGTAATAGGTGACCTGATTGTCCAGCGAGTTGAGCTGTGCGTCCTTTTCGGTGGACACACGGGCGTAGAAGGTCACTCGCAGAGGAATTTCGTAGATGTTTTTCAGCCGCAGTTCACGGCGTATTTCATGGATGTCCATATAAATCGCTGCTTTCGCCAGGCGAAAACACTCCTTTCTTCGGAATTGGGACGTTTTTGATTTATCAAAATTCTCACCCTCGGTGAGAAAGTCACAAAACGGGGTTTGAACGCTTGTCTTTCAAACCTGTTCCTTTCGTAAGTGTCTGCTGCATCATCACTTTATGATGATATGATAACATTATATTATTTTGTTTTCTAATGGGAAATGTATGCAGCCGGAGCGGTTGATGCCCCGGCTGCCTGTGTTCTTATCGTTCTTTGACGTGTCGCTTTTTCTTCTGTTCGGATTCTCGTTTGAGTATCTTATTCTGCATAGCGCGGTACTCCTGCTCGGTTATCGCTCCC
>JAZUPB010000036.1:0-83744 GCA_045604965.1 Acutalibacteraceae bacterium
GTTAATAAAAGAAAGATTATTATATGAATGATAATCAAAGAATAAAGCTCAAAAAACGCATGAAATCAAAGTAAATAAACGATAGAAAATGCTATGAAAAGCAAATTTTCTTACTCATAACCCGGAGGTCGCAGGTTCAAATCCTGCCTCCGCAACCATGAAAATCGGCTTAACCATCAGGTTTAAGCCGATTTTCTTTTGTCTGTACCCTTATTCGTACCCTTTACGCTTCGGCATAGTCTTCTTTTGTTTTAGATTGATTGGATATATTCTTAAAGTATAGATCCATGCGGCGGGCGCTTTCCTGTCTCATCTTGTCTGATACGTGACCGTAGACATTCAGCGTGAATGCCGCTGTGTGATGACCAAGATTCTCCTGCAGGGTCTTAATGTCATCGCCCGACTGCAGTGCCGCAATGGCGTAGGAATGGCGCAGGTCGTGAAATCTCGTTTCAGGCATACCGATGCTTGCCACAATGCGCTTGAAATTCCTGTACACATTCGAATGATAAAGATGATGCCCCAGCTCATCGGTAAACACAAAGTCTTCGGGATTGCTTCATGCCCCTGCAGCCTCTCTGCGCATGGAATCCTGAAGGCTTTTTTGCTTTTGCAGGATGTCCATTATCGACTGCGCCGGAGCAATGACACGGGTCTTGCCGTTCTTGGGAGAGGTGAGCCGGTATTCTCCGCTGCCGTCACGCAGGTGTATGAGCTGTTTGCTGATGGTAATTGTTCCACGGTCGAAGTCCACGCAATCCCATGTCAGACCGAGGATCTCACCTCTGCGCATGCCTGTAAACAAATCGGTAATGAGCAGATACTCCAGCGGCTCACCATGCAGTGCCGCCAGAAACAAAGCGATGTCATCATCTGCCATAGGTTTTATCTCTGCACGCTGTACACGTGGGAGCGATACATTGTCAGACGGATTAGCTTTGATGAATCCCAACCTGACCGCCTGCTCCAGCGCACGATGAAGAACACCATGGATATTCTTTACCGTCTTGGCAGTAAGCGGCTTGTCACCTTTCAAGAGGGTGTTTGCGAGGGGACAATTATTGGCGGCAATCTCTGCACACTGAACTTACTGCAAGGCACTCCATATTTGCCCGATATCAGAGATAAAGTATTATTTCTGGAAGATGACAACATTATGGGTGAGTACTTCTGTTACGAGTTCGACCGTAATCTGGAATCACTCTTGCAGGTTGAAGGTGCAGACACCATCAAAGGTATTATTTTCGGACGTTTTGATGATAGCTGTGGATTAACTGCAGAGACAATTACAGACATTATCCGGGACAAGGTCCCATCCCATATCCCCGTTGTATTTGGTGTTGATTTTGGCCATATTTTCCCAATGATTACTTTTCCTATCGTAGGAAGCGTGCGTATTCAAGCAAATCAAGACAAAGCCGAAATAGTCATTATTGCTCACTAAACAAAAAGACAGTATGATGTGCGCCATTTAACGATTCCTACACCTTTTAACGAAAGGCCGGAGGGTGCAGTCCATATCGGAACAGGTTTCTTCTTTCAAAAAACCGCTTCCCGTTGTTAGACGGGGAGCGGTTTTTCGTCGTACGTGGACAGCCTGCGAAAACTTGCGCGAAATCGACGTACCAGGATGTGGACAACAAAGCTCGCAAAGAACGATGAGATGGGTGTGTCTATCCCTATGACCTTGCTTATGTGATCAAGAAACCTATAGGGCTGCTGAGTGATTACTTTTCCAGCTTCCAGATGTCGTGGTTGTAATCCTCGATAGTGCGGTCAGAGGAGAAATAGCCGCCCTTTGCGATGTTGACAAGCATCTTCCTGCTCCATGCGACGCTATCCTGCATGTCGTTCAGTATCTGCTCCTTGGTGCGGCAGTAATCCTCGAAGTCCGGGAAAGTCATAAACCAGTCCTTGCCAATCAATTCATCGCGCAGGCGATTGAGGCATACGCTGTCACCAACATCGAGCATGTCGCGGCAGACAAGAAAATCGACCGCTTTTTTGAGACTGGCGCTGCTCTGATACCAGTTTCGTGCAACATAGTCAGCTCTGCGGTAATGTTCGATAACCTCATCGGAGCTGAGTCCGAAGGTGTAGATATTGTCACTGCCGACAAGAGCGGCTATCTCTACATTTGCTCCATCCATGGTGCCGAGGGTAACCGCGCCGTTGAGCATGAATTTCATGTTTCCGGTGCCGCTTGCTTCTTTAGATGCCAGCGATATCTGTTCGGAAATGTCACAGGCGGGAATAAGCTTCTCTGCGGCGGTAACATTGTAATTTTCGATCATTACCACCTTGAGGTAACGCGATACTTCGGGGTCAGCAGATATGATTTCGGAAAGGCAAAGGATGGCGTGGATGATATCCTTTGCAATAGTATATGCAGGGGCGGCCTTTGCGCCAAAGATGACTGTGATGGGTCTGCGGGGCAGCTTGCCGCTCTTTATTTCAAGATATTTGCTTATTGCCCAGAGAAGGTTGAGCTGCTGGCGTTTATATTCGTGGAGACGCTTTGCCTGAACGTCATACACGGAATCGGGATCGATGACTGCTCCCTGATGAGCCAGCATCCAATCGGCGAACTGCTTTTTGCAATTTTTCTTGATCTCTGTGAGCTCGCGGAGAACATCAGCGTTTTCGGAGTATCTGAGGAGTTGTTCAAGTTGAGTGCTGTCCTTGCGCCAGCCGGTGCCGATGGTGCGGTCAATGAGGTCGGCGAGTTTGGGGTTGCAGCCTGTCAGCCAGCGGCGGAAGGTGATACCGTTGGTTTTGTTGTTGAACTTTTCGGGATATATCTTATAGAAAGGAGCCAATTCGGAATTTTTGAGGATCTCCATGTGAAGCTTGGCTACGCCGTTGACCGAATGCGAATAGTGAATGGCCATGTTTGCCATGTGCACATTGTTGTACCGGTCGATTATCTGCACGAAGGGATCGCTGTGCTGTGCGCTCACGAGGTCGCTGAGCTTTCTGATAACCGGCATAAGATGGGGCACGGCCTTTTCCAGATAGGAGCAGGGCCACTTTTCAAGAGCCTCAGCGAGGATCGTGTGGTTGGTGTATCCGCAGATATCACGCACGATGTTCACTGCTTCTGTTTCTTCGATGCCTTGCAGGCACAGCAGCCGAATTAGCTCTGGAATGACCATCGCGGGATGAGTGTCGTTAATCTGAATGGCTGCATAGTCAGCCAGATCGTGCAGATTGCTGCCCTTTGCGACACATTCGTCAAGAATGAGCTGAGCGGCATTGCTGACCATGAAGTATTCCTGATACACACGGAGAAGTCGTCCGGCATCGGTGCTGTCATCCGGATAAAGGAAAAGGGTCAGATTTTCCTCAATGCGTTCCTGGTCGAACGATATGCCTGTTTTTATAAGATTTTCGTTGAGATCTTCCACATCGAAAAGACGAAGCAAGCCGCATTTTCCGTCATATCCGGTCACGTTGATCTCGTACATGGTGGAGCGGACCGTCTTATTTCCGAACGGAACGTCGTAATGCACGCCGGTGCGGTGCATCCAGCTTTCGGTTCCCCATCTGAGCCATCGGTCAGGAGTTTCGCTCTGCTTGTTTTCTGCAAAATTCTGATGGAACAGTCCGCAGTGATAAGCAAGTCCCACTCCGTCGGCGGGCAGGCCGAGAGTAGCAAGACTGTCGAGGAAGCAGGCGGCAAGACGTCCCAGGCCGCCGTTGCCAAGAGAGGGCTCCTGCTCAAACTCTTCCAGTTCGGAAAGCGTTCTTCCGGCAGCTTCCAGCTCTGATCTGACCTGATCGTAGAGTCCGAGATTTATCAGATTATTGCTAAGGAGCTTGCCGATCAGAAATTCTGCCGAAATATAGTAGAGCTTTTTCTTTCCCTGATTGTAACCCTTGTTGACCGCAGCGGCATCGGTGCACTTCAGCAGAGCGTTGAACAGCTCAAGCTTTGTGCACTCCCGCAGGTCCTTTCCGGTATACTGGCGCAAATTGTTTGTCATGATGGATCAGTCCTTAACAGATAAATTAATGAGACGCGTAAATTGGAAACGGTTCCGCGACTCTACAATGGCATTATACTATCTCTGATAACTTAAATCTTGCATATTTCTCTTGTTGTATAGTACAATACTATCATCAAACGTCAAATACAACGGAAAGGAATGAAATTATGGAACTGGAAAAGTACACTCAATATCAGGAGACACAGATACACGGCCATCCGGGCTTTTCGTATAATACATATCTTTGCACCATTCCTTTGGATTTCCCGAGGGTGGATCTTCACTGGCACGACCAGATGGAGATTATATATGTTAAAAGGGGACGTGGTGTGGTCTCGATCAACCTCCAGGCTTATCCAGTGTACGAAGGATGCATAGTGCCAGTGCTGCCCGGCGAGCTGCACGCCATAGAGCGTGACGGTCAGGAGACGATGGAATACGAGAATATCATCTTCTCTCTTTCCATACTTGACAGCACCGAGGCAGATGACTGGTGCCGGCATAACGTCATCAATCCGCTGAGGCAGGGCGGTCTGAGGTTTGAGCGCCCAATACATCCGGGGACGGATTTTCACTCAAAGGCCAGTGCCGCGCTGGATGGAGCAGATCTGGCGTGTTCAGAGCAAATGCGCGGATATTCGCTGATCGTGAAGAGTCAGATGTTCCTGTTTCTTCACGCTCTTTTCTGCCATCGGGACAAGAACATGCCGCAGAGCACAGCCGCGAACACCGAAAAGCTCAAAGAATTACTTACCTATGTAAAAGAACATTATCATGAACCCATATCCGTTGCGAAAGCAGCAGATGCCGTTGGCTACAGTCAGTCCCACTTCATGCGTATCTTCAAGCAGGAGACGGGACGTACCTTCACTGATTACCTTGTCGATTATCGGCTCTCTGCCGCCGTATATTATCTCAGAGAGACCGATCACGATGTGAGCACCATTGCTGCCATGTGCGGCTTTGATAATATTTCTTACTTCATTCGCAGGTTCAGGATCAAATATGGTATATCTCCGGGGAAATACCGCAGAAAAAGCACAATTTGATGTTGATGGAATAATGGCGCATCAAATTGTGGAACCGTTTCCCAATTTGTTTACCATCGGATTGCCTAAAATTATTTAAAATTAGTTGGTAGAAATGTAGAATATTGAGTTTTTCGCAAATTGGGGGTTGCATATTAAAGCGGGATGTTATATGATGTGGTCGTAAGGAATGGAACCGATTCCAACAAACGTATCAAAAACTCTGGCACGAGTCCATTCGAGGCAAAACAAAACTTATGGCTTAACCGGCTGTGCCGCAGAACCGACGGTCACGCCGAGCAATAAAACACAAACACTTTTAGGAGGAAAAAGTAATGAAAAGAAGAATTTTGGCTATGATTCTAGCTATCGTCGCTATTCTGTCCCTCGCAGCATGCGCAGGAACCAATGAGGACAAGCCCGCAGCTGACGGAACTTCCACCAAGACCGGTTCCGTTTACTATCTGAACTTCAAGCCCGAACAGGACGAAGCATGGCAGAAGCTTGCTGAGGCCTACACCAAGGAGACCGGTGTTAAGGTCACCGTTCTTACCGCTGCTTCCGGTACATACGAAGAAACCCTTATGGCTGAGATGGGCAAGTCTGAGGCTCCCACTCTCTTCCAGGTCAACGGTCCTGTTGGTCTTGCAAACTGGAAGGACTATTGCTACGATCTTTCCAAGTCTGAGATTTACGGTCATCTGACCTCCGATGGTTTCGCACTCATCGAGGGTGACGCTGTTTACGGTATCGCTTACGTTATCGAGTCCTACGGCATCATCGCCAACAAGACTCTCCTTGCTAAGGCAGGCTACTCTGTAGAGGACATCAAGTCCTTCGCAGACCTCAAGAAGGTTGCAGAAGACATCACCGCTCGTTCCGACGAACTCGGTTTCTCTGCATTCTCCTCTGCAGGTATGGATCCTTCCTCTGACTGGAGATTCAAGACTCACCTTGCAAACCTGCCCATCTACTTCGAGTATCAGGCAGACGGCATCGGTACCACCAATAAGATCAAGGGTACCTATCTCGACAACTATCGTGATATCTGGGATCTTTACATCAACAACTCCACCTGCGCTCCCGCAGAGCTTTCCGCAAAGACCGGCGACGACTCCCGTAACGAGTTCCTCAACGGTCAGGCAGTATTCTTCCAGAACGGTTCATGGGAGTACAACTCTCTCGCAGCAGTATACGGTGATGACGAGCTCGTAATGCTTCCCATCTACATCGGTGTTGGCGACGAGGCTAAGCAGGGTCTCTGCACCGGTACTGAGAACTACTGGTGTGTCAACAAGGACGCAGATCAGGCTGACATCGACGCTACCCTCGCTTTCATCAACTGGTGCGTAACTTCCGAGGAAGGCACTGCTGCCATGGCTAACGACATGGGCTTTGTAATCCCCTTCGACACCGCTGTTGAGTCCCCCAACCTCTTCGTAAAGCAGGATGTTGCTTACACTGCTGAAGGCAAGAACCCCGTTTCCTGGAACTTCCCCACCATGCCCTCTGAGGAGTGGAAGAACATGGTTGGTAACGCTCTGACCGCTTATGCAGCAGATCCTACCGACGGCAACTGGGACCTCGTTGTCAAGGCATTCGTAGAAGGCTGGGCTTCTGAGTACGCTCTTCTCGGCTAATTGATAAACGACTGAATTTTTCAAATCCTATTAAATCAATAAACAATCAGGGTGGGCTTACTGCCCACCCTGATTGTGGTTTATATCCCCGATATACTGCAGTTTTTTTACGAAATAATATATTGACTTTTTATATTATTAAGGTAATATAAGGAGGAATTTCAATTGATTAAAGCAACGAAAAAATGGTGGCCGCTGTTTGTGCTGCCCACATTCTGCGCTTTCATAATCGGCTTCATTGTGCCGTTTATTGAAGGTCTGTACCTTTCATTCTGCAAATTCACTACTATAAACAAGGCGACATGGGTGGGCTTTGAAAACTATACAAAGGTTTTTGAAGACAAGCAGTTTCTCAGTTCGCTGGGATTCACCGCAGTGTTTACTGTTGTCTCCACAATACTGATAAATGTTCTGGCATTTGCAATCGCACTTGCACTTACCAGAGGTATCAGGGGAACCAATTTTTTTCGCACAGTTTACTTTATGCCCAACCTTATCGGCGGCATAGTACTGGGATATATCTGGAACATTCTCATTAATTGCGTGCTGAGTCTCGCAGGCGAGCCTCTGCTGGCGCTCAATAACAAGGCCGGTTTCTGGGGTCTTATCATACTTATGTGCTGGCAGCAGATAGGCTACATGATGATCATATACATTGCAGGACTCCAGTCCATTCCCAACGATATGCTTGAGGCATCGAAGATCGACGGAGCAAACTCCATTCAGACTCTGTTCAAGATTAAGATTCCCAATGTCATGCCTTCCATCACAATCTGTCTGTTCCTTACACTCACCAATTCATTCAAGCTCTTTGACCAGAATCTGGCATTGACCGGCGGTGATCCCAATCACAGCACCGAAATGCTGGCACTCAACATATACAATAACTTCTATGCCCGTGCAGGCGCAATGTGGAAGGGTATAGGGCAGGCAAAGGCAGTCGTATTCTGTATAATGGTTATTATTGTATCCATGATCCAGCTTTATGCGACCCGTTCGAAGGAGGTGCAGCAGTAATGGGAACTGAAGAAAAGAAGATCATTTCTGAAGAAATCGAGGAAACTGCTGCAGAAACAACAGCTGAGGTTCTGACCTCTGCCGATGGTGCTGATGCAGAAAATGAAGATTCCGGTATTATCATTATACTTGAGGAATATGATGAGACCCAATATGACGAAGAAGAGATCGGAAAGGGATATGCATACGATCCCAATGCTGTAAGAAAAGCCCCGGAGGGAGGCACAGCAGCAAAGAAAAAGAGCATAGGAATGAAGGAAGTCAAGTCAGGCTTATTTACGGTTTTCCTTACTCTGCTGAGCTTTGCGTGGATCTATCCTATTATCATGATCCTCTTCAACTCCCTGAAGAAGGAAACAGCAATATCCACAAATACAGCTTTTGAGACACCAAATTCAGAAACCTTTGCAGGTTTTGAGAACTACGTCAACGCAATAGGCTCCAAAGGCTTTATAGATGCATTTCTCACAAGCGTGCTTATTACCGTAACATCGGTTATAGCAATTCTTGTGTTCTGTTCAATGTGCGCATGGTATATAACCAGAGTGCAGAATATCTTTACAAAGACAGTATATTTCCTGTTTATATTCTCTATGGTTGTACCCTTCCAGATGCTGATGTTCACACTGGCTTCCACATCTGACCAGCTCAAGCTGAACACTCCCTGGAATATCTGGATAATATATCTGGGCTTTGGCGCAGGACTTGCAGTTTTCATGTTCTCAGGCTTTGTAAAGTCAATCCCTCTTGAGATAGAAGAGGCAGCCATGATAGACGGCTGTAATCCCGTTCAGACATTCTTTATGATCGTTCTCCCCGTACTCAAGCCTACCCTTATTTCCGTTGGAATCCTTGAAACAATGTGGGTATGGAACGACTATCTGCTCCCCTATCTTGTTCTTGACCGCAAGAAGTATTCCACCGTTCCCATTCTTATACAGTACTTCAAGGGCAGCTTCGGAAGAGTGGAAATGGGACCGATGATGGCTTGCATCATGCTTACGGTTCTTCCGGTCATTATAATTTACCTTGTTTGCCAGAAGCACATTATCAAGGGCGTAGTCGCTGGTGCTGTCAAGGGCTGATTTAATCACAATTACAAGATGCTGAAGGATAAATTCGAAAAGGAGGTGCCTGTTTGACTATCAAAGATCTTGCCCGGAAAACGGGATATGGCGTGGCTACGGTGTCCCGTGTGCTGAACAATCATCCCAACGTCAGCGAAAAGGCGCGCAGCACGATCATGAAGGCGGTGGAAGAGTACGGCTTTCAGAGTAACGCCAACGCAAGGCAGCTGAAGCAGCATGCTACATCCATCCTCGTGATAGTCAAGGGCACCTCCAACGAGATGTTCAGCGAAATGGTTGAAACCATCCAGAACCTGGTTGCGCGCACAAGCTATCCCCTCTACGTGGACTACATGGATGAAGACAGCAACGAAGTGCTTCACGCAGTCCAACTCTGCCGGGAGAAAAAGCCTTTGGGCGTGATTTTCCTCGGAGGCAACAACCAGTATTTCCTCGCTGATTTTGACAAGATAGACATTCCGTGTGTGCTTGTATCAAACGATGCTTCTGATCTGCCTTTTGACAATCTGTCCAGCGTGTGTACGGACGACCGGCAGGCAGCGCGCTGTGCCATGGATTCCCTGATTGCACTTGGACACAGAAAATTCGTCATCGTAGGCGGTGATCGGAATGTTTCCGATACAAGCAGACTGCGCTATGAGGGCTGCATGCAGTCTTTCCGCAATCACGACATCGAATATGACGAAGAGCTGGATTACAGAGGCGTGCGTTTCTCTTATCAGGACGGATACAACGCCACTCAGCAGCTCATCGCCAACGGCCGCCCGTTCACAGCTCTGTTTGCCGTGGCAGATGTTATGGCTATCGGTGCCATCAGAGCTCTGCACAATAACGGGCTGCGTGTGCCGGAGGATGTGTCGGTAATGGGTTTTGACGGTCTGCCGTTGGGCTCGTACCTGGTGCCGCAGCTGTCAACAGTTGTGCAGTCATTCAAGGAAATGGCAAGACGTGCAGTAGAAATACTTATCGAACATATAGAACGTGGAGGAGAACCCTGCCACGAAACTGTACAGTACTCATTGTATCAGAAAGAAAGCACACGCCGCATAGGAGAATAAATTGTTCCTAAAGATTGCTGGCAAAAATCCCACACTCTCCGCTGATGATAAGCTTTCCGCCGGGATTTTTGAAGTAACCTTTCTATACGAGAAAGGCATGATCACATATGCGAAATAGCGGTATTTTAATGCACATCACATCTCTGCCGAGCCCCTACGGCATCGGCAGCATGGGAAAATGTGCTTATGAGTTTGTTGATTTTCTCCACGACGCAGGTCAGGCGTACTGGCAGATACTTCCGCTGTGCCCTACCGGCTTCGGGGATTCTCCCTATCAGTCCTTTTCTACCTTCGCCGGCAATCATTATCTGATCGATATTGATATGCTGGTAGAAGAAGGTCTCCTTAATAAAAAGGAAGCAAGCGATATTTGCTGGGGCATAGACGAGACCAGAGTGGATTACGGACGGATGTACAAAAACCGACTGAATCTGCTTCGAAAGGCTCACGAACGTTTTGTACCGGACGAGAAATATACGCAATTTGTCAAAGACAACGCCGATTGGCTGGAAAATTACGCCTTGTTCATGGCTCTCAAGGAGCGCTTCAACGGAAGCGACTGGCAAAGCTGGCCTGCAGAGCTGGTCACCCGAGAGCCTTTGGCCATGGAGACCTGCCGCAGAGAAATGGATCCGGAAATCAGATTCCATTGCTTCCTCCAGTATGTTTTCTTCCGCCAGTGGGAAGCTCTTCGCAGCTACACCAACAAAAAGGGCATTCGGATCATCGGTGACGTTCCCATATATGTTCCGCTGGATTCGGCGGATGTGTGGTCGGAACCGCAGCTGTTCCAGCTTGACGAAAACCGTCGGCCCAAGATGGTTGCAGGCTGTCCTCCCGATTCGTTCACTGCAGACGGTCAACTTTGGGGCAACCCGCTGTATGACTGGGATAAAATGAAATCCACCGGCTATGAATGGTGGATTCGCCGCCTTACGGCTGCTTCCAGAATTTATGATGTCGTCCGTCTGGATCATTTCAGAGGGTTTGAGAGCTATTGGGCTATTCCTGCCGGAGACAAAACTGCAGCGGGAGGCTCATGGCAGAAAGGCCCCGGCACAGACTTTACCGACGCTGTATGCAAAGCCATACCTGACCTTGACTTCATTGCCGAGGATCTGGGTTACATGACCCCTGAGGTTCGCAGTCTCCAGCAGCATTTCGGATATCCCGGAATGAAAGTGATGCTGTTTGCTTTTGACTCCAGAGAGACTTCCGACTATCTTCCCCACTCATATCCCGTAAAGTCGGTGTGCTATTCCGGAACCCACGACAACATGACAGCTGCCCAGTGGCTCAACGAGGCCTCGCCGGAGGATATTGCCCTGGCAAAATCCTATCTCGGCCTCAACGATGAGGAAGGTCCGGTTGTCGGACTGATCCGTGGCTGCATGAGCTCCGTAAGCGAACTCTGTATCATCCAGATGCAGGATTATCTTGAACTTGGCGCTGAAGGACGCATGAACAGTCCGGGCACCCTTTCGGTAAAGAACTGGACATGGCGTGCCAAGCCGGGATGTATCACCGAAGAACTTACCGAGCGGATTCTTGCAACCACCAGACGCTATGGAAGAGCTTGATGCAGCAAGATGGAAATCTGAGCTGAATCCCAAAGCTTAAAAATGATGCACTAAGGCTCAAGCCCGAATTCCGTGAGAAATCAAAGACGCAGCAAGGAACAGAAAATAGTATTATTTTTGACCATCGCCTCTGAGATAACCTAAAGCTGCATGGTGTTAGGCTGGGCAGACTTTGTAAATTAACTGCACATGATTCGGTTGAACAAATTGACTTGCATACAGACGTGAGTGTTGCCTCTATCATCAAGAGGCAAACGACCGCCGTCGCAGCAATTGCAGCAGTGGATTATTACCAGCCATTTGAATTGAGTAATTGATCCTGTGGTAAGTATGAGTGCCATAGGTACACCTGCTTTGTCTTGAGTCCTTTTCGGCACAAAGAACATATTCTTTAGGGATCGATTTACATTTTACAATATGGATGCGGGGATGAGGAATCCATGCCCTGCGTTCGTCTATCCATGCGCTCTTCCGCTTCCCGGTACCCTTTGTACCCTTATCCGTACCCATTACAGGTTAGAAAATCCTGAATTCAATAGAAAACTCGGAAAAAGCCAAAAACACAAATGGCTTACCTATGCGATTTTTATCACATAAGGTAAGCCATTGGAACGGCGTTGTACAATTCAAATCCTGTCTCCGCAACCAAGAAAATCGGCATGAACATCACGTTCTTGCCGATTTTCTTTTGTCTGTACCCTTATTTGTACCCTTTACGCGTCGACATAGTCTGATTAGGTTTTAGATTGATTGGATATATTCTTAAGGTATAGATCCAAGCGGCAGGCGATGTGCCTGCTCTTTTTGTTTTACGCCGATTTGGTAATGTGAACGAAGGGACAGAAGTTCACTGCATATCGGTGCTCTCTATTATTTCTAGCAGTAAGTTATTAGCAGACACGGATAGTTTCATTTTGTATGGTGTGTGTTTTTGTTTGATGCACGGTTCTCATTCATTCAGATAGAGACAAATCAACGGTTTCGGCGAGTATACATATTCTTGTGCACGAAAAGTATTACGCTATTGTAAAAAAACAAGATATATGGTATAGTAAAAGTATAGCAAAACAACAATGTAAACCAATAGTAATATATTAAAAGTGATGATTTTCTCGAAAAGGGGATGAGTTGCGTGGAAAAGTCATTTGGCGGATATATGGGTAAAGTAATGCAGGTTGATCTTACAACCCGCGAAGTAACCGAATACCTATGGAGCGATAAGGACAGAGAGCTATACATAGGCGGCAAGATGATGGCTGCAAAGATACTCTATGATAACCTGACAGGCAAAGAAGAAGCTTATTCGGAAGATAATATGGTAGTTATTACCACAGGACCTTTGACAGGCACAGGAGCACCCAGCTCAAGCCGATTCAACCTGTCGACCCTTTCACCACAGACGGGAATAATAGCTTCATCAAATTGCGGCGGTTCCTTTGGGTATTATCTGAAAAAAGCCGGTTATGATGCAATAATCATCAAAGGCAGATGCAGTGAGCATACGTGGCTTGAGATAAACGGCGATGAGTTTATATTCCATAACGCTGATGATCTGTGGGGTACAAAGGTGACCGAGTGTCAGGAACACCTTGAAAAAAAGCTCTCGGAAAACAGAAAGAACGTGAGATTCGGCAATATCTGCATAGGTCCTGCCGGCGAAAATCTTGTACGTTATTCTGCAGTGCTCAGCGGCGAGCGTGCCGCAGGCAGAGTGGGAATCGGAGCAGTGTTCGGATGGAAGAATCTCAAGGCAGTCACAGCCTTGGGCAACTGCACAGTTCCCATATACAACGAGGAGAAAAATCTTAAATGGAATAAAAAGTGGTTTTCCTATCTGCGCCGTCACCCGCTGACGGGTAATCAGCTGCCGAGGCTCGGCACTGCAGGACTTGTAAGTTCAATGCAGGCAAGGAAGATACTCTCCACCAAGAACTACACCTACGGTCAGTTTGAAGATTTCGAAAAGGTAAGCGGCGAGGTGTTGGCGGAGGAATATAATATTGTAAACAAGGGTTGTCTGACCTGCCCGATAAAGTGTGCCCGAACTGTAGAAGTTGACGGTCGAGCCGTAAAGGGTCCTGAGCTTGAAACTCTGGGATTGCTGGGCGGTGGCATACTCAATGCCGATCTTCCTTGTATTCTTCGCTGGAACAACGAACTTGACGAGCTTGGAATGGACACCATTTCCGCCTCCAGTACCCTTGCCTTTGCGATGGAAGCAAATGAAAAGGGGCTGTGGGATAATGGACTTAAATTTGGAAGTACGGATGAGATATCGAAGATATGGGAAGATATTGCTTACCGTCGGGGGATCGGAGATGAGCTTGCAGAAGGCAGTAAACGTCTTTCAGAAAAGTACGGCGGCAAGGAATTTGCAATGCACGTAAAGGGTCTTGAACTTGCAGCCTACGAGCCGAGACGTGCAGTAGGACAGGGACTGGGCTATGCAGTATCAAACCGAGGCGGCTGTCACCTCAACGGCGGATATCTGGTTATCCTTGAGGGACTTGGACTGAATACCGATTCTCAGACCTACAAGTCAAAGGCTGATTTTACAATGCTTTTCCAGAATCTGATGGAAATGATCTCTGCAACGGGGCAGTGTCTGTTCACTTCCTATGCATTTTTTCCGGGATTCCTTATCACGCGCCCAAACGGTGCCATTACGAAGACCGCCAACTTCCTGCTTCCGCATATTGGTTGGATAGGCAGATTCATAAATAAATTCCCCACCCTTCTGGCTCTGCATCTGCCCGTATTTCATCATACAAAGGCGATCAAATACGCTGTGGGAATGAAGATGAACTTCGGAAAATATATCCGCTGCGGTGAACGTGGCTATAATCTTGAAAGATGCATAAATGCACGTTTCGGCATCAGCTCAAAGGACGATGCATTGCCGAAGAGACTGACCGATGTACCCCAGGATAAGAATGACCCAAAAACAAAAGTGCCCCTAGAAAAAATGAAGAAGAGGTACTACAAGGCTCGTGGATGGGATAAAAACGGCATACCCACAGAGAGAACTCTTCGTAAGCTGAAGATAAGCAAGTGAGGTGAGCAAGTATGGTAAAGGTAAAATTATTCGGACTTTTCCGTCTTGATACAGGACTTCGCGAACTTGAGACCGACGTAAAAACGGTTAAGGAGCTTTACGCCGTACTGCTCAGCGAAGCAAAAAAGGCAAAACCCGATACCAAGGTAACCGCAAAGGACATTGACGGCTGCATTGTTATGATAAACGGCAAGGCAGGCAAAAAGACCAGCAGACTTTCCAACGGAGACGAGGTAATGCTTATGTCTCCTGTCTGCGGCGGCTGAGAGGCGGTGTTACAGTGAAAAGTTACAGAATAACAGATAAATGTATCGGCTGCACACTGTGCGCAAAGAATTGCCCCGTCGGGGCTATATCAGGCAGTTTGAAAGAGAAGCACATAATCGATGAAAACCTCTGCATCAGATGCGGACTTTGCGGAAAAATGTGTGCAAAGGGTGCGGTGCAGAATGAAAAAGGCGAAGCCGCAGAAAAGCTTCCTAAAGATAAATGGGAAAAGCCATATATAGACAGATCGATATGTGCAGGCTGCTCGGTGTGTGTTGAGAACTGCCCGAAAAACTGCCTTTCTCTGACAGATCCGAAATTTCACGGAGATATAAGAACTGTGGCAGAGCTCAGAAACGCCGAGGAATGCATAGGCTGCGGTCTCTGTGCAGACAGCTGTCCCATAAACGCCATAAAAATGGGTATAAAGCCCCCCGAAAGGAACTACAAGGAGGTAAAGACAATGAGCAGCAAGATTTACTGCAGAACCTTCCAGGCAATAATGAAGATAGGACATTATTTTATGGGCTACCGTATGCCGGAATACATAGACGGTCCCGGCAGTATAAGCAAAATGCCTGAGTTTATGAAGGCAAAGGGTGCAAACAATGTTCTTGTTGTAACCGATAACGGACTTGTAAAGCTGGGACTTCCCAACGGGATGCTCAGTGCGATGGAAAAAGCAGGTATAAAATACACTGTGTTCAGCAATATTCAGCCAAATCCCACGAGTGATGATGTTGAAAACGGCTATAAGGTATATAAGGAAAATGGCTGTGAGGCTATAGTTGCATTCGGCGGCGGTGCTCCAATGGACTGCGCAAAGGCGATAGGTGCAAGAGTTGCCCGTCCGAGAAAGAGCGTTGCACAGCTTCAGGGTATACTTAAGATACTCAAGAAGATACCGCTGTTTTTTGCAGTTCCCACCACCTCGGGTACAGGCTCCGAGACAACCGTTGCAGCGGTTATTACCGACGCCGCAACCCACCACAAGGCATCTATAAACGACCCCAACATAATTCCGAAATATGCAATACTCGACCCCGAACTGACAATAGGTCTGCCGCCTTTTGTAACAGCTACAACGGGTATGGATGCATTGTGCCATGCAGTTGAATCCTATACAAACCACACTTACTGCACCAAGATTGAAAACGACCTTGCAAAGAAAGCAGTAAAGCTTATTTACGATAATCTTCTCAAAGCATACAAGAATGGCAGCGACCTTGAGGCACGTCAGAATATGCAGCTTGCAGCATTCTATGCAGGACGCTCTTTTACGCGCGGATGTGTCGGGTATGTCCACGCGGTGGGACACACCCTCGGCGGACTTTACGGAGTGCCGCACGGACTTGCAATGTCCATAATTTTACCTCACGTAATGCGCCAGTTCGGTCCCGCTGTTTACAAGAGACTTTCTGAGCTTGCGGATGTCTGCGGCATCGGGGGTACAAATGAAGAAGAAAAAGCAATAAAGTTCATCGAGTGGATCGAGCAGCTTAAAAAGGATATGGGAATTCCAGCAGGTATCGACGTTATCAAGGAAGAGGACGTTCCTCAGATCATCAAATGGGCATCAAAGGAAGCAAATCCTCTCTATCCGGTACCTGTAATCTGGCAGGCAGAGGATTTCGGCAAACTTATCGATACTCTGACAGCCGCTGCAAAAGAGGGCTGATCCCTTGCAGGTAGTTAAAATACAGATAAGAAAAGGCAAGGGCGAGAGGGTCAATGCACTCTCTGCCCGAGCTGACAGAGAAAAGGGCATTGAAGGCAGTATGCCGCCCAAAACTCCCGAAAGACAGATAAGCCTGATGGCAGGAGAACTCCTACCCGAGATCCGAAATATGGGCGGACACTGCACCTCTCGTTTTGAGGCTGACATAGAGACAAAGGAGCTTGACTATTCAGCTCTTTCTGTCGGAACAAGACTGAAAACAGGCACAGCTGTTATCGAGATAACAGCTGTTGGCAAAAGATGCTTTGACGACTGCCCCATAAGACAAAGGGGAGAACGATGCCCACTGCCGAGACACTGTGCATTCGGGCGCATAACAGAAGACGGAGAAATAACCGTCGGTGACGAAATAGTTGTTTTATGACAGGCAGATACAATAAAAACGCAGGACCTCTTTCCGAACAGGAAATCGAAAAACTGCAAAGAAAAAAGGTGTGTGTTGTCGGATGCGGAGGACTTGGAGGCTATGCTGTTGAGCTTCTTGCCCGAATCGGCGTTGGTATGATCAGAGTCGTTGACGGAGATGTATTTGACGAAACGAATCTGAACCGCCAGCTGCTCTGCGAAGAAAGCAATATAGGCTTATCCAAGGCACAGGCTGCCGAAAAACGCATAAAAGCAATAAACAGCAGTGTAAAAGTTGAGACTTTCAACAGATATATGACGGCGGAAGATGCAGAATGCATAGTTGCAGACTGCGATGCAGTGCTCGACTGTCTTGACAGCATTGAATCCCGAAGGCTTCTTGCAAAGACCTGTGCGGTCAAGCATATCTATCTTGTGCACGGCGCAGTAGGCGGCTGGTGTGCTCAGGTTTCTGTCATACCGCCTGGCAGCGAAATACTTGATATTATCTACCCTAAGGGAAGCACACCAAAATCGGGAAATACACTTTCCTTTGTGGCTTCTTTCGCCGCAGCAGTGCAGGTTTCGGAAACAGTAAAACTGCTGACAGGAAGACCTTTGAACCTTAAAAACAGATTGCTTGTATCCGACCTGCTTGCAGGAACGGAAGAGATATTAGACCTTACAATTTAGAATATTTAATTAAGACATCCGATCCGCAGTGCCTAAGTATGAATGATATACGGTGCTGCGGACGCAGGGTTGATCGGGAAACGGATCAGCCTCCCGTGTTTGGAAAGGATGGCGTTTTTTCGTCGTGCAAAGCTTTCCGAAACGGAAAGCTTTTTATATTTTTTCAGAGGTGATTCTCTTGAAAGAAATTCGAACAAGATTAACAGCCCTTCTGCTTTGCGCAGTGCTTCTTTTCTTGTGCGCCTGCTCGAGAGGAGAGGTAAAGGAGACGATACCGCCCGAAAGAGCAGTTACCGATGGCTCGGGAGCAGTGCTGGAGATACCGGAAAGCGGTACCGATATAACGATAGCCTCGGTTTACGCAGTGTCTGTGCCATTCATTGTGGCTCTGGGGCTGTCTGACAACGTTGCAGCCATAAACTGCAAGTCCTATTTCTGGACAGACAATGTGCAGGCCCTATCAGATGCAGGCACAGTTGGACGCGGAGTTGTTGATATGGAAGCACTGGCAGGCTATCGTCCCTATGTGTTTATCCACCGTGCAAACGACAGCAAGACTGCTGATGCGGTAAAAGAACTGGGAATAGATGTGCTCTGCATCAAGGCAGAAAGTATGGAGGATGTAATATTCACCCTGCGTATGATGGGCAGATACTTTGGGCGTGAAGAACGCGCCGAAGAGGTCATAGCATACATAAACAAGAAGTACGAGTATATCGACTCCATCACTGCGAACATCCCTGAGGATGAGCGTGTTACCGCTGTTACAATGGGCGGCGAATACGGTCGCATTGCAGGAGAGGATATGATCCAGTCGTGGATGATAGAAAAAGCAGGCGGTATCTGTGGTGCAAAGGGCATTACAAACGATTGCAACTGGTCACAGATAGGCACCGAGCGGCTTTTTGAATTAAACCCCGATTTCCTGTTCCTCACAAGCTCCACCACGCTTGATTACACGCAGGAAGAGATAATGTCTGACTCCGCGTGGAGCGCAATGGAAAGCGTAAAAAACGACCGTGTGCGGCAGATACCTGCAAAAATTGACTCGTGGGATATGCCGGGAGTTGTCAGTGTAATAGGTACAATGTGGATGCTTAATCAGATGTATCCTGAGTATTTCACGACCGAGCAGCTTCAGCAGGAAATAGACGAATACTACGCCCTGATGTTCGGCAGAACTTTTGATCCGGAATATCTCGGTTACAAGCTGTAAAAAAGGAGTAAGTATGAAAAAAACTGCAGTGAGAAAACAGAATAATAGGCTGCTGTTCCCACTGCTTGCCGTACTTTTGATGTTTGGTACGGTGATGGCGGTATGTACTGGAAAATACCCCGTCACGCCCATCGAAAGCCTTCGCATACTCTGGGGCGGAATAACGGGAAACACCGATGGCTTTGACCTGATGACTGTAAATGTAGTTCTAAAGCTTCGTATTCCGCGCATACTTGCAAGTATGCTGGTTGGTGCGGCGCTGTCAATGTCAGGCGCAGTGTATCAGGGTGTTTTCAACAACCCTCTTATTTCACCCGATTTTCTTGGCGTTTCTGGTGGTGCATGCGTCGGCGCGGCAATAGCAATACTCCTGTCGCTGCCTTCGATTTTTATCCAGAGCTTTGCCTTTGCAGCAGGAGTTATGGCGGTGCTGATTGCACTGCTGATACCTTGGCTTCTGAAAAACCGATCAAATATTATGCTGGTTCTGTCGGGTATAATCGTCGGCGCGGCTATGTCCTCGATACTTGGCTTTATAAAATATGCTGCAGACCCGGAAACACAGCTTGCTGCTATAACCTATTGGACGATGGGCGATTTTTCCGCCATAAAGCTTAACGATGTATGGAGCGTTTTGCCTGCTATGATACCCTCGGCGGCAGTGCTTTTCCTGCTGTCGTGGAGGATCGATATACTGTCCCTTGGAGGAGACGAAGCGCGCACTTTAGGCGTGAACGTAAGTCTTGTGCGCACGGTTTCGATACTCTGCGCCACACTGCTCACTGCAAGTTCGGTGTGCATTGCGGGAACCATCAGCTGGGTAGGACTTGTAGTACCTCATTTTGGAAGAATGCTGGCAGGTCCCAATCACAGCCGTTCATTGCCTGTGTCGGCAATGCTGGGTGCATTGTTTATGCTCTTTGCAGACACTCTGACGAGAACGGTGTCACAGACGGAAATGCCCGTCAGCATAATAACAGGACTTATTGGCGCACCTCTTTATGTGCTTCTGCTTTACAGAGAAAGGAGGCATATGGAATGATATATGAGGTGAATAATCTGAGCTTTAGCTATCCGACATCATCACGATTGATACTCGATGATGTGGCTCTTACCCTCGGAGAAGGCGAAATCCTGACCGTTCTCGGACCAAACGGTGCAGGTAAAAGCACGCTGCTTAAATGTATGCTGGGATTACTTAAACCGCAGAATGGCGAAATAAAGCTCTGCGGCAATGATCTCTCTGCAATGAAAGAACGTCAGCGAGCCGCCTGCGTCGGATATGTTCAGCAGATGCAAGGGACGTCATTTGGATATACGGTTTTCGACTATGTACTTATGGGGCGTTCGCCTTTTCTCGGACTATTCGAACGTCCGAACGCCGAAGATCGGAAAGCTGCAAAAAAGGCACTTTCAGATATGGGCATAGAGCACCTGTCAGAAAGATCGATAAATGAACTCAGCGGCGGCGAGCGGCAGCAGGCGATGATAGCGAGAGTGACAGTCGGTAATCCAAAAGCAGTGCTTCTGGACGAGCCTACGGCACACCTTGACTACGGAAATCAGCTTCGAACCCTTCGTATGATAAAGAAACTGAAAGATGAAGGCTTTGGAATAATAATGACCACCCACGACCCCAATCACCCGCTGCTGCTTGGGGGAAGAACGGCAATAGTTGACTGCAGCGGAAAGGTTACAGTCGGCGTTACTGCCGACACAGTAACAGAGGATATACTCAGGAAGGTGTACGGCACCGAGCTTCGATTAAGCTTTATGCCCGAAGCAGGAAGAACGGTATGTACATACCCTGAAATATAAAAAAGGAGACAAAATTATGAAAAAAATCATTGCAGTACTTCTCGTAATTCTGATGCTCATAGGAGTTTGCGCCTGTGCAAAGGAGAAGCCCGAAGAAACAAATGCAGCACCCACCGTACAGGTCGTAATAGATGCAGAGATACCTGAATTCTCTGTGCTTGTAAACGGTGTCGAGGTTACCAACGAAACAATGGCAGACTACACCGTATATTCTGTGCAGACCCATTCGGTCAACAGTCAGGGCACCGAAGATGACAGACTTTATGTAGGTTATGCCGTAAGCGATGTTTTTGCTGCAGCAGGCATAACAGGAGAATACACCGAGGTAAAAGCTGTTGCTGACGATGGGTATGAAATCGCATACGATGCAGCAACAGCAGCACTTCCCACAACACTGCTTGCAGTTATCCGCGACGGCGAGCCCTTCAAGAAGGGGCCCTGGTTTGCACCCTGCCACAGCGGAACATCAGGCGATTATCTCAAGAATGTTGCTTCCATCGGAGTTGATGCAGAGGCTGCACTGCCTGAAGATACTGAGGAGGATTCTGCAGAGACAGGTCTTCCCGAAATTCAGGACAGAACCGATAAGGTTACCTTTGGCGAATATAAATTCCTTGTAAACGGAAATGAAGTGACAAACGATACTCTCGCAGGTATTTCCATCTACAAGATCACCGTAAATGTTGTAAACAGCAAGGGAATAGAATCCGAAGCAACCTACACAGGCTACAGATTTTCCGATGTCCTCACAGTTTGCGGCGTGACCGAATTTGATTCTGTCATTGCAGTTGCAGATGACGGCTACGAGTCTCAGATAGACAGCGAAACAGCAAAGAGCGAATACACCCTTCTCGCTATTGAAAAGGACAAGGAAACCGGCGAAGGCGGTACTGTATGGGTAGCACCCTGCAAGGAGACCACCTCAGGCAAATACGTAAAGCTTGTTGTCGAAATCAAAGCATAATATACAGATAAATCAAAGTGCGAAACTGAGAATTACGAACGCAGGAGTTTGTGGCATTCTCAAAGCCTGCAGCCCAAAATATTATTTACAGATTAGAAAATACTTAATCCAGTAGAAAAACACAAAAAACTAAAAGCACCAATGGCTTACCTGTGCGATTTTTATCACATAAAGTAAGCCGTTGGTGCTTTTTGTGTTTTTTAATGCATAGATAAATACGGCAGGTATTATGCCTGTTTGTTTTGCGTTACTTCAGGCAAGTTTTCCCACCAGAACGAATCCTTCTGCACCATTTCCGGCGCACAGAGTTACTATTTTATCGTTTTCAGAAACAGAAGCATTGCTGCGGAAGGCGGAGTTTTCAGAAAGCCACGAAAGATAATCTGCAAACTCTGAACTGTCTGCAAACTCTGTTTTGATGGTATTCGGGATGTTGTCCGTTCTGATGCCTGCATACAGAATAATGGTATGGTTTTTCTCGGGGGTACATATGGTAATTGACGGAATCAGGTCATAGTAGTCCTGTCTTATGTACTTGTATATGCTGTCAAGTTGTGAACCGCCATAGATTACAGTGTTCTTGTTTGAAAAATCGGCGTTCTGAGCGGAATCTATATACAAACATCCGAATCGGTTTGCATCACCGGAGAAAAGATGACGTCTGTAGTATTCGTTGTTTTCGCCCTGAACCACAGGGTAGTCAATGCCCGTACCCTCAGAGATGATCCAAGCACAAATATCAGTATTCTTATCTCTGAGCAAGTTAAAATCAACAGCAGCAGGAGAAGTGTGCACCTCTGCGGAAAGTGCCTGATATTTCTTCCGGGCAATTTCCGGCAGATTTCTGTTTATGACAATCATCACGACAGCACCGACGATATGCAGAGCAAGAATCACAAGCACAATTGTATAAATGACAGATTTTAGTTTGCTTTTTTTATCTGCTGACTTATTCAATCAAATCACCTCGTGTTTGAGAATCAGGGAGAGGAACAAGTCCTCTCCCTGATTTGTGTGTTAATTATCTGAAAGCTCAGTTTCGTCGTTCTTTCTGAACTTCTTCATACTATAAATACACATAAGCATTGCCAGCATTGCGAACTGCATCACATAGATTGCTGCAACCTCTGCGGTGCTGTCATCGCCGGTCTTCGGAACAGAAGAATCATTTTCGGAAGGTTTGTTTTTCTCATTGATAAACGATGCCTTTGATCCATCTTCAGCGATAGTGCCGGATTCACCGGTGGAGGTCATTTTATAGCCTTTGGTGTCGGTTTCGGTAACCTTATAGGCAATACCTGCCGGCAAACCATAGATGACAGCAGTTTCACCGTGAGCAAGTTCAATGGTGTCACCGCTCTTGACGGTTGTAATCGCTCTTGTCTTGCTGTTGACGATTTTATACTCATAACTTCCGTCGGCAGAAAACTCCACCTTAAATGGGAATTTGAGTGTTGTATCAGCCTTATTGCCGGTTACCTTATTGCTGATTTCCAGATTGCCTGTGGCAGCAGGAGGTTCAACAGAAGACGAATTATATGTGTTGGAGAAAGCGGCAACAGACGGAGTGGAGGAGATGATTCCCTCAATCTTCAGGGAAGCAGGGGAAGTGACAAAATTCTCAGCTTCGTCCTGTGTTACAGTAAATGCAGTGCTTACAGGAATACCGGAAATTGTGATTTCCTCATTGTCCTTGAGGGTGATCTTGTCTCCGGACTTAATTGTACCCGAGGCAGAACCGGTATAGGAATATACATCTGCATTGTCAAAGGTTACAGTGTATATAAATTCTGCGTCAGCGGGAGCATTATCGCCGATTACTGTGTTGGAAACAGTCAATGCACCGCGATGAACAGGCGCTGCCAGTTCAATCTTAATGTAAATATTACCATCGGGAGCAACAGTATATTTTCCGTCAGCTGAGGTGAGTGTGTTGGTCTGCGAAGCAGCTGTTGTGCCGGAATATACATTTGAAATAGTGTAATCATCGTTGGGGTTAACGGTAAATACGAACTCTTCACCCTCAACAACTTTTCCGATTTCTGTAAAGTCAGATTCGGAAATCACTGTTCCGTTAATTTTAGCAGAGCCGACAGTTGTAATAGCATAAATAGTGTACTCATCGGGGATAGGTTCGTAGTTTACAGTTATACGCATATCCTTGCCGGTGGGTACTGTTTCAGCAAGCTTGAAAGTGTTTTTGCCGGTGGGATAATCCTCCGAAGGCATAGTCACCGCATTTGGAGCAACAGTCCATGCGGAATCATCAGCAGAATCCTGAGGACGGGTTTCAACGGTGATGCTTTCGATATAGTAGCCACTCTTTGCAGAGGCAACCAGAGATATTTCTCTGCCGGGAGTAATCGCACGTGTAAGCTCATTGGCATTATTTGCGAGCTTGCCGCTGCGTTTGTTGGTGCTCTTGATGATTTTCTGTCCGTTTTCGTTGACTACATCAATACCGGTATAATCAACAGCCTCGGCAACAGTTGCCGTTTCAGAGGTGTGGCGCAGTGTTACATCCATACCCTCTGCGTAAATAACGTGGAAACGAATGTCCTTGTCGGTGGGCATAGCGGCGTTGATGTCGTAACGATAAGAAGTGTAGAAACCGGCAGATTCGTCGGCATAGTACAGAGGTTCTTCGTCAGACATATCAACCACTGGCTTTCCGCCGATGGCCCATTCTGTCCAGTTGTCATCGCTCTCATCCTCGTGAGGACGGGAATATGCGACGATGCGGTCGACGCAGTAGCCCTTGCGCGGAGTTACCTGAATATATAATTCGCTTTCAGGGTCAATAGAAACAGAGCCGCTGAGCTTTGTTTCGGTGAGGGAAATGCGGCGAGCTTTATTTGATGTGAGTTTGGAAAGATCATGCAATGTGGTTCGATATGCCATACCATCGGGAGCATTGCCGTCCTCGTCAGAGTGCATAAGCTGAACATCAGTGCCGTCACCGTAATATACAGTGATTCGTATGTCTTTATCCTCAGGTGTCGGCTTGGAAACAGTGAATTTCTGACGGTAGTATACATCGCCGGATTCCTCAACATATTCTTCGCCATCCAGAAGAACATCGGCATCCCACTCGGTCCAGCCGTTATCGGACGCATAATCTGCAGTATCCTTCGGAGCACATTCAAGTTTGATAGACTTTACACACTTGCCGACATTAGGGTTGGTTGTTATGGTTATGGTAGAATCATACCCAACAGTATATGGGGATTGGAAATAGGTGAAGGTGGTGGATCGGCCTTCGATAATGCCTTTGTTGTAAGGGCTGATGCCGCCCATGCCGCCGGAGGGAACGCTCCGAACAAGAGTGCGGTACGCTTCATCTTCCGGCGCAGTTTTTGTGCCGTCTTTGTAATGATAAACACCAAGACGCACACCAGGTTCATAGACAACAGTCACACGTGCTTCGGTATCGGCAGGGACAGGTTCTTTAGTCAGATAAATCTCCCAGCCCTCGCTCGTTTCGCCGTAGAACTCGATCATAGGGCTGCCGTCGGTATCGTTCCAGCGTGTCCATTCGGTGGTGCCTCTTGCACGTGTTTCGATGTAGCAATCATATACGCAACACAGAGCGTTAGGTGCGGCAACAGTACCCACACGGGCATTATCGGGATAGTTGCCCATAACACCGCCGCCAATTTCGCTTGGTGCAAGACGTTCGCCGAAGTAGCCCTGATAGAGATTGGCGTAACTGATTGTGCCGTCCTTCTTCAGCGTTGCCATTGTGGTGCTGTAATCCGGGCGTCCGAGTTCGCCGGGTGCTCCGCCGGTCTTATTCATATGACGGAGATAAAAGTCGTTATATGGCTTGTATACTATTGTTACCTGTGTTTCGATATTCTCGGGAACCCCTTCCTTGGTGAGAAAAATCTCCCAGCCCTCGGAGGTAGTTCTGTAATATTCAAGCATCGAGGAACCGTCGGAATCCTTCCAGAGTTCCCAATCGTCGGTACCTTTCTCACGTTTCTCAATATAGTAATCTGCAATACTGCATTCATCGGCGGGAGCGGCGACCGCGCCCACACGGGTGCCGGGAATATATGTACTCAGGACATTACCACCCAGTTCACTTGGTTTAAGGCGATTTGTGAGGGTGGGGTTTTTATCAAGAGGAGGATAGCTTACTGTGCCATCGCTCAGCATCATTGCAACACCGGTGGAACAGGGGTAGAAACCCTCGTTTGCAGGAGCATTGCCGTCCTGATTCATATGGCGCAGATAGAAGTCAAGTTTTGGTGCATAGACGACCGTCATGCGCACATCCACATCTCCCTCCACCGGGGTGTCTAGGACATATACGTTGTAATTTGTATCATAAGCCCTGACTGTAAGCTTAACGGGGGAGCCATTGCTGTCTACCAGCGGTGACCAGTTTTCGGCACCGACAGGGCTAGTTTCAACATAGACATCCCGTGCATAAGCCGTGCTGACAGGTCGGGCGACTAATCCGTATGAGTACTCAGGAATGTAAGATGTGACTACCTTTGTCAGCTTGCCTTTATGGAAAGAACCGCTTGTATAACTGAAACCGGTATGTGTTATACGATTGCCTTCAGCGTCCCAAGCAATACCTATTGATAAATCGTTGCACAGATTGCCAGGATTTTCACCGTCGGGATTGGTGTGTCGGACAATAAACGAACCGGAACCTGCAGCACGAGGAGTCACGCTGCTTTCACCAACAGAAAGCAACATCTTCTCAGGTGAGACAAAGTCAAACGCAGAATCATCGCCGTCAGAAACAACTTCCTTGTCGTTTCCTTCAGATGGTAATTCAGGGGCATCTTCGATAATACCGATATCACTGACACTGACACCGTCGTCAGGTGTACTCGCACCAAAAGCAGTGACAGTTGGTATCAGCGTAAAAACGATGAGTATTAACGCAAGTCCTGTTACGATAAATCTTCTGCTTGCTGATGCTATAAAACCGTTCCTTTTCATCCTCAAGTCCTCCCAATTCTTATTTCAATATATCGTTCCGAAATACTATGATAACTTTTCCCAATGTACTTTTTCATTATCTGTGAAATCGAGAATCAAGCGTATCAATTCGCCCCATCCATTGATAAATGACAAATAATTTTATCAAGCTAACAGCAAATTGATACATTTCCGCAGAATAATATAAAGTATATCATTTATTATACATATAATCAACAGTTAAAATGAATTTTGTTGCGTTTCCACCTCATAAACTTGCATATTATCAGCTTTATGAAAAATGATACATAAACGATATACGGATGATATATAAACAGTACACGAAGCCTTCATAATAAAGAGGAAATGCATTTAACGGCGGCAAACTGATTCTTTCACAGGGCGGTCGTTGCGTGTCGAAGACCTGGTTTATCGGATGTACCTAAAATATAATCCATATAAAGTGCAATTTGATTTTATCACCGCTATTTTTGTCGTATTGTACATTATATGTATTCTATGATATAATTTATAAATTACGTGATTAAGGAGGAGTTGCAATGTACAAGCGGATAATATATCTGATACTGATGTCTATGATGGCGCTGATTCTTTTTGGCTGCACGGGCATAGAGTCAGAGGACAACGGTTCGACCACACCTACATATGAAATATCGAGTACAGAACACCACGTTGATGATGACGTGACCTTGCCTGAGGCAGATGAGAATAAAACTGATGAACCTGCTCATTCAAAGTTGTATCTTCCCGAGTATTCGCCCCGGGAGATTTTTGAATACTTCGAAGAAGTTGTGCTGAATACAGAATACTTTGACGGAACAGGCAATACTTCTCTTGTACAGAAATGGAATATACCGATTCGCTATCGCATATACGGTGACCACACAGAAGATGACCTTGCGGTGTTAAATGATTTTTTTACACAACTCAATGAGGTTGAGGGATTTCCGGGAATTGGCGCGGCTGATGATGAAGAACTGGAAAATCTGACAATCAGTTTTTTGAATCCGGAAGATTTTTCTATCAGTTTTTCTGAATTTATCAATGGAGAAGATGCATACGGCGCAACACAGTTTTGGTACTATACTGACACCAACGATATCTATACAGCAAATGTGGGGTATCGCACAGACATTGATCAGGATACTCGTTCATCTATCTTGATTGAAGAGATAGTCAATATGCTGGGTATCAGTGACACAGAGCTTCGGGAGGACAGTATTGTTTACCAGTATTCAAATGACAATACTGCCTTGAGCGATGTGGATTGGGTGATCATAAAATTGCTTTATTGTCCATCAATTCAATGCGGCTCGGATTATGAACAGTGCAGAGAGTGTGTTCAGCAGTTGTATTATTGAAAATAAACATCTGCTGATAGTTGCAGAAGCGGAACCGGATGATATAAACACGTATTATGGAATACGTGTGCAGATGAATCAACACTTTGATAATTCGCTGTGAAAAGTTCCTGTATAAAATTTTTGATTTTGTGTCACATTCTGCCTGCTTTGGCAGAATAGTTAAACAGAAGCGAAAGGAGGCGCGGCAAGAATGAAGACAATCAGAGATGAATATATTCTGCGGCTGATGAAAAAGGACAGTCAGGCGGGAATGGATCTTGTGATCGAAACCTACGGAAGCCTGGTCACTTTTATAATAAGCAGGAAAATCTCTTCAATCTGCAGCGAGTCTGATGTGGAGGAGTGCGCAGCCGACACATTTGTAGATCTGTATAATCAGCTTGATAAAATAGATCTGAAGAAGGGCAGTCTGAAGGGGTACATATCACTGATCGCAAGACGCCGTGCAATTGACAGGTTCAATGTCGCCATAAGGGAATATGATCATATGGCAGAGGCAGACGAATCACGCTTCGAAATAATCCCCGATGATGCACCCGGTCCGGAGGACACTGTGGTAACAGAGGAGACCGGAGCCTGTTTAATCGATGCTGTGAAAGGGCTGGGCGAGCCTGACAGCGAGATATTGTTTCGCAGATATTACCTTGAGCAGACGGTCAATGAGATCGCAGATGCTTTGGGGATGAACCGCCCGGCAGTCAGCAAACGGATATCACGTGCACTTGATAAACTGAGGGTAAGTCTGGAGGAAAATATATGACATCAGATAACAAAATCATCAATGAATTGAGAAAGGCCTATGATATGATGCTGCCGGAGCAGATGGAAGAATATCTGGACAATTTTGAAACAGATCCGATCTCTGATGAAAGCAAGCAGAGGATCAAGGAAATGGTAAAAGCAAAAATGCAGAATACAGGAACAAATAAGAAAACAGGCATAAACGTAAGACGGTGGGTTGCAGTCGCAGCGGTGTTTGCGGTGGTGGCAGCTTCCGTTACAATGTTCAGTTCAAAATCTGTAAGAGCTGCAGTGGCAAAGCTGTTCGGCTTTGTGCCCGGAGTTGGTATTATCGAAACGGAGGACGGTGAAAGAGAGCCATATATTATTGACGATATAACAGCCTTTGCAGAGGACGAAAAAATCCGAGTTGAGATTAAGGACGCATTCATTATAAATGACGAGCTGGAGCTGAGATATACCCTGTTCCTGACCGATATTACCGATGAAGATCTGGAGAACCACTTGAATTCTGTGGACGAATTATATAAAATTCGCGGCTATGATAAGTACTTTGGCAATCAGGACGGGATAAATCCTATGATTCCGCTATCTGAAACCGTATTTGAAGGACGTACAATAGAGTCGTTCAGTGAAACTGTCTCGCCAAATGAGTCCCTTGAAAGCTCAAGGCAGATAGGTGTCAGTCAGAGATACAAGATAGAAGAAGTGCCGTACGGCGAAGAGCCGGAAGGCGTCCTGACAATCGGAGATGTAAGCGTTGATTTTAAGCTGAAGAAAGCGGAAATGTACAGTTCTGCAGAAAGCGCAGAAGAAACGGGAGCAATAGCTGAGATAGACGGAATCAAGGTGCTTTGCGTTTCAAAACGTGACGGGGACACACTTTGGGTGGATTATTATGTATGCGATATCGGCGAATATACAAGCTGCCCCGGATTCTACTTTGCCGGCAGCAATATGGAAGCCGTTACAGAAGACGGCACAGTGATAAACGGCACAATCGATGAAAGTTACCTGTTTTATTCGGAGGGCAGCGGTCATATTGGAAATCGTATAATGTTTGATCTGAGCGGTGTTTCGGAGAATACTGATAATATCACAGTTCGTACATCGGGACTGCTTGCGAAAAAAACATACGAAAACAAGGCGCTGACCTTGAAAAAAGCTCCCGAAAAGGTACAGTCCATCAACGAAGAGATCGATTTGAGCGGTCTGAAACTTAAAATCGAGGAGATAAGCCTGTCACCCTTCAGCGAAGAAGATGGCTATGAGGAGTGCAAAAACGGATATCTTTCAGTCAGGTATATGGTGGAAGATATTGAGGGCAAGAGCTTTGTTAATTTCGCAGGTGTTTCTGTCAACGGTGCGGAAGCAAATGGATACTATGTTAACGGCTGGGATGGAGACTATAAAACAATGCACATTCCTCTCGATGTTGAGTATGAAGAAGTTCGAAGCATAGAATTTATGGGTGCGGTGTTCATTTTAGATGAAACAGTGGAATTTGACCTGTAATAACAAATAGCAAAAGAACGGTCTGATTTTATAATCAGACCGTTCTTTTACCTACATCGAAGAGCGATAAAAAGTTCGTACACATACCGGCATCACGGCTTTTTCATAGAAATATCAGGTTTTATTATCAAAAAACACAAATATATTTGACTTTATTGCGCTAATGTGATAAAATAGGCGAAACTTCGTAATGTTATGGGATTTTAACTTTGCGGAAGGAAAAGAAAGCAGGAGGAATCTGTTATGAATGGAAACACCCTACAAATTCTGATTGCAATGGTCGTCTATATGGCGGTAGTTATTGTAATCGGCGTGCTTTATGCTAAGCGAGCCAATAAGAGCTCCGAGGAATATTTCCTCGGCGGACGTTCTCTTGGTCCCTGGGTCACAGCAATGAGTGCTGAGGCTTCGGATATGAGCGGCTGGCTTCTTATGGGTCTGCCCGGTGTTGCATATTGGTGCGGACTTGCAGACGCATTCTGGACAGCATTTGGTTTGGCTGTCGGAACTTATCTTAACTGGCTTATCGTCTCCAAACGTCTGAGACGCTACAGTGTTCGCGCAAATAACGCGATTACTCTGCCTGAATTTTTCTCCAACAGATTCCGTGAGAAGAACAAGGCAATTATGATTATCGCAGCTGCATTTATTCTTATCTTCTTTACAGTTTACGCAGCAAGCTGCTTTGTAACATGCGGTAAGCTCTTCTCAACACTGTTTGGAGCACCTTATGTTTCTATGATGATCATTGGCGCAGTATTTGTTCTGCTTTACACCTTGCTGGGTGGATTCCTTGCTGAAAGTGCTTCTGACTTTATGCAGGCTATCGTTATGATTATTGCCCTTGCAGTAATAGTCACAATTGGTACAATCCAGGCAGGCGGTCTTGGTGCAGTACTTGACAATGCACGTGACATCCCCGGATTCTTCGAGTTCTTCGGACTGGCAACTCCTGTTCTTGACGCTAACAATCAGCAGATCGTAGAAGCAGGAAAGCCTGTATTCGGTGAAGCTTCAGATTACGGACTGCTCTCCGTTTGTTCTATGATGGCATGGGGACTCGGTTACTTCGGTATGCCCCAGGTTCTGCTTCGCTTTATGGCAATCCGCAAGGAAAATGAGCTCAAGCGTTCCCGCAGAATTGCAATGGTATGGGTTGTTATCTCCCTTGCAGTAGCAGTATTTATCGGTATTATCGGTCGTCAGGTTTTCCCCACCGAGTACCTTACAAAATCCTCTGCTGAAAACATCTTCATCGGTCTTGCAACCAATGCGCTGCCTCCCATCCTTGCAGGCTTTGTAATGGCAGGTATCCTGGCTGCAACAATCAGCTCTTCTGACTCTTATCTGCTGATCGCAGCATCTGCTTTTGCAAAGAACATATTCCAGGGCGTATGCAAGAAGAATGCAACAGACAAGCAGGTTATGATCATTTCCCGTATCACACTGCTCGTACTTGCAATCATCGGTGTTATTATAGCTCTTGACGAAAACAGCGTTATCTTCCAGATCGTTTCCTTTGCATGGGCTGGATTTGGCGCAACCTTCGGACCGCTTATGCTGTTCTCCCTGTTCTGGAAGCGCATCAACAAGACCGGCGCTATCGCAGGTATGATAGGCGGCGCAGGTATGGTATTCCTCTGGAAGCTGGTCATCAGCCAGCTGGGTGGCGTTTTTGCAATTTATGAACTTCTCCCCGCATTTATCTTCTCCTGCATTTGCATCGTCGTCTTCTCGCTGATTACAAAGGCTCCCTCAAAGGAAATCGTTGAGGACTTCGAGGCAGTTCGTTCCGGAAATGTGGAAGAGGCATAATTTTGTCAGAACTGCAGATTCAGTGATTTTCAGAGAAAAATTGCTATAAAATAAAAACTATGAAAATCGGTAAGAACATTATGTTCCTGCCGATTTTCTTTTTTCAGAAACACAATAATCATATATGGAGTTTATGTGATACACTTGCCGATTTAAAAACTTTGTTTTATAATATAACTGAATTGGCATTTGAATCAAAAATTAAACGAAAGAGGGCAACCGGTATGAAATTTCCAAAAGATTTTATCTGGGGCGCAGCCACAGCTTCGTATCAGATAGAAGGAGCTGCATTTGAGGATGGAAAGGGAAGAAATATATGGGATGACTTCTGCTGTCTGCCCGGTAAGATAGCCGACGGCAGCAGCGGAGAAACAGCCACAGACCATTATCACCGCTACAAGGAAGACGTGGCGCTGATGAAAGAGCTTGGGATAAAGGTGTACCGCTTCTCATTGTCCTGGGCAAGAATACTTCCGGAGGGAATCGGCAGAGTAAACCAGAAGGGATTGGATTTTTATAATTCTCTGATCGATGAGCTGATAAAAAACGGAATAGAGCCGTACATAACTTTATACCACTGGGACTACCCCTCTGTGCTTATGGTCAACGGCGGATGGGGCAACGAAGGCAGCCCGAAGTGGTTTGAGGAATATACGAGGGTGGTTGCAAAGGCATTTGGAGACAGAGTAAAGAATTTTATAACCTTCAATGAGCCGCAGGCGTTTATGGGAGCTGGATTCTGCGGAACAGCACACGCACCGGGAATATCATATCCCCCTGAGATACTTGCGAAAATGTGCCACAATGTACTGAAAGCACACGGTATGGCTGTAAAAGCATTGAGAGAAATAGTGCCTGATTGCCGTGTAGGATGGGCACCATGTGCAATATCCTGCATACCTGCAAGCGACAGTGAGGAGGATATCGAAGCAGCGAGAGAAAAATATTTCGGATATTATGACGAATTCCGTTCCTTTGTATCGAGCCCTGCCTGGTGGAGCGATCCTGTTGTGCTGGGACACTATCCGGAGGACGGACTGAAGCTCTTTGAAAAGTATCTTCCCGAGGATTACGAAAAGGATATGGAGCTGATCTGCCAGCCTCTTGATTTTTACGGACAGAATATTTATCAGGGCATCTACGTAAAAAAGGGTGAAAACGGACCGGAGAAAGTTCAGCTGCCTTTTGGATTTCCGCGTACAGCTATGGGATGGAACATTACACCGGAGTCCCTTTACTGGGGAACAAAATTCCTTTATGAGAGATATAACCTGCCTATAATAATTACCGAAAACGGTATATCTTGCCGTGATAACGTCTGCCTTGACGGAAAGGTACACGACACAGCGAGAATAGACTTTTACAACAGATATCTGCTGTCGCTGAGCAAAGCGATAACAGACGGGGTGGATATTATCGGATATATAGCCTGGTCACTAATGGATAACTTTGAATGGCAGCAGGGATATATCGAGCGCTTCGGACTTATATATGTCAATTATCAGACACTGGAACGAATTCCTAAGGATTCATTTTACTGGTATAAGCAGGTAATAGAATCAAACGGCGAAACATTGTAGATAATTAAGGAACCCATCGTATTAGCAATTTATACGATGGGTTCCTTTTAATATCATTCGGAAAAGCCTGAAACAAATTCTCTGGGACTTATACCGTATTCAGATTTAAAGGCGCGGTAAAAATTGGCATAATCTCCGAAACCGCAGTTCTGATACACTTCACCAGGAGACTGACCTTCGGTCATAAGCTCTCGTGCCTGCATAAGGCGACGGAAGATTATATACTGATAAACCCCGGTTCCTATTCTGCGCCTGAACTCGTGTGAAAGGTAGTATTTGCTGACGTAAAATTCCTCTGCAATTGATGCAAGAGAAATGTTCTCACAATAATGACTGCCGATGTATAAAAGAACACGGCTTATAAGATCAGGTTCTTTGGGTGGCATGGCTTTGGAAGTATGACTTTTTGACAAACGGTTAAGTTCTACCATAAACTGCATAAGAAGCCCCTGAGCATAGATTTCGTTACCCGGTGCGCTGCTGTAAAATTCAGCATTAAGCTTTTCAAGAAGCTCACCGAGCATAACCCTGCTGCCTTTTGAGGGGCGGATTATGTTGGTGTGCTCGGGGAATTCGCGGTTAAAGCAGGCGGTAAGATCCATATCTTCTGTGCACAGCCTTGCAAGGTGATTTCTGTCTATCCAGAGAATCATACGTTCATACAGCGTGTCGGGTTCTATCTGAGCTCGGTGGAGCTCCTGAGGATTTATAAGAAGCAGATCACCGGGCTCAAGAATATAGGATTCACCTTCAACAAGAAAGCTCACTCGACCGTTAAGCAGAAAATAAACCTCGTAAAAATCGTGGTGATGCATATCTACATTTTCGGTTCGTTTTTCCCTGTAGTGAAAGACCTCAAAATGTTTGTTCTTCATACACTGACGGCTGTCAAAGCGCTGAGCACGTCCTGCCATAAACCTCACCTCAAATATATTATACAGCAATATTCGCAACATATCAAACAATATATGTTGTTTTTATTGCGAATATTTTATGGTAAAATAAAATTACACTTAGCACTACAATACAGAATCGGAGGTAAAAATTATGCCAATGCAAATGGGTTTCCGTTGGTACGGAGAAGGAAATGACAATATAAGCCTCAGCGACATCAAACAGATCCCCGGTGTAACCAGCATTGTTTGGGCACTTCATCATAAACTCCCGGGAGAAGTATGGGAAGAGGAAGAAATTGCAGAAGTAAAGCGTCAGCTTGATGAATACGGTTTCTGCATAGATGTTGTCGAATCCGTCAACGTTCACGATGACATAAAAATAGGCAAGCCTACCCGTGATGAGTATATAGAAAACTACAAGCAGACTATCCGTAATCTTTCGAAATACGGAGTAAAAGTCATCTGCTATAACTTTATGCCGATTTTTGACTGGACAAGATCCGATCTGTTCCACCCGGTAGGAGACGGCTCAACAGCTCTTTTCTATGAAAAGGGTATGATCCAGGACGATTACAATGCAATGGCGAACTATATCCTTGACTTTACCGAGAAATACAATATGTCTTTCCCGGGCTGGGAACCTGAAAGAATGGCAAAGCTCGATCAGCTTTTTAAGGATTACGCAGGAGTAGATCACGAAAAGCTTTGGGCAAATCTCAAATACTTCCTTGAGGCACTTATGCCCACATGCGAAGAATGTGATGTGAAAATGGCTATCCATATGGATGACCCGCCTTGGGATATTTTCGGACTTCCCAGACTTATGACAAACGAAGAAAATATTGACAGATTCTTAAAGATGGTAGACCATCCCTGCAACTGCCTGACTCTCTGCACAGGAAGCCTCAGCGCAGATCCAAACAACAATGTTGCGGAGATCGTGCGCAAGCACTGCGACCGCATTGCCTTTACTCACATTCGCAACGTCAAGCATTTTGAAAATGGAGATTTCTCCGAAGCAAGCCATCGTGACTGCGACGGTGAAACAGGAATACTTGACATTCTCAAGGCATATCACGACTGCGGATATGAAGGCTATGTCCGACCTGATCACGGACGTCACCTTTGGGGAGAAGGTCCCGGCAATGTTCGTCCCGGATACGGTCTTTATGACAGAGCACTGGGTATAATGTATATGTTGGGTGTATGGGATATGCTTGACAAGCTTGAGGGAAAACAGGAGGTAAAATAAAATGGTAAATCTTCCTCTTAACATAGATTACACCGGTAAGGTGGTTGTTGTCACAGGCGCAGGCGGACTTATCTGCGGAGCAATGGCAGCGGCATTTGCACAGTGCGGAGCAAAAGTCGCTGCGCTTGACCTCAATGAAGAAGCAGTGTTGAAGCTTGCAGAGGAGCTTACCGCTGAAGGTTATATCTGCAAGGGCTATAAGGCAAACGTTCTTGATCCGGAAGCACTTGAAGAGGTGCACAAGGCAGTTCTCAATGACCTTGGTCCCTGTGACATTCTTGTCAACGGTGCAGGCGGAAACAATCCCAGAGCAACCACTGATAACGAATACCACCACGAAGCAAAGGAAGGCGGAAAATCATTCTTTGATCTTGATGCATCTGGTGTTGATTTTGTTTTCAAGCTCAACTTCCAGGGAACACTTCTTCCCACTCAGGCATTTGCAAAGGATATGGTGGAAAAGAAAGCAGGCTGTATTCTGAATATATCCTCGATGAATTCATATATTCCCCTTACAAAAATTCCTGCTTATTCCGCAGCAAAGGCTGGTATTTCCAACTTTACCCAGTGGCTCGCGACTCATTTTGCAGGCACCGGTATCCGATGCAATGCAATTGCACCGGGATTCCTTGTATCTGCTCAGAACAAGGCACTGCTCTTCAATGAGGACGGTACTCCCACCGCACGTTCTGCAAAGATACTCAACGGCACGCCCACTCACCGTTTTGTAGATGCAGATGAGCTTCTTGGTGCAACGCTTTTCCTGTGTGATGACCGTTCGGCATCCGCAATCACAGGTGTTGTACTGCCGGTAGATGCAGGCTTTGCCGCGTATTCCGGAGTATAAAGTCTGCAAAGATAATAATTAATCCCGGCGGCTGTTTACAGCCGCCGGGATTTTCTGTATTTCAGCTGATTAAGTTATCTGAGGGAATTGAGATAATCTGTAAGCTCTTTTCGTGCCTTTTCAATATCAGCGGCTTTTCCCTGGCGCATCGCGACCTCAAAAGCAGTGATATACCGCTCTATCAGGTAACGCTCATCACCTGTGGATTCTTCATAAGCCTGATCTGCAAGGTAGAGGGCGAGCTTGTTTTCTTCCTGTTCTCTCGGACTGATTTTGAGATAAGCCAATTCTTCCATACGCTGCCGAGCTTCCTGTTCGGTAAGCTTGTTGCCTTCACCCTTGATGATTATGGTCTTGGTTATGTTGGTGGAATGTACGCGCACCTTGACCTCAAGCAGCGAGTTGACATCGTATGTATAGGTTACATCAACAGCCTCTTCGCCCTTTGGCTTTGATGGAACAGGCACCTGTAATTCTCCGAGGTACAGATTGTTTCTGGCCATACGGCTTTCACCCTGAAGCACTTTGACTCGTACAACGGTCTGATAGTCGCTGGCAGTGTAAAGGGTTTGTGTTCTGCTGACGGGTATTACAGTGTTTCTTTCGATTATGGGAAGGTAATGTCCGCTTTCATCAAAGATACCGTTGCTTGAAACTACTTCGGTTCCGAGAGTGAAGGGGCAGACATCGGTGAGAATAACCTCACGGATTGATGCGGCGCGCTGTTTCATAGCACTCTGCAGAGCGGTTCCGAAAGCAACTACCTCATCGGGATTGACATTGCCTCTGGGGATACGACCGAATAAACGTGCAGCCAGCTTGCGTACAACAGTGGATTTTGTTGCACCGCCAACGAGAACGATCTCGTCTATATCGGAAGCGCGGATTCCGGCATCCTTGAGACTGCGCTCAACGGGGCGTCTGAGACGCTCGAAAAGCGGCTCGCAGGCCTCTTCGTAGTCTTCTGCTGTGAGAGAAAAGCTTTTCTTCTTTCCACCCACAGTACATTCCATAAATGCTGCAGGGGCAGATGAAAGAGCACATTTCATCTTTTCCGACTGCTCACGTATCTGAGCCAGCTCATCATAGGTGAGCTGAGAAATATCAGTGCCGAGCTTGTCGAGAAATGCCTGCTCGATTATATCTGTAAAATCCTCACCACCGAGGAAATTGTCACCTGCAATGGAGTGAACCTCGATTATACGTCCTGTGCGTTCAAGGATAGAAACGTCAAAAGTACCGCCGCCAAGGTCGAAGACAAGGTATTTAGCGTGATCCTTGCTGTCCATAAGTCCGTAGGCGATAGCAGCAGAGGTAGGTTCACTGACAATGCGTTCCACCTTGAGGCCTGCAAGCTCGCCTGCGCGCTTGGTTGCTTTTCGCTGCATATCGTTGAAATATGCCGGTACGCTTATGACAGCCTCGTCAACAGGCTGTCCGAGGAATATTTCTGCGTCTTCCTTCAAGGAACGAAGGACAAAGGAGGAAAGCTCCTCGGCGCGGAATTTTTTGTCGCCCAGAACATATTCTCTGTCAGTGCCCATACTGCGCTTGAATACCGCAGCGGAAGAAAGCGGATGGCGCAGACTTCTAGCCAGAGCGGTCTTGCCTACAAGAATTGTACCGTCATCGTCAATGCTTACAACAGAGGGGGTGAGGTGTTCACCCAAACGGTTGGGGATTATTTTAGCTGATTTGCTGTCGTAATAGGCGACAAGGCTGTTTGTTGTTCCAAGATCAATACCTACAATCATTTTCTGTTTTCCTTTTTAAGCTCTTTTTTATGTTCTTTGCGTATTCTTTCGGGGATATAGACAAAATCGTATTCATCGAGAGCAAACTGAGCTGCTTCGTTGCAGGTCTCTATTGCCTTGTCATATTCACCGATTTCTTCATAATACTCCGCAAGAGCGAGATATGCGTCCTTGCACTTGGGATAGCGGCAGTGATCACAGAGGGGAACTGTCATAGCTTCATCGATAAATGGCTTTGCCTTTTCAGGATAACCGGAGGAGGTGTAGACGAAAGCCTGCTTGGTGAGATAGAGAGCGTACTCATCACCGCTCCAGGAGCGTTTCTTAAGGACCTCAAGTGCGTGAAGGGCAAGAATCTTTGCTTCGGTGTTTTTGCCCAGCTTCCTGAGACAGAAAAGACGGTCGTTGAATGAATTAATGCTGTCGGGAGATACCTTATCGCGCTTTTCGTAAAACTCCAGAGCTTTTTTGTAATTTCCCTCGTGCATATAGTAATTTCCGAGTCGATCAAATCTCGGCTCATCGTTATCGGGGAGATTGAACATACACTTGCGGTACTGCTTGTAGGAACCGGCAAGTCTGTAAACATCACCGAGCATAAGCCAGTACTGATTTTCGGTAAGCTTGCCCTCAGCCTTGTACTGCTTTATATATTTCTCTGCCTTGTCAAGCTGCTTGCTTTCGATGTATACCTCGATGACATATCTTGCATCATCAAGGCGTCCGAACATCTCAAGGTTCTTGAGATACATATCGGCAGCAGCATCAAATCTGCCTGCACGGGCAAGAGCGCGTGCGTATACACGGTTAACATAAACCTTGCGGTTATCTTCACTCTTCTGATCGTTGATCTCCACTGCTTTTGCGTGTATGTCTATAGCTTTTTCAAAGTCGAATCTGCACTCAAAAACAGTACCGAGGTTGGTGCGGAAGCGCACATTTTCAGGATCCATCTCAACCGCTGCGTTAAAATGCTCTTCAGCTTCGTCAAAACGTCTGAGATATGTAAGACAAAGTCCGACCATATCGTGGAGTCCCGCACTCTCAGAAATTTCAAGTCGCTTGGAGTAATGCAGGAGTGCGTTTTCATAATCGTAGAGATCGTAATAATTGTTTGCCAAACCTACGTGAAGATTATATCTTCCGGGATAATACTCCTCTATCCTGTTGTATACATCAATAGCGCTCTGGGGCTTGTTCTGCTTTTCGAGAAGAGTGGTCTTGAAATAGAGGAGAGGATAGTAATCACAGCGCACCTCAAGACCCTTATTTACCATTTCAAGGAGCTCTTCTGCAGATTTGCTGTTCTCCTGAAGCTCTGCAGCACGGGAGTAAACCTCATAAATAAAGTTTATATCGCTGTTCCCATTCTCAAAGTTTTCAATAATGGAATTATACATATTGAGAGCTTCTTCTTTTTCGCCCTTGCCCTCAAGTATTCTTGCCTTGCAGTAATTTACGGAATCGGTATGTATGTCGTGTTCCTCAAGGTAGTCGACGATTTCCTGAGCACCGTCCCACTGCTCTGCATCGCAGAGTATTCTTGTGCGATAGATATATACGCCGAGTTCAAGGGTGTAGTTTAAGGATTCGCCGAAGCTGTTGAAGGCTGCCTGCAGCATATCGAGCTCATACTGCTCAACGCCGAGAATGTAGTAGGACCAGGAACCGGGGTTGACCTCGACCATCTTTTCAGCTTCGTGCAGTGCGCCGAGATAATCCCTTTTCTGACTGCGCAGGATTGTGCGGCGCAAATCGTGCGCGTTGCTGCGTCTTGAAGGACCTGCCTCGATTGATGCAGCGGCCTTTTCAAGTGCCTCATCGAATTTTTCGAGCTGTGCGTATGCAATAGCCTGTATATAGAAAATATCGTCAAGCTTGTTCTTGCGCTTCTTTTCCTTCTCTGTTTCACCTTCAGGCAGTTCAGCTATGGCTTTTTCCCATTCTACAGCATTTTCAAGAGCCTTTTCGGGCATATTGAGGTTGCTGTAAAGCTTGCTCTTTAAGTTCTGAATATCACAGCGCTGCGCAATGGTTTCAGGAGTGAGCTGATTTACGATGCTTTCAGTCTTTTCGTTCTCATCAGACTGGAAGCAAAGCCAGGCATACTCATACTGATCATCAAAGCCGAGTGTGCCTTCGGCAAATTTCTGCTCATACTGTGCCTTTGCCTTTTCGCAGGCATCATCGAAGAATTTTTTGAAATTCTCCTCAAAAGGATATTCAGTGACAAGCTGGATCATAAGATCCTTTGCATCCACGTAACGCTCGAGCTTCATAAGACAGTCTGCCTGATTGTAGCGAGCGGCTTTGTAATTTTTGGAAAGAGCAAATTCGTAATCAACAATAGCTTCTTCATTTCTGCCGGCAATGCTGAGTGCGTCTGCGTGGTTTGCTCTTATGCCGGGATCCTCGGGATGTCTTTCAACCAGATCGTCGAGAAGCTCAAGAGCCTTTTCGTTTTCGCCGGTGTTTATTGCAAGACGTGCAAGAAGAAGATCGGTGTAGGGGTGCTTTATTCCTGTGTTTTCAATATCGCGAATAGTTGCCAGAGCAGCCTCTGCATCGCGGTTTCTTACCTCTTCACGAGCCTTGAAATAAAGATTGAAATAACAGTCAGGATTTCCTGTTGTGTCTGCATCAAACAGCTCGTAGGGGACGTGGGGATCGTTGTTGATGCCTGAAATAAGGCAGTTGTCCACATAATCCTTGGGGAATATTTCGTAAAGAGCCTCTTTGTTTTCGATTATAGAAAATTCCTTGTCTATAAGCTGCCAGATGTCTCTCGGCAGAGCGTCATTCTTCATAAGGTAACGAAGCAGAGCATCTCTTGCATCAATGCGGGAATCCACAGCTTCGCAGACATCGTCGGAGAAAAGCTCACGCCAGTTATTTATGTCTATACGTTTCTGGTAATGATTGTAAACATCATCAACACGCTCGAGCCAGAGATCGACAGGGGTCTTTTCCTTTTCTTCTTCGCCTTCATCTTTTTCGTTTGCGTATTTTAAGGCTTCTTCGTATTCCGAGCGGAGAGCCATAAACTCTTCAGGCTTTTCCTCAGGGTGAACATATTTGAGCTTTTCGTGATAAGCTGCGGTAATTGCATCGATATCCTTGGTCTTTTCGATGCCGAGAGCAGTCCACATTTCCATAATCCGTACCTCCATATACTTGAATATATAGTAAAAAAATAATTTCCCTTTCCTGTAATTTTACCAAATAAAAAATAGTAATTCAATAGAAAAGAAGATGATAATCCATTACGTAAAATGCAATTTATAGTGGAAAAGAATGAAAATATGTGATATACTAAACGGTGAAAATTATCAGGGAGGAAAAATTATGATCCCAAAAGTGTTTTTCAGCAGAGAGATAACACCTCAGAAAGTACTTGAGTTATACAGAATGCTTGGAGCGGAGCTTACAGGCAATGTTGCAATAAAGGTCCATTCCGGAGAGGTTGGAAATCAGAATTTTCTCAGACCGGATTTCTGGAAGCCGATAATTGATACGGTGGGCGGAACCGTTGTTGAATGCAATACAGCATATGAGGGTAAAAGAAACACCCGAGAAAAACATATAGAGACAATGAAGCTTCACGGCTGGATAGAAAATTTCAAGGTGGACATTCTTGACGGCGATGAGGATGATATGGTGCTGGAAGTCAGAAACGGCAAGCATCTTGACAAAAACTATGTTGGAGCTCATCTGGCAGATTATGATTCTATGCTTGTTCTCTCGCATTTCAAGGGGCATCCTATGGGCGGATACGGAGGCGCAATAAAGCAGCTTTCCATAGGTGTTGCGTCCTCTTTTGGAAAAGCGAATATTCACGGAGCAGGCGAGCCTGAAAAGATTTGGACTGCAGATCACGATTCCTTCCTTGAATCTATGGCAGAGGCTGCACAGAGTGTGATTGAATATTTCAACGGCAAAATAGCGTATATCAACGTAATGAAAAATATGTCCGTAGACTGTGACTGCTGTGCAGTGGCAGAGGATCCCTGTATGGCAGATATTGGCATTCTCGCGTCACTTGATCCTATTGCACTGGATCAGGCTTGTATTGATCTGGTTTATGCAGCCAAAGATGATCCCGGACAGAGCCATCTGATTGAACGCATAGAAAGCCGCAACGGAATACTCACGATAGAAACAGCAGCAAAGCTGGGATACGGTTCAAGAGAATATGAGCTTACGGAAATATAAATAAAGTTTCGGGAGATACAATATGTTTGGAGAAAAACATCTGATAATTCTGGCGATCTCACTTGCTGCAGCAGTGATTTTAAGTATTCTGTCACGAAAAATAAAACTGGCAACGGCGTGCCGGCTTATGCTTTATGCAGGCATTGTATCGGAAATAGTCAAAATAGTATATTACATTACCGCAAATGAAGAAAAATACGGCGGAGTTCTTCCTAAGACCGACCTTCCGTTCCATCTGTGTTCTATACAGATCTTGCTGATAACCATAGTGAATGTCGTTCACAATGAAAAAATCAAAAGGTTCATATTCAGCTTTATGATGCCAAGCTGTCTTTTCGGGGGGATAGCAGCACTGCTTATTCCAACAACGTCATCGCTTACAGGCGGAATAGCTATAACGATCCAGTATTTCGGATATCATACCGCATTGATCGTTTTTTCGGTAAAACTGATTTCTTCGGCGGAATTCAAGCGCACTGTAAAGGACTATTTCAACTGCCTGAAATGTCTGCTTATAATGATGTTTTTTGCAGTGTACATAAACAGCATACTGTATGACGGCGTTTCCAATATCAATTATATGTATGTCGTTTCTCCTCCCCAGGAGGGACTGCCGTTCCTCAATGAGGATCGCGGATGGCTGGTATACATTGTGCGTTATGCCTGTCTTGTGCTTTTCTGTGTAACTCTTTTCTATATCAGACCTATTTTTTCAGCCATATTCAAGCGAGAAAAATCAGACAGGAAAGAGATAGCAGAATAAAACCAAGCCACCCGCGATACTTATGTGTCAGAGGGTGGCTTAAATATTGCCTGAAAATTTAAAAAATATATTTGAATTTGGAAACAAATCCTATATAATTAACTATATTAGATTGTTGTACACTATGGTAAAATCAAAGGATAGAGGTTCTTATGGGAGAAAAAAAGAAGCGTAAGCCTTGGATAAAGAAGCGGCATTCAGTAGTTATTGCACTTCTTAAACTGCCGTTTGGCATATATACCAGGGCAAAATATAAAATTAAGCTTGAAAAATTCAAGGATTATGATGGAGGACAGTACCTTATACTGCTCAATCATCAGACTGCTTTTGACCAGTTTTTTGTATCGCTGTGTTATCCCAAGCACGTGTACTACATAGCGAGCGAGGATCTATTTTCAAAAGGCTGGCTATCGAAGCTTATTACGTGGCTGGTAGCACCCATACCCTTCCGCAAGTCAACCTCCGACTTGTCAGGTGTGCGCAATTGTCTGCGTGTGGCAAAGGAGGGCGGAACCATAGCAATGGCGCCTGAAGGAAACAGGACATTCAGCGGAACTACAGAGTATATGAAGCCTGCAGTTGCATCTCTTGCAAAATCACTTAAGCTTCCAATTGCATTTTACCGTATAGAAGGAGGCTACGGAGCGCATCCGAGATGGAGCGACGAGGTCAGAAAAGGAAAAATGCGCGGATATTTCTCAAAGATCCTTCCTTATGAAGAGTTCAAGGAGATGTCGAATGAAGAGCTTTTCGATGTTATTCAGAAGGAACTCTGGGTAGATGAGAGAGAGGACAAAACGCAGTTTTACGGAAAAAACAATGCAGAATATCTTGACCGAGCGATGTATGTATGTCCATATTGCGGACTTTCCGAATTCTACAGTGAAAAAGATATTGTGGAATGCAAAAAATGCGGAAGAAAAATAAGATATTTGCCAAGCAAGCAGCTTGAGGGAGTAGGCTTTGATTTTCCTTATACATATGTGAAGGAATGGTATGATTACCAGTGCGATTTTATCCGCAATCTTGATATGACGCCATATTCCGAAAAAGCCATATATACAGATACAGTAAGATACAGTGAGAATATCTATTGTAAAAACAAGATAGAAATAGACAGGGAAGCAAAGCTTAGCATCTATGCAGACAGGTTCACAGTAAAAACCAAAAATGGTGAAGATGTTTATCTGTTCTCGGAAGTGTCTGCGGCTACAGTGCTTGGAAAGAACAAACTCAATATCTATATTGAGGACAGAATATTCCAGTTCAAGGGCGACAAGCATTTCAATGCAGTTAAATATTTGAATCTGTACTGCCACGCAGTAAATATATCAAAGGGGGATCCTTATGGAGAATTTCTCGGACTTTAGTGTATGGGGCGGCATAAATATAATAGCCGTTCTCCTTATCAGCCTGCTTTTTGCAAATCTCCTAAAAAGAAAAATAAAGCTGCTGAGAAACTCACTTATTCCAACATCGGTTCTGGGCGGTCTTATTCTGCTCCTTGTATCTGTAGGATATAAATACATATTCGGCGAGAATATGTTCAATACACAGTTCTTCGGTGGCAATGGAGTAACCACTCTTGAAATGACCACATACCATTGTCTTGCCATAGGCTTTATCGCAACCTCGTTCAAGCCTTCAAAGGAAAAAGTAGGCAAAAAGCGTGCGGTTGAGGTTTTCAATACAGGCGTGACAACTGTTGCTACATATCTTATTCAGGGCATTTTCGGACTTGGTATTACTATCATTGCAGCAATGTACTTTATGCCTGACTTTTTTGAGGCAGCAGGCATTATTCTGCCATTTGGCTTCGGACAGGGCACAGGTCAGGCAATGAACTACGGCAATATTTACGAAACCGATTATGGCTTTGTGGGAGGAAAGAGCTTTGGTCTTACCATAGCAGCCTGCGGTTTCCTCAGCGCAAGCCTCGGCGGCGTTATCCACCTGAATGTCCTTAAGAAAAAGGGCAAAGTTGAGATCGGCGGCGACGAAAAAGCAGAATGGCTCTGTGGCGATGATGTTCAAAAGGAAGACGAGATCCCGATGAACGGAAGTATGGATAAGCTGACGGTTCAGATGGGCTTTGTGCTTGCGGCATATATTATTGCATATCTCATTATGTTCGTGCTTGGCACACTGCTTCCGGGCCTGAGCTCCATCCTGTACGGCTTCAATTTCCTCTTCGGTGTGCTGGTTGCAGTCGGAATCAACTCCATTCTCATTGCACTTCGCAGAAAAGGCGTAATGAAGCGTCAGTATGTAAATACCTTCCTTATGAACCGAATCAGCGGATTCTTCTTTGATCTTATGGTAGTTGCAGGTATCGCAGCAATCCAGATAGATGTTCTCAAAGGCTACTGGCCGATCATTCTCATACTTGCTGTGGTCGGTCTGATCATTACATACCTGTACAATATTTTTGTTGCACACGTGCTGTTCCCGGAATACAAACATCAGCAGTTCCTTGCTATGTACGGTATGCTTACAGGAACCGCAAGCACAGGCGTAATTCTGCTTCGTGAGATAGACAGAGATCTCAGCACTCCTGTGTCAGAAAATCTTGTTTATCAGAATCTTCCTGCAATCGTCCTCGGCTTCCCGATGATGATAATTGCCGCAATGGCACCTCCACAGCCGGTACTCACACTTATTGTTGTCAGCATATATTTCGTTGTGCTTAACATTGTTCTGTTCCGTTCAAAGATATTCCGACGCAGAAAAAAGAAGACCGAAGAGCCCTCCGAAACAGTAGAAGAATAAATATTAAAAAGGGCGCGAAATCGCGCCCTTTTTGCGTAAATATAAGGAGGAATGTTAAATGCATTACGGAATGCCGGCACTTATTGAAATGCCGAAAATCGAGGATTGTGCAAAGCTTTGCAATGAACTGAATCTTCAGTTTGTGGAATTTAATATGAATTTGCCTGAGTATCAGCCGGACAGAATTGATATCGGAGAAATCAGTCAGGCAATGAACAGATACGGAATATACAGTACAATCCACCTTGACGAGATATTCAATCCGTTTGATCTGAATGGAATAATAGCAGATGCATATCTCGATATTTTTTCACGTACAGCAAATATCGCAAAGGAACTAGGCACACCGAGTATAAATATGCATATGCTTTATGGCATTTATTTTACAATGCCCGACAGCAAGATATATCTGTACAATACATACAGAGACGAATATCTGATGAGAGTCAAAGCGTTTTCAGATCTTGTGAGAGAAAAACTCAGAGGAACAGATACTCTTGTGTGCGTTGAAAACTGTGATGGATATATGGATTTCCAGAAGGAAGCCATCGAGCTCTTGCTTGAAAATCCTCATTTTGCACTTACATTTGACATAGGTCACAGTCACGCAGCAGGCGGTGTGGATGAGCAGTTTATTCTTTCTCATAAGAATAGACTACGCCATTTCCATATTCACGATGCACTCGGGACAAAAAATCACAAGACTCTCGGTACAGGCGAGATAGACCTGAACAAATATTTAAGATTGGCAGAAGAAACAAATTCCCGTGCAGTGCTTGAGACCAAAACCATAGAAGCACTCAGGGAATCAGTAAACTGGCTGAGAATTCACAAGGGATGAGGCGAAGAATAGATGACAAAAATAAATCGAACCTTACTTTCGTTTGCTTTTATTGCCGTGTTGTTTATAACAGCAGGGTGCAGTGCGGATAATATTGATCATAATACTGAGAAACAGGAATGCATACAATTTACTGCAGACAATCTCAGGATTATTGAGAATGTTGTACTTGCGCTTGACGAATATGATTTCGGTGCAGACCTCTATTGCAATGACGGTGTCATTGAGGTATATGGTCAGGCTGACGAAGAACAGAAAAGAATCATTTTGTCTGACAAAAAATTAGTAAGAGATTGCTTGAGTATACTTGACAACGAATATGTTTATTGCATATCCAAAACGGCATTTAAAAACAGAGAAGATTATGTGTACTCAATTCATTTCAAGACAAACAAAAAGGGGTACCAATGCCAGGCGGTACGTATCTGTGACAAATCTTATATTTCAGCCGACCACGAGCATATTGCAGAGAACTGGTACTATTTTGAGGGCATAAACGAGTAAAAATATTTCCAAAAGAAGGATTCAAAAGGATGATATCCTTTTGTGGGGTCAAGGGGTGAATCCCCTTGCGGAGTTTGAGGCGGAGCCTCAACTATACAGACAAAGAAAGACCTCGGGCATTGCCCGAGTTCTTTAATGTTATTCTCAATAATCAATTTTTTACAGTGCCATAAGAAGCTTTTCAAAGTCTGCAGAAAGACAAGTTGTGCAGACTGCGGTAACAGGACCGGACATATATACTGTACCGTCATCAGCGATTTCAACAGACAGATCGCCGCCGGGCATATGAACCGTTACCTTGTTGCCGGTTAGGCCCATACGGAAAGCCTCGCTTGCCGCAACAGTTGCACTGGTGCCCGATGCGAGGGTATAGCCTGCGCCGCGCTCATAGGTTTCAAGCTTGATGTTTTCCTTGTCAACAACTTCCATAACATTGGTGTTGATAGGCTCCGCGAAAATCTCGCTGCGTTCGATATATTCACCTATTTCACGAACCATCTGAGCGGATATGTTCTCCATAGGAATAACGCAATGTGGATTGCCGATGGTAAGACAAGTGACATAGCACTCAAGTCCGTCAAGCATCATACGCTTTCCGATAAGTTTCTCGTTGTTTTCTTTTCTGGGGTCATCCATATAGTTTATCTCGCCCATAGCGACCTTGGATTCACTGCTGTCCTCGTTGAGACATTCGACCTTGATTTCGCCGCCGGGTGTATTGAATGTGAAATGCTTGTCGGTAACATAGCCTGCGTCACGCAGGTAGTGGGCAAATATACGTACGCCGTTGCCGCTGTTTTCTGCTTCACTGCCGTCGGGATTGTATATGCGAAGTGAGATATCATCGCCATTTAAAATCGGACCGTAAAGGATACCGTCGGAACCGATTCCGAAATGTCTGTCGCAGATATATCGGATTCTTGCAGGGGTAAGATCAAAATCATTTTTATAAGGGTCAAGAACGAGATAATCGTTTCCAAGACCGTGATATTTTCTGAGAATAATACTCATAGCACACACCTCCGGTATTTTCTGATATTATAATATGACAAAATGAGCAAAAATATAATAGTCATAAGTGCTTGAAATAATGCAAAAAGTGCTATAGAATAACAGAGAGGTGATAATATGGTGTATGAAAAAAGAGGATATCTGAACAGCAACTTCAGACTGTTTCATATAAATGAAAAATCCGATAAAACCTTTGATTTCCACTATCACGAATTTGACAAAATAGTGGTGATGCTGGAAGGTGACGTAACCTACACTATAGAGGGCAACACCTATCACCTGAAACCCGGGGATATAACGCTTGTGCGTCATAATGAGATACACAGACCGGAAATTAGCCCCGATACAGCATACGACCGATACATTCTCTATGTGATGCCTAATTACATCTCAAAATCCGGTGAAGACGAGCCGTCGCTTTCAAACTGCTTTCAGCTCGCCTCAGAGCGAAATGAACACGTGCTCAGCGCAGACGGAGAACGGCTCGAAAAAATAATAACACTTCTCAAGGAACTGGAAAGTTCACTGCAAAACGAAAAGTACGGTGCAAAATTATATTGTTCTGCGATTTTTGTGCAGATTATGATACTGATAAATCGCATAACGTTTTCAAAACGCCCTCACACGGTGAAAAGTGAGCCGAAAGATGAGCGCATCGTTGCAGTGCTGAAGTTCATAAATGATAATCTCACAGAAGACATGTCCATTGAACGGATATCGAAAAAATTCTTTATCAGCCGATATCATCTTATGCGTATTTTCCGCGATGCAACGGGAGAGACGATACACAGCTATATAAGAAAAAAACGGCTGCTCAGAGCGGCAGAACTGCTCAGGCAGGGAGTGCCTGTTGTAAAAGCCAGTGAAGAGTGTGGATTTTCTGAATATTCAACGTTCCTCAGAGCTTTCAGAGCTCAGTTTGGAAAATCTCCGTCAAAGTTGACCAATGATGAATCTGCAATGGCAGATATCTACGATTATTAACATATCTTTAGTTGACCGCAGAAGCTATAGAGGTTATAATTATATAAAATTATTAAGGCAGGTGTGCAATTGGAAAACATCAGACGCGATCCGCTGGGTGGTGGAAAGATTATATATGTCAGTTCCTCGCACACTTTTGGAACAGATGCAGTACTTCTGGCAGATTTTGCATCGGCCAGAAAAAGAGATAAAGCCCTTGACCTCGGAACAGGCTGTGGAATAATACCGCTCCTGTGGCTGAGCGAAGGAACAACAGCCGAAGCAACGGGACTGGAAATTGATCCTGATGCCGTTGCGCTTGGAGTCAAGAGCGCAGAAGAAAACGGCTGGAGTGAAAAGCTGAGCTTTATAAATGCCGACCTGAGAGAAATAAAAAAAGAGCTCAAATGCGAAAGCTTTGATCTCATCACCTGCAATCCGCCTTATTTCAAGGCGCAGAGCGGATTTATAAGTCCTGAAAATGCCAGAGCAAATGCAAGGACAGAGCTTACCTGCACTATAGACGATGTGTGCGCAGCAGCCTCACTCGTGCTGAAATACGGAGGCAGATTTTGTATGTGTCATCGTCCCGAGCGGCTTACTGACGTGCTGCTGAGTATGCGTCAGCATAAGATCGAACCTAAGAGACTGCGGTTTGTGCAGGACAGAGCAGGAAAAGCACCTTGGCTGTTTCTTGTTGAGGGACGAAAAGGCAGTAAAAGCTCGTTGGAAATCCAAACGCCGTTGATAATGAAAAATGACGACGGCACACGAACAGAAGAAATGCAGAAAATATACGGAAAATACGGGGAGGGATTCAATTGACAGGACGCCTGATACTTGTGGGCACACCGATAGGGAATCTCTCCGATATGAGCCCCAGAGCGATAGAAAATCTTACTGAATGTGATTTTATCGCGGCAGAGGATACACGGGTAACGCTAAAATTACTCAACCATTTTGGCATAAAAAAGCCTATGGTCAGTTATTTTGAGCATAATAAATTTGAACGGGGCGAGCAGATATGCGCCCGTATTCTCGAAGGTGAGACCTGCTGTCTGGTTACAGATGCCGGAATGCCGGCGATAAGTGACCCTGGAGAAATGATAGTTGCCCAGTGCGCTCAGAAGGGGATAGAAGTTCTCTGTATTCCCGGTCCAAGTGCAGTGGTAACAGCATTGGCGCTCTCAGGATTGCCCACGGGACGATTTACATTTGAGGGTTTTCTTAGCGTAACAAAGAAAAGCCGATTTGCTCACCTTGAAGAAGTAAAAAACGAAAAGCGCACAATGATATTCTACGAAGCTCCCCATAAGCTGCTAAATACGCTTGAGGATATGTACTCTGTATGGGGAGAAAGACGTATATCTCTTGCTCGTGAGCTTACAAAGCTCCACGAAGAGACAGTGCGAACAACTCTGAGCGAAGCTATAGCACGGTATAAGGAAAAACCGCCAAAGGGCGAGTTTGTAATTATCATAGAAGGAGCAGGAGAAGAACCCGAAAAGGAATATTCTCTTGAGGATGCTGTTGCGATAGCGAAAGAACTGATAGAAAGCGGTTCATCAACCAGTGAGGCAGCAAAGAAAGCTGCTGCCGAAACAGGTATAAAGAAAGCCGATATTTATAAAATGCTGGTCAGAGAAAATTAATGACAGCATAGATTTGAAAGGAGAAAACATTATGAAAGCAATCGGAAAGATATTAATAGCTGCAGCAGCGGCAACCGCAGCGGTAGTTGTAGCAAAAAAGGTTATTGATGAAATAGAGAAATCAGATAAGAACAGCAAAATAGTTCAAGGCTACAAAAAGGTAGCAGGTACGGTTTCAAACATTATAAACGGACATATGGAGGGAAGACCCAAGAACTTCAGCTGGGACGGATATGACGTGGACTTCTGTGAAGAGGACGACGAAAACTGCCGTTGTATGTGCGACGAGTGCCTGTTTGACGACGGATGCGATAAGGACGGAGATTCCTTTATGTTTTCTGATGCCGAGAACGATCAGGACTTTTTTGACGATACCCTCGATTTCATTCAGACAGAAAACGCAGAACCGACTGAGGAAGAAATCCAGGAGATCATCAACGAGGAAATGGCACAGGAGCAGATTGACAAGATCCTCAGCGAAATGGACGCAGAGGATGATGAATAAATGAAGTACAGATACGGTAAAAATGTACTGGTGACAGGTGCATCCAGCGGTATAGGATTTGCCTGCGCGGAGCTTTTCGCAGAGAAAGGCTTTAATGTCTGTGCCTGTTCACGTTCCGCGCCTGAAAGAGACGGTGTGCACGTGTTCAAAATGGATGTGTGCAGCGAAGAAAGCATAGAAAATGCATATAAATCAATGGAAGAAGCAAACTTGCTTCCCGATATAATAGTTCACTGCGCGGGAATGGGTATCGGAGGCGCTGCGGAAGATACCAGCAATGAAGCTGCACACAAGCAGATGGAGACAAACTATTTTGGTGTGCTCAATGTCAACAGGCGTTTTATGCCTCATATGAGAGAACAAAAAAAGGGACTTGTTATTATCGTTACATCTGTCGCGGCATTTATAGCGATACCGTATCAGTCTCATTACAGTGCATCCAAAGCAGCTCTTGAGAGCTACTGCGAATGTTTGAGAATGGAATCGGGCAAGTACGGAATACGTGCAGCCTGTGTAGCGCCCGGCGACACAAAAACCGGCTTTACGGCATACAGAAGCATGGAAATACCTGATGATTCAGTGTACAAAGCTGACTGTGAACGCTCGGTTGCGAAAATGGAAAAAGACGAGCAGAACGGCAAACCGCCCGAAAGCGTTGCAAAAGTGGTTTGGCGCATATCAAAGAGACGGAATCCGCCTATACGCACAACAGTTGGTTTTGTCTACAAATGCATTGCAATGCTGAAAAAACTGCTGCCTAAAGGTTTTGTAGAAAAGCTTGTAAAAATACTTTATACATAAAACAAAAGAGAATGGAGTATTCCATTCTCTTTTATCTTTGTCTCAAAGCATCAGTGTCATCGAATAAATAGAGCTTTTGTTTCTGTATGAAAATATAGGCAAAGCAATAGAGAACACATTAAATTGACAATTTCCGTAGTTGCTGATATAATATCAGCAGACAAGGCGAATATTTTTAAGGATGTGATTTGCCCGATAATACAGCTGCCGAAATGTCGGCAAGCGTATGATCGGAAAGAGCAGAAAATCAAAATTAAAACTCAAACGGCTGTTGCTCAATGACAGCTTTGTTTGTGTTGCAATAATGATTTTTGCTCTGCATATATAGTGTTTGACCGCAGAGGAATCTGCGGTTTTTCTGTTATATGAATTACGCCTTGTCATAAAAAACGGAGGAATCAATATGAAAATCACATCTAAAATCATTGACGTCCATATGCATTTGCCAACTGATTATCAGAACCTTTCTGAAAAGAAGAATGCCTTATTGCTTGAAATGAAAAGAAATGGTGTCAGCAAAGGAGTAGTAATATCCGACTCGGAACTCGTAAGCAGTATAGGTAATATGCGGGAGTGCGTAAACTTGTTTCAGGATTGTCCTAATATTGCTGTTGTCGGAGGGATAAGTCCCTTTATCAATTACAATGAACAGCTTTCGTTGCTTGAATATTTTGTCATTCGTAAAAAAATATTAGGAATTAAATTATATTGCGGTCACGAGCCTGTTTATTTGAATGATAATGTTCTAGAGCCTGTTTACAGTTTGGCCCAAAAGCATAATCTGCCTGTGCTGTTTCATTCTGGGTGGGATAATTCTCAGTACAGCTCACCCGAAATTATAAAGCAAGCTGCAGAGAAACATTCAAATGTAAGATTAATATGCTGTCATTGCTGTTATCCGAATTTATCTGAATGCTTTGATACGTTAGCTGAGTATGCGAATGTGTATTTTGATGTTTCAAGTATTGCTGACGGTAATATAAATTATATAAAGCCTGTTCTTGAACAAGCAATACGCAAGATGCCTGACAGATTTATATTCGGCTCGGATTATGGGTGCTGCAGTCAGGAGAAACATATTGTGCTGGGCAACAATCTTGATATTTCAGAATATGCAAAGGAAATGCTGTTTTACAAAAATGCTGAACGAATCTATTTTGATGTATAGAAAGTAAAAAACAGGCACACGGAATTAGACCGTGTGCCTGTTTGCATAAACCGTTGTATTAGGCTTTATAAGATGCCTGCGAATACATCTGCATCACTATTAACCTGGTGATTTAAGTTTTTAATTCAGGTTAGCCGTTATAGAAGAAATGATGTAAGTATCGCGACCGTTGTAGGTTGTCTTGCCGAGCGTTGCAGAACCTGTACCTGCAAGTTTGCAGCCGGCCGACTCTGCGTCTTTTGCAATCATTGAATAATACTGAGCTTCGTTATCCATAGGAGCATAGATATTAAACTTTACGTTGATCATATCTCCGTTTTCGGAATAGTCTGTAACAATTGCAAATCCCTTAGACTGAGCAACCTCAGTAAAGTAATAACTGCTGCCGTAATACATCCATCCGTCACCGGAATCACCGATAGCAGGATAAATCTGAACAGACTCTCCGAAATATCTGCCAATACGCTGATTGACAAGCTTTTCTGAGATGCTGTAGTTATATATAACATCACCGCTTGAGAAACCCTCAGAATCATATTCAAAAACAGAGGAGTTTATAGAAAGACCGGAAACTGCAAATTGTACCAATGTTTCGGGAGAAACGGAGCCGCTGATATTGGTGGTTCCTGTCTCGGTAAAGGCTGAGACAAAAGCGTTCAGCTCTGCAAAGCGGTTTGCATTCAGTCCTCCGGGAACAGATGGTGCAGAAACAACAGGCTCACTCGGTTTAGAAGGAGCAGTTTCTGCGTCGGTATCAGAGGTGATTCCGGGAGATACAACAGGCTCGTTGTCAGAATCACTGCCGCTGACAGCAGGAGCAGGCTTGCTGGGTACGGTAACGCTCGTCTGGGTATCACCGGAGTCATCAGGCACATATATGCTGTTATCTGCTTGCTTGAAAATACCGGAATAATAGAGAAGACCGCCCATTGCAGCAAGGAGAAGAATGGCAAAGATAGTCATTATGACTTTTCCTGCCTTTTTCTTTTTGGTTGCCTGTTCCGAAGCAACAACTGCAGCCTTAGCCTGAGGAGAATAAACATTTGTTGAAACCGCCGTGTACTGAGCAGCACCTTCTCTGCTGGAAGAGAGAACCGGAACAGAAGCTCTGGAAGCTCCTGAAATATACGGAGACTGCATCATAGAAGCGCTGTAAGACGGATAGATAGGTCTTGCAACGGGTTCAGCTGCCGGAGGCGCATACGATGTGTGCTCGGCAGGTGGAGTATATGCGGTTCTCTGAGGAGAATATGTCCCTCCATACGGCTGAGCGGCCGGTTGCTGAGAGGGGGCATATGTTCCTCCATATGGCTGAGAAGTCGGTTGCTGAGGAGTGTAAGGTGCCGGCTGAGCAGGTGCGGCAGCTAAACGAGTGCCGCATTTTCCGCAGAACATCGTTCCCGGAGCAGATACAAATCCGCAATTGGGACAAGGCATAATATCACCACGCAATATGCTAAATTCGAATAAGGTTACAATAAATCAATCATACTCTAATTTATAATAGCATATATGTATGAAAATATCAATTTAAATTTTATTTTAAATTATAAATATATAGATTAAAGGCAACTTCGCAATTTATTGCAAAATCATAGCTTGTTATTATAAAATTAACAGTATATTCGTGAAAAAAGAGGAAAAAAGGAGTATACTATAATTGCAGAAGGGAATATCGGATAATCAGATATAAAACCTATGCAAAAAAAGCGAAAGGAAAAAACAATATGGCAGTAATGGAACTTACAAAAGAAAATTTTGACAGTGTAATAAATGAAGGCAAGACTGTTCTTGTAGATTTTTGGGCGCCCTGGTGCGGACCTTGCCGTATGCAGGGACCGATCGTGGACTCTCTGGCTGAAGAATCGGATGGTTCATATACGGTCGGTAAAGTCAATATAGATGAAGACGGAGAACTTGCAAGCAGATACGGCATTATGAGCATACCCACAATTCTTGTGTTCAAGGACGGAGAGGTAAAGAACAGTGCAGTTGGACTTCGCAGTAAGGACGAACTGAAAAAAATGCTGTAATCGGATTTTGCAGATGAGCACCTGGCAGAATGTGCATAAAATGTTCTAATCTGGTAATTGTGGACAGTTTTATGCATTGTATCGCAGGATTGCTCACGCAAAATAATTATTTACATAATGATTTAAAAATGTACATAGCTAATTCACATTTGTAATGCATAATACATACAGGAAGTCAAACAGGGGAAAGCCAGAACTTCTGTTTGATGTGCTTCTGATTTTTTCTTCATTTTTCTCCTTTCTATATTTGTTTAGTTAGTTTATAAGCTAAAAAAGCACCCCCGACGAGTGGAGCGTCGGGGGTGCTTTTTGTGTCTGTACAACAAGCAGGTTTTGTTTGTAGAATAAATGGGGGTTTTGTTAGTATTTATTGCCATAAAAGATTTTTGCCTGTTCGGTATATTTCTTTACAAATGCTGTTTTTGCGTTTGTATAAGCATCTCGGTTATGTTCATTTTCTTTCCATAATGAGATTTTTAATTTTTCGTATTCTCTAGCTATGAAAGGAAAATCGATTAAGTAATCTCTGAAATATAGTTCGTCATTGTCGCCCAGTTTTCTCAAATGCAAATGGAATACTTGATTGGCAAATCCGTTCTCCGTATAACCTTTATTAAAGGATAGTTCGTTTTCACTTTGCATCATACAAATATATCCACTACTTAAAATCAAATCTTTATAGTCGGATAAGGTGCTTTCAGTTGGAATTTCTATAAGAATATCGATAATAGGCTTTGCCCAAATAAAAGAGATTGCCGTGCTTCCAATATGGCTTATTCTTTCTATTTGCGGAAGAGTATTTTTTAATAAATGTTCTTCTTCAGAATACCAATCTTTCCAATAGTTTTGATGTTCTGTTAAAATAATTGGAAATAGCTGCCACAGCTCATCCAAGGTCATTTCAGATAATTTATTTCTCACTATTTCCCCTCCCAATTCTTATTTACCTTTGCCACATTGATTAATTATATCAGAATATATCCTTCTTTACAAGAAATGCCACAGCAACACTGATTGCTGTGGCATAAACCATTTTGTTTGCTTGCAAACTGGCATTTATTTTTTACTCGTGACAGCAGTCACAGTCGTGGCAGTCGCCGCCGATCTCACCGACGATGGGAAGCGGATCTACGCCTTTTCTGGTGTAATAATCCCAAAGGGCAGATTTGATAGCCTGTTCAGCCAGAACAGAGCAGTGGACCTTTACAGGGGGAAGTCCGTCGAGAGCTTCCATAACAGCCTTGTTGGTGAGCTTGAGAGCCTCGTCAATAGTCTTGCCCTTAACCATTTCGGTAGCCATAGAGCTGGTTGCAACAGCAGCACCGCAGCCAAAGGTCTTGAACTTGACATCGGTAATAACGTTGCTGTCGATTTTAAGATACATACGCATAATATCGCCGCACTGGGGATTTCCTACTTCACCGACACCGTCAGCGTCAGTAATCTCGCCCACGTTGCGGGGATTTGAAAAATGATCAAGAACTTTATCTGAATACATTATTTACACCTCATTAGTTTTCTTTGATTATCTTATCCCACAGGGGAGACATATCGCGAAGCTTCTGAACGATAGGAGGCAGAACCTCAAGAATATAATCTACATCGGATTCATCGTTAAAATCGTCAAAGCTGAGTCTGAGTGAACCGTGAGCAATCTCCTTGGGAAGTCCGATAGCCAGCAGAACGTGACTGGGATCAAGAGAACCTGAAGTACAGGCAGAACCTGAAGAAGCGCAGACACCTGCATTATCGAGCATAAGGAGCAGGGATTCGCCTTCGATGCCCTCGAAGCAGAAGTTTGCGTTGCCGGGCAAGCGATGTGTGCGTGAGCCATTTATGTGAGAACGCTCGATCTTAAGGACTTCATCAATAAGTCTGTCTCGCATAGCGGTAAGCTTTTTGTTTACGGAATCCATATTCTCCACGGCGTTTTTAAGAGCAACAGCCATACCGACGATACCCGCAACATTTTCGGTGCCTGCTCTGCGGTTTCGCTCCTGAGCACCGCCGTCAATGAGGTTTTCAATTCTGAGACCGAGACGCACATAGAGAAGTCCGACACCCTTGGGTGCGTGGAATTTGTGTCCGGAAACAGAGAGCATATCAACATTGAGCTCTTTTACATTTACGGGAATATGACCGACAGCCTGAACAGCATCGGTGTGGAAAAGAACACCCTTTGCCTTGCACACTGCGCCGATTTCAGCAATAGGCTGAATGGTGCCTATCTCATTGTTTGCCATAATTACGGTAACAAGAGCGGTATCTTCACGGATAGCATCACTTACCTGCTGCGCGGTAATAAGTCCATCGTTATCAACGGGGAGGTATGTTACCTCAAAGCCTTCCTTTTCAAGGGCTGCACAGGTGTGAAGCACAGCGTGGTGCTCAATTGCAGTGGTTATGATGTGTTTCTTGCCTTTTTTTGCCTGAGTATGTGCGGCGCCCTTTATAGCCCAGTTGTCGGCTTCAGAGCCGCAGGAAGTTATAAAAATCTCATTGGGCTTGGCACCGAGACAGTCAGCAATGGTCTGGCGTGCATCAATCAGAGCCTTTGCAGCCTCAATGCCCTTGGAGTATATAGATGATGGGTTGCCGTAATTGTCGAGATAAAACTCGCTCATTGCGTCAAAAACCTGACGGGATACTTTAGTTGTAGCCGCATTGTCGGCATAAACAAACCTTTTTTCCAAAATTATCGAAGACCTTTCAAAGTCAATTTTCTTTCGGATTTAATATATACTAAATTAGTCCACTTTGCAATAGGTTTGCCAAATTTTTGTCGATTTATTCAATTTCTGTGCATTTCGGTCTGCATAACTGCAACTGTATCACAACGTTCGTTATATTCGTGGCCTGCGTGACCCTTGATCCACTCAAAAGAAACCTCGTGCGCATCCAGCAGATCGAGCAGTTCTGTCCATAACTGGGGATTTAACGCAGGCTTGCCGTCGCTTTTCTTCCAGCCCTTGGCGCGCCAGGATTTTGCCCAGCCTTTTGTTACTCCGTCCACAACATATTTTGAATCGGTGACGATGTGAACACTGCACTTTCTTTTAAGAGCCTTGAGCGCTTCTATAACAGCAGTCAGCTCCATACGGTTGTTGGTGGTTTCGTGCGCGCCTCCGGAGATTTCCTTTTCCTTTCCCATAGAAACGAGTATTGCACACCAGCCTCCTGGTCCCGGATTGCCGGAGCAGGCACCGTCAGTATATACAGTAACCTTAGTCAGTTCATTCATAAATAAAACAACCCCTTTGCTCAGAATATTCTAAACCACAAAAAAGTGCGTGTAAAGCACATTTTTGTGCTGTTGATTCCAAAAAAGAAAAAAGTCACAAATACTTTACTGTTTCGCCGTTGCAATGGAAATAAGTATATGATATAATTCGTTAGATTTTTGCATAATGAGCAAATGAAAGGAAATGATATAGTGATGCGTAGTAAAAGAGGTACTGCGGCAGTTGCTGTTTTGCTTGCGGTTGTAATGTCAATGACATTTGTGCTCAGCGGCTGTACGGGCTTTTTTGGCGCAAGAGTAGATGCAGAGGGAAACGACCCTTATCAGACCCCGAATATCCGAGGTGTTTGGAATGCCGGAAGCATAAACGATAAAATCGGGGAATATTATGACAAGCTTATTGCTTCCCTTAAAATTGCAAACTCAAATGAAGCAAACGAACTTGTGGGAAAGATGCGCTACAGCGTAGAAAATGATGAGGGACAGAACGTTCTGCGTTCCTGGATAGAGGGCTCGGCAGGACAGAAAATAATGCTTCCCGATATCATCCTCAATGCAAATGAGTGTGAGGTAGCAGATCACATACCGGAATGTGTAGCTGATTATGAGACATTGAAGTATGCAATGACAGTGGCATCTTTCGGAGTCAATGTAGACATATTCAATATGGATACCGCACTGACAGCAGCTCAGATGGCAGATATACTCGTTGCCTGGTATGAGAGCAAGACAGGGAAAGAAATTGATTATGCAAATGTAAATTCTTCTGTTCCGGAAGAGAGCTCCAAAAAGCTTTTGGCACTTGTTCCCGATTATCAGTATTCTGAGGAACTCATATACAACAGTGAAGCAACCACAACAATGTTTGTTGATACACTTGCACCGCTTATGAGCGAGCTCAATTATGAGATTTACGGCGTATATAGCGGTAATGCAAAGCTTATTGATTTTGTTAAATATGCAGAGCTGTTCCTCAGAATGTACTCCCCGGAAGGCATCAATTACGATTATAATCTTGAGCTTCCTGAAGATGGCGAACAGGTTCCTGAGGGAGACGTTTCAGCAGAGCCCGAAGAGAATGTAAAGCTCAATACCGATTGGGATATTATGGTGTCAGATACCAATCTCTACAATTCTGTAGACAGCGTAAAGATCCAGTCAGAAGAAGCAATTACAAGACTTGACCTTGCAAAAAATATGCTGCTTGTTCTCAAGGCAGGATTTGATACAGATGCCTCTTCGCAGAAGACCGTTGCAGATACTTCTGATGAAAGCGCAAAAGTAATGCTGGAATATTCCATAATGCCCAATTTCCCAAAGGATTCCAATCTCTTTACTCCGAACTATGAGATACGCAGCAGAGAGATTCCTGTGCTGACCGCAAACTTTACAAAACACTGCTTCTCATCCTGGAACAGCGAAGGCAGCTATCATTATTACGACAATCTCACAATGAATGACGTGTGCAGTGCATTTGCCGATATTGAAAGCTTCTATCAGAATTACAGCTACTATGCTTTGGAGGAAGCTTCCGAATCAATAAACAACAGCCCGCAGAACGAATGGTTTATGAGCAGCAATGAATCGGGCGAGTATGCAGAAAAGAATGTAACAGTTGCAGCGGTGAATATGGCACTTAATTGGGGCGGAAACAAGGAGCATACTGTTGAAACTCTCAGAAATGCTTATATTGAAAAGACAACTGATGAATGGAGCACAGACAGAGCGATAGAGGTTCTCGGTGACTTCGGTGTTACAGCTGAAGAAAAAGAGGATATAACGACTGATGCTGTTCTCGATGAGCTCCGCGACGGAAATATTATACTGGCACGATACAGTAGTACAGGAAAAAATGATGTGCAGTATATGGTCATTTACGGTTTTAAAAAGAACGGAAACTCAGTAAAATTCCTCTTGAATGATCCCACTGCAAAGCACGATCAGCCCACTTATGCAAATGGCAGCACACCCGGAAAAGATGAAGTAATTGAGGGTGAACTGGTTCTCTGGCTCATTAACGAGGCAGGCGGCGATTATACTGTAGTGTATGCTGAAGGCAACGGTTCCACTGCTGAAGACGTATCAGCAACAGATGAATAAACAAAAAATGTTCCGCAGAATTTGTTCTGCGGAACATTTTTTGTTGTTTTACCGTGAGGTTTTTATATTTTTACCGTATAATAGGTAAAGAGCCTTTCGGGAAGGAGTGATATTATGAATAACGGGGCGGACAGCTACCACAGATTTCTGAGCGGCGATGACGGTGGTCTTGCGGAGATAATCAGGGAGTATAAGGATGGACTTATTTTTTATCTGAACGGATTTGTTGAAAACATTCATACTGCAGAAGAGCTGACAGAAGATACATTTGTAAAATTGGGAACAAAGAAACCGAGGTATAACAGTTTAAAAGCATCGTTTAAAACCTGGCTGTATACCCTTGCGCGAAATACTGCTTTGGACTATTTAAGACACAATGGAAAGGCTACGAACATTTCAATTGAAGAGTGTCATTATCTCTCTGATGAAGAGACCATTGAACGCGCATACATATGTGAGGAAAGAAAAATAACCGTTCACAGAGCACTATGCAAATTAAGACCTCAATACCGACAGATAATATGGTTGGTTTATTTTGAAAATTTCAGTATGAAGGAAGCAGCGGCAGTTATGAAGAAATCGGTGCACAGCACAGAAAGTCTTGTTTACCGTGCCAGACTGTCACTTAAGACTGAGCTTGAAAAGGAGGGCTTTGAATATGAAGAGCTGCAGTGAAATGACAAGCAGTGTTTTTTCAAGAATAGAAGAATATAAAAAGAAAAAAGAAAAAAGGCGAAGATTAATTGCGAAAGCCGTATTGCCTGTTCTCGGTATATGTCTCGCGGTGCTGATAGGGGGAGTGTATTTGGCACAGGAGAAATACAAACCGGCTGAGGAGAGTGCAGTGAACTCAGAAATAGAATACAGCGGAGAAAATGTAATTGTAATAAATAAAATTGATGGAGTAAGTGCGAATAGAATGTATATCTGTCTGCTTTTGGAAGATTTTGTGCCTATGAATAAGAAGGAACTCAACGAGTATTTTGGGATTGATGTATTTCCTGACGTACCTAGTGATATGAAAGAATGGGATATTGAAAACGATTCTGCAAATTACGGGATATTCAGAAGAAACGGCGGAACTGGAGAAGTTTATCACGACGGCATAGTGATAAACTATTCAAATAAAGATTTGAGTAGAAACATAAATATTGAGCTTGCAAAGGGTAAATATCCTTACAGCTGCAGCACTGACTTTGAGCTTTGCTGTGAAAAATCAGTGATTCGCGGCACAGAAGCAGTAATAGGACAATCGGAGACAGGAGATTATTTTATCGAGTTTATGTACAGAAATGTAGGATTTCACATAATAATAAACGGCTTATCAATAGAAGAAATAGAAAATGTTATAGAATCGATCGTTTCTTAAATAAAAGATATATAGGTGAAAATCAAAGTGGTGTACAGGGCGCGGCGTAATTGACAAAACAGCAGGAATATGGTAGCATTTAAGTCGATAAATACTATATACAGACCTTAATTGGAGGTTGACATAAATGATATCATTGCCCCGGTATAAAACCCCGAGATGGTGGCTGCTCACAGTCGGATTCGGAGTGCTTATATTGATTCAGAGCATACTGCTGATCGTATCAGGCGTAGATTCAGACAAGAAAGAGAATGTCAAAAAGCCTGAAGAACAGGTAACACAAAATGAACAGCCGGATGATTATTGGACTTCGTTAGAAACTCCGAACGAAGATGAGGAGGAAATAATCGAAGAACCCGAAGAAGAGCCGTTGGTAATTATTCCGATGCTCGTGAGCAAGACTCACGTAATGGACGAAAGCTACAAGCCCACAAACCTTGTGAAAATCGGCAATTCTGTCAAGGGAACATCCAGCCTGCAGATAAATGCAAATGTTCTTGAGGCATACAAGGTTATGTATGCGGATATTAAGAAAGACGGTGTCACAACACCTGCAATCATCAGTGCGTACAGACCTTATTCAAAACAGAAGCAGCTTTATGATGCAAAGGTCGCTCAGTACGGTCCCGGTCAGAAGGTTACAGCAGCACCGGGAACTTCTGAGCATCAGTACGCCGCCTGCATAGATATTTCAACTGACGGTACCTGTCAGAACAATTTCGGAGAACTGGATATAGGCAAATGGGTGGCAAAAAACAGCTACAAGTATGGATTCGTTATAAGATATCCTTCAGACAAGAAAGAACTTACAGGTATAAATTTTGAGCCCTGGCATCTCAGATATGTAGGCGTAGAGCACGCAACAAAAATGTATGAATTGGGCTATTGCCTTGAGGAATACGTTGATTATTTGCGTGAGAACTTTACAAATACAGTAGAAGAGACAACTCCGGACGATTTCCCTGCACCGAGATGGGCAGGAGATACGAGAGAAGACCTCAAGGAGAAAGAAGAGGAGAAGGACGGAGAGAAGGAAGGCTCAACAGCATATTACAATGTAAAGACTGCAGAAGGAAATTATGCCGCACTTGTAAATCAGTACATTGAATACGAGCGCAGTGTGATGAATTCCGATGAGAAGATAGTGACCTTTGTCGGAGACTGTACTCTCGGCACCTGGCCCGATTCCAATAAAAAGACAAATTACACCGCAATATATGAAGCAGCAGGAAGCCCCACATATTCCTTTGATCAGGTCAAGTCGTTCTTCTTTAATGACGACTATACATACATTAATCTTGAAACAACGCTTACCACATCAAAGGACAAAGCAACATCACAGTATTACAATTTCAAAGGCTCACCTTCCTGGGCAAAGGATATGATAGCCGCCAGCGGAGTTGACGGCTGCAACCTTGCCAACAACCACGCATATGACTGGGGAAAATCAGGATATGAAGAAACAGTCAAGAGCATAAAGGAAGCGGGAATGCAGGTCGGCGATGAAGAGCTTGTAGTTGTGACAACGCTTGACGATGTTGAAATGGTGCTCATTTCCTGCAACTACATTTATCCCAGCGGAGGAAGATCAAAGCGTTACGGTGACAGCCTTACAGAGTATATTGTTTCTCTCGTAAAGCAGTATAAGAGAACTGATAATATAGTTATCGTAAATGCCCATTGGGGACTTGAACGCCGTGAAGATGCCAACGGAGACCAGGCAAAGCCTGCACATAAATTCATTGACGCAGGCGCTGATATGGTAGTAGGGCATCATCCTCATACTCTTCAGGGAGCAGAGCTTTACAAGGGCAAATATATCTTCTACAGCCTCGGCAATTTTGCATTCGGAGGAAAGGGTTCAACAGACTCTGTTAACCGTATAGCGTTGATGCTGAGAGTAAGACTGGCAAAAAGAAACGGAGAAGCGGTCGTAGCAGGTGTAATCGGAGTGCCCTGTTATACTACATCGGCAGAAAATGTGTCTGTAAATAACTATCAGCCCAGACCTCTCTGTTCTGAGAAGGCTGCCGATATTCAGAAGCACATTCTCAAAATTTCCAAATCATATCTCAGCAACCCGATAACCGAACTTGACTGCCCCACAGCATCGTGGGATATCTAAGTAAATATCAAATAAAAAAGCTGCGGTGTTTTAAATCGCAGCTTTTTTGCGTAAAAAGGAAGAATAGAAAATAATATTAATAAATTTGTCTTGTTTCCGATACAGGTTTATTATAAAATAAAACAGAAAATAATATGAAGGAAGGTCAGCTATACTGTGAACAGAATAGTGAAAGTGCTGTCAGCTGTATGTGTGTTGGTGATAGTGGTACTAAATATAATAGTTGAGCTTAGACCTTCATTAATGTCAGAGCATTTTGTAAAGGATGATCTTGAGGATTATAATGAGGGATTGGATACAGATCCCGATGAAAATATTAACGCATTTATTTCGCAGACCGATTCCGATCTGCCTTTTGTGAGCGAAAGCGATCCTGCTGAAAACACAGAAATCTTACAGTGGAGCGGTTGGCAGAGTGCCTCGGCATCAAAGGATTTGGTGCTTTATACAGAGAAAGATATATCTTCAGAAAAGGTAAAAGAAATATCAGCAGGCAGTGTATGTGTAATAACCTGCCGTGACGATAGTTGGGCATATGTGCGCAATAAAAGATTTTCCGGCTGGACAGAGTTTGAAAGCTTGTCGGAAACAGATACACGTTACATTGCAGATGAGGCGAATATCGGGGAGATATCCGCACTGAGCGATGAGCAGAAGAAAAAAATCGATTCCATTGCAAAAAAATACAGAGTAGTCGGATTGACTGCCGCGATTATTGAGGACGGACAGGTTGCGTATACTTACGAATACGGCTGGTCAAACAAAGCAAGCAAAAAGAAGATGACAAGTGATTCCAAAATACGCATAGCGTCAATTTCAAAGGTTTTCACAGCGATGAATGCAATGGCGGCACGTGATCTGGGAGCACTGACAATAGACGGAGATATAGGAGATATACTGGGCTATAAGGTGCAAAACAGAAAATACTCCGATATAAAAATAACACTTGAACATTTGATGACGCATACTTCATCGATGTATGATCTGGGATTTGACGGCACTGTTAAGGATGGCTTAACAAACAAATCCACATATCGTAATGTAAAACCGGGAACAAAAGCAGCGTGGAAATATAATAATTTCTCAGCAGGAGTAATTGGTACGGTAACCGAAAAAGCACTGGGCGAAACACTGATTGACTTTTCAAAGAACTATTTTCTTGACAGAATGGGAATTGATGCGGCATACCACGCAAAATGGATAAAGTCACAAAAAGATATAGCATCACTGTACCAGGGAGAAAAGCTTTATCGCTCAGTAAAACAGCAGCTTAGCAGAACATACCATACAACACCCGGAAAAAACTATGCTCAATATTTTGGATCCCTTACAATAAGTGCAAAGGATATGGCATCTGTTGCAACCATTTTGATCAATGACGGACAGTATAACGGCGAATATTACATATCACCGAAGTCTGTAGCGGAGATGGAAAAAACGTATTTTGAGCTTGATGGCTTTGACCAGTGCTATATTCTCAGAAAACAGGAAAATATGTATGATGGCCGCACACTTTACTATCACACCGGAAATGCGCAGGGAGTAAGATCATTTATGTCGTACGATAAGGAAAGCGGTGACGGCATAGTGGTTATAGCTACCGGAATGAACGGTGACAGCAAGGATAAAAAAGGCATTTACAAAGTCTGCGGAGAGATCGCAAATTACAGTTACACGAATATTTTGAAAGAGGAAATCTAATGAACAGCAGAAATAACAAGGGCAGACAATTGATAAAAATCTTAATAGTTGTGTTTGCATTACTGATTGTCTGCGCGAATATTTTATTGATACGAAAGGGAGATCAAAAGCCGGAAATGCCGGATGAAGAAATCTGGATAAAGCCGAATGAGCCGAAAATAACCATTGAGCTTAAGGAATCTCCTGCAGAGCTTTCCGCAGGAGAGCAAAAACAGCTTGAGGTTATTTTATCTCCAAATGAAACCGAATTCGAACTTGTATGGTCAAGTTCAGATCATAACGTTATTACAGTGGAAGACGGACTGATAACAGCACGCAGCGGAGGACGTGCTGTTATTACAGTGTATGATAAAATAAGCAACATATCCTGCCGAACCGACATTGAAGTTAAAAATGATTATTATGAAAAAACAAGGGCAGCAATGAAAAACCTTGCAATATCATATACTGACTTGAAAGCATCGGAAGCGGTTAGAAATCAGCAGAAACTACTTGAACGCTGCACTGATCCGCAAGCGAAAGAATTGTACGAAACAGTTGCAGAATTTATAAGCTTTGCAGAGGGCGGAGAGCAGTGCGATTTTGAAAAAACAGCAGAAGCCCTTGATATGACTGCAAAAGAAATCAAGTTTGCAGCACAATGTATGAATCTGCAGAATCAGATGGATGACAACAGCGTTACTATGACTTTTACAGGAGACTGTACCTTCGGATATATGAACGGAAACAATGCATCCAACAGATTTCCTGCAGTTTACCGCGCATCGGGAAGTGTTACATATCCATTCGATAAAGTAAAGCATATATTCGAAACAGATGATATTACAGTAATAAACTACGAGGCCACCCTTGCTGAAAAAGGAAGCAAGGAAGCTGACAAGAAGTATCATTTCAGAGGAGAGCCTGATTATGTAAATATCCTCACAGGAGCATCGGTGGAAGTGGCAAACCTGGCGAATAATCATTCTATGGACTATGGGCAGAAGGGGTTTGATCATACCGTCAAGCTGTTGAATGACGCAGGAGTTTCTACACTTTCGAAGGATACTCCGGTTATTACTGAAATAAACGGTATAGAGGTAGTGCTTATAGGTGCAGGACACTGGAAATACCCAACAGAGATCAAAGATGTAGTAAAAGCTATGAATAAGCAGGTGGAACAGTATAAAAGAGATGACAATATAGTTGTGGTAAACCTGCATTGGGGAGGAGAATATGTCACAACTCCCAGCAAGGCACAGAGAAACGCCGCACACGCGCTTATTGATAAAGGTGCTGATATGATAGTCAGTCATCACGCTCATATTATTCAGGGAGCAGAGATATACAAAGGCAAGGTAATTGCTTATGGATTGGGTAATTTTGCCTTCGGAGGAAGAACTACACTGCAGGAAAAGGAAACCTTTATCCTCAGAGCATCGTTTTGTAAGGACGAAGACGGAAAGGCAAAGATGAAGCAATGGAGTATTATTCCGTGTAATTGCTCAAGTACAGGTACACTGAAAAATAATTTCCAGCCAATGCCGGTGTTCGGAAAGAGTGCTAAAAGTATGGTGTCGGTTCTTCTTAAAAGAAGCAAGGCCATAAGCGGCTGTAAGGAATTTCCGTATTTTTATTACGAATAAATGATAAAAAAACCGCTGCCAACGGCAGCGTTTTTTTTATATCAGACTATCGCAAGCTTTTCTGTGCGGTCCATTCCGCAGGGAGCGGGGAAGGGCAGTGACAAAGCCCATAGATCAGTTGCTCTGCATTCAAGATCGTATATTTCATTTGCCAAAATGGACAGTTTTTTTGTGTCAGAATATTTTGCTATAAGCGGCAAAGACGGTTTTGCTGCAGAAATTATTTCCTTTCCCCGTTCATTCATTGCCAATATGCGAATATACGCAGGTAGAGCATTTGTGTATTTGCGAGAAGAACCGAGAAAAGCGGAAAGAATGATGCGGCGTATTCGGGAATGAGAATATCGTTTGGTTTTGACGGCATCGTATAATTCGCCCAGAGAAGCGGCAGTACGAACCTCGTTGTATATTCTGTTTTCGAGACCTTCGGAAACCTCTGACAAATTGAGAAAATCCTCAGGTGACATTTTGCGCAATGCGGCGAGAATGGCAATGGAAAGCCTGCTTATATCCGCAGTTCCGCCGTATTTTTCTATTTCCTGCTCTATAATATGTCGAGAGGCTTCCGGAACATAACTGATCCACTCGCTGCCTGATAGCATAGTTCTCAGGAGAGATGCAGAAGCAAAATCACCGGAAACAGCAAAGCTGTCGTGTTTTGCTCCTGTGCGAGTTACAGCATGGCAGGGGATTGGGTTGCATAATTTCAACGAAGAAAGTATATACTCCACAGCAAGTGTGTCGTTGGGAGATTTAAGCGGTAAGGCAACTTCCTCTCCATACTTTGAGAAAATAAGCTCATACCGTGCCGCTGCAAGATTTCCGCCGGTTTTCAAAGTGCAAAACAGTTCGTTTTCCGTCTTCAGAATAGCCTTTGCCGTTCTTGTCAGAAGATCAATATCGCCGCACTCCGAACCAAAGGAAAGCATATCAACACAACCGAGTGCATTTAATACAGAGACGGCACCTGCGGCAAATCTTCCTGCAGGTGCAACAGCCCAGGGGGCAGGCAGCTCAAGAACTATATCAGCCCCGCACAAAACGGCAGCCTTAGCTCTTGCGAATTTGGAAATACAGGCACAGTCACCGCGCTGGGTGAAGCTGCCGCTCATACATACGGCTATATGTGTAGCTCCGAGATCGGAACGTGTTTTTTCAAGCTGATATTTGTGCCCGTTATGAAAAGGATTATATTCAGCAACCACACCTGCGACCTTCATATGCACATAAACCTCCAAATACGTAATAAAATGGATAAAAAAGCTATAATGACTTGAAAAAAACAAAAAACTGTACTATCATAATACCAGTTTGCAAAGTTAATTACAAGGAGTAGATCACAATGAAAATTCTCGTAATCAACGCAGGCAGCAGCTCTCTTAAGTATCAGCTCATCGATATGGACAATGAGTCCGTACTTGCAAAGGGCAACTGCGAGCGTATAGGTATTGGCGGTACATTTGTTACCCATAAGCTTCCCGACGGCAGAAGCTTCGAAAAGAAGCAGGACTGCTCCAACCACACCGAGGCATTTGCTCTCGTTAAGGAAATGCTTACCGAGGGTGAGGGCAAGGTCATCAACGAGCTCTCAGAGGTTTCCGCAATCGGTCACCGTGTTGTTCAGGGCGGTGCTATCTTCAGCGAAAGCTGCCTCGTAAACGAAAAGGTAATCGAGGATATCGCAGAGCTTGGCGCTCTTGCACCTCTCCACAATCCTGCACACGTTCAGGGTATCCGCGCTTCTATCGATACTTTCGGCGCAGACACACCTCAGGCTGTTGTATTTGATACCTCTTTCCACAGCACAATGCCCCCCAAGGCATATATTTTCCCTGTTCCCTGGAAGTATTACGAAGAGTACAAGGTACGTCGTTACGGCGCACACGGCACAAGCCACAGATATGTTTCCGCACGCTGCCTTGAGCTTCTTGGCAAAGCTGAGAATCCTGAAGGAACAAAGATCATCACCTGCCATCTTGGCAACGGTTCCTCCATCACTGCTGTCAAGGACGGCAAGTGTATAGACACAAGTATGGGACTTACTCCCCTGGACGGCTTTATGATGGGTACCCGTTCCGGATCTCTTGACCCCTCTGTTGTTACCTTCATCGCAGAGAAGGAAGGCTTCACTCCCCAGCAGATGTCTGATCTCCTCAACAAGAAGTCCGGTATGCTCGGCGTTTCCGGCGTTTCCTCCGATGACCGAGATGTAAGCAAGGCTGCAGAGGATGGCAACGAGCGCGCAAAGCTCACTCACGACATTCTCCGCTATCAGATCGCAAAGACCGTTGGCGGTTATGTTGCAGCACTCGGCGGCGTTGACGCTATCGTATTCACTGCAGGTATCGGTGAGAACCAGTGCAGCCACAGAGCAGCAGTCTGTGAGTATCTTGATTATCTCGGCGTAAAGATCGATGCTGAAGCAAACACCCACAGAGGTGAAGAGATCGAGCTTTCCACCGCAGACAGCAAGGTAAAGGTTTATGTCATTCCTACCAACGAAGAGCTTGTTATCGCACGTGATACCAAGGCACTCGTAGAGGCAATGAACAAATAAGTAACCAAAGAATATATCCCACCTGTTACGCAGCAGGTGGGATTTTCTTTATGCCAAAAGTTTCGTCCACCTTTTTCAAAGGTGGTGGGGTTAAGGGGTGAAACCCCTTTTGGGTTTTAAGGGCAACGCCCTTAACTGTTCATACATAAACAAAGCAGGCGAAATGCCTGCTTTAAAAAATCATATGTCCGCACACTGTCTTTTCTTCATTCTCCGCCAGTTGAAAAAACCGTACATATCATTCGCAAAAAACATAACAAAGCATATTATCATAGGGATATAGGATGAGTTTTCGATAGACGCCAGAACCCACAGGACAATGAGAACTATATCATTTGACGCATAGCCTATGGCATAGTAGGGACTTCTGTAAAAAGTAAGATAAGAAGCAATAAAGCTTGTTGAAACAGATATGGTGCTGAAAAGAATATTGGCGTTTCCAAGTGCAGAGAGAATGAAATAAAAAGCAGCAGTAACAATAATGGTAAGAACCCACATAACAATACACTGTCTTTTTGTCAGCTTATGTACTTCTACTTCCTTTGTGCCCTTGTATGGGTGTTTCAGCCACGAAATAACTGCAAGAGCAGCAATAGGAGCGGTCATTCCGAGATAGGTTATCATCTCGCCGTAATAACGGAAGTGGAAAGATATTATGCCGTAGAACACAGCGAAGACAACAGTCAGAGCCTGCCCTAAAACATAGCCTTTTGCAACAAAAATAAGAGCAGTGACACCTATAAGTGAAGCAGCAGTATTGAGAATACCCTCTAAGCCTGAAAAGATACCTGCACAGATTGTAATCCCCACTGAAGAAAGCCACAAAAAAAGTTCAAACTTCGTAAGATCGGCAAATGGATTTTTTATCTTCATAAAATTACCCCCCTTAAAAAAGAAAACATCCGCGAGCACATCTTCTAAGACCTAACGATGTGCTGACGAATGCGTAAGCATTTCACTACCCGGTGGCAGAAAAATATTCTTTTCAAATATTATATTATTATAAATTTAGTTTGTCAATACTGTGTCACCCGTGACGAAAAATATCCCGTGTGCCGATGACACACGGGAATGAAGCAATTTAGCTTTTTAGCTTCTGTTCCTGTCAGACACGACCTCTTCTCTGTCTCTGAACAGCAAAGAGATGCACCAAAGGCCTGCAAGAGCTACGACGACAAAAATAATTCGCGCAATGACGGAAGTCTGTCCGCCAAAAAGCCAGCCGACGAAATCGAACTTAAACAGACCGATAGAGCCCCAGTTAAGGGCACCAACGATAGTTAAAAGCAAAGCGATTCTGTCAAGCATCGGAAATCAACTCCTTTACGAATTTCAAATTTGAAATTTGTATAAGCGCAAACCGAGCGCACTGTTATTTTGCACAGTGCGCTCGGTTTAATACTGAAAACAAAAAATATCCAATTTTTACTTGTTTTCTTTATTTGATTTAATGACCTTAAGTCTTGAGAATTCTTCTCTTTCCTTTTCATCGAGAGATTCTGTGATGAACTTGACAGTTTCCGTAAATCTGGGAATAACAACATTCTTAAGTGCATTGGCTCGTTTCTGAGTGCTCTTTATGGCGTTAGCCAGACGGTATGCAGAATTCTCTATCTCCGCAAGAGAAGCAGTAAGTCTTTTGACCTCGCGGAATTTGATGTATGCTTCGTCAAGAGCGGACTGTGATGAATAAAGGCCGAAGGGAAGAGCAAGCTCATCGTCATCGAGGGTAACAGTCGGAAGCTCAACACCCATAACAGAACGGAAGTCAACGTGCAGGCTGTCATCAACGGGAACAGTTTGAGCGAGAGTATCGCACCGACCGAGAATAATGTTTGCCGTCTGCAGTGCAAGATACGCTTCGGAGTAAACAGAATCTATTTCGCCCTGAATAGAGGTTGCACGGTCGATGAGTGTCATCATTTCGCGTATGAGGATATTGCGCTTTCTGTCGAGCAGCTCATAGCCAACACTTGCAAGCTCGAGAGATTTTTTTGTGGCGATAAGATTGCCTTTGGTAGGCACTGTGTTAGCCATATCTGCTCCTCCTTAACTAATTTTTTAGTTCGCGGTAATATTTTTCCAGAATTTCGCTGTCAACTCTGTCAAGTTCGCCCTTAGGCAGCATTCCGAGAAGTTTCCAGCCGAGCTCAAGACTTTGCTCAATGCTTCGATCCTCATTGGCCCCCTGCTTTATAAACTGCTGTTCAAATGCACGTCCGAACTCAAGCAGCTTTTTATCGGCAGCAGAAAGATCTTCCTCACCGATAACAGAAGCCAAAGAACGGGCATCCTGAACCTTAGCGTAGGATGCAAAGAGCTGATTTGAAAGAGCGGAGTGATCCTCTCGTGTAAAGCCTTCGCCGATACCATCCTTCATAAGTCTTGAAAGAGAGGCGAGGATAGAAACGGGAGGATAAACACCGGAAGAGTCCAGAGAACGATCCAGAACGATCTGACCCTCTGTAATGTAGCCTGTAAGGTCAGGAACAGGGTGGGTGATATCATCGTTTGGCATTGTGAGAATAGGAAGCTGGGTTACAGAGCCGGTACTGCCCTTTATCATACCTGCTCTCTCGTAAAGAGATGCAAGATCAGAATAAAGATAACCGGGGAAGCCTTTACGGCTGGGGATTTCTCCCTTTGAGGAAGAAAATTCTCGGCAAGCCTCTGCATAAGAGGTCATATCTGTCATAACAACAAGTACGTGCTTGTTGTGAGTGAATGCAAGATATTCAGCAGCGGTGAGAGCACATCTTGGTGTAAGTATACGCTCGATTATGGGGTCGTTTGCAAGATTCAAGAACATTGTAACTCTGCTCAAAATGCCTGCGTCCTCAAAAGAGCGGCGGAAATAGTCAGCAACGTCACTTTTAACGCCCATTGCGGCAAAAACAATGCAGAAATCGGAGCCGGATTCACCGGTGATCTTAGCCTGCTGTACAATCTGCACGGCAAGCTCATTGTGTTTCATACCTGAGCCGCTGAAAATAGGTAGCTTCTGCCCTCTGATAAGAGTGATAAGAGTATCGATGGAAGAAATACCGGTGCTGATATAATTTTTGGGATAAATACGTGAAACGGGGTTTATGGGAGTGCCGTTAATGTTGGCACTCTTGTCGGGGTATATTTCGCCGAGACCGTCTACAGGCTTGCCTGCGCCGTTGAAAACTCTTCCGAGCATTTCTTCGGAGAGCTTAAGCTCCATAGGCTTTCCTTTGAGAACAGTTCTTGTGTTTTTTAGAGAAATACCGCTGGTACCCTCGAAAACCTGAATAACAACGCGGTTGCCCTCGATATTAACGATTCTGCCGTTTCTTACAGAGCCGTCGTCAAGTCTGATCTCAACCATCTCTTCATACGAAGGGTTTTCGACGTTTTCAAGGATAATGAGAGAACCGGAAATTTCCTTGACACCGATGTATTCAAAAATCAAAGCAGGTTCCCTCCTTAATGTGCCGAGCTAACGGCAGTTTCTATGTCGCGGATATAATTGTCGAACAGCTTGAGGTTGTTGTTCGGAACATCATATTTGATGCGTATAAGACTGTCGAAAATACCTGTTTCAGTAATTTTTGAAAGAGGTACGCCGACAGCAATGGCGGCCTGAGCCTTGCCGTAAAGATAAGAAATGCATCTGAGCATTTTAAGCTGCTTTTCAAGAGGTACAAATGTATCCTCCTTGTGGAAAGCATTCTGCTGAAGGAATCCAAGACGAATAACTCTGGATATTTCAATGATGAGCTTCTGATCATCAGGGAGAACATCGGAACCGATAAGGTTAACAATCTCCATAAGTTTTGCTTCCTCCTGAAGGAGAGAAGCAGTCTGCTCCTTGAGCTTAACGAATTCGGGTCCGACATTGGTGTCATACCAGTTTTTAAGGTCGTTGCCGTATTCACTGTAGCTGTTGGTCCAGTTTACCGCAGGATAATGACGTGCATATGCAAGCGCCTTGTCAAGAGCCCAGAAGCAACGTGTAAATCTCTTGGTGTTCTGAGTAACAGGCTCGGAGAAATCAGAGCCCTGAGGAGAAACAGCACCGATAATGGTGACAGAACCGTTTTCTCCTGAAAGAGTCTTCATAAGTCCCGCTCTCTCGTAGAATTCGGAAAGACGGGAAGGGAGATAAGCAGGGAAGCCTTCCTCAGCAGGCATTTCCTCAAGACGTCCGGATATCTCACGGAGCGCTTCCGCCCAACGTGAGGTGGAGTCTGCCATTATAGCGACGTGATAACCCATATCACGGTAATATTCTGCCAGAGTGATGCCTGTATAAATAGAAGCTTCACGAGCAGCAACAGGCATATTGGAAGTGTTTGCGATAAGGACAGTTCGGTCTGTCATAGGTCTGCCAGATTTGGGGTCCATAAGCTCAGAGAACTCAGAAAGAACCTGACACATCTCGTTTCCGCGCTCTCCGCATCCGACATAAACAATGATATCAGCATCGCACCATTTTGCCAGCTGATGCTGAGTCATAGTCTTTCCTGCACCAAAACCGCCGGGAATAGCAGCAGTGCCGCCTTTTGCAATGGGGAAGAGAGTGTCTATGACTCTCTGACCTGTGATAAGGGGCGCATTGGCGTAAAGACGCTCTGATACGGGGCGGGGCTTTCTGATGGGCCACTTCTGACAAAGAGTCAGATTGTGGAGATTGCCCTTTTCGTCTTCGAGCACAACGACGGTGTCATTGATTTTATATTCTCCGTTCGGCTTAACGGACTTAACAGTTCCGCTCAGAGTCGGAGGAACAAGACAGCGGTGCTCGATGATGGAAGTTTCGGGACATACCGCATAGATCTGTCCGCCGCAGAGCTTGTCGCCGACATTTGCCTTGACTGTAACTTTCCACAGCCTGTTTTCATCGAGAGCACTGGTAGCTGCACCTCGGTCAATAAAGGCGCCGCACTGCTCCTCGATCTTTTTCAGAGGACGTTCAATGCCGTCAAAAATATTGTCGAGGATACCGGGACCGAGAGTAACGGAAAGTCTGTCGCCTGTTGAATAAACAGGATCACCGGGACGAAGTCCGGTAGTTTCCTCGTAAACCTGTATAGTTGTAGTATCGTTGGCAACACCGATGACTTCAGCAGCAAGCTTCTGCTCACCTACATATACCATTTCCATCATCGAAAGGGAGGTGCGTCCCTTTACGGTCACAACGGGACCGTTGATGCCGTGAATAACACAATTGGAGGTCATTTTATCACCTCAATAATCAAATAACTTTAAGTCCGCTCGTTTCGGCAAACTTGTCGCGCTGAGAGTAAAGCGCACTGTCATAGGTTGCGTCTATTGCCCGTGCAGATTCATCGTTTTCAAAACGCAAACCGCCGATTTTGATTGATTCATCTTCGCATACGGTGCATTTTCCGCCAAACGCACTGATAATATCGTCCTTCATAGAAATATCATCACTGCGGATAAATATAACTGTACCATCGGCATTTTCGAAAAGAGAGGATGCCTTTGATGCACAACCCGTAAGATATGCCTTATATGCATCGGTTTTCGTGTGTTCGAGAAGCTTTTTGGCTGCACGAGCGAAGATATCAGCTTCTATTGCATTGCGTTTGCGGATAAGATTGTGCTTGGCCTCAGCCTCGCGCATAGCAATATCACGGCTGACCTGCATACGCACGTCCGCAGTACGCTGATTTATAATTTCATAAGCATTGTCAAGAGTAGCTTTTTCCGCTTTTTCGACAGCGATACGGTTGCTCTGTTCAAGCTCCGATAAAATTCTTGAACGTTGTTTTTCGGCATAATCGTCGATAGCGGAAAGAAACGCTTTCAGCTTTTCTTCCTGTGTAAGCATAAATTACACCTGCCTTAAATTTTAACGCCTATGGCGTCGCGGACATACCGCTCAATAGAATCCTTGGCACGTCCGTTTCCATGTCTGTCGGGTATTTCGACAATCAAAGGACGAGTGCGATTGAGTTTGAGATCGTAAACGAGCTCGGGACAAAGACCGATAAGCTTTTCGGTAATGAGAATAACGCCTACGGCCTCATCGTCCATAGCTTTTTTTAGTTCAGAGCGAACCTCATTCTCTTCGTGAACGATAACGCCTTCAATGCCTGCCAGACGCAGTCCGACAGCAGTATCACGATTGTCGCTTATCAAAAAGAACTTCATATGTTAATTAATACTTGGCGAGGATCATAATGGAAACCAGCAGACCGTAAAGAGCAATGGATTCGCCGAGAGCAACGAAGATAAGAGCCTTACCGAATGCCTTGGGATCTTCACTTGTTGCGCCGATAGCAGCGGGAGCTGCAGCGGCAACAGCAATACCGCCGCCGATGCCGGAAAGACCGGTAACCAGTGCAGCAGCGATCATACCGAGACCCTTGGTGGGATCGACAGCAGCGGCAGCAGCAACTGCAGCTGCTGTGTCGGAAGCGGAAACTACCGCATCAGAAGCAGATGCTGCGGAAACGGTATAGCCGCAGGCAAAAATAACAAGAGCAAAGATACCTACAAAGGAGAGGTTGACCTTAAGTGCCTTGGAACCGCTGCCGTGCTTTGTAAAAGACTTGAGAGCGGCATAAACACTTACAAAAATAGCTGCAAGGGGCAGAAGATAGATGATGTAATTCATTAGTATTTCCTCCGATATTATTTCGTTTTTGCGGCATCGGCAGAGAGTGTAACAGGTTCGTAAGCCCTGCCTGTGCCGGAGAAGAAGCGGCTGAACATTTCGTAAAATTCAAGGCGAAGAGCCTGTATACCAACAAGCAGTGCCTCAAGAGCCATAATAATGATGTTGCCGATAACAACAACGATGATGTAGGTTGCAGAACCAGGTTCGCCGGCAAGAGTGAATACTACCTGCATCATACCTGCGTGGACAAGAACGAATGCGCCGACACGCATAAAGGAAACGGTGTTTGAGACGTATGAGAGAAGAACCTCTATAAGCTCAAAGAAATTCTGCATTATAAAGTCGCCGATACTTTCCGGGAGCCAGTGTTCCTTGCCCTCAAGCAGCTCGCAGAGAGGTTCTCTGCAGAATATAAGCAGAAGAGGAAGGACGATAAGTCCGAGAATGTAGGGGACGGAGAGTATATCCCAGCCGAGAAGCAGCTGACCTCCGACACCGGCGATAAGAGCAGTATAGAAAACAAGTCCTGCAAGTCCGCTGGAATCGAACAGCGCCAGACCCCAGTGCTTCTGCTTTATCTTGGAGTAGATATTTATCATCATAGCAATGATGACAAGTACAACGCCGATTCCGACTGCAGTGTAGATAAGTCCGAGGATAGTTGAGGGGTGGTGCACGTCAATGAGCTTTCCGTGTGTCAGCGGAACACCTGTTTTCTCGTGTATCCAGGCGAACATAGGATTGAGCCATTCCTCGAAACCGAACACCGATCCGAAGACCAGTCCGAAAAACATAGATGAGAATCCGCATATGGTGACGATTCGTCCAAGGGGCATTTTCTTGATCTTCCACATATAGATATATGCGACAAGAGTAAGAACAAGGCCCTGTCCAACATCTCCGAACATCACTCCGAAGAGAAGAAAATAAGTAATCGCAACAAACGGAGTGGGGTCGATTTCTCTGTAGGAGGGAAGACCGTACATGGAAACAAAGAATTCAAATGCCTTGATAGGCATCGGATTGTTAAGCTTTGTTGGCGGTTCCTTGCCGCACTCATCGGGTCGCTCCAACTTGTAGGTGATGCCTGAAACTTTGTCAAGATCAGCTCTTATGCGGTTGCGGGTTTTGGAAGGTATCCATCCTGCAAGGAAGAAGGTGTTTGAATCACCGTATCTGACAGCATTGCGCCTGAGATCGAAGGTCTGTTTCCTCTGATTGAGAAGTGTATAAACACGGGCGCATTTGTCTTTTTCATTGACCCAGAAGCTGTCAAGCTCATTCTTGGTCTGTGTCAGCTCTGCTTCGCTTCGGCTCAGTTTGTCCTGCAGCAATCCGCAGGCATCTTCCACAGTTCCTGTTTCCGCAGGCAGCCAGATACGTTCCCAGTAAAGCCCCTGGAATATTCTGTCCACCTCGCCGATGGCTTCCAACGGAGCACAGTAGAGACCCCATACATATTTCTTGTCTCTTGAGCAGGGGAAGCACATAACGTATGGATTGTCATTGTAATAAGCCAGCTTTTCGAAGCTTTCAACAGGCAGTCTGCCGAATCTGGTGTGAACAAATTCGCAGGCAAAAAGCTCGTTGAGATCCACATCAAGACCCTCGAAGTGCTTCATCTGCTCAAGGGAAAGGCTTGTGTCGCGGATTTCTGTTTCAAGCTCGCGAAGCTTTGCGGAAAGACCGCTTAAGTTTTCCGCAAAGGAATCCACGAATTTTGCAAGATCTGAGGATTCAATACTGGAATCTGACGAATCAGACTCTAAAACGGTGAGCTTTGCGTCATTTAAAGTGTTTTCAAGCTTTGTAAGGTAATGATTATAGGGGTTATCCTCGTTTATTGCAGAATAGCCCTGCTTGCTGTCAAAAAAGTCGGTAGCCTGTTCAATGTGAAAGTCACCGTTTTTGCAGCAGGCCTCAATTGCCTTGTCAAGCTTGCTTATGTCACCGCTGACGGTGACAAGTCTCATTCTTGAAATAGCCAATTTCTATCAGCCTCCTTCATAGGAGAATCAATAATTATCCATTACAATAAGCTCAGAAATTCGTTCGGGAGAAAGGCCGTAGCGAACACCTTCGATTATCGTAATGATTTCAGTCAGTTCTGTTTCCGTGAGTATCATATAGGAAAGAAGAACAACCGAAGGATTGGTGGAAAAGTGCATATAGTGATGAGCGCGCTTATGGCGAAGCTCTCTGAAAACATTGTCAATATGGTTTCTTTTTATAAGCTCAAGATTAATCTCCCTGCGATATGAGGTGCGCTTGAGGAAAATATCAAGAGCATCATCTGCAGTTTCAGCGTTTACTATCTCATTCATCACACGTCGGCTTATGCGTCCGGAATAGGGGTAAAGCATTGATGTGATAAATTCAGCTGATGCGTTGTAATATTTCTTCAGTCTGTATACAGACATAACATTGTGCAGTTCTATTTCCGTGCCGAAAAGGTCAAGAAGTGCTTTTTCGGCATCGCCGGAATAATATTTTTTGCAGGAAGAAAGAGCGGTGTCATAAAGCTTTGAATACATAAGGTTTTCCACAAGAGCGTAATCAAAGTGACCGTTGCTGTAATCCACATTTTTCAGTGCATCGTAAAAAATACTTTTCTTAATGTGCTCAAGAAACTCCGGGAAAGTGCGTATCTGAGAGAGTTCCATAAGTTTTACATCGGTATGCTGCTCGAAGAAGTAGGGCAGAGTGAATATAAAATCCTGAGGATGCCCTGCATCAAGATGCTGAAGATAGGAAAGAAACTGCTTGAGCTCCATTCGGTTAAGAACAAAATCAGAGAGATGTTCACCTACTGAAATCTCATAGCGGCAAAGTGCCTCGAACTGCTGAAAGAGCATCCTGTTGAGCTCCGTTTCAAGCTGACCTCGGTGAGTCAGACGCTCATCAACGTTAGCGAGAGCAGAAGAATAACGGGTGTTGCTCTTTAAATAAAGTGCAATTTCGGACAGAGAACGGGAATTGATAAGTATATCAATATCGTGATGTGTGAGTCTTTTGCCGAACATAGCACGGCATTTTGCATACAATGCATTTGAAGCTTTTGAACTTATCGGCATTACTCACCCTCCTCTAATATGGTAAATGGCTGTCAGTCTGCGTCGATAACATTTCTGACAAGTTCATCGACCCACTCGTCACCTTTTTCTGCATAGAGCCTGTTCAGCTTTTCGGAAACAGCTGTATATTTTTTCTCTGTTTTAGCCCACTCACCGTCAGCATATTCCTGTTCTGCGTTCTGAATGATATCAACACGTCTGAGCGCACGTGACATATATTCATCGTGAACAGCTTTTACGCGAGCGGAAATATGATTGTCAGCATTGGCGGCATTTTCGCGCACCTTTTCGGTGGCCTCACGAGCCTTTTTGTCGGTGGCGATTATAGCATCAATAGTGCGTTTCAGTTCATTTTGCTGGCTCATAGGAAACCCTCCTTAAAAAGCAAACCAAATCTATCCGATATTATACTCTTTTATTTTTTCAATTTCAATCGAATTACTGCTGAAACAGCCGCCCATTTGGACGGCTGTTTTGTTTAAAATTAATTTTTGAGGCTTTGAATGGGAGCAGGTATTCTGCCGCCTCTGGAAATAAATTTCGCAGGGGAATAGGTGTTTACGGGCATAACAGGACCTGAACCGAAAAGACCGCCGAAATTAAGCTCTTCGCCGGGTTTTGCACCGATAGCAGGAATAACGCGGACAGCAGTGGTCTTGGAGTTGATCATACCGATGGCAGCCTCGTCTGCGATAATGGCGGAGATAATATCAGCGCTTGTATCTCCGGGGATAACTATCATATCAAGACCGACAGAACATACGGCAGTCATAGCTTCGAGCTTATTGAGGGTAAGAGCACCGCAGCGGGCAGCCTCGATCATACCTGCATCTTCGGAAACAGGTATAAATGCGCCTGAAAGACCGCCTACGTGGGAACTTGCCATAACGCCGCCTTTTTTAACTGCATCGTTGAGCAGGGCAAGACAGGCGGTAGTGCCGTGAGCACCGCACTTTTCAAGGCCCATTTCCTCAAGGATGTACGCAACGGAATCTCCTACAGCAGGAGTAGGAGCAAGGGAGAGGTCAACAATACCGAAAGGAATGCCGAGTCTTCGGGAAGCCTCCTGAGCGACCAGCTGACCCATCCTGGTAATTTTAAAAGCGGTGCGCTTTACAATATCGGCAACGCCTGTGATATCGCGATTCGGGTGACGTGCAAGAGCGGCGCGAACAACGCCGGGACCGGAAACACCTACGTTGATAACGCAGTCGGGCTCACCGACGCCGTGAAAAGCACCGGCCATAAACGGGTTGTCTTCGGGTGCGTTGCAGAAGATAACGAGCTTTGCGGCACCGAAGGAACAGTTGTCGGCGGTGAGCTCAGCGCACTGACGGACTATTTTACCCATTTTTGCGACAGCATCCATATTGATGCCCGCTTTTGTGGAACCGATGTTTACCGAAGAACAAACGAGGTCAGTTGTAGAAAGTGCCTCGGGAATACTGTCGATAAACTGCTCATCGTAAGGACCGAAACCCTTCTGAACAAGAGCAGAATAACCGCCTATAAAGTTGACTCCGACAGTCTTTGCAGCTCTGTCCAGAGCCTTTGCAAAAGGAACGGCATTACCGCCGCTTGCAGCAGCGACAAGAGACACAGGAGTGACGGAAATACGTTTGTTGATGATCGGAATACCGTATTCCTGTTCGATCTCCTCACCGACCTTTACAAGGTTTTCGGCTTTTTTTGTGATTTTATCGTAAACAGCAGTGCAGGCGCTTTCAGTGTCTGCACGGGCGCAGTCGAGCAGACTGATACCCATAGTTATGGTACGGATGTCAAGATGATCATCCTGTATCATTTTTATCGTTTCAAGAATATCTTTGGTGTTAAGCATAAGATACCTCCGTCAGATGCGGTGCATAGAATTGAAAATATCCTCGTGCATAACGTGGACAGTAAGACCCTTTTCCTCGCCGTAGGAAACGAGCTTTGCACGCAGCTGGGGAAGATCTACGGAAATATTTGTAATGTCAACAAGCATAATCATAGCAAAAAGATCCTGCATAATGGACTGGGTGACCTCAGTGACATTAGCATTATTTTCTGCACATATTGTGGATACGCCTGCAAGAATACCTACCATATCCTTGCCTATAACGGTAATAACAGCTCTCATAAGGAGACCTCCTTTAGTTGTACACAGATTGTAGCACTTTGTTCGAAAATTATCAAGCACATTATTGCAATATTACAAAGCTATATGTTAAAATCAACAAGGAGAGGAGTTTTGGTATGTTTAAATTTCCTTTGGCAGACAGCCACGTCCATACAAAATACTCATTTGACGGCATAAGTACATTGGGTGAACAGCTTGACAGAGCTTCAGAAATCGGTCTTCGTGCCATAGCAATAACCGATCATCTCGATATACTTCCGTCAGAATTTGAAAAAGAAAAACTCAGTCATATGCAGTGTGTAAGGGAAATAGAAAATCTGCGTTCCCAATACCCGGAAATGAATATACTGTGCGGAACGGAAATAGGTCAGGCGGCGCACTATCCTGAGCTTGCGAAAGAATATATTTCTCTTTACGACTGGGATTTTATACTCGCCTCTGTGCACAACATAAGAGATCACGAGGATTTCTATTATCTGGATTTCAAAAGCACCGATCCCCGGGAGATTTATTCTGCATATCTCAACGAAATACTTGAGACAATAGAGCATTGTGATTTTGATTCTCTGGCACATCTCACATATCCTCTTCGATATATAGTCAGGCGTGACGGAAGGGAAATGCCGTATGAGAAATATGCAAAGAAATACGACGAGATACTGTCTCTGCTCATTGAAAAGGAAAAGGCGCTTGAAATAAATACCTCTGCGATAAAAAACGGCGGAACGCCATCGCCGGAGACTGAGATAATAAACCGCTATGCTTCTCTTGGCGGCAGACTCATCACAATAGGCAGCGATGCCCACGAAGCAAAATATCTTGCGTCCGATTTTGATAAGGCGAGAAAAATACTGCTCAAAGCAGGAATAAAATCATATGTATATTATGAAAAGAGAAGAATAAAAGAAGAATTGCCGCTTTAAATAAAAGCCTGCAGACCCTTAAATGGCGAGCGATAAAATACAAAAAGCCACTTTTGATATTAATGTCAAAAGTGGCTTTGCACTGCTGCAGCGTTGAATTGTTCAGATGATTTTGCTACAATTAATTTAACGGCAAATTTGAATTTTGAGGTTGATTTATGCTAGGAATATATTTTAGTGGAACAGGTAACTCTAAATATGCTGTAGAAGTGTTTTTAAGAGAATATGATAACGATTTGGTTATGTTTTCTATTGAAGATAAAAAACTTATAGAACAGATTAATAGCTATGACGAAATAGTATTTAGTTATCCTGTTCAGTATAGTGCAGTACCCAAAATCTTGAGTGATTTTATACATAATAATTCTTCGGTGTGGCAAGGGAAAAGAGTTTTTATTATTGCTACAATGGCATTGTTTAGTGGAGATGGTGCAGGAGTATTGGGGCGTTTGTTGAAACAATATGGTGCAAAAATCATAGGAGGCTTGCATCTGCAAATGCCAGATAGTATTGCTGATGAGAAAGTATTAAAGCGTTCCTTTGAAAAGAATACTCAGCTTGTTGAAAAGGCAAATCGAAAAGTAATAAAAGCAGTTGTCCATATTAAGAATGGAAAATATCCACAAGAGGGACTAGGAATTTTATCCCGATTGGCAGGCTTCTTATCACAGAGATTATGGTTTGGTCATAGAACCAAAAAGTATAGTGATAAGTTAAAGGTAGATGCAGACAAGTGCATTGGATGTTCTAAATGTGTAAAGATATGCCCAACAGAAAATATTATCATGACAGATAATAAAGCACAAGGGAAGGATAAATGTACGGTATGTTATAGGTGTGTGAATGCATG
>JAZUPB010000037.1:0-23284 GCA_045604965.1 Acutalibacteraceae bacterium
AAAAAATGATGATTGATAATTTCTGCCAATGCTTATCCGTAATAAAAAAACAAACAAATAATCATAAAAAAATGATAACTCAAACGATTAGAAAATGTCAATAGATTAACCTGTATTCTTTTTTGCGATATGTGACAAACATGTATTTATTCATCATGCCTATTTTGATTTATGGGGTTGAGAAAGCGTTGACGTCAGAGACTTTGAGTGCTTTAATAAAGGCAACGAAGCGAAAACGCTATCGTAATCTTATGAAAAAGAGGTAAGATCATGAAAAAGTTATTGGCAATCGTTTTGGCAGCACTCATGCTCGTCACAATCTTCGCAGCATGCGGCAAGACTGGCGGCGACGGCGATCTCATTAAGGTCGGTATCATCAACAACGACCCCAACGAGTCCGGCTATCGTACAGCAAACGACAAAGACATGAAGGAAACCTTCACCGAAGCTAACGGCTACGATGCATCCTTCGCATACTCCCTTAAGAACGACGAGCAGATCGCTGCTGCTCAGAAGTTCATCCAGGACGAGGTTGATTACCTCCTCATCTCCGCAGCTGGTACTGCTGGCTGGGATTCCGTTCTCACCGATGCTAAGAACGCTGGCATCAAGGTTATCCTTTTCGACCGCACCATCGACGCTGACGAGAGCCTTTATGAGGCATCCATCGTTTCCGATATGGCTAAGGAAGGCGAGACCGCTGTTAACTGGCTTGCTTCCCAGAACCTCTCCGAGTACAACGTAATCCACATCCAGGGCGTTATGGGTTCCGCTGCACAGATCGGCCGTTCCGGCGCTCTCGATGCTAAGGTTGCTGCAGAAGCTAACTGGAACATCGTTACCCAGCAGACCGCTGAGTGGAACGCTGACAACGCACAGCAGATCGTTCAGGCTGTTATCGACTCCGGTAAGGCATTCAACGTAATCTATGCTGAGAACGACGATATGGCTAAGGGCGCTGTTGCAGCACTCGATAAGGCTAACATCAGCCACGGCGTAGGCAAGGACGTCATCGTTATGGGCTTCGACTGCAACAAGTGGGCACTCGAAGAGCTCCTTAAGGGCAACTGGAACTACGACGGTCAGTGCAACCCCTTCCAGGCTTCCTACATCAACGAGATCATCAAGGGTCTTGAAAAGGGCGAAGCTCCTGCACAGAAGGTAGTTATTATGGATGAGAAGGGCTTTGACGCTTCCACCATCACTCAGGCAGATGTTGACAAGTACGGCATCTAATTGATTAGCGAACTGATTTATCTGATCATCAGGTAATGTGAAAGCGCGCGGTACGGTATACACGGTATATCCCTGTATCCGCACCGCGCGTGTCTTTTATAGAAACGAACCGATATAATCTGCTTAGGGAGGCGGTAAACTATGCAAGAGGGCGCAATTTTGGAAATGCGTGGCATCTGCAAATATTTCCCCGGCGTACGTGCTCTTGAAAATGTAGACTTCACTCTGCGTGAAGGTGAAATACACGCTCTTATGGGCGAAAACGGAGCTGGAAAATCCACATTGATAAAGGTTCTGACCGGTGTATATCCCAAAGATGGCGGTCAGATATACATAAAAGGCCGTGAAAAGGCTATAACTTTGAAATCTCCGGAAGATGCCCAGAAAAATGGCATCAGTACCGTTTATCAGGAAATCACTCTCTGCCCGAACCTTACAGTTGCAGAGAATATGTATATAGGAAGAACCAAGGGCGTTCTTACAAAATGGAAAGAGATGAATGAGAATGCTCAGAAGCTTCTCGATTCTCTCGGAATCCCCACCACAGCAACAACCCAGCTGGGCAACTGCTCTATAGCAGTTCAGCAGATGGTCGCTATTGCCCGTGCGGTTGATATGGAGTGTAAAGTACTTATACTTGACGAGCCCACATCATCCCTTGACGAGCAGGAAGTTGCAAAGCTGTTCAAACTGATGCTCGATCTGAAGTCAAAGGGAGTAGGTATCATATTCGTTACCCACTTCCTCGAGCAGGTCTATGAGGTCTGCGACAGGATCACCGTACTTCGCGACGGCAAACTGGTAGGCGAATATGTAATCGAGGATCTTCCCAGAGTTATGCTTGTATCAAAGATGCTCGGAAAGGATCTTGACGACCTTGCTGACATCAAGAGCGACAGTGAGAGCTACGAGATCGAAGAAGGTGCAGTACCAGTATTTGAAGCAACGGGTCTTGCAAGTGCTGCCGGCATAAGTCCCTTCGATTTCTCAATACACAAGGGCGAAGTAAACGGCTTTACAGGTCTTCTCGGCTCCGGACGAAGCGAATGTGTACGTGCTATATTCGGTGCAGACAAGGTAACAGGCGGAACTGTTATGATGGACGGCAAGAAGGTAAAGATAAACAAGCCTCTTGACGCTATGAAGAATGGCATAAGCTATCTGCCTGAAGACAGAAAGCGCGACGGTATAGTAGGAGATCTTTCTGTCCGCGACAATATCATACTTGCACTTCAGGTTATGAAGGGCTTCTTCAAACCCTTTACCCGTGCCCAGGCAGAGGAATTTGCCGATGAGTATATCAAGCTGCTTGATATAAAGACTGCATCATCGGAAACTCCCATCAATTCTCTGTCAGGCGGCAACCAGCAGAAGGTTATTCTTGCACGCTGGCTGCTTGCAAACCCTGTATATCTTATCCTTGACGAGCCTACCAGAGGTATCGACATCGGTACAAAGATAGAAATACAGAAGCTGGTGCTCAAGCTTGCCGCAGAAGGCAAGAGTATAACCTTTATCTCTTCCGAGATCGACGAAATGCTCCGTACCTGCTCACGTCTTGTAGTTATGCGTGACCGCAAGACTGTCGGTGAGCTTAAGGGCGACGATCTGACACAGAAGAAGATAATGGCAACCATTGCAGGAGGTGAAGAACAATAATGACTGCATCAAAGAATAACTTTATGGATACCGCAAAAACAGTGCTCAAAAATATCGGCAGTTTTCTGCTCAAGCTTGTTAAGCAGCAGATATTCATTCCTATCGCAGCATTGTTGATTCTTGTAATATTCAATCTCATAGCTGACCCCGGATTCTTCAAGATCACCCTCGGTCAGAACAGTGCAGGAGATCCGGTTTTCTCCGGCTATCTCATCACTATTCTTGACAACGCTTCAGAGCTTGCCATTCTTGCTATCGGTATGACTCTTGTTACCGCTGCATCAGGCGGACAGGACATCAGTGTCGGTTCTGCAATGGCAATCGCAGGATCTGTAATGCTCCGCGTTCTCTGCGGAACTGAATCGAGACCTGAAACTATGCAGGCTCCTATAATCGTTGCATTCCTCGTAGCCTGTGTTGTAGCAATGCTTTTCGGTGCATTCAACGGCACACTGGTTGCTTATTTCAAAATACAGCCGATGGTCGCAACACTTATACTCTTTACTGCAGGACGTTCCATCGCTGCCTGGATAAACAACAATGAGCTTCCCATCATCAGCGATCCCAAGTTCGGTTATTACGGAAACTTTATCCCCGGAATTCCCATTCCCACACCTATATTTATTGCAATATTCTGTATGATCGCCATTGCACTGGTGCTCAAGTTCACAAACCTCGGACTTTACACCCAGGCAGTGGGTATCAACTCCAATTCTTCACGCCTTAACGGTATCAACCCTGCATTCATCAAGTTCCTTACATACGTAATTCTCGGACTTTGTGTTGCATTTGCAGGATTTATAAAGGTAAGCCGTATATCCAGCATCAACTATTCCGTTGTTGCAAAGGATATTGAAATGGACGCTATCCTCGCAGTTGCACTTGGCGGAAATGCACTTTCCGGCGGTAAGTTCAATATGACAGCATCCATTCTCGGTGCATATGTTATCCAGTTCCTTACCACAACACTGTACAAATTCAACGTTGAGTCTTCTGCTCTGCCTGCATACAAGGCAGTAGTTGTTATCATCCTCGTTGTTCTCAGTGCTCCTGTTGTAAGAGATAAGCTCTCCCGTGCCTGGAAGAAGATTGCACCGGCAAAAGCGGTAAAGGAGGCAAACTAAGATGACAAACAATGAAAAGGTAAAGTCTCCGCTGCTTAAAAAGATATCTTCTCTTTCCGATACAAACATTCTCCTCGTAATTACCATTGCGGTATTTGTGATTATGTATGTTTGCGCGGTTGTATTCCTCGGAGAGGGATTTCTCAAGCCTCAGACATTCTTCAATATTCTCAATAATAACGCCGCACTGATAATTCTTTCCTGCGGTATGAGCATCGTTATGATCACCGGCGGAATCGATATTTCCGTAGGTCAGGTCACTGCTCTCGTATGTATGAGCTGCGCAGTACACCTCGATTATAAGGGCGGAAATGTTTTTACAGCATTCCTTCTTGCACTGCTCATCGGTGTTCTGTTCGGTCTTGTACAGGGTTATATCGTAGCATATCTTGAGATACAGCCCTTTATCGTTACTCTTGCAGGAATGTTCTTTGCAAAGGGTATGACCACCATAGTCAATGCTACTCAGTTCAACGTAGCTCACGAAGGATTCAAGGCTCTTAAGGAAACCAGAATCAATGTTCCCCTTATGGGTTCCTACAACAAGGTAGGCAACTATGTTCCTGCGTATATTGAGATAGGTGTTATAGTTGCACTTGTACTGGTAGCAGCTCTCTTTGCACTGCTTCGCTGGACAAAGCTCGGACGCAGCTTCTATGCTGTCGGCGGCAATCAGCACAGTGCAAATATGCTTGGCATCAACGTAAAGAAAACAAAGTTTATGTCCCATATGCTCTGCAGCGTACTTGCAGGTATCGGCGGCTTTGTATACTTTATGCACGTTGGCTCCGGCTCTCCTTCTCACGCAAGCGGTGAGGAAATGAACGCAATAGCATCCTCCATCATTGGCGGAACAATGCTCACAGGCGGTGTCGGTAATATTGTCGGTACTCTGTTCGGCGTACTTTCCCTCAATACCATCAAAAACATCGTTTCCTCTCTGGGACTTGACGAAGCCTGGTGGACAAATATCACAGTTGCGGCTATGATCTGTCTCTTCCTGCTTATCCAGAGTGTTGTTCTTTCGAGAAAGAACAAGAATAAGGTCTGATAATTTCGGAGGTATATTATGAAAAAACGCGAGTTTTGGTTTGTAGTAGGCTCACAGCTTCTCTACGGACCCGAGGTTCTCGAAACCGTAGACAAAAGAGCACAGGAAATGGCAGAAAAGATGAGCGCTTCGCTGCCTTATCCTCTGGTTTATAAGGTAACTGCAAAATCTAATGCAGAGATTGCAAACGTTGTTAAGGAAGCAAATTTCAGTGATGAGTGTGCAGGTATAATCACCTGGTGTCACACCTTCTCTCCCAGCAAGATGTGGATAAACGGACTTGTAAATCTTCAGAAGCCCTGGTGCCACCTTGCAACACAGTACAATATCGAGATCCCCAATGAAGAAATCGATATGGACTTTATGAACCTGAATCAGGCTGCACACGGAGACCGTGAGCACGGATTTATCGGTGCAAGACTCAGAGCTGCACGAAAGATCATCGCAGGTCACTGGCAGGATGAAAAGTTACTCTGCCGTCTCGGCGACTGGATGAAGGCTGCTGTAGGCGTTGCAGTTTCCAAGGAAATGAAGGTTATGCGCTTTGGCGACAATATGCGCGAAGTTGCAGTTACCGAAGGCGATAAGGTAGAAGCACAGATCAAGCTTGGCTGGCAGGTAAATACCTGGGCTGTAGGTGATCTTGTAAAAGAGATGAATGCTGTTACTGATGAACAGATCGATGCTCTTATGGCATCCTACACTGCTGATTATGACATTGCTACTGATAATATCGATGCTATCCGCTATCAGGCAAGAGAAGAGATAGCAATGAAGAAGATGCTTGACGAAGAAGGTTGTATGGCATTCTCCAACACTTTCCAGGATCTTTACGGTATGGAGCAGCTTCCCGGACTTGCTTCACAGCATCTTATGAGCCTTGGTTACGGCTACGGCGGTGAGGGTGACTGGAAGGTTGCCGCACTGACAGCAGTAATGAAGGCAATGGGTGAGGGCGGCAACGGTGCTTCCGCATTTATGGAGGATTACACCTATCACCTTGTTGAGGGTCAGGAATACAGCCTCGGCGCACATATGCTTGAGGTATGTCCCAGCCTTGCAGCAACCAAGCCCAGAATCGAGACACATCATCTGGGTATCGGTATGAATGAAAAAGATCCTGCACGTCTTGTCTTTGAGGGCAAGGAGGGTGACGGTATAGTTGTTACCCTTATAGATATGGGCGGCAGATTCCGCCTTATCTGTCAGGATATCGTATGTGTAAAGCCCATTATGGAAATGCCCAATCTCCCCGTAGCAAGAGTTATGTGGAGAGCAATGCCTGATCTTACCACAGGTGTTGAGTGCTGGATCGCAGCAGGCGGCGCACATCACACTGTTCTTTCCTATGACGTAACTGCTGAGAAGATGCGCGACTGGGCGAGAATGATGGATATAGAGTTCGTCCACATCACAAAGGACACAACTCCCGAAAAGCTTGAGGAAGAGCTCCTTGTAAAGGATCTCATCTGGAAGCTGAAATAAGCAGTCAGAGGGGGCGATGTCTTCATCGTCCCCTTCTTGTGTTTTAGAACGATGAAAAGTTGGGACGTTGTCCCAAACCCTATCAAAGGACGCTGTCCTTTGAAATCCTGCAAAAGGGACATCGTCCCTTTTGAAACCCATTGATTTTATCATCCTTGAAAGGATTGAAAAATATGAATCTTTCTAAATGTGTAATTGGTATAGAGCTTGGTTCTACAAGAATAAAAGCGGTGCTTCTTGATGAAAAACATATCCCTGCAGCATCAGGCAGCTATGAATGGGAAAATCAGCTGACGGAAAAAGGCATCTGGACATATCCTATGGACGAAGTTCATAAGGGTATTCGCGCCTGTTATGCTGATCTTGCCGCAGATGTAAAGGCAAAGTTCGGCACAGAGCTTACAACCGTTGGCGCTATCGGTGTTTCCGCAATGATGCATGGATACCTTCCTTTTGATAAGGACGGAAATCAGCTTGCAGAATTCCGCACCTGGAGAAACACCATAACAGGTGAAGCTGCAGAAAAGCTTTCCGAGCTGCTTTCTTTCAATATTCCACAGAGATGGAGTATTGCACATCTTTATCAGGCAGTGCTAAACGGGGAAGAGCACGTAAAAGACATTGCCTTCCTCACAACGCTTGCAGGCTATATCCACTGGAAGCTCACCGGTGAAAAGGTAATGGGAATCGGTGAAGCTTCGGGAATGTTCCCAATAGACAGCGCAAGACTTGATTACAATCAGAAGATGGTTGAGAAATTCGACTCTCTTATTGACTTCGACTGGAAACTGCGCGATATCCTTCCGAAGGTACTTCCTGCAGGCGTCAGCGGCGGAACTCTTACAGAAGAGGGTGCACTGTTTCTTGATCCCACAGGTACTCTCAAGGCAGGTGTCAGCGTTGCTCCCTGTGAGGGCGATGCTGGAACAGGTATGGCGGCAACAAATTCTGTCAGAGTCGGTACAGGCAATGTTTCTGCAGGTACTTCCGATTTTGCGATGCTTGTAACAGATCACGAGCTGGGTGTACACCGGGAGATAGATATGGTTACAACTCCGGCAGGTCAGGCGGTTGCAATGGTACATTGCAACAACTGTACATCTGATATAAATGCCTGGGTAAATCTTCTTTCCGAATTTGCTGATGCAATCGGTGCACCTCAGGACAAGGGCGCACTTTATACAATGCTTTTCAATAAAGCGCTTGAGGGAGATACAGACTGCGGCGGACTGCTTTCATATAATTACTTCTCAGGAGAAGGTGTTACCGATCTTGATGAGGGAAGACCTGTGTTCGCACGTTATCCCAACTGTGCATTCACTCTTGCGAACTTTATGCGCACCCACTTGCTTTCTGCACTTGCAACCCTTAAAATAGGACTTGATATTCTTACTGTGGAAGAGAATGTCCGAATTGACAAGCTTTACGGTCACGGCGGATATTTCAAAACTCCGCAGGTAGGACAGAGAATGCTTTCGGCGGCAGTCGGCGCACCTGTTTCTGTTATGGAAACAGCAGGCGAGGGCGGACCTTACGGAATGGCGCTCCTGTGTGCATATATGCTGTGGAAGGATGAGGGAGAGTCACTTGAGGATTATCTTGACAACAAGGTATTTGCAGGAGCTGCTTCCTATACTCTTACAGCAGACGATTCCGATATCACAGGATTCAATCAGTTCCTTGAAAGATATGTTTCCGCATTTGCTGTAGAGAAAACAGCCGTCGAGGTTATGTGAGGTGCAAGATGTTAGAACAGCTTAAAAAACAGGTTCTGGAGGCTAATCTTCTGCTTCCGAAATACGGGCTGATAACCTTTACCTGGGGAAATGTTTCAGGTATCGACAGAGAATCAGGCCTTGTAGTCATAAAGCCTTCGGGCGTTTCCTATGACGGTATGACCGAAGAGGATATGGTCGTTGTTGATCTCGATGGTAAGGTAGTGGAGGGCAAATGGAAGCCCTCAAGCGATACGCCCACACACGTTGAGCTATACAAGGCGTTTCCGTCTATAGGAGGCATAGTACATACCCATTCCCGCTGGGCAACAACCTTCGCACAGGCAGGTATGGCAATACCTGCAATGGGAACCACCCACGCTGATTATTTCTACGGCGACATTCCCTGTACCAGAAAGATGACCGACGAGGAAATAAACGGCGAGTACGAAAAGGAGACAGGCACCGTTATAATCGAAGCCTTCGAGGGAAAGGACGCAGCGGATATTCCCGGTGTTGTGGTGCACAGTCACGGTCCTTTTGCCTGGGGTACGGATGCAATGAATGCAGTTCATAACGCTGTCGTTATGGAAGAAGTTGCCTTTATGGACTGGCACGCTATGATGATAAATCCCGAAATGGACGTTATGCAGAAAACCCTGCTTGATAAGCATTATCTGCGCAAGCACGGCAAGAACGCCTATTACGGACAAAACTGAACATAAATTATGAAACCCCACAGTATTCTTAAAAGGATACTGTGGGGTTTTTCGTTCTGAAAATCGGAATGTTTTATTCTTCGGGTGTTTTATCAGGTGCACCCAGAAGCACAAGACGCTGTTCGTCGCTGACTTTCAGCAGTTCTCTGCTGCTGAAATATTCGTCAAGGACATCTAGATCATTGGTAGCTACTTTTACAGGTCTTCCTGCAGAAACTATCTCGTCGTAGGGCACATCGAGGAACTTGCCGATGTTGTTTAGGTGGAAGCCCTGCATACCGACGCTGAAGGTATCGGTATCCTTGATCTCATTTCCTTCGAAGCAAAAGCTTAGAAGCTGTTTCTTTTCAAAGTCATATTCCGCTTTAAGTCCCTTTGACAGCTGATAAAACTCTGTATGGGCACCTGTAAATGCCTCGGTGCGAAGCATATATGTAATCATATGCCGCAGCTGGCGTCCGTTTATCTGTACACGGAATATTTCATCATTGAAGGGAAGTATCTGCACAAGATCGTTGAACAGCACAATAGGTCCCAATGTTTTGCCGCGAATACTTCCCGAGGCAAGGAGCATAATGTCAAGCCCCAGCATTTCCTTGAATGCATCGCTGAGAAGCCTGCCGAGGGTGGTTTCCTGATTTCTTGCAGGGTGAGTACAGCAGTCTGCAAGACGGGCGACAACGCGTCCGTATTTTTTATCGGTGTACCGCTTGTATTTTCGAACTACTTTTTCAAGATCCTTGTCCCTTGGGCAGTTTTTGCTGTTGATGGGGATAAGCTGCCAGCTGTAGCTGTCTATGCAGTTGCGGTCTGTATCGATCATAATATCGAAACGTCCTATCTGCGCAGTTCCTGAAGCCGCCTGCACAATGGGAATACCGTTGACAACTTCGGGTGTCTCCATATATGTATGAGTGTGTCCGCCGATGATAAGATCAACACCCCAATCAGGATCAAGCTCTGCAGCCAATGCCTTGTCTGCCTCAAAGCCGATGTGAGTGAGCAAAACAGTGAGGTCAATATCGTCAGTGCGGTATGCATTGCATATTTTACCGACTTCCTTTGCTGCGTTGCGTACGTCGATAAGATCGCTGATAAGTTCCTCGTGCTTTGCTTTCACCAGAGCTTCATTTGTCAGGACACCAATAAACAGCACTCTCATACCGTCTATCTTTTTTATGATATGAGATCTGAACATTCTGACAGTAGTACCTGAAAGATACATATTTGCGTTGATAATGGGGAAGTTGGTGCATTTTTCAACGAACAGAAGATGTCCGATGCCGTAGTCTACCTCGTGATTTCCGATTGTTACAACATCGGGTGCGATCATATTCATTATTTCTATTGTAGAAAGTCCCTTGTATTCGCTGTCAATTACAGAGCCGCGAAACATATCGCCCGATATGGCGTAAAGAACGTTCTTTTCCTCGTGACGGACCCTATTGACATAGCCCGAAAGCATAGACGTTCCCCCCAGAAGTGTTTTATCCACTTCCTTGGCGAGAAAGTCGCCGTGCAGATCGTTTGAATGAAGCAGAGTGAGTTTTTTTATATTGCTCATAATATTCTCCTTCCAAGAACCATAGGAGATAAAAAGTATATCATCATTAATTTTATATCATTACAGTACCAAATTGCAAGATGACAGGCCAAAAGAAAACAGGGAGAAATTATTTCTCCCTGTTTTTAGGTCAGTTCTGTTTTCTGCGTCTGAATTGCCAGATACAGAAAAGCATTGTAAGCAGTCCGATCTGCATTATGATTGTTGCGATAATAGGAGCTGTGCTGTCATCACCTGTGCCGGGAGCATCGTAATCTCCGGCGACCTGAGTTTTTCTGTTTGTGAATACAGCGGAGTTTTCTGTTGTTGTTATAAATCCGCTGTCGCCCTTGCTGCTTAATACATAACCTGTTTTCTTTGTCTGAGTGACCTTGTAGGAAATACCCTCAGGCAGCTTGAATATCGTGGCGGTTTCGCCGTGACGAAGTTTGATGATATCGCCGTTTGAAATAACGCCATAAGTGTCACCGATCTTATATTTGAATGACTTGTCGGAATCAAATTCCACTGTGTATTCAAAGTAAAGATTCTTATCGGCACCCTTGCCGGATACCTTGGAGGTAATCTCAAGATTTCCGTTGGGAGGTGTGATGTAGTTGTTGACAAAATCGGCTTTTTCATCAGAAGCGACTGTATTGGTTATTACTCTGCCTGCAGGTTCAGTGATATAAGCAGGGTTTTCAGTCTGTTCAACTCTGTAGATAACACCTGCGAGTATATCAGAGATGGTAATGCTTTCTCCGTCTTTGAGGAAAACAGTATCACCTGATCTGACAGTACCGCTGTGAGAACCTGTGTACTCATACTCAACACTGCTGCTGAAATATACAGTGAATGCAAATTCGTCGCCTTCGGGAACATCCTCGCCTGTTACAGTGTTTGAAACAGTGAGAGTGCCGTAGGTGAAGGTGCCTTTGTTCTCGATATTGATGCTGATATTGCCATCTGCATCGGTTTCGGAAACTGTGTAAACAGGACTGTAATTTTCAACAGCCTGCTCGGATACGGTGTATGCACGGACAGTTCCGTCGGGGTTATACCTGTCGAGATCGGTAAACTCAAATGTACTTTCACCGCTTGCTATATCACAGGATGAAAGAATACTGCTGCCGACCATAAGATCAACGGTAATATCGGGGACTGTTTCGCCCTTGGGAACATCGATCCAGGTCTTTATGCCGCTGACCTTGATCTTCGGCATATCATAGGAGTTTCTTACGGTGTAATAAACAGTGTCTGCAGCACCGTCGGAATCCGTATCCTCGGCTATGGGTGTGTCATAGGTGGTGGTGTAGCCGGGGACAGAATCCTCTTCGATTCGGAAGGAATGTCCGCCTGACTGCAGTCTGGGTACGATTACAGTCTGTGTCAGACCGTAAGTTCCGTTCATAGTGAGTGTTCTGTAAATTGAATCATCGCGGTACAATCTGATCAAAGAATTTTCGGGACGCTCTGCCTCGGGCGCACCGGTATGATCCCATACCTTGGTTATAACGTATTTGTCAACATTATAGGTGTTGATTATGTCGTAACCGGAAGTAACAGAAACATAATTCTCGGGTGTAACGGATTCCTTAACGCTGTAAGTGTACTTATTGCCCTGTTCGTCACATTCATAGAGTCCGTCGAAGGAGAAGCTCTGCTCGGAGGCAGAAGTATCTTTGGCGATGCTGACGGAATCCAGTTTGACGCTGTTGCGGTACAGCTCGATTATTACATTGTCAGGTCTTACGAAACCTTCTCCGTTTTCGACCCATATTTTCTTACCGCTGACGGAAATAAGATTTCTTGTCCACTTGCCGTAGAGTGTGGTGTCCTCTGTAATAACAGTGCCGTCAGTGTAGGGGACAGTGCAGTTTTCGTCAGTATACCACTTGTCAAAGGTGTAGCCAGTGACAGCGGCAGGAGTTTTTGCACTGTATGAAGTATTGTAGTCAACGGTGTCCTTGGTGGGGAGAACAGCACCTGCAGGTGCATTATCCCATAAGTAGGTAACGTCGTACTGATTTATAATCCACTTGCCGTAGAGAATGGTATCATCTGTAACAGCAGTGCCGTCAGTATAGGGGACAGTGCAGTTTTCATCAGTGTACCACTTGTCAAAGGTGTAGCCGGTGACAGCATCAGGAGTTTTTGCGTTGTACGATGTATTGTAATCAACAGTGTCCTTTGTGGGGAGCACTGCACCTGTTGGTGCATTATCCCAGGAGTAGGTAACGTCGTAACTGTTTATGCTCCACTTGCCGTAGAGTGTGGTGTCCTCTGTAACAGCAGTGCCGTTAGTATAGGGGACAGTGCAGGATTCGTCAGTATACCACTTGTCAAAGGTGTAGCCAGTGACAGCGGCAGGAGCTTTTGCGTTGTACGATGTATTATAATCAACGGTGTCTTTTGTGGGGAGAACAGCACCTGTTGGAGCATTATCCCATAAGTAGGTAACGTCGTACCGATTTATAATCCACTTGCCGTAGAGAATGGTATCATCTGTAACAGCAGAGCCGTCAGTATAGGGGACAGTGCAGTTTTCATCAGTGTACCACTTGTCAAAGGTGTAGCCAGTGACAGCATCAGGAGTTTTTGCGTTGTACGATGTGTTGTAATCAACAGTGTCCTTTGTGGGGAGCAATGCACCTGTTGGTGCATTATCCCAGGAGTAGGTAACGTCGTAACTGTTTATGCTCCACTTGCCGTAGAGTGTGGTGTCTTTCGTAACAGCAGTGCCGTCAGTGTAGGGAACAGTGCAGGATTCATCGGTGTACCACTTGTCAAAGGTGTAGCCGGTGACAGCGGCTGGTGATTTTGCACTGTAAGATGTGTTGTAGTCTACGGTGTCCTTGGTGGGGAGAACAGCACCTGCAGGAGCATCATCCCAGAAGTAGGTAATGTCGTACTGATTTATAATCCACTTGCCGTAAAGTGTAGTGTCCTCTGTAACGGCAGTACCGTCAGTGTAAGGTGCAATGCAGGATTCGTCAGTATACCAACCGCCGAAGGTATAACCTGCGGTGGTGCTCACAGTGGGTGCAGTGTATTTTGTTCCTGCAGCAAAAGCTTCTGTCTCAGGTACAGCTGAGGAAACGCTTGAGGGAACATCACCTTTCCACTGATGGCTGACGCTTACAATGGGAACAATACCGAGGTCCATATGTACAGCATCATAGCTTGTGCTGCCCATACTGTCGGTGAAGGGGATATCAAAGTATGTTATCTGCGCAGACAGCATTTCGTCATTTGAGGAGCTGTGAATAGTTCCGTCACTGTCAAGGCTGTCGCTGGTGCCCTTGTTTATGGGTGAACATACATAAGATTTGAATCTGCTGTCGCGGAATATAAGCATATATTCGTCGGAGCCGAGATTCGAGAAGCTGTATTTGCCGTCAGCATCGGTTGTGGTGCTTAAGGAGTAGGTTGCCCTTGCGGCATCGTCGGAATAAACAGCATCCACAGCGACATTTTCCATACCGACCTCTCCGCTGTCCTGTATTCCGTTGCCGTTGCTGTCTATCCATACACGGCCGCTTATGCTGCCCCAGGCGATCTGGAGAGCCATATTGTCAGAGTTAAACCAGCCTGTATAGCGGCGACCCTGATCATCGGTAATGTCTTCGAAATATACAGCAGAGAAAATGTTGGTTTCATCGTTTTCGGCTGTGGTTTCAACAGCTTCGAGGGGGAAGGTGAAGTTTACGGGAGCTTCGCTGGCGGGCATTCCCGATATAGCTATACGAACGCAGTTTGCGTCAGCAGAGTAAGCACCCCAGGAAGTTGTCCCGTTTCTTATCTTTGCGCCCACAGCGGCGATATCAGATGAAGCGGTGAAGCTGCTTGTATCAACATTGCCGTACTCAATAGTAAATACCGAGGAATCAGGATTTACTATTGGAGCGGTGAATTTTGTTGAATATGTAAATGCAGAAACCGATTTTCCGTCAGAATCTGTACCGCTGTTGAGCTTGCCCCATTCCTGACCCTGCTTGGGGATGGGAACATAGATGTAAGTGATCATATCGATTTCAGTGCTGGTGGGGAAGCCTGAACCGTTGAATATTGAAATTCGAAGATTATAATCCTCATCGGGCTCCATCTGGATATAATCCGCAGCAGAACCATTCCAGGTGTCATATACAGAGTCTGAAGCCTTCTTTGCTGCGGTTGCCACAGAAATATCGGCACGGGAGGTTATCAAGTAATATCCTGTGACATTGCTGGGTATTCCTGTCAGTATATCAGAGCCTGTTGTTTTGCCGTCGTTATTGACATCAAAGCTGTCCGACGCAACCATAAGCTTGTTGCGAGTGGTTGTTGATGATGTCAGAGAACCGTTTTCCAGGAAGATAGCATCATACATATTATGAATGGTCTGACTGTCGCTGTATGTGCTGGGGGTTGTGATTGAATATTTGAGGGTCAGAGTTCTGATTTTTTCGCTGATATCATAGCAGCCTATTGCAGCGCCGAATCTGTCAGCTTTGTCGGGAAGGGAGGACAGAGGCGTGGTATCTATCTTATATACCTTTGCAAATTTTCCGTCGCCGTTATGGTCATCGGTTTCTGTGTGACTGTATTCGACTTTTACATACTCAGAATACTTTTTAAGGACATCATAACCGTCACTGGAAATAAGCTGGACATTGGTTATGCCTGAGCCGGTTTCATCACGGATGTAGATGACAGGATACTGCATAAAGCCAACGCAATAAGCAAAGCCTGTGGAGCCTGCCCAGTAGGATTTAAAGGTAGATGAAAAATTCATCGTTGTTCCTGCACTGGCAGTCTTCTTTTCCTTATTGTCGTACTGAATGAAATTGTAATAATTGCTTGAGAAATTAGTTTTCAGAGCAGTCTTTCCCGTGTCGTTAACGATTTCTCTGCCTTCTTCCACCTTGTCATAAACACGGACATAGGAGGTAACAGAGCCGGATTTGGTCTGTAAAGTGTTAAAGCCTGCGATAGGGGTATATACACCTGATTTTCCGGTGGAGGTAGCACCTGCAGGTATGCCGTAGCTGATATCATCGGAGGTATCGTCGGGAGTACCGTTCTTATCGACGAAATCAAGCTCATATTTCATTGCGGAGAAATAATCGTTTTCGGAAAGTCCGAGATCGACATTTGAAAGAATAGTGCTTGTAAAAGAGCTGCTGCCCGTTGCTTTGAGATTGACGGCCTTCTCGGTCCACTGGGTATCGCCCTTGAGCTTATACCATACCTTGGTCAGAGTTTCCCCCTTGGGGATAAGGAGTGTTACATTGGTTACGCCGATTTTGGTTGTGTCAAATTCAAACTCCACTACCTTCGGCAAGGAGGGGTCTGTACCGTCATTCTTAAGATGCCAGCCTGTAAGCTGATATACTGCATCGGGGGAATCATCGGTGTATATCATAGTGTGAGAATACGGAGTGAGTATTACAACCTCGTTTCTTTTGTTGGGGTCAACAACAGTGTATGTGAGCGTGCCGGTTTTGTCTGTTGAATGAATAACATCGTCGCCATAGAACTTCCACTCGATGCCGCCAACAGTAAGGGTGACTTTATCATCGGGAGCATACTCGGAGGAGGGGATCATAATTTCGGGTGTTACACCGAAGGATCTATAGTACTGATTCTCAAGTCGGATGGTATAAACAGTGGAATCACCGACGGTTTCCTGAGATTTGATCTGCCACTTGGAGTTTGCTGCAGTAGAAATGCTTGAGCCGGGATGAGCATTTGCAACAGATACAAGGTTGACATTTGAGGGGGCTGTGATCTTGAACTCCACATAGTCATAAAGTCTGAAGTGGTAGACTGCAGTATCATTTGTGTAGGTATGCATTACAAGAGGAGAGCCTACGATATAAACAGTCTCATCAGGCTTTACAAATGCAGAAAGCTTTGATGCGGAGACAAATCCTGTATTATTCTGCGTGGGCTTAACGGTTTTGAGAATCTTCTGATCGGAGACAGTGGTGCCGCCGTCAACACAGGAGGCATCAACAGTTATGGCATCATTGATATATTCAAAGTTTGTTGCAATGCTCTTTGTGACGATCAGGTCGATATCTACACTTCGCACACCGTCGGTAAAATTATAGGTGTAGGAACCGTCGCCAAGCTTTGCGCCGTAAACGGTACTCTGGTTAGTAAGCTCACTTATGGAATCAAGGGATGAAGGGGGAATGGAAGATGAGCCGTTGTGCTGCCATACAAGACCGGGAGCAAGTGTGATGGTAAGCTTTTTATTAGTTGCTCCTTCGGGGAATTTTGCTGAAACACGTACATTGATTTTTTCGCTTTCAAAGTTTTTGTCGTGATCTATGGTCGCTGTTTCTGAGGAGCCGAAGGATATGTTTTCATTTTCCGAACCGCTGCCGTAATCCCATACACCGCTTATTGAAAGATCGGTAAGAGCATAAGGAGCAGGGGGAGGTGAAAACATAGGTATCATAGGCAGAGCAGGTTCATCGGTTTTATCCGAATCGGATGTGCGGCTGTGATCACTTTTGTTTGTATCATCGGAATCAGATCCTGAGTGTGCTGCAGAAGGCGCCGCTGTACTATCAGAATCGGATTCTTTTCCTTCAGTGTCGAAAGATGAATCTGCATATGGGCAGACAAGCTCATAGCACGACAAGCTGTGAGTGTGAGTTCCGATTAAATTTTTACCTTCAGTAAGTCCGCACTCAGCATCGGAGGAGGAACATTCCGAAGAATGGATATGCAGAGTTATCTGCTCGCCTTCTTCGAGATCGCAGACAAGTCTGCAGCATTCCTCAAATGTATGAGTGTGAATATCAGTAGCCTTAGCCGAATGAAGCACGTTCGGAATAAAGCTCACTGAGAAAACAAGAACGAGCAAAAGCGCTATTGTTCTTTTTCTTATGTCATTTATAAATCCCTTCATCACAAAACCGTCCCAAAAATCAAATAAAAATGTGGGAAAACGCCACTTAATTAACAAAAAATGCGAGAAGTATATACGTATGCAAATTATAACATATTAATACATTATTAACAATATGTATATGTGTATATTTAGTGATGAAATTAAGCGAATGTTTCACTTTAAGATGCACAATAAGCACAATAAAAGATTTTAACGGACAAATTGTAAAAAAACGTTGTTAATTCAGTAAGATTTATGATATTATCATTTTATCTATCAGAAAAACAGGAGGTATCCTTATATGGCACAGCAGCACGGCAGAAGACGTACCGGCTCAGGCGGAAAGGCTTCCGTTGGAAGGCGGGGCAGCTCCGTCGGCAGCAGACCTGTTGGAAAAACAGGCGGCTACAGCGGCAGAACATCGTCCGGCTACAGCGGAGGAACAAGAAGCGGAATGAATATGTCCGGAGGCAGCGGATGTATTACAACATTGGCAAGTCTCGGAGTGTTTTCGCTTCTGAAGAAGAACAAGACGGTGAGAACGATCGTAATTATACTGGCAATCGTTCTGGTGCTCTGGTTCCTTTTCGGAAACGGCAGCTGCGCAGGAATGTCCTGCGGTTCGATGACAGGAGGCAACGAAAGCTTAGGCATATATGATTCCCTTGACATTGCGGGCACTGTAAGTGATGAGCAGGAGCCCGACCTCAGCGTTTCGGGTATGGCAAGAGAGAAATACTCCTCTTACCCTTCAGAGAACGCATCCTTTACAATAATGATCTATATGTGCGGAACGGACCTTGAATCTCAGCACGGTATGGCAACATCTGACCTCAAGGAAATGATCGGCGCAAAAATCAGTGATGATGTAAACATCATCGTTGAGACAGGCGGAACAAAGGCCTGGAAAAACAAGACCATAAGCAGCAGTAAAAATCAGATATTCAAGGTGACATCAGAGGGTATGACCCTTCTCAAGGAAACTGGCAAAAAGTCAATGGTAGATCCTGAGACACTGACTGATTTCATCAACTACTGCACAGAAAATTACGAGGCAGACCGCTATGCTCTTATTTTCTGGGATCACGGCGGCGGTTCGGTCAGCGGCTACGGCTACGACCAGAATTTCCCTGAGGGTTCAATGACTCTTGATGAAATAGACACAGCACTAGAGGAAAGCGGCTGCAAGTTCGATTTTATCGGCTTTGATGCCTGCCTTATGGCAACACTTGAAACTGCTATCGTTTCCGAGCGCTATGCTGATTACCTCATAGCATCTGAGGAGACAGAGCCCGGTGTCGGCTGGTACTATACAGAGTGGCTCAATGCACTTTCTTCCAATACATCGATGCCCACAGTTGAGCTTGGCAAGGAAATAATCGACAGCTTTGTTGAAATGAGTGCAAAGCAGGCTCCCGGAAGCAAGACAACTCTTTCAATAGTTGACCTTGCAGAGCTTTCGGGAACAGTGCCCGAATCCTTCAAGGAATTCGCACTGTCAACTTCCGAGCTTATCGACGATGATAACTACAAGCAGATTTCCAACGCACGCAGTTCGGTAAGAGAGTTTTCCTCAAATATAAATCAGGTAGACCTTATTGACCTTGCAAATCGTATCGGTACTTCCGAATCAAAGGCATTTGCAAAGGTGCTCAGAAGCTGCGTCAAGTATAACCGCACATCGTCAAATATGACCAATGCAAACGGTATTTCTATCTACTTCCCGTACGGCTCCAGCAAACTGACATCCAGCGCGCTGAAGACATACGACAAGATAGGCATTGACGACAGCTACAGCGACTGCATCAAGGATTTTGCAAGCGTTACCGCAGGCGGACAGATAGCAGCAGGCGGAAGCGGTTCTCTTATGGATTCACTGTTTGGCAGTATGCTGAACGGTTCCGGCAGCTCTTCGTCCACCACTACATCTTCTGCAGGTTCTCTTCTTGATGTTATTGATCTGCTTGGCGGAAACACTTCTTCCTCCTCATCCAGCAGCAACGGTGAACTTCTTGATACAATGTTTGATCTCTTCTTAAAGAACAAGAAGTCCAAAGAGCTTACAGGCATCGATGTCGGACAGGGCGAAGACTGGTTCGATTCGAAGAAGGTAAAGAGTTATAAGAGCTATATAAAGAACAACTATCTTGATCCCGACCGCGTTGTTATCACAGAAAACGAAGAGGGTAAAGAGGTAGTCAGCCTGACAGAGGAAGAGTGGGATCTTGTTCAGACCATTGAGCTGAATGTGTTCTACGATGACGGAGAAGGTTATATCGATCTTGGTATGGACAATATTTTTACAAGAGACGAGAAAACAGGCGATCTTTACATTGACTATGACGGTCAGTGGGTAGCTCTTAACGGACAGGTTGCATGTTACTATATGCTTTCTGAGGAGTGGAGCGAGGATGGCGAGCAGTATGTAATTACAGGCTACATTCCCGCACTTCTTGACGGCGAACTTGTACAGCTGATTGTTGTATTTGCTTTTGATGGCGAAAATGACAGCACTGATGTTATCGGATACCGCCCCGTATATGAGGATCCCACAGCTCCTTCCGCAAAGATAATCACTGAGATCAAGACCGGCGCAAAGATCGATCTGGTATGTGATTTCTATTCTTACGACCAGGAATATTCAGACAGCTACACCTTCGGCAATACAATCACTGTAGGTGAGGATGGTCTGAAGGTCAGCGACGTTGAGCTTGTTCACGATGACGGCAGTATTCTTTATTCCTACTGCCTGACCGATATATATGGCAACCGTATCTGGACTGCTCAGACAGAGTTCTGATTTTATAAAATCGACTGAATAAAAGAACCCCGTGTGTTCAGAGCGAACACACGGGGTTTTTAGATAATTTAAATAATCAAAGAACAAACTGCAGGGTGCAGAATGCGGCATATATACCGATAAGTAAAATACCCTGCCAGCGAGATAGTTTCTGCCTGAAGAGAGTAGGTACTGTTAGGATAACCATTACACAGAGCATTACGGGAATATCAAGCACCAGTGAAGAATTGATGCCGCCGATAAGACCGGAGACAGGAACATCAAAGGGGCTGATGGTGATTGCTGCACCGCTGACGAGCACAAGATTAAAAAGGTTTGCCCCGATAATATTGCCGAGGGAAAGTGAGCCGTGTCCTTTGATAAGAGAAGTGATTGCTGTTACAAGCTCCGGGAGAGAAGTTCCGAGAGCAACGATGGTCAGACCGATAACCTTTTCGGAAACACCGCATTTTTCAGCGATCAGAATGGCGTTGTCAACAAGAAAATCTGCACCGAATGCAATAAGCACTGCGCCAAGCACCAAAAGAAGGATATCCTTGAAAATACTGTCCTTGGTGCCTTCTGCTGCGGATTCAACGACATAATCCTCACCGCTGCGAGCCTCAAGCTCTTCTTCGCTTGTAAGAGCGCCCATATATTCTTCTGCGTTGACAGTTTCGATAGAAGCGGCTGTTTTCTTCATTCTAAGTACAGTTAAGATCATATAAAAAGCAAATATCAGAAGAAGTACTATGCCCATAAGACGTGAAAATGTCCCGAAAACATAGGAACAAGCACAATAAATCGCTGCGGATAGAAAGAAAAATGAAACTGGGAGTACAAGACTCTTTCTTGCAGCTGCACCGGGCTTGATGGCGATAGTCAAGGCAGCAATCAAAGCTGTGTTACATATGATGGAGCCGATCGCGTTGCCGTAAGCTATAGAGCCGCTGCCCTGAAATGCGGCGCCGGCAGAGACCATAACCTCGGGAAGGGTGGTTCCGATAGATACTACAGTAGCGCCGATCAGAATCTCAGGTAGATGAAAGCGGCGCGCAATACCGGAAGCACCGTCTACGAACCAGTCGCCGCCTTTTATGAGCAGGATAAATCCCACCGCAAGCATAATGACAGGAATCAACATTATTATTTCTCCTTCGAAATGTTTTAAACTATTATATCATATTATCGTCGTTTTCTCAACAGTCTTATGAGTGGTTTTAAGTATGAATAATTTGGAGATTATATTATGTTTGTAAATGCGTTTAATTTTAAAATTTAATAAGACTCAAGTAAGTAAGGGTGCGGTTTGTTGTAATCAAAAATAAGATAGGTTATAATGCAATTAACATATCATCGTCTTGGAGATGTTATTATGATCGGTAAGGATAATATAGTAAAAATAAATGTACTAATTCATCGAATAAAAGGACGTATACAGAGTACATTTATGTCATTTGGATTGACAAAATCAATAATAGTAACAATCATTACTGTTTTATTTGCAGTAGCTGTTTCTTTGCTTCGATTTATATTGGATAAAGGTAGTACGTTTGCAAATTCAATTCTTGAATTCATAGTAGGACTCAGTGCAGCAGTTTCAGCACTTTATACGCTTTTTACCCTTATAATTGAATATAATCGCCGAGCCAACGGAACAATTTTTTTCGTTGATGAGGATGAAAAAAAGACAATAAAAGAAAATCTGAAGCTAGGAAATGTTGAAGAAAACGACGGGTTTAAAATATGTGGTTTTTTCAATGGAGAAAGCAGCGAGAAATATATTGAAAGCAAAGAGTTTAATGCTTTTTTACAATCAGGAACCGACATAACTTTTTATGAAACAAAACGAAAATTTGAAATTCCGGACGAGGTTAAAATTTTGGCGCCTGCCATTATGGAAAATGAGTTTCGCCGTCCCAATCTTATATTTAACAGCAAACTTATCCGACAGGCGAGTCATCCTGATATTTCAAAGAGAAGTGTTAGAATTCAGAAAACTGATTATTTTTCAGGGCAATGTAGTCATGAAATAGTGTATAAGCAGTTTATTGCTCCCGGGTCTATCGGTGTGAGCTTTTCCGGTGAAAAAATGCTTAATTGTGAAAATGGTTCATTGTATGATCTGACAAGAAGCCCCTGTGCAAATTTTATAGGTGTTTCTATGCTTGTAATAACAAGGGATAAACATATTATCATAGGCAAGCAGGCTATGTTTTCCAAAGCGAACAAAGGCCGTTTTGCTCCATCGGGTTCAGGTTCTGTCGATTATGCTGATATAAGAAAAGCTTGTAAATATTATGGCAAAACTAAGAGAGAGCTGACTTTTAATGAGATTCTTACGTATGCAATGACAAGGGAGTTTTGCGAGGAGTGTAATTATTCACTGAAACGAGCTAAGAAAACATTAAAAAATTCTTTGACAGGTTATGTCAGATTAATAGAACGAGGCGGAAAACCGGATTACTTTGGAATAGGATATCTTGATGATGATATTGAAAATATTCAGAAAAATATCCGTAATTCTGAGCGCGGCCTGGTTGATACAAATTTTCTTCTTAAGTATAAAAATATAAATGATATTCCTGAAGTGCTTGAGGCTTTTTGCACGGATCATATTGAATCCAAACAGTTATCAATACAGCTTTATCTTATAGCTCAACAGCTTAAGGATATGCACAGTGAGGGCGTTTTCGAAAGTGCATTGAGTCTTATTAAATCTGAAAGCACAAAAAAGGCTGCTGAATAACACGGTACCGTATATTTCGCAGCATCTGCCGCAGGCAGCGCTCGGGTTCTAATCCATTCAGTAAACAACAAAAAGACCACCTTTTGGTGGTCTTTTTGTTATGGCGGAGAAGTGCACAAGAAATAGAATGACCTAAGTGGACAAAATCCACTGACACCAACGGTTTGCGAGTATTTTCTGTCATATTTTTTTAAACCGAAAAGCATCAATCCAAATTTAACAGCTCGAAATCCTTGCCAGGTGCTTTGCAGGTACCCTTTTCACAGAGACAGCAAAGTAATTCTTATGAAGTGAAAGGAATAACGTATTGCCAGCTATCTCGGAGCAGTTATTGTGCG
>JAZUPB010000038.1:0-2720 GCA_045604965.1 Acutalibacteraceae bacterium
TGAAGAGCGAGCCGATGAGAAGCGCGAGAAAGTAACGGATATTTCCCTTTCGGAAATAGACGATTTTCCCGATCACCCTTTCCGTGTAATAAATGACGATGCTATGTCAGAAATGGTCGAAAGCATTAAGCAGCAAGGCGTCCTTGTTCCTGCAATAGCCCGCAAGAAAGAGGACGGACGATATGAACTCATAAGCGGACACCGCCGCAAAATGGCTTGTCAGCTTGCAGGTATGGATACTATGCCTGTTATTGTCCGTGACCTTGACCGTGATGCCGCCACTTTGATTATGGTGGACAGCAATCTCCAGCGTGAAGTAATCCTGCCAAGCGAGAAAGCTTTTTCGTATAAAATGAGGCTTGAAGCTATGAAAAGACAAGCTGGCAGACCGACAAAAGAAAATTCTGTGCCAGTGGCACAAAATTTTGACGGTAAGACATCAAGGCAGATTTTAGGCGAAAAAGTTGGCGAAAGTCAGGACCAAATTCGCCGCTATATTCGTCTTACCGAACTCATCAAACCCATACTTGATATGGTAGACGAGGGCAGAATTGCACTTCGCCCTGCGGTTGAGCTTTCATACTTGCCGATAGAGGAACAAAAGATTCTGCTCTGTGTAATGGAGTCAGAAATGGCTACTCCATCAACTTCACAGGCACAAAGAATACGGCAGCTTTCTGCCGAAGGACACTTAACGGAGGATAGTGTATATGCCATACTTTCAGAAGAAAAACCGAACCAAAAAGAGAAGTACAGCTTCCAGCGTGAACGACTGCGCAGATATATTCCGGATAATCTGCCGGAGAATAAAGTCGAGGGCTATGTCATCGAGGCTCTCGAATATTATTCTCATGTTCAGCAAAGAAAGGCCGCTTCTCGGAAGAATGGCGCAAGATAAACCGGTACGTCTGGGGAGTAGTGTACCCTTTTTCGGGATCGGTGCTGTTTTCGATTCCTCCCCCTCTCACACTCTCCCCCTCTGGTAAACCAGCCGAGAATACCAGCCGAAAGAGAGAATATCAGGTTACTATATGCGTGCGTGAAGCCGAAAGATATGAGTTCAGACAGACGCAGAAAATAACCTGCTCATCCTTCGGCTGGTAAATATTTCCTTTACACATTTGTATTCCCATAACATCTGATGTACTATGAGTGTGTAAGTAATTTCAACCTAAAAAGGAGGCAGTTGAAATGAGAAAAACACATTCTTCTATTCGTCTGGTAATTGCTTTTTTGCTTGTAACCGTATGCATTGTATTTGCCGCCTGCAGTTGTGCTCCGGAGATTGACAGTCCACCTGTTAATCCTGAGATTGTTGTAGAATCAGTCCCTACGGTATCTGACACCACAGCAACTTCAACAACTACGCGAACAGCCGTAGACGAATCTACAACGGAAGCATTATCAACCACTTCCGAGAACACAACGGCAGCGATTACTACTGAATCAAAGGTTGAGGAAAGCGCAACACGAAAAACCACAACAACCACGGCGGCTTCGACAGCTAAAACTACCACTACCTCGGCAAGTAAATCGACTGTCACTACGACAAAGCAGACAACTACCACAGCGAAGCCCACCTCAACTACAACGAAGAAAACCACATCAGCGACAACAACCACTACCACGACGAAAGCTCCAACAACCACTACAACGACCACCACCACCACAAAAGCTACTACGACTACAACAACGAAGAAAGCTTCTGCAGTTTGGGGTACTTCCGGCGAGATGAAATCCGATTGCATTAGCATTGCACGAGGACTTGGCTATGAGTATGACTCATCACTCGGCAAGTCAAACAGCCATTGGATAACGCCTACTTACAGCGGAGCATTCACTTCAAGTTCAGCACTCAAGGCAAAAATCAAAGACGCTCTCCAGACCTATCAAACTGTCGGCTACACCTACTGCAATTTCGCTTTTGAAAGCAATGGCGAAGGTGAATACTACATCTATATTTTCGTCGGGTAAAATACGAAGGCATAATATAAGCGCCGCTGGGGATCAACCTCAACGGCGCTTGGTTTGACAAATTGGAATTGGCACACACTTAAGATATTACCTTTTTATTGTTTTGATAATATCCAAGGCGTGTTCACATTCAGTTTTATTTGTGCCAAAAATATTTATAGATAACAGTTCTCCTATGGCATAGTATCCGATATAAATGACATAGACAGTTTGATTATCTTCAATCAATGTGCTTTCGTACATCCTCGCTGCATATCCGACCAAACTATGAGGATTTGCATCCCGTGATATTGCAGATGCTGGTATTGTATTGATATATGCGTTTTCCATAACTTCTACAGGTGCAAGTATACCATCTCGTTCTGCATGAAACGGCGTTATACGAATTGTTAAATCGCTGTTATCAGGATAAAACACACATTGTCCAGTTTCTTCATTATATTCTCCCTTCCAGTTATCGGGTATAGATATTTGCCAATCACAAGGTAAGTTGTAAGTCTGCATACTTATCCCTCCGACTTCAAGTTTGTCGCTCTGAGTTCCTTTATTATCTTAACACTCCCATATCCAGCAATCAATACATTTTATTACCTCTGCCAATTCACAACCAAATACCGTCATACATAAAGAGCCTTGAGCCGCCCAGCTTAAGGCTCTTTTTTTGTACCCAAAAACAGGAAAGGAGGACAAGAAATGATCGCCCTTGTATTCATCATTCTCATGCTGTTATGCGTATTCAGCCTGCT
>JAZUPB010000039.1:0-1635 GCA_045604965.1 Acutalibacteraceae bacterium
AACCGGAGCCGACTGCCGAACCTGCGGTCACTATGGAGCCCAACCCCGCGCTGATGCCGTACCACACATTCATTGACGATATGCCGTATAATTTCGATGATATGTCGAACTCGGAAGGCTATTACGCCATGTACTATTATTATGACGATCTGGCGACGGTCGACGCCTATGTCGCCCTGTTTGAGCAGCAGGGGTGGCACACTTTTTCCGAGGAGATCAACGGCTGGAAACATATTTATGTGTCCGCCCCCAACCAGCAGAGCTACTTCTATATCAGCTATGCGGAGGCTGACCGGATGCTGGCGATCATGTATGAAGCCGGTATGGATTACGGCTTCGACCCGAAGGAAGGGCTGTGAAAAATGCGAAAAAATGAACGGTAATTCTACTGAAGTGATATAGTGATGGTAGACACAGAAAAAAGTGTCTACCATCACTTTTTATGATAAGATGAAAGAAAGGAGTTGAGGGAAATGGGAAGACCGAAAGGCGGAAAAAATGTGAGTCATAGCAAAGAAGAGAAACTGGCATTGGTGAAACGGAACCTGAAAGGAGAAACAACAATGTCTCTTGAACGAGAGACAGGAATTAACAATTCACAAATAAGCAAGTGGACAAAACAATATTTAGAGGGAGGAGAAGCAGCTCTTATAAATAAGCGAAAACCAGGAAATCCGCTGGCGAAGTATGAGCGCAGAAAAGAATTAACGGAGACAGAACAGTTAGAATACAGAATTGCTTTGTTAGAGCGCGAGCTGTTAAAGAAGAAAGGTGAAATTGAACGGCTAAAAAAATCCATAGAACTCGAAAGGGGCGATGCCCAAAGAAAGTAATCCAGCAGCTTTACGCCTGCATCGAACAGGAAAGTAAGCAGCACTCGGTAAAAGAACTATGTGATGTGTACGAAGTATCTCGTTCCGGTTATTATAAGTGGCTCACGCGAAAAGGAACGCTGAATCGTTACGAGCATAAACAACAAGAGTTAGATTATTATGTTGCAGATATTCATTCCCACTATCCGTCGCAGGGATACAGAAGTATAGCAGACACCTTGCTGAATCTGTACGGATGGGCCATTTCAGACGTTTCTGTGTTCAAAGCTATGCAGCGTTTGGGTATTAAAGGGTTTGTTAGGAAACAAAAATATCCGACATTCGGCGGTACCGAGCACAATCGATTTCCAAATATTCTTAATCGCGATTTCCATTCAGACAAGCCTATGCAAAAGCTGGTTACAGACGTTACATATATCAGGAATAACGGAAAGTGGTATTATCTTTCCTGCTATTTAGATTTGTTCAACAACGAGATTGTGGATTGGGAGTTGAGCGATGTTTTTGATAATCTGCTTGTGATGAAACCTGCTAAACGGATCCTTGAAAAAGTAAAGAGTACCGGCACCCCTATCATTTTGCACAGCGATCAGGGCGTCCAGTACTCATCTGCAGGTTATTGCAACCTGCTTAAATCATACAACGCAATTCAAAGTATGTCAAGAGCCGGCACTCCTCGGGATAATGCTGTTATAGAATCCTTCTTCGGACGTTTCAAGGACGTTATGTCATTACACTTCCAGTACTGGAAGTGTAATGACATCCGTAAAGCGGTCTCCGATACGATTTACTACTTCAATTA
>JAZUPB010000040.1:0-64849 GCA_045604965.1 Acutalibacteraceae bacterium
CCAATTGGGTGGGCCGTCCATTCAGGATATCGAAAGCAATATCATCAAGAGCCACATAACCTTCTGTCTGCTGTGTTTCTGCCCGGCAATAATGCGTGCCCAGAGCCAGGATCACCACAGAATCATCCTTGTGCAGGGGGAGCAGCATATCAGCCCCTGAAACGGGAAGGGAAAGCAGTGCACTTTCTTCTTTCGTGACCGTGGCTGTCATGATGAAATTTTCTTTCTCCTGGGCAAGTGCGCTGCTTTCTCTGCCCGTTTCAGGGGCTGATATGCTGCTCCCCCTGCACAAGGATGATTCTGTGGTGATCCTGGCTCTGGGCACTCATTATTGCCAGGCAAAAACACAGCAGACAGAAGGTTATGTGGCTCTTGATGATATTGCTTTCGATATCCTGAATGGACGGCCCACCCAATTGGCGCGGGTGAATGCGGCAGAAACCAATCTTCTCAGCGGCCGCGCCTCCCTGCGCGAAAAAGCCGATCCCAAATCCACGGCCCTCATCCAGATTGCACGACAGGGATTGATGCTTCTCCTTGGAGAAGAAGGCAAAATGTATCATGTGGCCGTTCCCGGCTATATCGGCTATATACGGAAAGAAAATGTGCTGCAGGATGTAACCGCTGATGATTACCGCATTGCATACCTCACCAACGATGACCGTGTCAACCAACGGCTGTGCATGCAGTTTGCCGATCGTTTTGTTATCCAGCAGCTGGAGCCCGGCACCCCGGTGCAGTATATCCGCGAATACAAGGGCTGGGGCTGGGTGGAATACAACGGTTACAAAGGCTATATTATGGATAAATATCTGAGCTTCACACCGCCTGAAGGATGAGGAAATGCTGAAGGTAACTTCCTTGTCCGGAGAAACACAAAAAGGGAGAGACTGGTGGGAGAACTGTTAAGGAACAATTTATTCTGCAACGAACAAAGGAGCATCCGGTGCATGCCGGATGCTCGCTCACTTATGTACTAGTATAAACGCAATGCACCGGAACGGTGCGTATAATTGCGCCCTCCTATGGATTTGGGGAAACTCAATAAATTGGAATTTGTCTACTTCGGAAAACTGGAATTTGTTTGATTCCGACTTATCTTTGTTTGATTTGGTCTATTATGATCCTATCTTTGAATGTATGATTTGCATACTCACGAAAACCTATTTTCTGCAGCAGACGTCTGCTCGGTTCATTGTCTGCAAAATGACCGCAATGGATATATGTTACTGCATGATTCCGGAACAACTGAGGGATATAAGCATTCAATGTTTCCTTCATATATCCTTGCTGTTGATATGGAGGGAACACGGCAAATGCCAGTGTTCGTCCTTTCCCCTCCAGAGTATCCGCAATGCTTTCCGGTAATTCCACATTAACATCCAGAAGAAATCCTACCATATCACCTGTTGCTTTTTCGATTATAGAATATGCTCTCGTTAATTCGCGAAATCGCCGAAAGATCTTAGGCGGAATTGTCTCGTCCATATCTTTTGGAAAACCGTAGGCAATCTGCAATGTTCGATCAGCAATTCCATCCAGAAACGCACTTTGATCGGAATCCTTCATCGGTCTGATTAACAATCTATTCGTTTCCATGACCTATCACCTGTAAACTTCAAGTTTATCGCTTTCATTCTATCACGCAGAACAAGAAATCACAAGCCAGCTAAGGTTTACGGTTTCGCTTTTTCGTATGATGTAATGTAAAGGATAACTCATTCCTTTCCATCACTCTTCCTGTTTAAAGCAGGTCTTTTTTATTAAAGGTCACTTATGCTCATTTTGTCAAGTTCTGCTTTCTTTGCAAGCCTTTTCTTCGTCGGGTGGAAGATAAAGTAAAGTGCAAGATAGAGCATAGTAGGCAGGTTGGCGAATATCACAACGGGGATAAACGCAAGTCCTAATCCATAACCTTCCTCCTCGTTTTTCTCATATTCTATAACCTCTTCTATATCTTCTTCAATGTACTCAGCATCGTCTGTATAGCTCACCACTACTTCATCTTCATAATATACCTCTGTTTCGCCGGCTTCAGTGAAAACATTGAATGTCAGCAGGCAGGATGCAACAGTGATTATGATTGAAAGCACAAAGGAAATAATGGGGATAATGAGACCCGGCATTACTGCCTCTTTCTTGGAGAGCTTTATCTGAAGTACAATAATTACTGCAAATATTGCGCCAAATAATAATATATTAATGATGTTAAGCATTGTTATCTTCCTTTCTCGTTTCCTTATAGGCCATAATAAGTGTTTTTGCTGTGTCAACGTCAAGCTTTTCATCTATTGCGAGCTTCTTTACAAACGATATGAAGCTGTCGTTGCCTGCAGACTGGGTTATCTGAATTTTCTGAATCATTCTGTCAAGGCGAAGCCTTACTGTTGGGTACGTCACTCCATACAGTTTTGCTATCTCCTTGAGCGAGCCGGATGCTAAAATGAAATTGCGTATAAACGAAAGGTCTTCGTCGTCAAGCTCACTCATCCATTCCGGTATTCCTGTGACTGGCATTATTTGTCACCTCCTTTTGACAATATTAAAATAACATTTAATTTTATTAAAGTCAATAGTAAAATATAATTAAAATTAAAATTTTATTTTTGTTTTTAGATAAATAAAAGGAGCTGTGTACACAGCTCCTTTATAACTATATAATATTGATGCCCCATACCTTAAGCAGATATCCTGCTGCAATTCCTACTACAGCGGATATCGCCACGACCCATATCGGGCTGAATTTTTTGAACTTCATTACTACAAAAAACATTCCTGCAGCTAAAACCGCTGAGAATATAAACACCGGAGTTGTCAGTACCGACAATGCTATGCCGTTGGGGAACAATACGGTTTCTCCCATAGAGATAACTGCGGCTGCAATAAGTCCTATGGCCGCAGGGCGAAGTCCGCTCATAACCCCCTTAACTATTCTGCTGGAATTAAACTTCTGATAGCAGGTAGCGACGATGAGGATAATTATATATGAGGGCATCACAACGCCAAGGGTTGCACATATCGAGCCGAAAAAACCTGCCTGCTCAGCACCGATGAAGGTAGCGATATTAACTGCAAAAGGTCCGGGGGTGCTTTCGCTGATTGCAACAAAGTTTGTAAGCTCCTCCATTGTTACCCAGCCTCGGCTTGTTGCCTCTTCGGATATAAGAGGAAGCATTGCGTAGCCTCCGCCGAAGGTGAAGGCACCTATCATAAAGAACGTTAGAAACAGTTCAAGAAAAATCATTCTGCTTTCTCCTTTCCTAATGGAGTAAAGGAAAATGCAAGTCCTGCTGCGGCACAGCAGAGAATGATTACAAATACATTAGTGCCGAGAAATACGGATGCCGCAAATGCGCCTGCTGCGATCACATAAGATACAATGTTCTTCGGGCAATGCTTTGACATTGAAAAGAGAGCCTTTACAATAAGTGCAAGAACACCTGCACGAAGTCCCAGAAGAGCAAACTTCACAACCTCGTATTCTGCAAAATGCTGAAAAAAGAGAGAGATTATAAAAATGATAACAAATGACGGAACTACTACACCCATTGTTGCACTGAGCGCACCAAGCCAGCCTGCTCTTCGTGTGCCTATAAATGTTGCGGAGTTTATAGCGATTGGTCCCGGTGTGCTTTCAGCTACGGCGATAACGTCAAGTATCTCCTCTTCCTTTATCCAGTCGCGCTTTTCGGATACCTCTCGCTTTATAAGCGGTATCATTGCGTAGCCTCCGCCAAATGTAAAGGCTCCGATCTTAAAAAACACCTTAAAAAGATCAAGGCATTTCTTAGCCTTAGATTCCATAAATTCACCTCATATCGATGGAATTCTAAAGGGAGCTTTTCTCCCTTTAGTGGAGATTTTCAAGTGGCAACGCCCCTTGAAGCAGGAGTTTGAGGACGGCAGTCCTCAACTATTTGTTCATTCAAAAAGCGAGCGAAGCGCTCGCTTTTATTTTATTAATCGAAAGTTGGGACTTTGTCCCAAACCCTATAAAGGGACTCTGTCCCTTGAATCCCTGCCACCTTTGAAAAGGTGGACGAAACTTTTGCCGCTTGATAAAAGAGCCTCGGCGAAATGTCGAGGCTCTTATGATTTAGTTAGTTAAGACGAGCCTTGAATGCGTCAAACTGTGCCTGCATCTCTGCGGGGAGCTTGTCGCCGAACTTAGCATAGAATTCCTCAATACCGGGGATCTCTGCAGTCCAGAGGTCCTTGTCAACGTTGAGGATACCCTCAAGCTGCTCGATAGAGAAGTCAAGACCCTCGAGGTTGATGTCAGCTGCGTTGGGAACGTAACCGATAGCAGTCTCATTAGCCTCTACCTCACCGTCACATCTCTTGAGGATCCAGTCGAGAACACGGAGGTTGTCGCCGAAGCCGGGCCAGATAAAGTGACCTTCGTCATCGGTTCTGAACCAGTTGACGTTGAAGATTTTGGGCGCCTTGTCGCCAAGCTTCTCACCCATATTGAACCAGTGCTGCCAGTAGTCGCCCATATTGTAGCCGCAGAAGGGAAGCATAGCCATCGGATCACGACGGACAACGCCTACTGCACCTGTTGCTGCAGCGGTGGTCTCGGAAGCCATAATGGAGCCTACGAACACACCGTTGTTCCAGTCACGGGACTGGTATACCAGCGGAGCGGTCTTTGCTCTTCTGCCGCCGAATACGATAGCGGAAATGGGAACACCTGCGGTGGAGTCAAACTCAGAAGATACGCAGGGGCAGTTCTTTGCAGGAGCAGTGAAACGGGAGTTGGGATGAGCAAGCTTATTGCCCTCAGCAGTGAACTCTGCGCCGTTGACCTTTGCACCCTTCCACTCCTGTGCATTGACAGGGGGATTCTTGTCGAGACCTTCCCACCATACAGTGTTGTCATCAAGGTTGAGAGCAACGTTGGTGAAGATGGTTCCCTTGCGGGTGGATGCAAGTGCGTTGGGGTTAGACTTCTCGTTGGTACCGGGAGCAACGCCGAAGAAGCCGTTCTCGGGGTTGCATGCCCAGAGTCTGCCGTCCTCGCCTATTCTCAGCCAGCTGATGTCGTCACCGACACACCATACCTTGTAGCCCTTGTTCTTATAAACCTCGGGGGGAATAAGCATAGCCAGATTGGTCTTGCCGCAGGCAGAGGGGAATGCAGCACAGATGTACTTAACCTCGCCCTGGGGATTCTCAACGCCGAGAATGAGCATATGCTCAGCCATCCAGCCTTCTTTCCAGCCCTGATAGGAAGCGATTCTGAGAGCAAAGCACTTCTTGCCGAGGAGAACGTTTCCGCCGTAACCGGAGTTAACGGAGATAATGGTGTTATCCTGGGGGAATTGGCAGATATATCTCTTCTCTTCGTCGATATCGCACTTAGCGTGGAGACCGCGTACCCAGTCGTTGGAGTTCTCATCAAATGCATCAAGAACTGCTTTGCCTGCTCTGGTCATAATGACCATATTGAGCACAACGTAAATAGAGTCAGTCAGCTCGATACCTACCTTAGAGAAGGGAGAACCGATAGGACCCATAGAATAAGGTATTACATACATAGTTCTTCCTGCATAACGACCCTCAGCGATAGCATAAAGCATCTTGTATGCTTCGCCCGGCTCCATCCAGTTGTTGGTGGGGCCTGCTTCTTCCTTGGTGGGAGTGCAGATGAAGGTTCTGCCCTCAACGCGTGCAACGTCGTTGACTGCAGTTCTGTGATAGTAGCAGCCGGGGAGTTTTTCCTCGTTGAGCTTGAGAAGCTCGCCGCTTTCACATGCTTCCTTGCGCAGAGCTTCGAGCTGTTCCTCGCTGCCGTCGATCCAGACAATATTGTCAGGCTTCATCAGCTTGGTCATCTCGTCAATCCATCCAAGGATACTCTTGTTGTTTGTCATTTGTATAGTGCTCCTTTCATTAGAGACTTTCTTATCTTTTTTCTTTTTAAACCACATATTAGCTTTTCTCCTATCCTTTTATTTTATACAATTTGTACTTATATCCGTCAGACTGTAAATGCCTTGTCAATTGACATTGCCGCCGTCGCATTAAGGCTCATATCTGCTGTATTGCCGGCTTTATATTCATAGTACCCCTGAGAGCCTATCATAACCGCATTATCTCCGCAGAGAGAAAGCGGCGGATAATAGAGCTTCATTCCGTTTTCCTTTGCAAGCTCCTCCATTCTCGAACGAAGAAGTCTGTTGGCTGAAACACCACCTGCCAGCACCAGCGTTTTTTCGCCCAGATCCTTTGCAGCTGAAATAAATTTTCTTGTCAGCATATGGACAACGCTTGCTCTTATTGATGCTGCAAGGTCTTCTTTTGGAAGCGGAAGACCTTTTTGCTCAAGGTTATGCATTATGTTTATTGATGCGGTCTTTATTCCCGAGAAGGAAAAATCGTAAGGACCGTCGTTTATTCTCGGTATTGTAAATGTATAAGCATTGGGATCTCCGTTTTCGGCAAGCTTATCAAGATGGATACCGCCCGGATATGGAAGTCCCATTGTTCTTGCAGTCTTGTCAAAGGCTTCACCTGCCGCATCGTCCCTTGTTCTGCCGATTATCTCCATATCTGTATAATCGTTTACTCTGACGATATGGCTGTGTCCGCCGGAAACAACGAGACACAGGAACGGAGGTTTAAGATCAGGGTGCGCAATATAGTTCGATGCGATATGCCCGCGAAGGTGATGAACCGGAATCAGAGGCTTATTCGCGGAAAAAGCAAGGCCTTTTGCGAAATTTACACCTACAAGCAGTGCACCGATAAGTCCCGGAGCGGCTGTTACTGCAACCGCATCTATATCGTCGATAGTTTTTCCTGCTGACGACAGCGCTTCACTGACAACACCTGAAATACATTCGGTATGCATTCTGCTTGCTATCTCCGGAACTACTCCTCCGAAAACAACGTGGCGCTCTACCTGCGATGCGACTACTCCGGAAAGCTGTTTTCTTCCGTCCTCTACTACCGCTGCAGCGGTTTCATCACAGGATGATTCTATTGAAAGTACCAACACAGTCAAATCACCTCAAATCCAACTTTCCCCAATTATAAAATAACATATCTTCTGTCAAGTTTCAAGTTTTTTTATCAATTAGTTTCCTTGTTGCTTTTATGATGTTGAAATAGCCTGTTTTTTTGTATATAATATGCGTATTAACACAGAAGGAGTGCTTTTTATGAAGATTGCTGTCGTAGGCTCACGGGATATCTCATTAAGCTTCGAGCGCTTCTACGAGCTGCTTCGAGATCTTATTCCCGATGAAGCCACGGCAATTATATCGGGAGGTGCCAAGGGTGTCGACAGTCTGGCCGCACGTTTTGCAAAGGAACTCGGTCTCCCTGTGGAGGAATTCCTGCCCGATTACAAGCTCTTCGGCAAAATCGCTCCCCTGGTCCGAAATCGCACCATAGTTGAGAACGCTGATTTTGTTGTTGCTATATGGGACGGAAAATCCAAAGGCACGCTCAACACCATCGACTACACTCTTGATTCAAACAAGCCGCTCGTAATTTATTACACTGAGCGCGATGAAGTCAGACTATTTACCCCATACAACACGGAGGATACAAATGAAAATTAGAATTATTGCGTCACTTCTTACTATTATCCTTCTTCTTTCGGTCGCAGGTTGTTCCTGCTCCTGCGGCGATGAGGCTCCGACACCTGAACCGATCGTTACAGAGACTGATGCCCCCGAGAACGTTCAAACAGTTGAACTGAACGATCCTGCCCGGGCTATAGTTCAGCTCTGTGATGATTACGAGGCTTTCTCCGGGGACGATTTTGATTCCGTTCTCCGCAGATACAATGAGCTTATGTATGAGGCAGAAGTGCTGGGCTATACCCCTGTTATAGTCTTCCCCGACGACGAGCTTGTCCGCAACATATATTCAAATCTTGATATGCTTGATTATCAGGACAATAAATTCATTGATGCGCCGGAAAGCCTTATCAATTTCGGAATCAACGATATCCGTTCCCGTGCTTTGGACTCAAACAGCACCTTACTGCTCACTCAGCTCAAAGCAGACAGAAACAGCAATTTTGATATTATCGGTTTTGAAAGCCGCTCGGGATCTGCAGGAAATATCCCCGACGCCTTAACAAAGCCCGATGGCAATTATGATGTCATACTTATTCTCAAGTTCCACACCAAAACGCCCTGGGACGTACTCTGTTCCCTCCCTCTCGGTGGCTGGAATGAATGTCCCTCTGCATATGTACTTGCCTCAATCGCCAAGCGCTGGTATGTTGAGTGCGGTATTGTGCCTGCTCTCGTTTCAAGCAGAACACTTGAATTTCGCACTGTCAACACATTGTCTGCCGATTATGCTAAGCAGCTTGCATCAGAGATGTACTGTATTGCACCTCAGAGTGATATGTTCAGCTGCCGCTCGGCATCAGGTGTGGGAAAATATTTACAGAACACAAAATTCCTGCGCTTTGACTGGATAAGAACCAAATAAGGATTTGATATAATGGCTTACGAAAAGAACTTTATTATCCCCGATGAAAGGATTCGTCCGCTGATTTCCGGACGCGGTACATGCCGTATTCCCGACACTCTCCTGATTCTCGGTAAAGAGCTCACTCTTTTTTACCGCATTATGCCCACTGAGTATTCCGACAGCGGCTGGAGATTCTTTTCCGGCACCGAATCCGACGAATATCTTGCACGTCCCGAATTTTACGGCACATACGATCTCAACATTGCCGCTAATTATTTTCCCTCTGTGATCCCTTTGCTTGACTCTCCCCCTTATTCTGCATACTGCCTTGACAAGGAACGCAGAAAATGGGCAGATATATCCCTTTCAATGAACTGGACTGAGCTTGAATAAAAATAAAACCGCAGCAAAAATTTGCTGCGGTTAATTTATTGCAATACATTTATTTGTTTGCAGAAATGAAGTCAACGAGAGCGCCGACGGTCTTGATATTCTCAACCTCGTGATCAGGTACCTCAAACTCAAACTCATCCTCAATAGACATAATGAGATCTACAACGTCGAGGGAATCAGCACCGAGATCCTCCTGAATGTTGGTTTCTGTGGTGATGGAGTCTTCCTCAACATCAAACTGCTCAGCAAGAATAGCCTTTACCTTCTCGAATACCATATGCTTCGCACCTCCTTATTCGGTCAAATTATATTCGATATTTGCTGTTTTATTCACAGCAGATTATACCGTTACTGAAATCTTATAAGTTATTCGCCGCTTTGTCAATAGAAACATTGATAATATTTATATTTTGTTCGCAATTTCCTAATTTGTCATATTAGCTGAGTTTGCCTTCTGACTTCATAAGATCCACTATCGCAATCGCAACAGCCGATTCGATTGCAGGAAGTGCACGGGGCACTATGCAGGGATCGTGCCTTCCTCCAATGGCAAGCATTGTTTCCTGCTTTTCGCGAAGGTCTACCGTCTGCTGTTTCTGGGATATGGACGGTGTCGGCTTCACTGCAGCACGCATTATTATAGGCATTCCATTGGTTATGCCGCCCAGAATACCGCCGCAGTTGTTTGTCAGGGTAATAACATTGTCTCCGTCGATTGCAAAGGGATCGTTACATTCGCTTCCGCGCATTCTGGTTACGTTGAATCCTGCGCCGAATTCTACACCCTTTACAGCAGGAACTCCGAAAACAATTGACGAAAGAACATTCTCGACTCCGCCGAACATCGGATCTCCTATTCCTGCAGGCACGCCTGTTACTGCGATCTCAACCATTCCGCCTACGCTGTCAAGTGCTTCCTTTGCTTCGACTATGGTTCTGCGCATCTGGTCTTCCTTTGTGGGATCCATAAGCGCAAAGTAATTTTTACCCAGTTCTGTCAGTATCTTTGAATTAATTTTTACCGGGTCAAAGGGTCTGTCGTAAACATTTCCTATTGCATATATATGTCCGCCTACGGTTATTCCGCGTTTTGCAAGTATCTGTTTGCATACGGCTCCGGCAAAGGTCAGCGGTGCTGTAAGCCTTCCGGAAAAATGGCCTCCGCCGCGCACATCATTAAAACCGTTATAGTGTACTGCGCCTGTGTAATCTGCGTGACCGGGTCTTGGAAGTCTTGCCAGCTTCTCATAATCAACAGAACGCATATTTGAGTTTTCTATAACCGCACAAAGCGGTGCTCCTGTTGTTACTCCGTTCAGGATACCCGAACATATCTCGGGGAGATCCTGTTCCTTGCGAGGAGTTGCTGTATTATCATTGCCAGGAGCTCTTCGGCTCATCTGGAACTGCAGTTCCTCCATATCAAGCTTTTCGCCTGCAGGAAGACCGTCAATTACCACGCCGATTCCAACTCCATGACTTTCACCGAATATTGAGATTTTTAAGCTATTGCCCCATGTTGATGACATTTTGCTGTCATTCCTTTCATTTGCTATGGGATTATAATACACTGCTTTATTCTCTGTTGCAAGAGAAAAGCGTTAAGAAAGTGTTCTTTCTTAACGCTTTTTACAACTTATTTACGTCTGTCCTTGCCAAGAATGACAACAGCCATCGCCTTGGGTCCTACGTTAATACCTACTGCGGCACCAAGCTTGTATATACCCATAGACTTCATTTTTGTTGCCTTGCCTACTTCCTTTTCAAGCTGCTCGGCTTCTCCCACCGGAGTTCCTCTGACTACTGCATATTCGTTGAATTTCGGATCCATATTTTCCTCTGCAGCCTTGACAAGCGCAGGTATCACTTTACTGTCGCCGCGCAGTTTTTCAACAGTTGCAGTCTCGCCGTGAATCATACTCATTATAGGTCGGATGCCCAGTGCACCACCAACAATTGCGGATGCTGCACTGATTCTGCCCGACATACGTGCAAATTTCAGGTCATATACGACCATATATATCTCTGCTCTGTGAACGACCTCATCCATAAGCTCAAGGATCTCATCAACAGTACCGCCATTATTGCGAAGTCTTGCGCCGTAAATTACAGGCAATGCATAGGCAAGTGTAAATGTATGGGAATCCACAGGCTCTATTCTGAACTTACCCTCTGCCTCGGGATGCTCTTCAAAGAAAAATTTCTTTGCGATATTTGCGGTATTGAACATACCGCTGTTCTTACTGTTGTTTGTTACGTGGATAACTGCTTCGCAACCGTCCTCATATGCTTTGAGATATGCCTGAGAGGTGGTATCAAGAGATATATGGGAGGTGGTAGGCATAACCTTTGTTTCCTCAAGCAGCTTCCAGAATTCCTCATATGTATAATCAACACCATCCTGCAGGTTTTTATCTCCCCACGCCACAGGAATCGGGAACATTTCTATATCAAGCTCTTTTGCAAGTTCTTTTGAAATATCAGAAGAGGTATCACAGAATATCCTTATTTTATGCATTTCCTCACAACACTCCTTAATAAATTTTAATTATTATAACACAGTCTTTTTCATTTCGGAAGTTACAAGATTATAATTATTTACTCATACAATTTCTATATAAAATTTATGTTAACAATGCACAAATTACACTGTTTGACAAAAGAAAACCGCTGTCAGTCAAACGGATTGAATTTTCATCTGACACTATAAGTTTTTTTAGCTGCGGCAATTGAGCATTTTTGCGAATATTTTGCGGTATGAGCGTTCCGAAACGTGACATCCAGCCCTGCTCTGTTATACCCTCTGCCAGGCGCAGACGAAGCATTGCATATTCTTCCTCGCCGCCTCCTTCACCATCGTAAACAGGAATATTGCCTATTATAAAATCTTCGGTACTTCGGGGATAATAAAATCTTCTGCCCTCAAAAAAGCTGTGTGCAGATGCACCGAAGCCAAGATATTCCTCAGCGTTCCAGTATTTGAGGTTATGACGGCTTTCCTTGCCTGTTCTTGAAAAATTTGAGATTTCATACCGTCTGTAGCCTTTTTCGGCAAGTTCAGACACACACTGTTCGTAGAGTTCTGCGCTTTCATCTTCGTCTGGAATGTCAGGAGTGTTTTTAGCAAAGGGTGTTCCTTCTTCGATTTTCAGAAGGTATGCAGAAATATGATCAGGAGAAAGCGAAGAAACAAAATTTATGCTTTCGGTCAGACTTTTCGAAGTTTGCCGCGGTATTCCGAGCATAAGATCGAGAGAGAGGTTTTCTATGCCTGCACGCCTTGCATCTTCTGCTGCTGTTATGCAATTTTCTGCTGTGTGCCTTCGTCCAAGCAGCTTTAGTTCTTCGTCGATGCCTGACTGTACTCCCATCGATATACGGTTTACACCGCTGTTTTTTACTGCGCTGAAAAGAGAATACAGCGAGTCTGCGGGATTTGCCTCCATTGTTATTTCTGCATCCTGAGATATATGGAAGGTATTATGCAGGGCATCAAGAACACGGCAAAGATTATCTGCTCCCAGCATCGGCGGAGTGCCGCCTCCGAAGTATATTGTATCTGCGCATATTTCTTTGTATGCTGATATAGATCGGATAAGGGCATTTGTATATTCTTCCTTTACCTTATCTGAAGCGTATCCCGAATGGAAGTCACAATAGGGACATTTCGAAGTGCAGAAAGGTATGTGAATGTATATTCCGATGGGCTGCATAGGTTCGCCTCGCTTAAAAACAAATGCGTGCAGAATGCACGCATTTGGATAATTATGATTAGTTGAGGACTAACGTCCTCAAACTCCGTTTTCAAGGGCTCTGCCCTTAAAAATCCTGCCGCCTTTGAAAAGGCGAGCGAAACTTCTTTTATTCTTCGTCCAGCTTGAGAACTGCCATAAAGGCTTCGAAGGGTACTGATACGGAGCCGAGCTGGCGCATCTTCTTTTTACCCTCTTTCTGCTTTTCAAGCAGCTTCTTCTTTCTGGTAATATCGCCGCCGTAACATTTTGCAAGAACGTCCTTGCGCATTGCCTTTACCGTCTCTCTGGCAATTATCTTTCCTCCGATTGCTGCCTGAATGGGAACCTCAAACATCTGACGGGGAATATTTTCCTTGAGTCTTCCTGCCAGAGTTCTTGCTCTGGGGTACGCTTTATCTGCGTGAACAATAAAACTCAGCGCGTCAACGATATCTCCGTTAAGCATTATATCAAGCTTTACAAGGCTCGATCTTACATAGCCCTTGAGGTCGTAGTCAAAGGATGCATAACCCTTTGAGCGGCTCTTTATCGCATCAAAGAAATCATAAACGATCTCATTGAGGGGAAGTTCATAGTGCATATCCACGCGATCGGTATCTATATAAGTCATCCCCTTAAATGTTCCGCGTCTGTCCTGAGCCAGTTCCATTATATTGCCCACGTATTCTGCAGGTGTATATATATGGGCATCGGTAATAGGCTCTTCTGCGTAATCAATAAGAGCAGGATCAGGATAGTTTGTGGGATTGTCTATCTCTACCATAGTACCGTCAGTCTTATATATTCTGTATATAACGCTGGGTGCTGTGGTAATGAGGTCAAGATCAAATTCACGGTCCAGACGTTCCTGGATTATCTCCATATGGAGAAGTCCGAGGAAACCGCATCTGAATCCGAAGCCAAGTGCTATTGATGTTTCCGGTTCAAAGGTAAGTGCCGCATCATTGAGCTGCAGCTTGCCAAGTGCATCGCGTAGATTTTCATACTTTGCACCGTCGGCAGGATATATACCGCAATAAACCATAGGATTGACCTTGCGATAACCGGGCAGCGGCTCCGATGCAGGATTATCCACCTTGGTTATTGTATCGCCCACTCGTGCGTCGGCAACACTCTTGATTGATGCAGCTATATAACCTACTTCACCTGCTGCTATCTCACCTACAGGGTCAAGTGTGGTTGCACGGAGGAAGCCGCACTCAACCACCTGAAATTCTGCACCCGTATTCATCATACGAATAGTATCGCCAACCTTGACAGTACCGCTTTTTACCCTTACATAGGCGATAACACCTCTGTATGAATCATAGTAGCTGTCAAATATCATAGCCTGAAGAGGTGCTTCTCTGTCAGCTTCGGGCGGAGGTATTACCTCAACTATCTTTTCAAGTACGTCCTCGATATTGATTCCGCATTTTGCAGATATTCTCGGTGCATCTTCCGCAGGAATTCCGATGACATCCTCTATCTCACGTATGCATCTTTCCGGGTCTGCTGAAATAAGGTCTATCTTGTTTATTACCGGCAATATTTCAAGCCCTGCATCTACCGCAAGATAGGTATTTGCAAGAGTCTGAGCCTCAATGCCCTGAGATGCGTCAACTATCAGTATTGCACCCTCACAGGCAGCGAGAGAACGGCTGACTTCGTAGTTAAAGTCAACGTGACCGGGAGTATCGATAAGATTGAAAGTATATGTCTTTCCGTCCTTGGCAGTATAGTTCAGCGCAACAGCACGGGCTTTGATTGTTATTCCGCGCTCACGTTCGAGATCCATACTGTCAAGTATCTGGTTCTCCATTTCTCTTGCGGAAACAGAACTTGTTTTTTCAAGGATACGGTCGGCAAGTGTACTCTTGCCGTGATCAATATGCGCAACAATACAGAAATTGCGCAGCAGTTCGGGAGGCGTTGCCAAATTATATCACCTCAGAATTTATCGTTACTTCTGTAATAATGGTCGGGAAGAAGTCTCTTTCTACGCTTTCCGCTCGATGCTCCACTGGCGTTAAACCTGCGGCGTGAGCCGGGATACAGATTGAGCTTCGGTGTGCGGTTTCTGAATATCACGGAAAGGACTACGCCGAATCCGCCGAAAATTGCCGCAAAACCGATTATTCCAAGCAGGATATCTCCTGCACTGGTCTGCTGGGATTCCTCAATATACTCTGCGAGCTGATCGTTTTCAGGGGTGGAGAACAGATCGAGCTCGATATCGTCTGTCACAATGGATTCCACAGGCTCTTCCTCTGATGTATCGCCCTTATTGGTAGGTGCGGTAGTTGCTTCCGTCACCGGCGCGTCACCGATTGCCAGTGTATACTTGGCTGTTCTGCCGTCGATAGACGCTGTTACCACTACAGAGCCGGTCTTTATGCCTGTTATCTTTACGCTTTGGTTATTGATCTTTTCAACAGACACCACGCTTGTATCATCTACGGTAAATATCGTAGCATAGCTTCCGCTTATGCCTGATATTGTAAGATAAAGTGTGGTAGACTTGCCTACAGGCACTCTCTTACTGTTTGATGCCTTGAATGTTACAGATCCGCCTGCCACCTGACCTGATGCAACATGTGCTGCTGTTGTGGTTGTTGTCGCTGTTGTGGAAGACGTTTTTTTAGTGGACGAAGTCTTTTTTGTGGTTTTCGTTGTTCCTTTTTTAGTGGTTGTTGTACTGCCTTTCGTGGTAGTTGTCGTGGTTGCGGCAGTAGTGGTTGTAGTTGCTTTTGTCGTGGTTGTTGTCGTTGTTGTAGTTGTAGTAGTCGTGGTTGTAGCCTTGGTTGTTGTGGTTGTAGGGGAATCAGTGGTCCCCTCTCCTTCTGTAGCCAAAACAGTCAAACCTGACATACAAACAACCGCTGCAGTTATTAACAATGCAATTATTCGTTTGATTTGCAACGAAATCTTCCTTTCGTTGATTTATTTTTGGATTACGAATTAGTATTTTATCACATTTTTCTTATTTATGCAACTATTGAAAATCAAAGAACAGGGACAACACCCAAAAGGATGTTGTCCCTGTTTTGTTATCAATTAGAGATCGTAATAAAGTCCGAATTCTGCGGGGTGAGGAATCTGATTAACCTTTGCAGCTTCCTTTCTTCTCTTTGCGACCCAGATCTCAAGGAGTTTCTCGGGGAATACTCCGCCTGCGGTGAGGTAATCGTGGTCTGCCTCAAGAGCATCGAGAGCTTCGTCAAGAGTCTTGGGAAGTCCCTGAATCTTCTTCTGCTCTTCGGGAGAGAGCTTGTAGAGGTTAAAGTCGAAGGGTCCCCAGCCATTTGCCTCGGGATCAATCTTGTTCTTTATACCGTCAAGACCTGCCATGAGGATTGCTGCGTATGCATAGTAGGGATTGCAGGTTGCGTCGGGATTTCTTAGCTCAAAGCGCTTATCCTTGGGGGCCTTTGCATATGCAGGGATTCTGATGACAGCACTGCGGTTGGATGTTGCATAACCGATGGTTACAGGTGCCTCAAAGCCCGGAACAAGACGCTTGAATGAGTTGGTTGAGGGGTTTGTGAATGCACAGAGAGAGGGGCAGTGCTTGAGAAGTCCGCCGATGAACCAGTGTGCTTCCTGAGAAAGACCAGAGTAACCGTTCTCATCGTAGAAAATGGGGTTGCCGTCCTTCTTTAGGAGCATATGAACGTGCATACCGTTGCCTGCCTCGCCTGCAATGGGCTTCGGCATAAAGGTTGCGGTCTTTCCTGCTGCAACAGCCTCGTTCTTAATGACGTACTTAATTATCATAGTCTTGTCAGCCATATCTACCATATCGCCGAGTTCGACCTCAATTTCAAGCTGACCGGGGCCGCCAACCTCGTGGTGATGATACTTTACATCTACGCCCCAGTCATTAAGGGTCATACACATCTTGGAACGAAGAGAATATGTAATATCCTGAGGTGCTGCTATGTGGTAACCGCCCTTGAGGGGTACCTGATAGCCGTTGCTCTCATACTTTGTATTCCAAACAGCCTGCTGAGTGTCAACGCTGTAGGCTACGCAGTTTGGGCTGGTCTCGTAGCTTACGTTATCAAGAAGATGGAATTCAAACTCAGGTCCGATGATCATTTCATCTGCAATACCCTCGTTTCTCATATATGCCATTGCTGCCTTTGCAACATTTCTGGGATACTGATCAAAGGGCTTGTTCTCATCCTTACCGATGGAGCATACATCGCCCATCATAGTAAGGGTTGAAATCTCTACGAAAGGATCGATATGAGCAGTCTCAATATTGGGAATAAAAACCATATCGCTCTTTTCGACAGCTGCATAGCCGTAGTTGGAGCCATCAAAACCGATGCCGTACTTTATGGTATCATCGGTAAATCTCTCTGCAGGGATAGTGAGATGACGCCAGCGGCCATCCAAGTCGATCATTTTAAAGTCGATCATTTTGATGTCGTTTTCTTTGCAGAAATTCTGGACATCGCTTACTGTTTTAAGCATTTTTAACGCCTCCTGGATAATTTATAAATCGCCTTGATTATTTTCTTCCTTCATTGTTATTTTGTCAATAATTTCCACAGGCGGCGCCATATTATTTACACTTTGTTAATATATTAACCTGTTTTTTCAAGCTCCCATCTTAATCGTTCCACTATCCTTTTCTCAAGGCGCGATATATACGATTGGGAAATATCCAGCATATCCGCCACCTCTTTCTGAGTATGCGGTTTCATTCCGAACAACCCAAATCGCATTGCCATAATGGTGCGTTCTCTGTCACAGAGTTCTGTCACTGCCTGCCGAAGCTGTATTCTTTCCGATTCTGTCTCCATATCACGGCTTATCAGATCAGGATCTGAGCCCAAAATATCGGACAACAGCAATTCGTTGCCGTCCCAGTCTATGTTCAGCGGTTCATCTATGGATATCTCCATTTTCAGCTGTGTATTCTTGCGAAGAAACATCAATATTTCGTTTTCTATGCACCTCGATGCATAAGTCGCAAGCTTGATGTTTCGTGAGGGACAAAATGTGTTCACCGCCTTGATAAGTCCTATCGTACCGATTGATATCAGATCCTCAAGTCCTGCTCCGCTGCTTTCAAATTTGCGCGCAATATAAACAACCAAACGCAGATTATGTGTTATTAGCGGTTCTCGCGCACTTTCGTCTCCCATTTCTATCTTTTCAAAAATTTTGGCCTCTTCTTCCTTTTCCAGCGGCGGAGGCAGAATTTCCGTTCCGTTTATATAGTCTATCTGCTTTTCTCCAAAGAGGAGATTGTACAGCTGAATTCTAAGTCTTCTCAAGTTCTCTGAAATTCTGTTCATCGTTCTCTCCTTTTCAAATGAAAATATCCGGATTTATCAGTGCAGGGACTTCCGTCTCCCCGTTTGTTACTCCTATATATACATCTTGTGTGCGGCTTTCTCTCCCCTCGCTTTCAACCGTTATACTTTCAGGCATAAATCCTTTAAGCAGTCCTTTTCCGCCGACACTGGCATAAGGTATCAGCCGAATTTGCCTTGATGAGCATGGATGGGATACGTCGAAGCTTTTTATCTCCTCCGGCACAAGTCTGTATATGCTTTTTTCACTTACCACCACAACAGGTAATCCTGAAAAAGGCTCTGTAAGAGTATTTCCTGTGTCAAGCAGACCGTCCAGCGTCACTGTTTCTCCCTGATTGCTTATTGTTATTCTGCACACCACCTTCTGCTCAGTTTTTCGGGCAGTTATTTTTGAATATATGGATAAAATCAAATAACAGACCAATGTTGCAAAAATCAGTGTCACAGGCGAGATATCAAGATAGACTGAAAAATTTGATACCGCTATAGCATTTGTCGACATAACACTTTTAATCCCTATCATTGTTCCTGCAAAAGCAAAGGTGATTAATGTAAGGATAAGTATCAGCTTTATAAGCTTTCTATGACTATTTATCTTAAAGGCCGCAAGTATCATCAACACTGCTGTCAGCACCTTTATCGCCGCACTCAGCAGCACTGAAGGAATATCAATGAGAATAGTACAGGATGACAGTGCGCCAATAATCGAACCGAGAACAATTCGTGTGCGCACCTGACGGCACCCTGCAAAGCGCGCTGTCAGAACAAGCAGTAAATAATTTATGTAAACATTAACTCCTATCAACACATCCAGATAAACAGTCTGCATATCCATCACCTCCGAAGCAGCTTATATTATAAACCGATGACGATGAATTTCAGGTCGGATTAAGGCATACGGCAAATTAATATTTCGCCTGCCATCTGCCAAAATGTAAGTCTACTTACAGAAAACGAACCGGATGGTGTACATCCGGTTCGTTTTCTTATGCATCTTTTGTCGTATTCAGTCCAAAGCTTATTGATATCGCCTGGTCGACCCTGTTCATCACACTGCTTTCCAGTCTTCCCATACACTCTCGCAATCTGCGTTTATCAAGTGTTCTTATCTGTTCAAGAAGTACAATAGAATCCCTTTGCAGTCCGCACTCCAGAGATGAGACCGTAATGTGCGTCGGAAGGCTGGTCTTTTCTGTCTGGCTGGTTATTGCCGCCGCTATTACTGTTGGGCTGTATTTATTCCCTACATCGTTCTGAACTATAAGTACCGGTCTTATCCCGCCCTGTTCGGAGCCTACGACCGGGCTTAAGTCGGCGTAGAATATATCGCCGCGTCTTACTGTCATTTTCATTTCACGCTCCGTTATATTTATTACCGTGTCGGCACTATTAGGATTGCCTGTTTTTGCTGCTTCATACGGTGCCGCATTACATTTTATGCAAGGAGCGTCTCAGGTGTTTTGGGTGAGAAAAGCAAAAACCACCTCCGAAAAATCGGAGGTGGTTTAATTATTTTAGAAATCGAAGGAAGGTCCTTCCATAATCTTCTTGAACTCGTCGCCGTCCATCTTTTCGGACTTGATAAGATGTTCTGCAACTTCGGTGAGCTTGCCCATATTAGTCTTGAGGATATCTGCAGTCTTGTTGTAGCAGTTCATAACGATGGATTTGATCTCTTCGTCGATCTGCTGTGCGACATTTTCAGAGAAATCCTTTACCTGACCCATATTTCTTCCGAGGAATATTTCAGAGCCCTCAGAGGATCCGAAAGCAATCGGTCCGAGCTTTTCGCTCATACCGTACTTTGTTACCATTTCACGAGCCATCTTTGTTGCTCTTTCGATATCGTTGGATGCGCCTGTTGAGATATCGTCAAGGACAAGTGCCTCTGCAACACGTCCGCCCAGAAGAACAACAATGTCGTTGATCATCTCACTGCGGATGCGGTAAGAACGATCTTCCTGCGGAAGCTGGATTGTGTAGCCGCCTGCCATACCTCTGGGGATAATAGATATCTGATGAACAGGATCAGACTTGCAGAAGTATGCTGCAACAGCGTGTCCTGCCTCGTGATATGCTGTAAGCTTCTTTTCCTTCGGTGTGATAACCTTGGATTTTTTCTCAGTACCTGCGATAACCTTGATGGTTGCTTCATCAATAAGCTCTTTGGTTATTGCCTTGAGGTTCTTTCTTGCAGCGAGAAGTGCTGCTTCGTTGAGCAGGTTCTCAAGATCTGCACCGGTAAATCCTGCTGTGCCCTTTGCCACGTCGCTGAGGCTTACATCAGGTGCAAGAGGCTTACCCTTTGCGTGTACCTTGAGTATTTCTTCTCTGCCCTTGATATCGGGATAACCTACCATTACCTGACGGTCAAAACGTCCGGGTCTGGTGAGTGCCGGATCGAGGATGTCAGGACGGTTTGTAGCAGCAATAATGATAACACCTTCGTTGACTCCGAAGCCATCCATCTCAACAAGCAGCTGATTGAGTGTCTGCTCACGCTCATCGTGTCCGCCGCCGAGACCTGCGCCCCTGTGACGACCCACTGCATCGATCTCATCGATAAATACGATTGCAGGAGAATTCTTCTTTGCCTGGTCGAAAAGGTCACGCACACGTGAAGCACCGACACCGACAAACATTTCAACAAAGTCGGAACCGGAGATTGAGAAGAAGGGAACTCCTGCTTCACCTGCAACTGCCTTTGCAAGCAGGGTCTTACCTGTTCCCGGAGGGCCTACAAGGAGAACACCCTTGGGGATATGAGCACCGAGTTCATTATATTTCTTGGGATTCTTCAGAAACTCGACGATCTCGGAAAGCTCTTCCTTCTCTTCGTCTGCACCTGCTACATCGTTAAAAGTAGTCTTTTTCTTTTCGTCGTCTACTTTTTTGTATTTTGCCTTACCGAAGCTCATGGTCTTGCTGTTGTCGCCCATCGCATTATTCATACGGCGCATAAAAACGACCCAGAACAGAACCATTATGCCGATAAGCAGAATTGTGGGAAGCCAGCTGACTATCCAGCTTGGCTCCTTCTGCGGCTCGATATCATAAGGGGCCTTCAGTATGGGATGATCCGAATCGCTTTCTCTGCACTCTCTGAACAATTCGTCAAAATCTGATTCAAAGAGGCTGATGTTCGGAACTTTATAATTTATGGTCTTGCCTTTTTCCTCTCCTTCTGCAGGAAGAAGATTTATTGTAAGCGCACCCGTCTCAAGAGAGAGATTCCAGCTCTCCACTGTCTCGGATTCAGCCTGTGTATAGTCGAAATACTTAAGTATTTCGGAATACTTTGTATCGTCCTTTTTTACATTGTTGGTAAGTGCAAGCACTACCGCAATTATTGCAATAGGAACGATAAGTGCGAATATCAGGTTTCGAATACCCTTTTTATTTTCCAATATTACCACTCCTTAACTTTGGGCAGACATTTTTATTATCCCCAATTATTCTTTACTTAGTGTAGACAGATTCTTTCAAAATCCCTATGTAAGGAAGATTTCGGTATTTTTCATCATAATCGAGTCCGTAGCCTACTACAAATCCGTCAGGAATCTCACAACCGAAGTAATCCGCTGCAAGATCGATTCCCTCAGCTCTGTGCGCAGGCTTATCGAGAAGGGTACATATCTTGAGACTTCTGGGATTGCGGCTGCCAAGGAAATCCTTCAGATATGAAAGAGTTCTTCCCGAATCGAGAATATCCTCAACAAGAAGCACATCATAATTTTCAAGCGGACAGTCAAGGTCTTTTACGATCTTTACGATTCCCGATGATTTTGTTTCGCTGCCATAGCTGGAAACCACCATAAATTCAATGCTGCAGGGAATGGTTATCTTTCTCATAAGATCTGCCATTGTCAGCACAGATCCCTTGAGAATGCACACAAGAAGAAGATTTTTGCCCTCATAGTCGCGGCTTATTTCCGCGCCGAGTCTTGTTACCATTTCGTCGATTTCGGTCTCGTTGAGCAAAATACTTTCAACATCGTTGTCCATTGTTGTCTTGTTCAGTGCTTTTTTGTTTGCATCAATTTCTATTTTCAACTTTTATCACCACAACATTTTTTGTTTTTTCATTTACGGCGTATTTTTCATCAACACCGAAGCCCTCCGCCCAGATAACATCCGTATTTTCTGCAAGCACCGGTATTTTGTCTCTGTCCTCTGTCGGAATGCCCTTTTCATTCATAAGACGACGAAGTTCCTTCGTCAATCCTCTGCCGGGTTGTCTTAGTCTGTCACCACTCCTGCGGTTTCTTATGACAAGATTAGAAGCTATTATATCATAGTCAAAGGCATTTTTAAATAGGTATCTGTTATTTTTCTTTATTTCCTCATATCTCTCTGCATTGATCTTTTCCAAAGTTATCCTTCTGCCGCATACATCAGTTGTGCAGGGCACTGTAACAGGTATTGCAAATTCACCGCAGCCGGCAGTTTTTTTTCTGATGGAAAATCTGCCCTTTCTTATTTCTGCGTACACTCCGCCCGGAAGTTCTTCTTTACCCTGGCAGCGCTCAATAAGTGCAAGCATTCGATTAATGTGCAGATGCGAACAGTTATTCCCTGTTGTTTTTGCATATTCCTTTATCAACAGGCGTGACAGAATCGCCTTGTGAAGAGTTTTCAGTTCAGTTATTGCATAACCCTTTTCACTGCGGTATATTTCAGCTGCTTTTTCAACTTCTTTATTTATATAGTCCTCGTCGTCCGATGTGATTTCCATCATTCTTCCAACCGCCTGCTCCAATGCAGGGTTTATTGTTTTTAATGACGGCACGGTATTGTGTCTCACTCGATTGCGGGCGTAATCATCTGTGAGATTGCTTGAATCCGTAACATATTCAAGAGCATTTTCTTCGCAGTATTTTTCCACCTGCTCACGGGTCACAAGTATCAGCGGACGGATTACATTGTCTCTTACCGGAGGTATGCCTGTCAGTCCCGACAATGCACAACCCCTTGCTATATTCAAAAATACCGTTTCCGTGCTGTCGGACAAGGTATGGGCTGTGGCTATCTTTCCGCCGTTTTTTTCTGCAGCCTTTGCAAGCAGCTCATAGCGTATTTCTCTTCCGCACTCTTCAAGTCCTACAGAGCGTTTTTCTGCTTCTCCCGACACATCGACACGATGAACCTCAAGAGGGATATTTTCTCTTTCACACACAGTGCGTACAAAAGCTTCGTCACGGTCTGATTCCTCTCCCCGAAGCTGATGGTTTACGTGAAGCGCTCTGATATCGTATTCAAGTGCTTTTAACGCATAAAGCAGTGCGACGGAATCCGCACCGCCCGAAAGGGCAACAGTGACGCATTCCGTTTTGTCAAGCATATTGAATTTGCATATTGCTTCACGCACTTTACTGAGCATTTACTTACCTCGTTTTTGCGGCGGTGAAGGATGTTGTTGCACCTGACCAGTGCAGGTCAATCTCCTTTGTTTCGCCGTGTCTGTTCTTCGCAACCATACACTTCGCTTTGGTCTGATCTACTCCGCCTTCTATTTCCTTGCCGTTGTCATCGTAGTAAGCTTCTCTGTAGAGGAACATTACAACGTCGGCGTCCTGCTCAATAGATCCCGATTCACGAAGATCCGAAAGCATAGGCTTATGTCCTGCACGGGCTTCTGGACCTCGGTTGAGCTGTGAAAGACAGAGCACCGGAACGTTCAGTTCCTTTGCCATAATCTTGAGAGATCGTGTTATTTCCGTAACTACCTGTGTACGGCTAACATTGCTTCCGCCGCTGCCTTCGATAAGCTGAAGATAGTCTATTACAACAAGACCAATATTATTTATGCGGCGAACCTTCGCCTTCATTTCGGTAACGGTTATATTTGCCGACTCATCAAGGTACAGCTTTGCATTATACAGCTTGCCTGCGCCGTTTGTAAGGCTTGCCCATTCTTCTGCTGTGAGCTTGCCCTCCTTGAGCTTTGTACTGGCAACTCCCGATTCTCCCGAAAGCAGTCTCAGCGCAAGCTCTTCTCTGGACATTTCCAGAGAGAAGAAAGCAACGGGCTTGTCTGCATTGACCGCTACATTTCGCGCTATATTCATCGCAAAGCTGGTTTTACCGACACCGGGTCGCGCAGCAAGGAGAATAAGATTTCCCTTGTTGAGGCCTGTCAGAGTTTCATCAAGGGGTTCTATGCCTGTGGGCACTCCGACAAACTCGTCTCCTGTTCCTTCGCTGAGCGCCATAAGGCGGTCAAACGCACCCATAAGCACGCTGCCTATGGGAACAAGACCCTGTGTTGCTCGATTATCGGATATTTCATAAATGCGCTGTTCTGCACGGTCAATGACCACTCTCGGGTCGTTTGTCTCGTCTCTGGCATCGCCGATTATTTCCTGCGCAGCCAGAATCAGTGAGCGCATTTCATATTTTTCACGGATTATCTTTGCATATGCTTCGCAATTGCTGACAGAAGGGGTATTCTGGGCTATTGTGAAAAGATAGCTTTTTCCCGATTCCTCAGAAAACACCTCAAGTCCCACAAGCTCGTTTAAGACGGTAACTACGTCTACATTCTGACCCGTTCGAAACAGGCGAAGCACTGCTTCGAATATCTGCTTGTGCTGTTCATTATAGAAATATTCGGGGCGAAGCTGCTCAAGCAGGCTGTTTAAGTTCCTGCTGTCCATCAGTATCGCGCCGAGCACCGCCTGTTCCGCTTCTGCGCTGAAAGGCAGTGCGGTGCCTGCAGCCGATGCCATAAATTACACCTGCTCTCCTACATTTACAAAAAGCTTTGCGGAAATGCCCGTGTAGAGCTTTACTTCACACTCGTAAGTGCCAAACTGCTTTATATCGGCAACTGTTACCTTGCGCTTGTCAATGCTTGTGCCGAACTGCTTGTTTATAAGCTCAGCCACTTCCTTGGAGGTAACAGAGCCGAAAAGCTTGCCGTTCTGACCTGCTTTTGCAGTCATCTTCACAGTGCTTCCGCTGAGCTTGTCTGCGATCTCCTGTGCAGCCTTTTTCTCCATCTCGATGCGGTGCTTCTCCGCTCTCTCCTTGGTGGCTACATCATTAAGAGCCTGTGTGCTTGCCTCAATGGCTATCTTTCTCGGAAAAAGGAAGTTTCTGGCATATCCGTCAGATACGTTTACGATCTCGCCCTTTTTTCCTGTTCCTTTTACGTCCTGCTGAAGAATTACCTTCATTTTATTTCATTCCTTTCGGTATTGTTATATGTTAATCTTCGTCATCTTCCGTATCTTCAAGTACGGAATCTATTGCTTCGTACAATGCAGACAGTGCGTGGTCAAATGAAGAGCCGCTGAGCTGTGCTCCAGCCATCGTAAGATGACCGCCGCCGCCGAGCTTTTCCATTACCAGCTGAACATTGAGCTTTCCGAGAGAACGCGCGGAAATATTGATTATTCCCTCCGACTCAAAGAGAACGAACGATGCATTGATTCCCTGCAATGTCAGCATTTCGTCTGCTGCCTGAGCACATACAACTCGAACATTTTCGCTCTGTTCATCGGTACTTGCTATTGCACATTCACGGTAAACCGCTGCAGATGCTACTATTTTTGACTTCTCTGCGTAATCGTCGAGAGAGCCTGCAAACAGCATTTTTACGTCAACTGTATCTGCGCCTCTTCTGCGAAGGAAGGTAGCCGCCTCAAATGTACGAACGCCCGTCTTGATGACAAAGCTCTTGGTATCAAGCATTATTCCTGCCAGAAGCGCCTCTGCTTCTGTTTTGGAAATTGATTTTTCATCGATGTACTGGGCTATCTCAGCAACCATTTCACTGGCTGAGGATGCGAAAGGCTCGTGGAAGAAAACCTCTGCATTTTCTATCCTGCTGAGCATCATACGGTGATGGTCTATTACTATTACTTTCTTTGCCCTTTCATAAACAGGCATACTGTCGAGGAAGTTCTTTGAATGCGTATCGACTACCACCACAACGGTATTATCCGTCATATACGAGAGAGCCTGTTCGGTATCGACGAATATCTTTTCCGCGCCTTCGGTGTGTTCAATATAATGATCCACAAGAGACTGGGCAAGGGTTTCATTGGGGTGATTAAGTACATAGCTCTCTACTCCCAGTGCACTTGCTATGCTCATTACACCTATTGATGCACCTACAGCATCAAGATCAGTGAATCTGTGTCCCATAACAATACACTTGTCAGAAGTACGAATGATATTTTCTATGTCTTTTGCGATCATTCTGGTCTTTACCTTGCTCTGCTTTTCGGAGGACTTTGATACTCCGCCGAAGAAGGCATATTCCGAGCCGTTCTTTATGACCGCCTGATCTCCGCCGCGTCCAAGGGCCATATCAAGAGCATCCTGCGCCCAGTTTTCACACTCGCTGAGATTTGCACCGCCGCGTCCTACGCCGATGGACAGTGTTACCTGATGGTCGCCGCTGACAGGTATTTTTCTCGCCTCATTAAGGATATTGAATTTATCCTGTATAAATTCCCGAAGCTGCTGTTCATCGAGAACTATCAGGCTGGTTCCTCGGGCATCATTTCTGCACAGCGCAGTAGTATCGTCAACCCATTCGCGTATCAGTGAATCCACAGCCGCCAGAACTGCCGTACGCTCGCTTTCGCGCACCTTAAGCAGTTCATCTTCATTGTCAAAAACGATAAGTATTACAGCAGGTCTGCTGTTTTCATACTCGATCTGAAGTTTCGCCTTTTCCGTTACGTTATTGAAGAACAGTACAAACTGGGATACGCTGGCACTTACATCTGACACAACAGATATTTCATAGTACCTCTTATCGTGCTTGATCGTAAAATTTTCACCGTGCTTGAGCTTATCCTCTGTTATGCTCTTGAATATTCTGAATATTTCAACATTATGAGACTCGCAGCCGTCAAGAAGCTCGTCAAGGAATTCCTTGTTGTACCACATAATATTGCCTTCGACAGTCACTGTCACAACAGGCACGGGCATTACATTCTGATCTTCTGATCTTGTACTGCCGAGCTTTACCGCCATATGGGACAGATAACCGTCAACATCGTCACTGAGAGCCTTCAAAAACAGCATAACGGCAACAACCGCAGCCACCGCAAGCACCGCAGATATCACCTTAACTGCAGCACCTGCCGAAGAAAGCAGTACCAGAATACATATGACCGCACTCACTGCCGCCAGTGAGCAGAAAAGCGGTTTTACAAGATTTCCTTTGTTATTCATAACGTTAATCCTCAAAAGCGCCGCTGAGTCATCATCCTCAGACGTCCATTATTATCGGAAGAATCATAGGACTGCGCTTCGTTCTTTCGTAAAGATATTTTGACAGTTCATCGCGAAGTCTGTTCTTGATGGAATTCCAGTCGCGCAAACGTTTGCTCATACACTCATCAAGAACATCTGCAGCCAACTCTCTTATCTCATCAATAAGAGGCTCTGCGTCACGAACATATACAAATCCTCGTGAAACCACATCGGGTCCGCTGAGAACTTCTCCTGCCGAAGTGTCCACTGTTGCCGCAACGATAATCAGACCGTCTTCACCAAGGTGTTTTCTGTCGCGAAGAACCACACTTCCCACATCGCCTACGCCGTAGCCGTCAACAAGCACTCTGCCGGCCTGTACTCTGCCTGTCTTCTTTATCCCCTTGCGCGACACGTCCACACTGTCGCCAAGTTCGCAGATAAGAACATTCTCATCGGGAATGCCTACTGCGTGAGCAAGCATTGCGTGCTTTTTAAGATGCTTCTGTTCGCCGTGCACCGGTATGAAATACTGGGGCTTGACCAGGCTCAGAAGCATTTTCAGCTCTTCCTGGCAGGCGTGACCCGATACGTGCACTTCGTACATTTTCTCGTAAACAACCTCGCATCCGTGTCTGAGAAGCTCATTGACTACATTGCCGACCATCTTCTCATTGCCCGGTATGGGGGTTGCGGAAATGATTATAAAGTCATCCTGTCCAACAGCTATCTGTCTGTGCTCACCGAATGCCATTCTGGTCATAGCACTCATAGGCTCACCCTGACTGCCTGTGGTTATAAGCACGATCTGATCCTTTCGGTATCTGTTTATCATCGAAAGGTCGATCATAGTGGATTCGGGAACTTTAAGATATCCAAGCTCCTGTGCAATAGCCACTGCGTTTATCATACTTCTTCCGCTTATGGCTACTTTCCTGCCGTGATTGGCGGCACAGTCGATTATCTGCTGTATTCTCTGAAGATTGGATGCAAATGTTGCTATTATGATTCTTCTCGACATCGCTGCCTCAGAGCTGAACAGAGTTTCAAAGGATGTTCCCACATTCTTTTCGCTCATTGTAAAGCCTGCACGCTCTGCGTTGGTGGAATCGGAAAGCAGGCACAATACGCCCTCTTTTCCAAGCTCTGCAAAACGTCCAAGGTCTATCATCTCACCGTATACGGGAGTTGAATCCATTTTGAAATCGCCTGTATGAACAACCACTCCGCTGTCTGTATGCAGTGCTACCGCAACGGCATCGGGGATTGAATGATTGACGTTTATAAACTCAACGTCAAATCCGCCAAGAGCTACTGTTTCTCCGGGTTTGACTATATTTCTCTTCGTCTGTCCGAAAATACCGTGTTCCTTCAGCTTACAGTCGACAAGTCCGATAGTAAGCTTTGTTCCGTAAATTGGAAGATTCAGTTCCTTGAGCAAGTACGGCAATGCACCGATATGATCTTCGTGGGCGTGAGTTAGCACAACACCTCGGATTTTTGATGCATTCTGCAGTACATATGAAAAATCGGGAATAACTATATCGATTCCCAGCATCTGATCATCGGGAAAAGCCATTCCGCAGTCTACAAGCACTGCGTCATCACCGTATTCGTACATTGTGATGTTCTTTCCTATTTCGTTAAGTCCGCCGATAAAGGTTATTTTCACGGGCTTCTGCGATGCTGTTCTGCTTTTTGTGGATTTCGGCATTTTTGCCGTCGTCTGTGTTCTTGTTCTGTTCTGAGCTGTTTTTACGTTCTGTGTTGTTTTGCTCTGTTTCGCCTTACTGCTCTTTGCAGCGGCTGATTTTGGCGCAGTCTGCTTTGCTGCATTGCTTTTTACCGGTGTCTTTTTACTTTTTGATGCAGTGCTTTTTTGATCAGCAGTTTTTGACGAAGTCTTTGCCGGACTCTGTTTTTTGGTTTCAGCCTTTTGAGAAGATGCATTTTTTACACTGCGGCTTCCCTTTTGGGCAGAGCTCTTTGTGTTTTTATTTTTCTGTGTTTGAGCCACCAGATAACCTCCAGATATTTTATGTTTGAAATTTATATGTTTTATCCGCCGCCTTTTCGCCCGACAGCGGATCAGATTCATTTTCGCGGGTCAAAACAGCGTTTTTGCGGGTTCTCCGCTCATTACACGCTACTTATCCACTGTAATCATTTTACTAAAATCAGGTAATAAAGTCAATACCGCTGCTTTGTGCGCGACTTGCGTCGATAATGCCCCGGCAGTCCAAGCAGCCATTTTACCGAAGAAATGCTCTTTTTTACTGCCGAAGGCAAAACGATAACTTTCATTACTATTCTTTTCATTTTCTAAAAGTAGGCAAGCAAACAGGCCAGTGCAGCTCCTAAAAGGCTGCTGCGCTCCGGCACGAAATTTTTAACTGCACAGTGAAGCAGGGCACAGCAGGATATTGCCGCAAATGCCGCCGGAAGTCTTGTATTCATAAGACTTGCCGCATTTCCTGCGATTGCGGCGGCAAGTGGCAGCATCCATCGCCTGCTGATCGCTTCATTCAATCCCACCGCACCTGTGCGCAAACCTTGTACAGTTAAGTTAATTATTGGCGCACCTGCCGATATGTATTCGCTTTCTGCAGATGAAAAAAATATGTACAGTGCAGTCAGCATCGAACTGCTGTGCTCTCCTGACAGCAGTTCAAACAGCAATAATGCTCCGACTGCAGTTGCTGCAAGCATAACAAATCCCAGCCGTTCACCGAACACTACGGAATACATCCAGCTGCATCTTCCGCACAGACCTGTTACTGCTTCTGCAAAACAAAACCCTGCACAAAAGCTTTTAATTTTTTCTTTACTGCATGGCATATAATATGTCAAAAGCCAGAGCACTGCCGTCACTGCTGTTTTTATCGCAATCATTACCGCCGACCCCATTACATCACCTCTGCCTATGGGATTTATATGCAGAGGTGCATATTTATAGGACGGTATATGAGAAAACCTTTTCTTCACCTCATATTCGCACCTCATTCTTCTTGACAGAATCGTTTTAAATGTTTATAATGTATCGAAGTAAATTGAAATCCCTTTTGAAAGGAAGTTAGTTATGGCAAACAAGGAAATTCTTGTGACCGCCGAAGGCCTCCGCGAACTGGAGGAGGAACTTTCAATTCTTAAGTCCCAGAAACGTGCCGATATCGCAGAGCAGATAAAGGAAGCACGTTCTCACGGCGACCTCAGCGAAAACAGCGAATACGATGAAGCTATGAACGATCAGGCTCAGCTGGAAGCTCGCATCAGCGAGATCGAGGCTACCCTGAAACACGTTCGAGTTATCGATCATAATGATATCTCTACTGACACCGTTCAGGTCGGTACCAAGGTCAAGGTTCTTGACCTTGAATACAACGAGGAGGATGTATATCACATAGTCGGTTCAACGGAAGCTGATCCCCTTAAGGGCTATATTTCCGATGAATCGCCTGTCGGTAAAGGACTTCTCGGTCACGCTGTCGGAGAAGTGGTTGAAATCGAAACTCCCGGCGGAGTCCAGAAATATGAAGTTCTGGAAATCTCCAAGTAATTTACCGCTGAGGGCAGAGATTCACTCTCTGCCCTTTTTTACGAAAAATCGAAAGGATTGATATAAATGGCTGAAGAAATTCTGAACGAGCAGGAAGAATTGACTCCCGAACAGTCTGAACAGGAACTTAATGAGCTCCTCCAGATAAGACGCGACAAGCTCGCTCATCTCCAGAGCACAGGTGCTGACCCCTTTGAGATCACCACTTGCGACAAGAACATATCCGCTGCTGAAATCATCGAGCGCTTTGAAGAGCTCGAAAACACCGATGTATGCATCGCAGGCCGTATTATGACCTGGCGTGATATGGGCAAGGCAAATTTCATCGACGTTCGCGACAGAAGCGGCAAGATGCAGGTATACCTTCGCATAAATGACCTCGGCGAAGATGTTTTCGCAAATCTCAAGGCTAACTGGGATGTCGGCGATCTCTGCGAGGTAAAGGGTTTTGTTTTCCGTACTCGCCGCGGCGAGATCAGCGTCCACGCCAAGGAAGTCAGACTCCTTGCAAAAAGCCTGCGTCCTATGCCTGACAAGTTTCACGGTCTGAAGGATACCGATACCAGATATCGCCAGAGATATATGGACCTTATCGTTAATCCCGAAGTAAAAGACACCTTCGTCAAGAGAGCTAAGATCATTACCACTATCCGCTCTTACCTTGACAATATCGGATTCATCGAGGTTGAGACTCCTGTTCTCGATCTTATTGCAGGCGGTGCTGCTGCACGCCCCTTTATCACTCACCACAACACCCTCGATATGGATATGTATCTGCGTATTGCTACTGAGCTTTACCTCAAGAGACTTATCGTCGGCGGTATGGAACGAGTCTACGAGATCGGAAGACTTTTCAGAAACGAGGGTATGGACGTTAAGCACAACCCTGAATTTACCACCATCGAATTCTACGAGGCTTACACCGATTATCACGGTATGATGAACAGATGCGAGGATATTTTTGAAGCTTGCTGCCTTGCTGTCAACGACTCCACCGATATCCAGTGGTGCGGTAAGGATATAAGCCTTAAGAAGCCCTTTGCAAGAATGACTATGGTAGAGGCTGTAAAGAAGTATTCCGGCGTTGACTTCGATTCCTTCCGCTGCGACACTGAGCGTGCTGTCAAGGAAGCAAAGAAGGCTAACGTAGAAATCAAGAAGGGTGCTACCTGGGGCGATGTTCTGGCTGCATTCTTTGAGGAATATGCTGAAAAGAACCTCATTCAGCCTACATTCATCACCGATCACCCTATTGAGATCTCTCCTCTTACCAAGAAGAAGCCCGACCGTCCTGAGCTCACTGAGCGCTTCGAGCTGTTCATCAACGGCTGCGAATTTGCAAACGCATACTCCGAGCTCAACGATCCTATCGATCAGCGTGAGCGCTTTATGCGCCAGATGGAGCTCCGCGCTTCCGGCGACGAAGAGGCAAACCTCATCGACGAGGACTTCCTCACCGCTCTCGAATACGGTATGCCTCCCACAGGCGGCATCGGCATCGGCATTGACCGTCTCGTTATGCTGCTTACTGACAGCTATTCCATCAGAGACGTTCTTCTATTCCCCACAATGAAGCCGATTGAGAAGTAAAATTGTTTGCTCCCCGATTCTTTTGAATCGGGGGGATTTTATATGAATTTGTCATACAATAATTAAATCGACACACTCTATGTAGCACATCATTCTTGCAAACTTATTAAAAAACAGGTGACAAAACCCAAATGTGAGTGTAATATTTTACGCAATCATTTTACAAGGAGCGACTTCGATGAAGTATAATACGATTATATGGGATATGGACGGCACTTTGCTCAACACACTTGACGATCTCACTGACTGTGCCAATGCGGCACTTGTAAAATTCGGATACCCCGAAAGAACTATCGATGAGACTCGTCTGTTTGTAGGCAAAGGACTAAGACATATGTTTAACTGCTGTGTCCCCGAAGGCCTTTCCGAGAAAGAATTTGACGAAGCTTTTGAATTCTTCAAGGATTATTATATCACTCATAATCAGATCAAAACTGCGCCGTATGCCGGTGCCTGCGAAACTCTCCAAAAAATGAAATCGGACGGCTTCCGTATGGCTATCGTTTCAAACAAAGCCGATAAGGCTCTCAATATTCTTGCAAAGGAGTTCTTCGGGGACAGTGTTGATTTTGTCATCGGAGAACAGCCCGGTCTTGAGAAAAAGCCTGCACCCGATATGGTGGACAAGGCTCTTTCCGTACTCGGTTCTGATAAGAGTGATGCTGTTTATATCGGCGATTCCGATGTTGATCTCGCTACCGCAAAGAACTCGGCTCTCCCCTGTATCTCCGTCCTCTGGGGATTCCGCACAAAAGCAGAGCTCGAAGCCAACGGCGCCGAGACTTTCTGCGAGACATTCGACGAACTTTACAGCTATCTTGCAGACTGATATTCATCTAAAAATCGGTTAAACCATATTTAAAACAACTAATTTCGCAAAAACTTAAATTTTTTTCAAAAAAGGCTTGCAATCCGACTATGCTCTTGCTATAATAGCTAAGCAAGTTTAAAGACCGCTTGCAAGCGTATGGAGATGTCGCCTAGTTGGTCGAGGGCGCACGACTGGAAATCGTGTAACCGTTAAAAGCGGTTCGAGAGTTCGAATCTCTCCATCTCCGCCATAACAACCGCAATCTTGAAATAAGATTGCGGTTGTTTTTTATAACCCCGATAAGCGTGGTGTCAATATGATTTCTTTTGATAATATTACAGAACTCTTTGCAATTGATCTTAACAATAAACTTTGTATAGAGATAAACTTCCGCGTTGTCGGGCTCTCTGATTATCAAAACTGTTGGATGGGTAAATCACCTGATGAATCAGAATACGGCAAAGAAGTTTATTGGTTTGGTTTATCCTCAGACGGTTCAAAGGCTTATGACTATAATAATTTTTTCGATTTTGCAAATGCACCTGTTTTTGATGGCAAATCTTTAAAAATACTATGGGGGTCAATTGAACTTTTATCCATAGATGGCTGTGATCCCGAAGAACGACTCCTGATATATTCTTAAAAAACAAACATCAAATCACTTTTCGCTATATAATACCCCTGATGTATTTAGTATCTTACATCAGGGGTATTATACATTCTATTTCTTCTAGCAATCCAAGTCTTTTATATATCCTGCCTGCTTTCATCAAGTTTTTTATTCATCTGCGAAATTTTCTTTTTCATAGGAAGATACTGTAACAGCCAGATCATAAAATATGTCATCAGGAAAATAACATAATAGATTATAACTCCTTCGATGGAATGCTCCATCCACCCGGTCAGATACGCTACGGGGAAGGTTGTAACAGAAGTCACCAGAAGATGAGTAATTGTCTGGCGCAGAAGGCTCCAGTTATCCTTATCCCATATCACTGATGCACTTGCCCACACAGCACCGTATACAGCAGAGAAAAGATACTGTACAATTACAGCGTTTATCTCACTTTTGCACCACACCGCAAGTTCAGGAACAACAGGATAAAAGCTTCCGTCATTTATTGAAAGAGAGATTATTATAGAAATAATCAAGCTTATTGAAATGCCAAGAGGGATTCCCAGTAAACCTCGCATTATTGTTTTTTTCATTTATAACACCTCATATTCCTAAAATACTTTTTATTTTTGAAACATAGCGACGCGATACATAGGTCGATGTTCCGTCTGTAAAAACTACGCAAATAGTACCTGCAAAACTAAGATCAAAACTTTTTATTTTTCTGAGATTTACTATTTCTGAATTGGATATTCTCACAAAGCTATCCTTTATAAGTTTTTCCTCAAGCTCATAAAGCCTTTGACGAAGAATATATTCTCCCCTGCCAGTTATGGCAAACACCTTCCCTGATTGAGAGAATATGCGAAACACCTCATTCTTTTCGAGAATTTCAAGAGTATCTCCTCTGAAGCCTGCCAGCACCTCCGGTCTTTCCTCTGACAGTTTCCTCATTATTTCATTGACTTCTTCTGTGATTTTATCTGTCAAAATAATTACTTCAGGCTCTTTGCAGCTTTCATCAATCTGTATTTTTATCTGCATTTGCCTACCTCCTTCCTTGTGATTACAGTATATTTAATACTTTACCCTTTTTCCAGTGTATTTCAATATGTGGTCGTTTTCGCACAACAAACGGTTAAAAATCCTGTCAGCCGATTTGTTTGTTGTGTTATGTATAAGTAAATGGTATAATAAATTTGATATAAAAGTGTCAAATTAAAAGCTTATGGAAAGATATATAGTGTGTCCGTTTTGTAGTATAGATTGATCCACCCCAACCCAAGGTTTTATTGAAAAGAGTTGAAATATTGTGAAGGTTATAGTTGAACGCGACAGTGTATGTATGGGTGATGATTGTTCAGCGCCTCATCAAATAACATATACAGTAGATGATAATGAAACCTACATTGGTTTATTCAAATGTTTGAAAAAAGATAATTATTTTCCGTCTGTACACGGCAACAATGTGGTATGGGTGATGACAAACGAGGATTATTTCTGTATTTTTTCTTATTTTACCAAGACAGATAAATTTTCTATGGGAATAGTAGAAAAATCTCTTAAAACCATTTGCAGAAATTCAAATAAGCTGAAGATAAAATATTTTTCCAGTCCCCAAAGATGGAGAGAAAGCATATATCGTTTTTATAACAATAATGAATACACCATATGGAGAGACGGTTGGCGCGATGAAATAAACTATTGCGATTTTTTAATGAATCCATAAGGATATATTTTTTTCGTATTGGTAATTCGCTTGAAATTTCAGTTTTTCGACCTAAAAACTTATTGGTAACCAAAAGAGCACCCCGACTTCCCTAATAAAGGGAATCGGAGTGCTCTTTTTCGCTGCTTATGCCTCATTCTTAAAATGCTCTATTCACGATTTTACTTTGTAATTTTAAGGGTCTTCTGTTAATGTTATTATCCATTTAATTTGACCATTATTGTCCACCTTAAAATGACAATCAAACTCCAAAAACATCCCCAAAAATGCCAATTATGCGCCGTCCATATTCTACCCTATCTCCTCACATTTTCTAAAACATTCTCTCAAATCGGGTTAAAAGCAATTATTGTATTATCTATCATTTAGTTATATAATAGAGAAAATTTGAATTTAACAGCGAACTATATATAGCTGTAAAGGAGTAAAATATGTATTTTGATTATGAAAACAGATTACATAAAAGCGTCATTAAATTTAAGAAAAGAGCTGATAAAATTCACCCTCAATGGAATGAAATGCATGATAATGGGGAATGGGAATACGGATTAAGTGAATTTGATGAAATGTGCAACATTATACTTGAAATAATAGAAAATATTTCGTATGAGGAAGCTTCGGACCAAATGATTGACGATATGTTATTTGGAATTGCGAGGGATAATGAATGTAGTCGTATAGTGTGCGAGTTATTGGAATATCCTGGTTGGTACTCATTGCTTTGCAAAAAATCATTAGCAACCGATTATATAAATGCAAAATGGCAGTTTGCAGAGAGTTTGAAAGATTATAATGGTCAGGATGGTATACATGAACTAATATTTGAGTTTTTGAATGTTGATGATGAGTATACTGAACGTCTTGCGCTTAAATCGTTAGCTCATATCTACCCGGATAAAGCCGAAAAGTATGCAATTGATTTTTGGTGGCGAGATAAATACAAGGATGATTATGGAGCTGAATATCAAAAAATAATGGTACTTCATGTGTTAAATATAATTCATTCGAATGAACTTGAAAAATATTTGGATTTAGCTGACCAAACAGAATACTATTATTTAAAAGAAAATTCAAAAGAGATTAGAAAAACGCTGATGAAATAAAAAGAATTATGGAATAAAAAGAATGTTCATGTTTAAGCACACTCAACTTTCAGTTTTTCGGACTAAAATACTTTATTGGTAACGAAAAGAGCACTCCGGCTCCCGTTCTTCGGGACGTCAGAGTGCTCTCTTTCTTTTATCCGCTTACTCTTCCAAAAGCCTCCATCCCGTTCTATTTAATCATTTTAACGTGGACAACTTTTGTTATTTTGGCGGGATTTGTACAAACATAATTTTTAAAGGATAATGCATATAAGTCCGTTGCATCCTTCGTTTATCACACGCTCAATGGTCTCCTGGAATTTTGCCCGTGCATCTGCAGGCATTCGGCTGAGCTTGTTATGTAAACCTTCGTTAACAAGCTCGTGGAGGGATTTTCCAAACATATTTGACTCCCATATCATAGCAGGCTCTTCCTCAAATTCGTTAAGCAGATAATGAACAAGATCTTCCGACTGCTTTTCGCTGCCGACGATAGGTGCTACTTCTGTTGTAATGTTTGCCTTCAGCATATGGATTGACGGTGCCGATGCTTTGAGACGTACACCGTACTTTCCTCCCTGTTTCATCATTTCCGGCTCTTCGAGACTCAGTTCGTCAAGAGACGGCATTACGATTCCATAGCCTGTTTCTTCTACCTGCGCAAGAGCTGCGGCAACCTTGTCATACTTGCGCTTTATCTCCGCAAGCTCCAGCATAGAGCGAAGAAGTCCTGCCTCATCCTCAATATCGAGTCCTGTGTTTTCTCCGAGAATCTTATAGAACAGATTGGGTGTAATCGAAACATCAAGATTCACTTTGCCCGAACCGAGCTCTATTGCTGCCACTCTTGCACTGACTATATGTCTGCACTCGGACAGTGCTGTGCAGATCTTATCCACTTCGCTTATCTTCTCTGCCTCTTGTGCACTGCTTCTGATTGCTGAGAACATCTCATTTTTCAGCCAGTGACCTTTTTCAAGGGCGCAAAGCCAGCGAGGGAGGTTTATTGCAACGGACTTAACAGGAAATTCCTTGAGAATAGTTGCAAGAACGCCGCGAATTTCTTCCTCTGTAATGGTCTGACAATTGACTGCAACTACAGGCACTGAATATTTTTCCTTGAGTCTGGCTATCATCGTCTGAGCTGCTTCGCTTAAGGGATCTGTACAATTAAGAAGCACTGCAAAAGGTTTTCCAAGCTCACACAGCTCGTTTATGACTCTTTCCTCTGCTTCCTCATATTCTTCACGTGGAATATCTGTAATGCTTCCGTCAGTGGTCACTACCAGACCTATGGTAGAATGATCGGTGATAACCTTCTTTGTGCCTACTTCCGCAGCAAGGTTAAAGGGCACTTCTTCCTCAAACCAGGGTGTCTTTACCATTCTGGGGGCGTTCTCCTCGATGTATCCCAATGCACTCGGCACGATATATCCTACGCAGTCGATCATACGCACTCTAAATGACGCCACATCGTCAACGTTTACCTCAACAGCTTCTTCAGGAATAAACTTCGGTTCTGTTGTCATTATGGTTCTTCCTGCGGCAGACTGAGGCAATTCATCAATGGCTCGTTCCATACTGTATTTGCTGTCTATATTGGGTATAACAAGAGCATCCATAAACTTTTTGATCAGAGTGGATTTTCCTGTTCGCACAGGACCAACTACGCCAATATAGATATCTCCGCCTGTACGCAGTGCAATATCCTTGTATATTCGTAAATTTTCCATTTTCTCATCTCTCCTCTCCGCCGCTTATTTATATGGAAATCAACAGGCGCATATTGTGTTCAATAACCTCACTGTCAAGTTCATTATCGCTCATTATTGTCTCCACACTGGAATTATGCGCCCTCGCAATATCCCACAACTCTTCACCTGCGTCTGCACAGTACACAACAACTGCAGCGTCGCCTAGTCCCTTTGGTTTATTTTCATCGGGAATCACAGAACTTACAGCGGAAACTGTTATCTCATCATAAACCGCTGCAATTACTCCGAGATTAAGTCTTACCTCCGGCTTTCCGCTGCCTGTTATAACGTAGCTGCAGCCTGTTACGGCAACTCTCTGATCGAATCTCGGTGCGGATGCCTCGAAGCCTATAACACATTCTGCAGTAAACTCCATAAGCTTCTCGCAGTATGCACATACTCCTTCCATATCGCGTCCGATCATACTTACTGATACTGTGCCTCTTACATTTGCTCTGCCGTCTGCAGCTGTAATTTTACAGTCGGTTACTTCGCATTTCACATCATCAATGGCAGAAAATAATGTTTCTCCAGTTTCTATGAGCATCGGCGCAGTGACTGTATCATTGATCATACCGCAGAAACGTGTGAATTTAAGCTGACGGCGCTCTGTTTCAACCTCGTATTCTACAGAATATGCATCGCTTACGATATTTGCGGTAATATCCCTGTATGCCTTGATATCTGCAAAGATATGGATATCGACGTTCATTCGTCTGTATTCGCCGTTGGAGTCTGTTCTCAGCCCTATGTCCACTCCCGAGCACTCTGCCTGAATATCCCATATGCAGTCGTCATCAATACCTGGCACATCGATAAATTCGTTGAAATCAAGAGTATAGCTCATATGTTGAACCCCTTCTCCCGATTCGCCGCAGTATACAAGTTCGAAATCTGCCTCGCCCTTTACAACAAGTTTATTGCTAATCGCCTTGCATTCTGTGATCTTTATCTGAGCGTCATTTCTGATTATGCTTCCAATAGATGCTTTGTCGTCTGCAATTTCAAGAGCATCACTTACCGTAAACGAGCTCTGTGCTGCGCCTGCCAGACTGCTTATCTCACATTTATCGCATCTGACCTTCACTCCTGCACCTTCCGCTCCGCTTGCAATCTCTGTCTGCGTGCTTGCACTTATCTTTGCAAAAACCGTAAACGCTCCGTGTATATCAAGTTTTCTCTGGCTTACTGCACGACAGTTTACATACTCAGGCTTTACAGATGCTGTTGCTTTTGCATTTGTCGGAATCTCACGCAGCTTATAGGATGCTGAGAAGGGTATCTCGTGCTCGTAGCAGCACAGAGCTCCGTTTCTGCCGTCTGCATAAAGTACAACCAAACGTGTTATTCCCTCAACTGTAAGTCCGTCTCCGCGCATCACACGGGATGTAACCTTTGGTATCGCTTTGCATTTCAGTATCTTACCGATATCGGCACAATAGTCCGGTAATGTCAGCTCTGCATCAACAGGCTGTTCGCTTGATCCTTCGTATACAGTCTCATTTAGTAAAACTGTTTCACGTATCAATGTGCATTCCATTTGTTTCCTCTCCTTTTCGGTTTTCTGTGTAATGAATATTCGCACTTTGTCCGATATATGCACAGATAAAAAGAAAAAGCCGTGGTTTTACCCACGGCTTTTGATCATTTCACTTTTTTGATACCGAAAAATGCTCTGAGAATGCCACCTAAAAACTTCGGGCTCTTCCAAACTACGACTTTCATAACTTTACCTCCGTATGCAGTTTCGGCTGATAAACCTCTTATCTGCCGTTCACTACATATTATTGCAAAAGTTACTGTTGTGTGTCTGTTTTTGCCCTGATTACGAGAACTTTTCCTGCGTGAACAGTGATTTTGCTGTTTTCCATATCTGTAATCTTATTGCTTACTCCCAACGGAACACTCGCGGAAAGCTCATATGTATCTACAGGATACTTCACACCTTCCATAGTCACTGCCGCACATTCTATGCCGAAAGGGAAAACGGAGATAGTCTCTCCGTAAGGTCTGAGCATATCGTCCTTGCCTGGTTCATATATCTCTCCACTTTCCAGCAGAAACATAGCACATTCATCATCTATGATTATTCCGTTGACATCGCGGTCACGCATATATGCAAGAGCTGTTGCATTGGCAAAAGCGTGGTCAAAGCGACCTCCCAGAGCTCCGATCATTATAAACTGATCATACCCCTTTTCGATACCGAGCTTTATGGCAAGCAGAGTGTCTGTATCATCCTTCTCCGGAGGATAGCTGACGCAGGGATATGCTCTGCCCTCTCCCGGAACAAGGGAGTCAAAATCTCCCACTATGGCCATAGCCTCAAGCCCCAGTTCCGAAAGATGGGAAAAACCGGCGTCTGCCGCAAAAACCGGCGCGCCTTCCGGAATAAATCCCTTTATGAAGTTGTAGTCGGCAATTTTGCCTGCTGATACTACAACACATACATTCATACTGTTATTGCCATTCCTTTCTTTCCTTTGCCTCGCGATAAAGCGAACAGTAGCTTTCGTGGCGCTGAGGAGATATCTCTCCCCTTTCCACTGCGCTGACTATCTCACATCCACGTTCGCAAAGGTGAGCGCAGGATGTAAATTTACATTTTCCTATATACGGTTCAAATTCTGGGAAACAGAACTGGAGATTATCCTTATCAATAGGCTCTCCGAAATCGCTGTCAAAGGATGCAAAACCCGGAGTATCTGCTATCTTTCCGCCGAAGCTGAGGTTAAACAACTCTGCGCTTCTGGTAGTATGACGTCCTCTGCCAAGCTTGTCGCTTATTTCACCGGTTGCAAGCCCGAGCTCCGGTTCTACTGCGTTTATTAGAGTGGACTTTCCAACTCCTGAATTCCCTGCAAAGCCGCTAACACAGCCTTTGAGTTCCTCACGTACTCGGTCTATGCCTTCGCCTGTTCTGTAATCTACACATATAGTTTCTATACACGCTTTGCTGTATACTTCATAAAGCTCGTCTATTGGAGCAAGATCAACTTTTGTTATTACAACTACAGGCTTTATTTCCTTATCCTCTGCAGCTGATGTAAGACGGTCAATTATCAGATAATTGGGTTTCGGTTTGCAGGATGACACCACAATTATCAGTTTATCAAGATTTGCAAGAGTCGGTCTGACAAGTATATTTTTCCTCGGCAGTATCTCTGCTATGGAGGCAAACCCTGTCTCGGGGACTTCTATTACACATCTGTCTCCGACAGTAGGTGTTATATTCTGTTTTCTGAAAACACCTCTGGCTTTACATTCATATACGGTTTCGGCGACTTCTACATAATAGAAGCCGCCTATTCCTTTAATTATTAAACCTTCAAATCTGTCCATTTTATGCGTCTGAGGCAGATGCTACAGATCCGCCGTTATCAGGCTCTGCCGGATCTGTCGGTGGTGTTGTAGGCTCTGTAGTGGGTTCTGTTGTAGGCTCTGTGGTAGTTGTTGTGGTTGTAGTAGGCGGTGTAAATTCATAGGAAGTTGTGATGGTATAGCTTCCTGCATCGAAATTTACACTGTAATCCATATACGGATTATCATTGATATAGACACGAAGTGTCGATGTGCCTACGCCCTCAAGATTGATATAATATGCATCTGTAACGATGGGGTTAACAGTAACAGACTTTTTCTTTTCGCCGTCGAGATATATTGCCATTGCAAGATTCTGGTCAACACCGGAGGGAAGCTTTACTTCTACCTTGACTTCCTTCTTGACTGCATTGCCGTTACTGGTGTAGAAAATTATAGTCTGACCTTCCTCAAGCTCAGTGCCGTATGAGGGCTCGTGGCTGATAACTGTATCCTTCGGCTTCTCACTGTCAATAGGGTTTGCTGCAGCAACTGTCATTCCCATAGCCTCAAGATATCCCTTGGCTTCTTTATAGGTCATATTTATGCAATTAGGCATTACAAGTGAATCGGGCTTTGTTCCAAGACTGTAGTAGACATCGACACTGTCGCCCTCGGACATATCGGTGTCGGGCTGAGGGTTTGTTGCAATCACCGTTCCCGATTCGTATTCATCACTGTACACAGGATAGTGCACTGCATAAAGATTGAGTTCTGCCAGTATTCTGCTGTATTCGTCGTAGTTCATTCCATCAAAATCAGGGACCTGAAGACGTTCCGGACCCTTACTTACCGTAAGGGTTACTTTTTCGTAAATGTTGACAACGGTATAGGGCTTCGGGTTCTGGAAAATGATGTGGCCCTCAGGAACCTCGTCGCTGAACTGCTTCTCAAGACCGAATTCTATCTTGTCCTTGAATTCAGGCAGCTGAATGACTTCCATATAGACTTCGCCTGTAAAGTCAGGAATCTCTATCTGCTCCTGCTTCTGTACGAAGAATCCGCTTATATCAAGAGCTACCCACAGAAACACAAGCGCAACAAGCACGAATGCTACGGCAATACCCGAGAGAACAGGTATTACAGGGCTCTTTTCATCCTGCTGATCTTCCTCAAGCTGACGTCTTGCATTTTCATATGCATCTATATATCTCTGGGAAGTATTGTCAACCATATACTGATACTCAAAGCGAATTGAAGGATTGCGCTTGAAATCTTCTATATCGAGCAGCATATCAGATGCGCTCTGATAGCGGTTTCTGGGATCCTTCTGCATTGCCTGTATGGTTATCTCCTCGAGTCCCTCAGGAATATCGGGGTTTATGGAGCGCGGCATTCTGGGATCGACCTGAAGCTGCATTACCGCTACAGAGACAGCATTTTCCGCTTCAAAAGGAACCTGACCTGTCAGCATTTCATATAGCATTACGCCGACAGAATAAATATCGGCTCTTGCATCGGTCTTACTGCCCTTTGCCTGCTCAGGCGCGATATAGTGAACAGATCCTATTGCCTTATCGGTCATAGTTCTTGTTTCACTTCTTGCAAAACGTGCAATACCAAAATCCATAACCTTGATTTCGCCGTTCTGCTTAAGCATTATATTCTGGGGTTTTATATCGCGGTGTACGATTCCTTTTTCGTGTGCGTGCTGAAGCGCGCCAAGTATCTGAGTTGTAAAGTGAACAGCTTCCTTGCTTGTAAGAGCCCCCTGCTGTTCAATATATTCCTTCAGGGTTATACCGTCGATATATTCCATTACAATGTACTGAAGGGTGCCGCTGTTGTTCATATCGTATATTTTTACGATATTTTTATGATTGAGCAGGGCAATTGCCTGAGATTCATTCTTGAATCTTCTGCAGAACTCCTCATTTGAAAGGTATTCTTCCTTAAGTATTTTTATTGCTACATCACATTTTGCCGACAAATCGTGTGCCTTGTACACAACTGCCATTCCGCCTATTCCTATAACCTTCTTGATCTCATAGCGTCCGTCAAGGCGTTTGCCGATGTATTTATCCATATACTTATCCACGGTCTAATCCTCCTTTTTCTGAGCCTGACACATTATAACAGCGGTGATATTGTCTCCGCCTCCGTTATCGTTGGCTCGGTCAACAAGTGCCTGGGTAAGGGTTTCCGGTTCAAGATTGCAGAACATTTCGAGAATATCCTGTTCCTCAATAAAGTTTGTAAGTCCGTCAGAGCAAAGCAGAACTGCTTCGTTTTCTCTGAGAGTATGCACTGAAAAATCGATCTTTATGTTATCATCAACACCCAGCGCACGGGTAATAACATTTCTGCGCGGATGAATTCTCGCTTCCTCTTCGGTTATCTCTCCGTTATCTACCATTTCCTGCACAAGAGAATGGTCATTGGTTGCTCTGCGTATTTCTTTATTTGAAATTATATATGCCCTGCTGTCTCCGGAATGTGCCAGCAGCAGATCGTTATCTATTACCACTGCCGCAACAACCGTTGTTCCCATTCCTGCCAGAGCAAAATCAGTCTGTGAATCTTCATACACCCTGATGTTTGCAGTGTTTATTGCATTGAGCAGTGTTTCCTTCGCAGATTCTATATCCGAATCGGCAGAAAGCTCAAGATCGATCACTTTTTTCATTTCTTCTACAGCAGTGCGGCTTGCATAATCGCCTCCGTTTGCGCCGCCCATACCGTCACAAACCACAGACCAGAAGACCTTATCGTCTATGCTTCCGTATTCAAATGAATCCTGGTTGACTCGTCTGACAACTCCTGTGTCAGTCAGTCCGTATATATTCATACCAATTTCCTCCTTGCAGTGCGCTTTATTCTGATTGTTACTGCTGACTCTGATGTCTGCGTCTGAGCTGTCCGCAGGAAGCATCAATATCTGAGCCCAGTGTTCTGCGCACCGTAGTCTGGATCCCTTTGCTTTCAAGTATCGATTTGAAAGTCTCAATTTGTTTTGTATTTGATCGGACAAAGCCGTTTTCTTTTACAGTATTTACCGGTATCAGATTTACGTGACACAGCATACCCTTTAATTTTTTTGCAAGTTCCAAAGCACATTCCTCATTATCATTTACGCCGCTTATCAGCGAATATTCAAATGAGATACGTCTGTGAGTTGCCTCGGCATATCTTCGGCAGGATGCCAGCAATTGATCCACATTCCACCGTTTATTTACAGGCATTATAGTGTCTCTTATTTTATCATTCGGCGCGTGAAGCGAAACCGAAAGAGTAAACTGCAGATTCATTTCTGCAAGCTCATCTATTTTGCTTACAAGACCGCAGGTTGAAAGAGATATATGTCTCATTCCTATGCACAAGCCGTCAGGGTGAGATACAAGATGCAGAAAACGAAGTACATTATCGAAATTATCAAGTGGCTCGCCCATTCCCATAAGCACAAGATGCGATATTCTCTCCCCTGCATCCTTCTGAGCTGTCATTACCTGCGCCAGCATTTCCGATGGTGCAAGGTTTCTCGACAATCCGCCAAGGCCTGTTGCGCAGAATGCGCATCCCATACGGCATCCTACCTGAGTTGAAATGCACAGCGAAAGCCCGTGCTTATACCTCATCAGAACCGCTTCAACACACTCTCCATCGTGAAGTGAAAACAAATATTTTACCGTTCCATCATACTCGGATACCTGTTTCTTTTCAATGACGGCATCTGATATGTAACTCTTTTGTAACAAATTTTCTCTGTCTTTTTTGGACAAATTGCTCATTTCATCAAAGGTGGAAATACCCTTATGAAGCCAAGAGAAAATCTGCTTGGCACGGAACTTGGGCATACCGAGACTTACGACAAAGTCGGTAAGTTCCTGCATATCCATACTTTTTATATCTGCTCTGTCCGTTCGTCTCAGCCCTTTCTGCGAAATCTGGCTATAAAGAAGCCGTCTGCGCCATCCCTATCCGGGAATATTGTGGCCATACCGTTTTCATATTTATATGTTACCCATTGCGGCAATTCAAACGGCACAGGCTCAAACTGAGGGTTGCTTTCAAGAAACCACTTTGCATTTTCCTCATTTTCAGCAGGGTTCAATGTACAGGTGGAATATATCAGAATTCCTCCTGTTTTTACAAGATCAGATGCCGCATCCAATATATCACGCTGAATTTCCGAAAGTGAATCCGCTTCTTTTTTTGCCTTGAGCATTATATCGGGCTTGCGCCTGATAACACCAAGACCTGAACAGGGCACATCACAAAGAACATAATCAACCTTAGCCGATTCTCTTGTCATTGCGTCGCGAACAGCAGGCGCAACATTTGTCAGCCCCAATCTCTGCGCGCCCTGATTTATCAGTGATACTCTCTGAGGGTAGAGATCGCAGGATATTATCTTTCCCGTATTATTCATATATTCCGCTATGGTAAAGGTTTTTCCTCCCGGTGCGGCGCAAACATCATAGACTGTACTGTTTTCTTCTGCCCCTAAAAGTCTGCAGCAAAGCTGGGATGCCAGATCCTGCACGTGAAAAAGTCCCTCTTCATAAGCAGCAAGCTTATCAATCGCGCCGGATGCCTCTACAGCAACCGCATTTTCAAGCTTTGTACACTCAGTTTTTACGCCTTCATCGGCAAGCCTTTTGCAAAGCTCCTCTTCACTTATCTTTGTCGTGTTTACACGCAGATAAACAGGTGCTCTGCCCTTTATTGTTGCGAGTATCTCCTCGCATCTTTCTTCCCCGTAACTATCACACCAAAGCTTTGAAAGCCATTCCGGAACAGAATATTTTGCAGCAAGATACAGTTCGGGAGAAGATCCTTTTTCAGGAAGTGAAAACTTTTTATCCGAGCGGATAAACGAGCGCAGCACTCCGTTTACAAAGCCCGATGCCTGAGGCGCAAACTTTTTCGCAAGGTTCACGCACTCATTCACCGCTGCGCTGTCGGGTATTCTGTCCATAAATACAAGCTGAACAATACCCATTCTAAGTATGGAACGCACAGAGGGCTGAAGCTTTTTTTCGCTTTTGCCCGTAAGTACGCGTATCTGTCTGTCAAGTAATTCGAGATTTTCAAGAGTTCCGTATACAATCGCCGTTGCAAGCGACTTTTCACGCTCGTCATCGACTTTTGAAAGCTCCGCGTTGAGCGCAATATTCGAATACGCACCTTCCGTTTCGGTGCGAAGCAGTACCTTATATGCAGCTCTGCGTGCCTGGGTCATACTTAATCTCTCCTGTTATTTCTTACAATCAAGAAAACTCTGATAAGCGACATAAGTGAAGTGAGAAATGCAGTAACATAAGTCATTGCCGCTGCTGACAGCACCTTCTTGACTCCGCTGCTGTCCTCACCCTTTGCGAGCTTTAAATCGACAATAAGTCTTTTGGCTCTGCTGCTTGCATTGAATTCCACCGGAAGCGTCACAAGATAAAATACTGTTGCCGCTGCCATAAAAATAACGCCTATCATTGCCAGTGTTTCAAAGGCCATAAGAATTCCGATGATGATTATGATCATCGAAAATGAATTTGCAATATTTACAATGGGTACCATTGCTGATCTCACTTTTACAGGCATATATCCCTTTGCGTGCTGCAGAGCGTGTCCACATTCGTGAGCGGCTATTCCCATTGCTGCAACAGATGTTCCGCTGTATACAGCCTGCGAAAGGGATACTACATTGGTTTTTGGGTTAAAATTATCGGTAAGCTCGCCACCGATCATCTGCACCTGCACGTGGTGAAGTCCGCCGTTATCAAGTATTTCCCGTGCAACCTGAGCGCCTGTCATTCCTCTTTCGTTGCTTATCTTGCTGTACTTTGCATAGGTAGATTTTACCTTTACCTGTGCAATAAGGCTGAGAATTATGGCAGGAAGAACAAGGATAAGGTAATACATATCAAATCCGTACATAAAGGAAAACATATTGAATCCTGAGCTTTCCGAAACCTGCTGAAGAATCATTAGAAATCCTCCTTATTTAAATGATGAACCTTCCTTCAATGGGTGACCTCTGAAATAGTCGGGAGCTTTCATTCTTTTGCCGCCCTGTGCCTGAAGCTCACATATTTCAAGAACTGTGCCGTTTCCGCAGCACACCAGCAGCGGGTTCACACTTATTATATCCCCTTCATTGCCGTTATGATTCATATCCTTTCGGCAAAGTGAGGAATGTATTTTCATAGTTTGTCCGTCAAGCACAGCCGTAGCAACAGGCCATACGGCAAGTCCGCGTATCTTATTGTGGAGTGTCTGTGCTTCATTTGAAAAATTCAGGGGACACAGAGATTTGTCAAGCATAGGAGCGTGGCTTGAAAGAGCTTCGTCCTGCTTCTGAGGATTGAGTTCTCCCTTTTCAACTGCTTCGAGAGTTTTTACCGCAAGACGTGCGCCCATTTCGGACAATCTGTCGTACAGATCGCTTGCTGTTTCGTTCTCTCCGATCTCAGTCTCATCGACAAAAAGCATATCTCCTGTATCTACTCCTACATCCATCTGCATAGCCGTAACGCCAGTTTTTGTTTCTCCGTTTATTACCGCCCACTGAATAGGTGCTGAGCCTCTGTATTTTGGTAGAATTGAACCGTGAATATTAATACAGCCGTATTTCGGGATATTTAGTATCGCTTGGGGCAGTATTTTCCCATAAGCAACAACTACCGCCACGTCAGGCTCAAGGCTTTTTATCAGCTCAAATGACTCATCGTTTTTCAGTGATTTCGGCTGATATACCGTAAGTCCGAGACGAAGCGCTTCGACCTTGACTTCCGGAGGTGTCATTTCCTGATGTCTGCCTCGCGGTTTATCCGGCTGTGAGAAAACACCCACTATATTATGACCTGCTTCATACAGCGCCGTCAGCACAGGCACTGCAAAATCGGGAGTTCCCATAAATACAATTTTCATCGGATCACCTGTCTTTATTCCTCTTCATCGTCGCTCTCAAGCTCGGAAGGATCTACCATTCTCACTACATTGTCAATATAAAGTATACCGTCCAGGTGATCCACCTCGTGGCAGATAGCCTTTGCAAGAAGACCTTCTCCCTCGATTTCCCAGTCGTCACCGTTTCTGTCAGTATATTGTGCGCGTACCTTCATAGGTCTGCGTGTTATACCCCATTCACCGGGTACGGAAAGACATCCTTCGAGAGTTTCCTGCTCTCCCTCACGGTAGGTTATTTCAGGGTTTATCATAATAATGGGACCTTCGCCTACATCTACTATGACTATTCTGCGAAGCACTCCAACCTGCGGTGCTGCAAGACCTGCTCCGTGAGCATCCTCAAGTGTCTCAAGCATATCGTCAATAAGAGTATCTATTCTCTTATCTATTTTTGTTACAGGTCTTGATTTTTTTCTGAGTGTATCTTCATTTTTGCCGAGTATTTTTCTCAATGCCATTGTTTTACAGCACCTTTCTGTTACATTACACTGTCAGGATTTATATCTGCCCACGCAGTAACGCCGTCATTTCGTCGGTCTGCACCGAATTCGGTGAGCAGTTCGCTCATCATAGCTCTGAAGCGCGGGTTGTTTCTGCATTTTAATATTATTTTGTATCTGAACTTTCTGTTCATTTTTCCGATTGACGCTGCTGATGGTCCCAAAACCCTCAGCGGTACATCCTTATATTCTGACATAGCTTTTTCCCGAAGCATTTCAAAGGAGCGGAATGCAGCTGCTTTCACCTGTGCCTCTGATATGCCTACAAATCCCACGAGGCATATATCGGCATACGGAGGATATAGCATCGCTTTTCTTATCTTTATTTCACTTTCGAAAAACTTGCCGTAGTCCTGCTGTGCCGCCAGCGGTATTACAGGATTGTCGGGCTTCAAGGTCTGGATTATTGCCCTACCTGCATTTTTTCCTCTGCCCGATCTGCCGACAACCTGAGTCAGAAGCGAAAATCCCCGTTCCATACTTCTGAAATCATCGGAATACAGATCAAGGTCTGCCATAAGGACACCTACCAGCGTAACACGCTCAAAGTCCAGGCCCTTTGCCACCATCTGAGTTCCGATCATAATGTCATATTCATAATTTCCGAAGCTGCCAAGCTTTTCCTCGTGAGAAAATCTTGTCATTGTGGTATCTGCATCCATTCGCAATATTCGCGCCTTAGGAAACAGCCGCTCGACTTCTTCTATAACTCTCTGTGTCCCGAGGCCTGCATATCTGAGCTGATCTGCTCCGCAGTCGGGACATTTATTTGTAAAAGGAACCGACATACCGCAATAATGGCACATCAGCCTTCCGTTATCGCTGTGGTAAGTCATCGATACACTGCAGTTTTCACACATAAGCACATGCCCACAGGCACGGCAGGAAACAAAGGTATTATAGCCTCTTCTGTTGTGCAGAAGTATAGACTGTTTTCCGTTTTCCAGATTTTCGCTTAATGCTTCGTAAAGCTCATTGCTGATTATTCCTTCCGAAGTGCGATTCTGTGAGATGTCCACCACTTCCACACTCGGAAGGACCGCTGCACCGTAACGCTTGCGAAGCGGTGCCAGCGTATATGCACCTGTCTGCGTTGCTGCAAAAAAGCTCTCCACACTGGGAGTGGCACTGGAAAGAACCAGCAGTGCTTTATGATATCCGCACCGAAATCTTGCAGCATCACGGGCGTGATATCGCGGCGACTGTTCTGATTTATATGTGTATTCCTGCTCTTCGTCAATGATTATCAGGCCTATTTCATTAAACGGTGCGAAAATCGCAGACCGTGTTCCGATAACAATCTGCGCATCCCCGTTTTTAACTCGCTTCCACTCATCCATTCGCTGCCCTAAGGACAGTCCGCTGTGAAACACTGCACACTTTTTTCCGTAGTGGCTGTGAAATTTGCTCAGGGTTTGGGGAGTCAGTGCGATTTCAGGCACCATTACTATGATACCTTTTCCGCTGTCAAGAACACTGTCGATAAGCTTCATAAATACAGAGGTCTTACCGCTGCCCGTTACGCCGTAAAGCAAAGCTGGCTTCGGTTTTTCACTGTTATATTCACTCATCAGAATGTCAAATGCTTTCGACTGTTCCTCTGACAGTTCTATAGGCTGTTCGTTTTCTGATTTTTCTACCTCATCATAGGGGTTGCGGTAAACTTCGTTTTCGTAGTATTCGGCAAACCCGTTTTTTACAAGTCGATCAACTACTGCGGAGGTCACACCGGTAAAATAGCAAACCTCCTTGACTGATGCACTGCCTGCACTTTCAAGCAGCTCAGCGACACATTTCTGTTTTGCTGTAAGCTTTGCGCCTTCCGCATTGTCCGTAAGGCGAACCATTTTAACAGTTGCATCGCCCATACGGCGAACCGCTTCATCGGTTCTCTCTATTATTCCCTTTTTAAGCAGTGATTCTATGGCTTTTTCTCCGCCTTCGCCGATAACCTCAATAAGACGCTCATAAGACACTGCAGTTTCGCAACTCTTAAGTGCATTATATAAAGCTGTTTCAGAATCACTGAGCTTTTCATCGGTCTCTTTTTTCAGTCTGTATGCCTTAATTATATTGATATTTATTCCCGTCGGGAGCATAAGCTTTACAGCCTCAAAAAGAGTACAGTAGTAGTTTTCCTTAAGCCACTGTGCCAATCGAAGCATTTCCTCTGAAAGCAGCGGTTTTTCATCTATCTGCTCGGACAACGGCTTTATTTTTTCAAAGTTCGTGTCTGATTCTATTGAAAAAACCATACCCTGGCGTTTCTGATTTCCTGCTCCAAAGGGAACCGTTACACGGCAGCCCGGACGAAGAGTCTCCGAAAGATGACTCGGCACCGAATATGAAAACAGCTTATCAAAATGATATGCCGTCTTTTCAATGGCCACTGCCGCAACCTTCATCCTTTGTCCGTTCCTTTCCTGATTTCCTTATCAGAAACCGAGAGTTTCGTTCTTTTCGTCAATTATGATTTTGACCTCGGTCTCGCTTATATTATCAACGTGTGCCTTACCTTCAGCAAGATAGCGAAGAACCATATTTACAGGCTTTTCATCAAGAGATACGTTGTTAAGCTCTGCGCTGTCTGCAATTTCACGTGCCTTCTTTGCAATTGCATCAACAAGTGCGTAACGGCTGTCTGCTTCGCTGAAAATCTCATCAATTGTCTTTTTCATTTTTACCTCTCCTTGATCGGTTATATTATGTCTTTTATTTCCGAAAGAATAATGTCGTACAGCTCATTTGCTGCTACAGACAAATCATCGTTTACAACTTTATATTTATATTCATTTACACATTCAAGTTCTTCCACTGCACGGGAAAGTCTGTATTTTATCGACTCTTCAGTGTCAGTATCTCTTGCTCTGCCGCGTATACGCTTTTCGAGGACCTCTACAGACGGCGGAAGAATAAATATTGTCAGGACTCCGTCTATTTTTTCTACTACCTGATTTTTTCCGTTAAGGTCTATATCAAGAATTATCGGTTCTTTTGCTTCTATTGCCTCTTCCAAATTTATCATCGGTGTTCCGTAATAATTCTCGCCGTATTTGTTGTATTCGGCAAACTCGCCGTTTTCGATCATATCAAGGAATTTCTCCTTCGATACAAAGTGGTAATGAACTCCGTCTGTTTCCTGTTCCGAGCGGCCTCTTGTAGTTGCCGAAACGGAAAAACGTGTTTTAATTCCTATTTTTTCAAGCTTCTTGTCTACTTCGCCTATCAATGTTCCTTTTCCAACACCTGAAGGTCCGGAAATTATTATGATGAGGCCGTTGCAATTATTCTTCATCGAGCTCCTCCTCGTCCTCTTCGTCACGATCGTTGAGTCTGTTCGCTATAGTTTCAGGCTGGAGCGCTGAAAGCACAACATGATCGCTGTCGGTTATTATGACCGCTCTGGTTCTTCTTCCGTAAGTCGCATCTATCAGCGATCCGCGATCTCTTGAATCCTGTATGATTCTCTTTATAGGTGCGGATTCCGGGCTGACGATCGCTACAAGGCGATTCGCCGAAACCATATTGCCGAAGCCTATGTTTATAAGTTTCATACCCTTTTCTCCTTACTCGATATTTTGTATCTGCTCTCTTATTTTTTCAAGCTCTGCCTTGACATCTACAACAACGTGAGCGATGCTTACATCCTGAGCTTTCGATCCGATAGTATTGATCTCTCTATTCATTTCCTGTACAAGGAAATCCAGTTTTCTTCCTATTGCCTCTCCCGACTCCATCATCTGTGCCAGCTGATCAAAATGGCTGCGCAGTCTTACGGTCTCTTCTGCAACCGCTACCTTATCAGCATATATTGCAACTTCGGTAATAATGCGCTGTTCATCAACAGTCGCACCGCCGAGAAGGTCTGCGATCTTTGCTCTGAGCTTCTGCATATACTCAGACACAGTCTGCGGTGAACGTTCTTCGATGGTCGTGACGTGCGCCTTTATTGTCTCTACTCTGCTTTCAACATCGGCACGCATTTTCGCTCCTTCTGTTTCGCGCATCTCGATAAAGCGATCCATAGCATCTTTTACTACGGACATTATGTTTTCGCACACCTGATCTTCATCGGCAACAGCTCTTCGCACAGTAAATATGTCCTGATATCTTGCGATAGCAACGTTTGATACTTCGTCCTTAACTCCGGTTATCTCTGATATCTTTCTTATTGCATCGGCATAGCTCTGTGCAAGTGCTTCATTCAAAACAACTTCGCAGGCAGGATTGTCAACTGCAACGATAGATACATACATATCTACCTTTCCGCGCGAAACTCTTGACTGTGCATAAGCCTTCAGCTTTTCCTCCACAAAGGAATATCCTCTGGGAACTCTTGCCGAAAACTCAAAATATCTGTGGTTGACCGATTTGATTTCAACCGTAATATCCAATCCGTCTACGACTGCCTGCGCTCTGCCGTAGCCTGTCATACTTCTTATCATAGTGACGCCACCTCAAAACATCGATTTAATCAGTATATTTTACCATATATATTATAGTATTGTCAACTCAGTGATAGGGGCCGAAACATCCCTAAAAAGTCATATCACCACGACACCACCCTCTTTCAAGGGTGGTTTGTTGGTTTGTGGATGGGGAACGATTATGAAGACGTAATCAAATATCAGGATTCGAGGATAACTCCTCTCATCATCTGCATTATACATTCTAAATTAGCATTTGTCAACATTTTTTATCTTTTGTTTTTTATTTAGTAGCAAAAAACGCCACACCTTGTGGTTTATTATATTTTATTCTCACATATATTGCGCTTTCAGTTTTGTAAATCAGCCTCTTTTTTTCTCATTTCAAAGCATTTTAAGCGCTTACACTCTGAAACACTTTGTATAAAAAACCACATTATTCAAAAAATATACACCCCACCGCATAAACTGCGGTGGGGTGTTGCCTTATTAGCTTTCAGCTTCTTCCTTCATAGCGGGAAGTCTGATAACAATTCTCATTCCCTTACCCTTTGAAGACTCAGCCATGCATTCGCCGCCGAGCTTCTGAAGGACACTTCTGGTAATGAACAGACCCATTCCGGTTCTGGTATCGTCTGGATTGGGAGCTTCATCGCCCATAAATCCTGCAGTAAATGCATAGGGCAGTTCTTCCTCGTCCATACCTTCTCCGCTGTCATCGATTATAAGATCTACATAATCATCAGCTTTTTTTGCCGAAACTGCGATCTTTCCTCCGTGAGGAGTGAACTCGATAGAGTTGAATATGACCTGTGTCATAGCAAAGATAAACCATCTCTTATCTGTAATTACATTTACATCAAGACCCTTCCAGAGAAGGCTTATCTTCTTTTCAGTGAAGAACGGTGAGAATCTCTTGAGACATTCCTTTACAAGCACAGAATAGTTGTAGACCTGCATATTCAATGCCTGATCTATCATTTCAAGCTGTGTGAAGTACAGCATTCTGTCTATCATTGCATTGACATATTCACAGTCTCTTCCAAGCTCACCTGCAACCTTTTTATCGTCGATATTCTTGAGCTTTTCAAGAATCTTCATCATCGGATTCTTTGCTGCACTTGACCATACCTCTACACAGTCACGATAGATAATATCCTCTTCGCTCATATCTGCATAGAAAGATTCAAGAGTCTGTCCGGGAGACTGGGATGCAACAACCATACCCGGTGCAATATCCTTAAGCAGCAGACTGTTCTGCGGCTCCGGCTGAGGTTCTGCTGGTTCTTCCTCTATTTCGGGCTCTGAGTATGTTTCTTCGCTCTGCGGCTCTTCATGCTCATTTTCCTCATACTGAGGCTCATTGTATTCGGCATCGGTTTCAAATGCTTCTTCAACCTCTGCCGGCTCTTCACTATATTCGGAATAATGCTCCTGTTCGTACTCTTCGGAAGCATTATTTTCTTCTGTCGGTGCAGGGTCTCCAAATGCAATTACAGGTTTTCCGAAGTCTTCGTCTTCAAATCCGGAATCCTCAAATTCATTTTCATACAGAGATTCAGACTCAGTATCAAAACTGTCATCATATTCGGGCTCATTCCACACGATATCTTCGTCTTCTTCTGATTCAAAGCTTTCGATGTTATCGGTCTCTTCTTCCGCTGTCTTTCTTCCGAAAAAGCCCTTTTCACGGAGCTGCTGGCTGGGGGGCATATCAAAACGGTTTTTCACTTCATTCTGATCAACCTGCTGTTCGATGATCATTTCATCATCCATCCGGTCATCAAAATCATCGAAGCCATTATAGTCCTGCTGTGAAAAATCATCCTCAAAACCTGCAGCTTCAAAAACATCGTTCTTGTTCTTTTTATTTCTTGTCCTCGTAAACCTTGATTCTTCTCCCTCTTCCTCAAACGCATTTGCTTCGGAATTCTTTTTGGATATCAGGTTGAACACAAGGAACACAGCCGCTGCGACAACTATGCCTGCAATAGCTCCCACAAGAACTACACGGCCTCCGTTATTTGTTATTATATCAAGCACCAGAGATATAACAACCGCAGCTGCAACTATTCCGATAAGGATATAGAGCAAAATCTTTTTCTTCGGTCCGAGAGCACTCATTTCTCCCATAACCTCCTAATAATTCAAGTATGTGTGACGATGCACACTGTTTGCCTCATTGTAAATTTCGATTTATTATACGACTTTAAATAGTTTAAGTCAATGAAAAATCCGCCCACATCTTGTAAAAGCAGGCGGATTTTACACTATATTTTGAAAATATACAAAAAGTTTACAAATTGGTTATATAAATCCGCGATCTACGGTAATAACAGTGAACCAGGTTTCGTCTATCGCGCTGACAGCCTGCGCCAGTCTTTCGCGCAGCTCGTTCTCCTTCATTTTTGATTCATAAGGAAGTACAGCATCAAAAATTAGGTTTGTATGCGACGGTCCTTCCACCATACGAAAATCGTGGATAGTGACTCCCGTCTCTATTGCTGCTGCAAGCTTCTGCACCTTTTCACGCATAGCCACTGTCTTTTCACAGTTATCTGAGATCGGATCCATATGTATTGTCAGCAGGATTCCAAGCTCTCCTCCAACTTCTTTTTCTATGCAGTCAATAAGATCGTGACTTTCCATTATATCTGCACTGGATGAAACCTCTGCGTGAAGGGTAGCTATGGTTCTTGTCGGACCGTAGCTGTGGATTATCATATCGTGAACACCGTGTATGCCGTCATAGGAAAGTATTTTTTCATAAAGCTTATCAACAAGTTCTTTTGATGGTGCCTCTCCCAGCAAACTTCCAAGATTTTCTTTTATGACTGTTATTCCCGACCAAAGAATGAACACCGCAACGATCAGACCCATTGCGCCGTCTATTCTGCCGGATATATTTACGGGCAGTCCGAGAAAATGGAGAACAACAGTAGTGATCAGCACTACACCTGTTGAAATGCTGTCATTTATCGAGTCCTTTGACGATGCCTCAAGAACTCCTGAATCGATTGTTTTTCCAAGCTTGCGGTTGAACAGGAACATCCAAAGCTTTACAAGTATTGATATGACCAGAACTACCACCAGGGCAATGGAAAATGAAACCTCTGTGGGATTTATTATCTTCTGCAGCGAGCTTTTTCCCAGTTCGAATGCCACAAGCAGTATTACAACAGCAACTGCCATTGTGGTCAGATATTCATATCTGCCGTGACCGAACGGGTGCTCCTTATCGGCAGGGCGCGCTGCAAGCTTCATTCCAAGCATAGACACAAAACAGGATCCAAGATCTGAAAGATTATTGAAAGCATCTGCCATTATCGCTATACTTCCCGATATCATTCCTATAAACAGCTTTGCCGCAAACAGCACAAGGTTGCATAGCATTCCGACTATGCTTGACAGCGTTCCGAACTTTCCTCTGCACTTCGGATCCTTCGGGTCAACTTCCTTTATAAAAAGCTTTATAAGCAATGATGTCATTTAAATCAGCTCCGTCGGGTTTATATGCCAATTAGTTTAACTCAATCTGTATCAGTTAGTCAAGGCATACAATATATATGCTTCCGTCAACCAAAGTATGCCCTGCAGACAGGAAGCGAGAGCATATCTTCAGGCATTGGGCAGGTAAGCTCTATTCGCTGATTCGTAATAGGGTGTGTAAATGCCATAAATCCGCAGTGGAGCGCCTGCCGTGATATTCTTTCTCTTGAGCCTCCGTACATATCATCGCCTAAAAGCGGCATTTTCATATATGATGAAAAGTGTACCCTTATCTGATGGGTGCGTCCTGTCTCCAGACGGCACTCTATAAGGGACATTTCTTCATCTGACTCAAGACTCCTCCAGTGAGTGATGCTGGGTTCTCCTCCCTCTCCCACCTCGCGCTGTATTCCGTGCCCTTCCTTTACTCTAATCGGCTGATCTATAGTCCCCTGTCCATCAAGTCTGCCTGTACACACCGCATAGTATATCTTTTCCGCACTCTCCTGCAAACGCACCGCGCTGAAGCTGTCTTTTGCTGCAAGAACAAGGCCTGTGGTATCCCGGTCAAGGCGGTTTATAGGGCGAAACGCAAAATTGGGCAGATAAGCGGCAACTGCATTGGCGAGAGTGTCCGTTATGTGTCCTTTTGTGGGATGAACAGGCATATTGGCAGGCTTATTAAGTACGAGGACGTAATCATCCTCATACACGATATCGAGCGGTATGGGCATAGCCTCTACACTCTCTTCATCGGGAATATGGAGCACTACCACGTCACCGCCTCTGAGAATATCCCTCGCTTTAGCCAGCTTTCCGTCAACTGTTATTCCGTTTTCGATATGCTTGAGCTTTGTATGCAGCCGTGCAGATATACGGCAAGTGCCGCGCAGAAAGCCTCGGACGGTTATCTCGTCCTGCTCGCACGGCACTTTAAATTCTAATGTTTTCACTTAGTCTTCTACAGGTACAGTCCAGCCGAAGGTGTCTTCGATCTTACCCCACTGAATGCCTGTAAGGGTATCGTAGAGCATCTGGGAAACCTCACCGATCTCACCGTTGTTAATGCTCATAATGGTATCGCCGTACTTGAGTTCTCCGACAGGAGAAATAACAGCAGCAGTACCTGAACCGAACATTTCCTTGAACTTACCCTGATTGTATTTCTCAACGACTTCATCGATGGAGAGAAGTCTCTCGGAAACCTTGTAGCCCTTGGAACGGAGCAGTTCGATGCAGCTTGCTCTGGTAACACCGGGAAGAGTAGCACCATCGAGCTCGGGAGTTACTATCTCATCATCAAATACGAAGAATACGTTCATTGCGCCGACTTCTTCGATGTACTTGTGCTCGATACCGTCAAGCCACAGAACCTGAGAATAGTTGAGCTTCTCTGCCTCGTCCTGAGCCTTGAGGCTTGCTGCGTAGTTGCCGCCTGTCTTTGTGTAGCCCATACCGCCGCGTACTGCACGGACGTAATTGTTCTCTACATAGATCTTAACAGGTGCAAGTCCGCCGGGATAGTATGCACCGGACGGAGCGAGTATTACCATATAATAGAGCTTCTTTGCAGGATGTACGCCGAGGAACGGATCAGCTGCAAAAATAAAGGGTCTGATGTAAAGGCTGGTGCCCTCAGCATGAGGTACCCAATCCTTTTCTACCTTGATAAGCTCCTTGAGAGCCTCTACGCAAAACTCTTCGTCAACAGCAGGAATGCAAAGACGCTCATTGGAAGAGTTGAGACGTGCAAAGTTTCTGTCAGGTCTGAAAAGCTGAATCTTATCGTCAGCAGTGCGGTATGCCTTAAGACCTTCAAATACTTCCTGACCGTAATGGAAAACCATTGCTGCAGGAGAAAGGGAGATATCACCGAAAGGTACGATTCTGGGATCGTGCCAGCCCTGTCCCTCATCATATTCCATAATAAACATATGGTCTGTAAAAGTCTTTCCGAAACCAAGCTTGCTCTCATCAGCAGGCTTTGCTTTTGGGGCCGTTGTTCTGGTAATCTTTATTTCCATATAAATTACTCCTTACTTTTAAAATTGTATGTATATTAGTTTATCACTTTAACGTGTAATGCGCAATAGCAATTACGACGCTATTTGGCAAAATTATTTTTTGTTTTTTTATAATTTGCTATTGACATTAAAGGATATATGTGTATAATAAGAATCGTAATAGGAATGATTCCTAAAAAAGGAGGTCGAGAGATGACCAAACAGCGACGAATCATTCACAGCATAATCAATAACTCCTGTGAGCATTTATGTGCTGACGGAATATATCTTGAGGCAAAAAAAGAAATGCCCAATATCGCTATAGGCACTGTTTACAGAAACTTAGGGCTAATGGTGGACGCAGGCGAAATACGACGCATTCCTATTGCAGGACAACCCGATCGATACGACAAAAGTACCAAACCACACGATCATATGCTTTGTGAAGATTGTGGCAAGTTGGTTGATTTGAGTATCGGAGATATTACCGGTCTGATTGAAGAAAAAACCGGCGCTTGTGTTACATCCTATGAACTTTCGGTCAGTGGCATATGTCCTGACTGTGTAAAATCAAAAACATTTTAAAATTAATTATTAAAAAGGAGATTATCAATTATGAAAAAGTTTGTATGTTCTGTTTGCGGTTATGTTCACGAAGGCAACGAGGCTCCCGAGGCTTGCCCCATCTGCAAGGCTGCTGCTGAGAAGTTCAACGAGAAAGACGAAGGCAACAAGTGGGTTGACGAGCACGTTGTAGGCGTCGCAGAAGGTGCTCCTGAGGATGTTATCGAGGATCTTCGCGCAAATTATATGGGTGAATGCACCGAGGTCGGTATGTATCTTGCTATGGCAAGAGTTGCTCACCGTGAGGGCTATCCTGAGATCGGTCTCTACTGGGAGAAGGCTGCATGGGAAGAAGCAGAACACGCTGCTAAATTTGCTGAGCTTCTCGGCGAGGTCGTAACCGCTTCCACCAAAAAGAACCTCCAGATGCGTGTAGATGCTGAGGCAGGCGCATGCGACGGCAAGAAGAAGCTCGCTACCAGAGCAAAGGAGCTCGGTCTTGATGCAATCCACGACACTGTTCACGAGATGGCTAAGGATGAGGCAAGACACGGCCGTGCATTCGAGGGTCTCCTTAACAGATACTTCGGTTAATCACCGAATCATCCTTCTCACAAGATATCAACAGGTCTGATTTTAAAATAAATTATGATATACCCAAAACTGACCAACCTTGCAATGCAGGTTGCTTACAAGGCACATTCCGATCAGGCCGACACCAGTGGTATTCCTTATATATTCCACCCCTATCATCTGGCCAAACAAATGGACAGTGAGACTGTTGTGTGTGCCGCACTTCTGCACGATGTACTCGAAGATACAACTGTGACCGAAGACGAGCTGCGCCGGCAGTTTGGCGACGAGATTACAGATGCTGTTGTTCTTCTCACTCACCGTAACGAAGACATCTATGAAGATTATCTGCAGCGTATAAAACATAACCCTATTGCTCTGGCTGTAAAAAAGGCCAATCTTGCACACAACAGTGATAAAAGCAGATTATGTGGGGTTGAAATTCCCGCCGAAAGAATCGAACGATGGCGCACAAAATATGCCAACGCACGTCGGATACTTTACGGCGACGATGAATAAACATTTTTACGCAAAGGATATATAATTTTAATACACCCGGCACAGCCGGGTGTATTTTGTTTAAACACCATAACAACACCACTTAAAAGGAGGATTCGTATGAAACTGTTTAAATTTGCTCCCGTTTTGCTTGCAGCTATTGTATTAGCTCTTTCAGGCTGTTCGTCAGATATCCTCACCACTGCAGGCGTTTCCAAGGAAGCTGCCCCTGCACCGGGTGTTTCCGTTCAGGAAACTGTCATTGTTCCCAACACCAACTCAGCAGATGAAGCCGTGGCGGAAGTAAATTATATTACTGCTTCCAATGCCGAATCCGCCGCACTCACCCACGCTGGCGTTTCCGAGTATTCTACTCTTAGTCTCCGCTCAGAGTTCAACTGCGACGACAAAGTTCCAAACTATGATGTTGATTTCTGCTATGAAGGCACGGAATATGATTATGAGATCAACGCAAAAACAGGTGAAGTAATTAAGGTCGAGAAAGAAAAATGTGACCATAGACACTCATCGCAAACCGAAAACGCCGATGAAGAAATGACAGAAACAAAATCATCAGCGAAAACAGAAAGCACCGATGCGTCTTCCTCAAAGATTTCCCGCAGTGAAGCAAAAGCTATTGCTCTAAAGCACGCAGGACTTTCCGAAAGCAGTGTAAAACACCTGGAGATCGAATACGACAAGGATAACGGAGTATTTGTGTATGAAGTCAGCTTTGAGCATAACGGCTATGAATACGATTACGATATCAACTCCAAAACAGGAAAGATAATCTCTTATGATAAAGAGCGAGATGACTGACGTGTTCAAAGCAAAGAAGAACATCGGAGTCTAACTCGTAATAAAAATTTCTTAGTCATTCTATATTTGACCTTTTTATGGTTTATATAAGCACAAAGAGAGAGCAGAAAAATCTGCTCTCTCTTACATTTTCTCATATTTAATGCGTTTTACTGCTCTTAGTCAAGTTCCATACAAATTTTCAAAGATAACGTTGTTTGGGCAAGCTGCGCTTGCCATCTTTATCTAACATTATTCTTTTATCTTGATTTCATTGCTCTGTCGATATCGCGTTTTGCATCTCGTTCAGCCGCAGATGCTCGCTTGTCGTGGAGCTTCTTTCCTCGGCAAACTCCAACCTGCACCTTTACAAGAGAACCCTTGAAATACAGCGAGAGCGGAATTATCGCCAGACCCTGCTGTTTCTGAACTCCCAAGAGACGCATTATCTCCTTTTTATGCATAAGAAGTCTGCGTTCACGAAGGGGATCGCGATTGAATATATTCCCCTGCTCATATGGAGATATATGCATTCCCCGAACAACAAGCTCTCCGTTCTGTATTGTGCACCAGGCGTCCTTCAGATTGACACTTCCGCCGCGAATAGACTTAACTTCGGTGCCGCACAGCTCTATTCCCGCTTCATATGATTCCTCGACAAAATAATCGTGGAATGCTTTTCGGTTTGTTGCGATCACTCTCTGACCGTTTTTATTATCTGCCATTTCGGCACCTCCTTTTTATTTAAAGCTCACTTCTTCCCTCAAGCGCATGCTTGAGAGTAAATTCATCTGCATATTCAAGGTCACCGCCAACAGGGATTCCGTAAGCCAGTCGTGTTACCTTGACTCCGAGAGGCTTCAGCAGACGACTTATGTACATTGCCGTAGTTTCTCCTTCAACAGTGGGATTTGTTGCCATAATGACCTCTTTTACCTCTCCCGACTGTATCCTTGCAAGCAGCTCCTTTACTCTCAGCTGCTCTGCTCCGATACCGTCCATAGGCGACAGACACCCGTGCAGCACGTGATATCTGGCATTGAATTCGTGAGTTCTCTCAAGAGCGATAACGTCCCTTGGAGATTCTACAACACATATTGTTGTTCCGTCTCTGTTCGGATTTCTGCATATGGAACAGGTTTCACTATCTGTAAGATTACAGCATATATCGCAATAACGCAGCGTTTCTCTTGCATTGATTATGGAATTTGCAAATCGTTCCGCTTTTTCAATCGGAACATCCAGCATATGCAGCGCCAGACGCTGGGCTGTTTTATGCCCGATTCCGGGCAGGCTTTCAAACTGCTCGATAAGCTGTGAAAGCGCAGCTACAGTGTACGACATATCAGAACAGACCGGGGATGCTCAGTCCGCCGGTAAGCGGTCCGAGACGGCTTTCTTTCTCTTCGTTTATCTGGCGGATTGCTTCATTTACAGCTGCGGTTATAAGATCGCCGAGCATCTCTGTATCCTCAGGATCTACGACCTCAGGCTTGATCTCTATACCCTTGACCTCAAGAGCACCTGTCATCTTTATTACTACTGCATTTCCGCCGGAGCTTACTTCATATTCCTTTGCATTCAGCTCTTCGGTAACCTTCTCCATCTCTTCCTGCATCTTCTGTGCCTGGCGTGCAAGGCTGCTCATATTATTAGGCATTCCGCCGCCGTATCCTGCGGGTAATCTTGATTTCATAGTATTATCCTCCGTTTATGTTTTTATTCAGTCTTGCGACTCTATTCCGTTGCTTTTGAGCCTTTCTATCAGCGCATTACCTGCGCTGTTTTCAGGCGTTGCACCTTTTTCACTGGGTCTGTACGGACCAAGACGGTACTGTCTTCCCGTTACCTCCGTTATGATCGCACGGAGATTATTCTTCACTCTTGCCTGTCTCAGCATCTCTGCTCCGAAATCATTGCAGTCAACAAGCAGATAGTCGTTGCTTGTGTATGCTCTTGAGCCTGAAAGAGCCGCGAAAATTGCAGATTCTCTTCTTTCCTCAAGAAGAGAGAGTACCTTTGTCCACTCCTCAAACGGCACTGCCTTGTCACTGAGATCCTGTACCTGACGTGACGGCAGAGCAGGCGATGCTGCAGGTGCTACAGGCGCATTGTCCTGAGATACCTGCTTCATAAATACTCCTGAGCGTATCTGCTTTTCAAGGGCACTTACCCGAGCAGCAAGATCGCCTGTGTCCGTTTTCTGCAGATCTCTTGAAATTCTGATCAGACTCATTTCAAGCTCTGCTCTCCTCGATGCACCTCTGCTCATCCGTTCAAGAACAGTATTGAGCGTTTCTATTATGTTTATTGTCTGTGCCAGAGAATATCTCTGCGCATCCTCCGTAAGCCTCTTGAGTTCCGCCGTTGAAACTGTGAGCACCGCTTCCGGCTTCTGAACTGAGTTTATTATCATCAGCGAGCGGAAATGATTTATAAGTTCTTCGCAAACTCTGTAAAGATCCTTGGCTTCCGAGTAAAGGGTTGCTATATATTCAATTATTCCTGCGCAGTCTCCGCAGGAAATAAGCCTTGACAGCTCAAACAGGTGATCTGTGCCTGCCATACCTGCTGTTGCAGTTACCACATCTTCCGTAACCTCTCTGTCACGTACAAGGCACTGATCGAGCAGCGATATTGCATCGCGCATTCCGCCGTCAGCAAGACGTGCGATAAGGGTCGCCGCATCATCCTCAAGCAGTGCATGCTCTTCACCTGCGATGTATTTCAGCCTTTCTGCTATATCCTCAGGTGCAATTCGCTTGAAATTCAATTTCTGGCATCTTGAAAGGATAGTCGCAGGTATTTTATGCTCCTCGGTGGTCGCAAGAATGAACATTACATATGGCGGCGGTTCTTCCAGCGTTTTCAGCAGTGCATTGAATGCAGCTGTCGAAAGCATATGAACCTCATCTATAATGTATACCAGATACTTGCAGGCTGTGGGAGTAAAATTCACCTTGTCACGAAGCATTCGGATATCATCAACACCATTGTTCGATGCTGCGTCCATTTCGATTACATCCGTTATGCTTTCGTCATCTATGCCTCGGCATATCTCACATTCATTGCAGGGGTTTCCGTCAATAGGATTGAGACAGTTGACAGCTTTTGCAAGTATTTTTGCACAGGTGGTCTTACCTGTTCCTCTTGTGCCTGTGAAAAGGTAAGCGTGTGCAAGCTTATTTCCCTTAAGTTCACTGAGTAGGGTCATTGTTACCTGCGGCTGTCCGTAGACATCGTCAAAGGTCTTTGGCCTCCATTTTCTGTATAAAACCTGATACACGCTTTTCACCCCGATTCACTAATAATAAAACAACAACCTGCGTACCGCCACACGGACACCAGGTTGACTGCGGCGCCCAAAGCAAAACGCTTAATGCTGCTCGGTTCCCCGCCTGACATGATTCACGTCGCTCTGTCGCACAGGACCCGGCATCCGCATGCCGCTGCGCAGGTTAGCTGTTTTCAGTAATGG
>JAZUPB010000041.1:0-165143 GCA_045604965.1 Acutalibacteraceae bacterium
TTCTTGGAGAGGTAGATGTAACCCTCCTGGTCGTTGGTGCGCATGATCATAAGCTCAAGCTCATCGCCGACCTTTACAACGTCACTCGTTGTAAGGTTGGGATCATCTGTAAGATCCTCAAGCATAACGATACCGGACTGCTTTCTACCAACATCTACATAGATTTCGTTGGGTGCAATGCGTACAACGGTTCCGTTGACTACCTTTCCATTAGTATTCGACTGCTTAAAGGATTCCTCCAGCATAGCCTCAAAGTTTTCTGTCATGATCTCGCTCACGGTTAAAACTACCTCCTTAATTACGTCCGCCGGAGTCGATGCTCCCGCCGTTATTCCGATTCTTTCAGCTTTTTTTACTTCCTTGACCGGTATTTCGGCAGCTGTTTCAATAGCATAACTGCTGCAGCAATTATTGCATATTTTAAACAGTTTTTGAGTGTTACTGCTGTTTTTCCCACCGATTATGATCATCAGATCACTCTCACGGGCCAGCTCCATCGCTTCCTGCTGACGGCTCAACGTTGCACTGCATATAGTATCATAAATCGAAGCGTTTGTACATACCTTTTTTAAAATTTCAATGCAATTTTGCCAAATTTGTGTATTATATGTTGTTTGCGCAACCACACATACATTTTCTTTTGCTAAATTCGTGCGCAAAGACAAAAGCTGCTGAAGTTCTGTCTCATTTGAAAAAACATACACATCGCCTGTACAGTGTCCTTTTATTCCGAGAACCTCCGGATGTTCGCAATCACCTGCAATAAGTACAGGCATTCCCTCTGCTGATGCTTTTGCAACAATTTTATGTATTTTTGCAACAAAGGGACAAGTCGCATCCATAAACCTTATTCCATTTTTTTTGATCTCATCATAGACAGATAGTGGTACTCCGTGCGAACGTATAACCAAAACGCCATCATCTGAAATTTCTCCGGGCATATTAATTGATTTAACTCCAGACTTTTCAAGCTTTTCTACAACCTGAGCATTGTGGATTATTGGACCAAGAGTAAATACCTTCTCACCTTTCCGCACCAATTCTTCCACTGATTCAACTGCACGATTGACTCCAAAACAAAAACCTGCTGTTTTAGCTAATTTAATCATAGAATATAAATCCTCATCCGATTTTTTCTTTCACAGTGTTAACCACTGCATCAACAGCCTCATCAATTGTCATTTTCGTTGTATCAATAAGCACAGCATCAGAAGCTTGCTTCAAAGGTGCAATTGCTCTATGAGAATCATTGTAATCTCGTACCTTGATATCTTCCAGGATTTCTTCGTAAATAACCTTTTTACCCTGAGCTACAAGCTCATTGTATCTTCTCGTTGCTCGTTCCTCGGCAGATGCAGTAAGAAAAATTTTAACCTGTGCCTTGGGAAGAACAACTGTACCTATATCTCTTCCATCCATTATAACATCATTGTACGAAGCTGTTTCCTGCTGAAGTCTGAAAAGAAGCTCACGCACCTTGGGATAAGCTGAAACTGTAGATGCTGCTCTGGAAATTTCAGGTGTTCTGATAACCCTCGAAACATTTTCTCCGCAAAGATAAACTCTCTGCTCTCCGTCAACATATTTAAGTTCAACTTCGACCATCGGAAGAACAGACACAACTTTCATACTATCTTCCGGATCAATACGTCTCTGAAGAACAAAAAGTGCTACTGCTCTGTACAATGCACCTGTATCCACATATACGTATCCAAGTCTTTTAGCTGCTTCTCTGGCTATTGTGCTTTTGCCTGCACCCGCAGGTCCGTCAATTGCTACATTAATCATTATTTATCTCCTTAGCTGAACTTTTTCCGGCTGCTGTACCGGTTGAAAATGCAATCTGAAGATTAAATCCTCCGGTGTATGCATCAACATCAATGATTTCTCCTGCAAAAAACAATCCCTCAACTACTTTTGACTCCATTGTTTTAGGATTTATTTCTTTAACGGAAACACCTCCGGATGTTATTATTGCTTCATTTATATCACGAAAACCAACCGCTGTAAACACAAAACATTTTAATAGTCCAATTATTTTTTTCCTTTGCTCGTGCGTTACAGCGTTAAGCATAGTGTTCGACGATATACCAACTCGCTTTATAAAAACAGGAATAAGCTCTCTGGGCATCAATGATCGAAGTTCGTCTCCGAACATTTTATTCGGCTGTGATGAAAAATCACGCAAAAGCCTTGCGTCCAGCTTTTTTTCATTCAATGCAGGTTTAAGATCAATTGACAAAAAATATTTATCAAATTTATCAAAATCCATATGACAGCTTGCACTGAGAATCATTGCTCCTGTCAATCCATATTCGGCAAATGTCAGTTCTCCGAAATCAGAGTATATAAGTTTATTATTTTCTGTCTCCACTCGAAGGGCAACATTTCTCAAGGTAAGATCGTTCAATATTGAAAATTCATTTCCCTGACAAATCAGCGGAACCAAAGACGGCTTAGGAGAAACTATACTGTGCCCGAGATTCCTTGCCAATTCATATCCCTGACCGTCAGATCCGGTTGCAATGTATGAACATCCGCCTGTCGCCAATACACATCTGTCACAGCTATACACTGTTCCATTCACCAAAATGCCAGTGACTTTTCCGTTTTCTGTAATGATACGATTTACATTTCCCTTAATAAATCTGACACCGACTCTGTTACAGGCAGAAATCAATGCATTGTTTATATCTGAAGATTTATCTGATACAGGGAAAACTCTCTTGCCTCGTTCCGTTTTCAACGGAACGCCTTCGGCTTGAAAAAAATCAATTGTATCCTGAGGTGTAAACGAAGAAAACACACTGAACAGGAATCGTCCGTTTTTATTAATGTTTTGCATCAGTTCTTCATTATCGCAGTTGTTTGTTACGTTACATCTGCCTTTGCCCGTAAGGAGAAGCTTTCTTCCGGGATGTTTGTTTTTTTCTATTATCGAAACTGACGCTCCGTTTTTTGCTGCTGTATACGCAGCCATCATTCCTGCCGGACCTGCTCCGACAACTATTACATCAGACATATCTGTCCCTCAATAATAAAAGGCGGTTTCCACCACCTTTTATATACTATCATTTTATTCTAAACATTTTTCTGAATCTGGCACTGTATTTGACATCATAGAGATATGCAAATTTATATAATGCAAGATCGTAAAACAGGAAAACCAAATTTCCCAGTGCAAGCATTCCTGCAGCAATCCACCAGGCAGTACCGCTTTCAAAAAACGGTATTCCGAATATCACAGCAGAAAGCCAGATGGACAGCACTGCGGCTACGTTGAAATATAAAAGCTTTACTATAATTCTAATGGGTCTGTTTTTTATTCGCTCGAATGTAAACTGCAAAAGCGGATACAGTCCAAAAAGCATTAAATACAGCAGCAGTGAATCTTTAGCTACGACTGGAATGATTAACGAAATAAAAAAAACAGAAAAATAAATAGGCAATGTTTTTTTCTCCCCGAATTCTGTAATCGGGATAATGAGCAATCCGCCCGCAACCATAGGTATCGCATAGCTCAATGACGGAAATAACGTGCCGATCATTACTACAACAGACAATGCGGCTGTTATTCCCGAAATAGCAATATATGCGCTTTTTGAATACTTCATATCAGCAGCAGCTTATCATATCTCCGCCGCAGCACTCGCAGCAAGAGTCGGCGCAGAACATACCACAGCACATAGAAAGCGGGTTACAGCCTCTTTCAGCTCGGTCTGTATCATAAGAATATCCACCGCGTCTGCCGGATCTCTGAGACTGAACAACATTGTATGCTGAGCGGAATTCGGCATTCGAAGGATCAAGCTGAACTGCCTGAGAAAAATGCTCGTATGCCTGCTCAACCCATCCCCTGTGATACAGAACGGTTCCGCGAAGGAAATACCACTCTGCATTTCTTCTGGTCATAGGTACACCATCAAGAAGTTCTTCTGCCTCATTATATCTCTTATTGTTGATCATCTGACGAACATCAGAAAAACTGGTAGTGTTTGCAGAAGAACTGTAATATGTTTTATGAGCAGTATTTGACGAAGTTGAAGAAGATGACTGATTCGAATAGGTGTTTGAATAGCCGCTTGAATAATTATTTGATGAAGTTCCCGAAGAACTGCTGTATGATTCTGCTCTGTCAGTACCATTTCTTCTGTTTGTAACAATTGTATCATACGCTTCGTTTATTTCCTTCATCTTCTCTTCAAAAAGTTCTGAAGCTGCAGGATTGTCACTGTTTGCAACATTGTCGGGATGATATTTCCTTGCCAGATCACGATAGGCACTTTTAACTTCGTCATCAGTTGCATTTCTGGAAATACCAAGGACTTCATACGGATCTCTCATATGTTTCATTCTCCTTTACTTACATCCTCTTTCTAGATGCATTGCGTTCTTCTGCGAATAACACATTCCAAGCATAGTTATGTTATCAAGAACTTCTTTGTAATATTTAAACTCCAATACATCATAATAATCGAGCATCGCCGATGTTGTCATATTCATCGATTCATTTGCGTATATATGAACTTTTTTTAATGCCTCTGAGTTGTTTTTCACATCACATACAGAAAGCTCAAATTTTCTTGCAAATGGATTGAAACAGCCTTTTTTTATATCCTTTTCAAGATCGTCCTGTGCGTCAATAAGATAAATCCATTTTCCAAGATAATATCCGAATTTTTCAAGTATGGGCTTGACTGACATATCGTCCGAAAGCATTTTCGCCAACGCAGAAATCAGCTTTGCTGTAGGCTCTGCCACACTATCAATTGATATATCATCCGCCTCTTCTGCAAGCTGCTGTTCATCGATATACTTTGTAACAAGTTCATCAATTTCAGGATTCTTTTTTCTTGCTTTTCTTCGCATTGGGGAAGCAAATGCTTTTAATATGCTCCACCCTATTTTTCCAAAAAAGCCGGCGTCGCAAACATTATCGCGAAGTTTATGATAGAACATTATCGCAGTCAGATCAGCCGTGAATTCAAATGCATCAGTTTTTGCTATACACTTGGGACATTTGTACAACGGATTAAACGTACATCTTCCTTTTCCACAGGATATATCTGTCTGCTCAAATTCAAGCTTAAGCATCGTCAAAAATGTATAGTCGTAATTAAGCAAAAACTTTGCAAGCAATCCATATGTTTTTCCAATCTGTTTGCACAGTGTACAATAAACAGCTTTGTAACGATCATACTCATAAAACCGCATTTCCGGTTTATATATCCTGATATAGCCGAACAAACTACACAACTCCAAAATACACGATAATATTATAATACATTAATATTATCGTATATTCGTGAATAATATGTTAAATTTAAGCATTATTTAAGATTTTGCAAAGATAGTGACCGGTAAACGATTCACTGCACTTAGCAACTTCTTCGGGCGTTCCTTCCGCAATTACAAGACCTCCGCCGTCTCCGCCTTCAGGTCCAAGATCTATTATATAATCGCAGCTTTTAATGACATCAAGGTTATGCTCAATTATAAGCACCGTATTGCCGTTTTCCGTAAGCTTGTTCAAAACTCCGAGAAGTCTGTGAACGTCAGCAGTATGAAGACCTGTTGTGGGTTCATCAAGAACAAATATTGTTTTTCCTGTTGCACGTTTTGAAAGCTCTGTCGCAAGCTTTACTCTTTGTGCTTCTCCTCCTGACAGAGTTGTTGCGGGCTGACCTATTTTCACATAACCGAGGCCAACATCGTAGAGGGTCCGAAGCTTACGCGCAATTTTAGGCTGGTTTGCAAAGAAATTCAGTCCTTCTTCTATTGTCATATCAAGTACATCTGCAATGCTCTTTCCCTTGTATTTTACTTCCAGCGTTTCTCTGTTGTATCTCGCTCCTTTGCAAACCTCGCAAGGAACATAAATATCCGGGAGAAAGTGCATTTCGATTTTCAAAATACCGTCGCCCTCGCAGGCTTCACACCGTCCACCTTTGACATTGAAAGAAAATCTTCCCGGACCAAATCCACGCATTTTCGCTTCCTGTGTCGAGGCATAAAGATCGCGGATATCGGTAAATACACCTGTATATGTTGCCGGATTGGAACGGGGTGTTCTTCCAATGGGTGCCTGATCTATCGCAATTATCTTATCAAGATGTTCTATTCCCTCAATATCCTTATGAGCACCCCAATGAGGTTTTGCACCATTTAAATCTGCATGCAGTCTGTTGTAGATAATCTCATTTACCAAAGAGCTTTTTCCTGATCCCGAAACACCTGTAACACAAGTCATTGTTCCCAATGGAATTTTCACATCAATGTTTCTGAGATTATTCTCTGCTGCTCCTATGATTTTCAGGAATTTGCCGTTTCCTTTTCTTCTTTCCAACGGAATCTCAATTTTTCTTTTGCCGTTTAGGTATTGTCCTGTTATTGATTCCTTGCATTTCATAAGCTTGTCAACAGGACCTGCAAACACTACCTCTCCGCCGTGTATACCTGCGCCCGGACCGATATCTACAACGTAATCCGCTGCGCGTATTGTATCTTCATCGTGCTCTACAACAATAAGAGTATTTCCAAGATCTCTAAGTCGCTGAAGGGTCGCAAGAAGCTTGTCGTTATCACGCTGATGCAAGCCTATGCTGGGTTCATCAAGAATATACAGCACGCCCATGAGACTGGATCCTATCTGAGTCGCAAGTCTTATGCGCTGGCTTTCACCGCCCGAAAGTGTACCTGCTGATCTTGAAAGAGTGAGATATCCAAGACCGACACTCTGCAGAAACGAAAGACGTTCAAGAATTTCTTTGATAATCTGATCACCTATCATATGCTCTCTCTCATCAAGATCAAGTTTCTGATAAAATTCAATCAGATCTTTTATTGATTTATCGGTTGCTCCCGCAATATTTATTCCGCCTACAGTTACCGCCAAGGATTCATCCTTGAGTCTTTTTCCTTTGCAGTGTTCGCAGGGAACCGCGCTCATAAGAATCTCGATATCAGCCTTACTCCATATACTGGTAGTTTCTTTATATCTTCGTTCGAGATTATTAATAACACCTTCAAACACACCTTCAAAGGTTCGTGTTCCGTAGCTGTCTCTTCTTACAAATGTGATCTTTCTGCTTCCTGTTCCATAAAGCAGAGCATCTACCTGTTCCTTTGTAAGATTCTCTATTGGGGTATCGACAGAAAATCCGTAGGCTTTTGCAACTCCCTCAAAATACATCATTGCCATCGAATTCTGTTCTGCCTTCCAGCCTGTTCCTTTTATTGCTCCTTTGGAGATTGGTAACCTTCTGTTGGGGATCACAAGATCCGGATCCACTCTCATAAATATGCCAAGTCCCGTACATTTCGGACAAGCACCGAACGGATTATTGAATGAAAACATACGAGGTGTAAGCTCTTCGACACTTACCCCGTGTTCCGGGCAGGCATAATTCTGTGAATAGGTAACCTCTTCTCCCCCTACTGCGGATGCAATAACCATACCGCCTGTCAACGATGACGCTGTTTCGATTGAATCGGCAAGACGACCTCTTATTTCCTGTTTGACAACAAGTCTGTCAACAACTATCTCAACAGTATGTCTTATGTTTTTATCAAGAGAAATTTCTTCGGATAAATCATAAATATTTCCGTCAACACGAACTCTGGAAAATCCACTTTTTCTCGCAGAATCAAATTCTTTTTGCTGTGTTCCCTTTTTGCCTCTTACAACCGGAGCTAAAAGCATAAGTTTTGTTCCTTCAGGCAAAGACAGAATGCTGTCAACAATCTGATCTACCGTCTGCTGCTTTATTTCCCTTCCGCATACGGGACAGTGCGGTATTCCGATTCGTGCGTATAACAGTCTCATATAGTCATATATTTCCGTAACTGTTCCAACCGTTGAACGCGGATTTTTGGATGTGGTTTTCTGATCTATGGATATTGCAGGAGATAATCCGTCAATGGAATCCACATCGGGCTTTTCCATCTGACCCAAAAACATTCTTGCATATGAAGAAAGTGATTCTACATATCTTCTCTGTCCTTCTGCATATATTGTTTCAAACGCAAGAGAACTTTTACCCGAACCCGAAAGACCAGTAAAGACAACCAATTTGTCTCTTGGAATTTCAACATTAAGGTTTTTTAAGTTATTTGCTCTTGCTCCCTTAATTACAATTTTCTGACTTGACACTCAATTTCCTCCAACTTAAAGCTTAGGCGTCGTCTGCTTTTCCAGAACCTTGATCTGATCTCTAAGCTGTGCTGCAAGCTCAAAATCAAGCAGTTTTGCCGCCTGCTTCATCTGTTTTGTAAGTTCTTTTACAAGCTGCTCGCGTTCTGATTTAGTCATACGCTTTTTAGCTTTTTTATTATTTGTTTCATCATATCCGTGCATTGATATCTCAATAATATCTGCAACCTTTTTTTCAATCGTTTTTGGCTTTATTCCATTCTTCTCATTATACTCCATCTGTACAGCACGGCGTCTTGCCGTTTCTGTCAGCGCATATTCCATAGAAGGTGTCACACTGTCTGCATACATAATAACGTGTCCTTCGCTGTTACGTGCAGCTCTACCAATGGTCTGTACAAGAGATGTTGAACTTCTGAGAAATCCTTCCTTATCCGCATCAAGAATTGCGACCAATGATACCTCAGGTATATCAAGACCTTCTCTTAACAGATTAATTCCCACGAGAACATCAAATTCACCAAGACGAAGATCACGTATTATTTCCATACGTTCCACCGTATCAATATCGTGATGCAGATAACGAACTTTTATTCCTAGACTCTCCATATACGCTGTTAGATCTTCAGCCATTTTCTTTGTCAATGTGGTAACCAGTGTACGCTGATTTTTTTCTGACCGTATGTTTATTTCTGATATAAGATCGTCAATCTGTCCTTCAGTGGGCTTTACTGTAACCTCAGGATCGAGGAGACCTGTAGGACGTATAACCTGCTCTACTATCTGACTGCTTTTTTCCCTTTCAAAATCTGCCGGTGTTGCACTTACATATACAACCTGATTTATATGATCGTAAAATTCGTCAAATCCAAGAGGTCTGTTGTCATATGCAGACGGCAATCTGAACCCGTAATCTATAAGATTTTTCTTTCGCGCTCTGTCTCCGTTAAGCATCGCACGTACCTGAGGTATAGTTACATGCGATTCGTCCACAAACAGCAGAAAATCATCAGGAAAATAGTCAAGCAATGTAAAGGGCTGACTTCCGGGCTCTCTTCCTGATAAAACGCGCGAATAATTTTCTATGCCGGAACAGAATCCAACTTCATTGAGCATCTCCATATCATAGGTTGTACGCTGCTGTATCCTCTGAGCCTCTACCAGCATATCGTTCTGCTTAAACCACTCAACTCTGTCGTACATCTCCTGCTCTATCTCAGAAATAGCTCTAATCATTTTATCTCTTGGAACAATATAATGTGATGCAGGATAAATAGCTATATGTGAACGCAGTCCTTTTATTTCGCCAGTAACTACATTGATTTCGCAGATGCGTTCTATTTCGTCGCCCCAGAAATCGATTCGGAATGCAGTGTCTGTAGAATAAGAAGGATAAATCTCAACAACATCCCCGCGAACTCTGAATTTATTACGCGAAAAGTCAATATCGCCACGTTCATACTGTATTTCTGTAAGCTTGCGAAGCACATCATCCCTGCTTTTTTCCATTCCTACTCGCAAGGAAAGAATCATATTGCGGTAATCTATCGGATCTCCCAATGTGTATATACAGGAGACACTGGCCACGATAATAACATCACGACGCTCTGACAGTGCAGATGTCGCAGAATGTCTTAATTTATCAATTTCATCATTGACACTGCTGTCTTTTTCAATGTAGGTATCCGTTGTAGGTACATATGATTCGGGCTGATAATAATCATAATAAGAAACAAAAAATTCCACAGCATTTTCAGGGAAGAATTCCCGAAACTCATTGCACAGCTGTGCAGCCAGAACTTTGTTATGAGCCAGGACCAGTGTGGGCTTATTTACCTGCTCTATGACATTTGCCATTGTAAAGGTTTTTCCTGATCCGGTAACACCAAGCAGCGCCTGATCGTGATATCCTTTTTTTATTCCGTCGACCAATCGCGCAATTGCCTCCGGCTGATCTCCCGTAGGCTTATATTTTGAATGAAGCTTGAAATCAGCCATCGCAAAAACACTCCTTTTACTATTTATCTGAACAGATATTCAAGCTGTTCACAGGATGCCATAGATGTTTTTTCCGTTGGTGTACAAATAACGTGATCTATCAACGCAACCGAAATTGTTTTTAATGCGTCCTTTATCGCCTGTGTTGTCTGCAGATCATCTCTCGACGGTAAAGCATATCCTCGGGGATGATTATGAGCAAGTATTACTGCTACAGCATTATGCTTCAAAGCGCAGTTGATAACAGCACGTGTGCTCAAAGCCGCGCTGTTTACAGATCCCTCGCATAAAACATCTGCACAGATCATATTCATCTTATTATCCACGCACACAAGCATAACGTGTTCTTCCGTCAGAGGCGACAGTCTAGCAAAAATATACTCAACAATCTCATCGTGCCCGGATATCCTCTTTGCATTCACTTTATCGCTCTGATAATATCGCTGCAAATCTCTTATAAGAGAAATGAAAACTGCCGTAGAATGACCTATCCCCGCCACTTTTTCAAGCTCATAAACAGGAGCATCAAGAACTTCCGAAAAAGAGCCGAAATGTCTGATCAGATCATGTGCCAATTCATTTGTATCTTTACGCGGAAGCGCATAAAAAAGCGCTAGTTCAAGAACATTATGAGGCTCAAATTTGCTTAAGCCTTCTTTTTCGAACCTGCCTCTAAGACGCTCTCTGTGTCCCTCGTGTTTGTTTTCAGGCATAATCTCTTCTCCTTATCGGAAGAATCACTTTCACGATGCAGTATACCACATATTTGTTTATAATGGAATAGTTTATCGAACAAATTTTTGGATAAATAAAAAAAATACCGTTGCCTAATAACTTAAGCAACGGTATTTTTATTTTATTTCTTAAGTGTAAGAACTTTTCTTACCTTTTCGATTACTCCGTCAGCAGAAAGACCGAACTTTTCAAGAAGCTCAAGTGCAGGACCACTTGTACCAAATACATCATTTACACCGAGCTTTACGACAGGTGTAGGACAGTTTTCTGCGAGGTATTCGCAGACTGCACCGCCCAGGCCACCGATAACGCTGTGCTCTTCTGCAGTAACGATAGCGCCGGTTTCCTCAGCGCACTTCTTAACAAGTTCTCCGTCAAGAGGCTTGACAGTGGGCATATTTACAACGCGAACGCTGATGCCTTCCTCTGCGAGCTTTTCAGCAGCCTCAACAGCAGGAGCAACCATAAGTCCGTTTGCAATAACGGTAACATCTGTACCGTCCTTAAGAACAGAACCTTTACCGATTTCAAACTTGTAATCCTCATCAAAGAATACGGGAACCGCCAGTCTGCCGAATCTGAGATAAACAGGGCCGTCAAGCTCTACAGCAGCACGAACTGCCTGCTTTGCCTCAACATCATCAGCAGGAACGATAACTGTCATTCCGGGGATTGTTCTCATAAGAGCAATATCCTCACAGCACTGGTGGGTAGCTCCGTCTTCACCGACAGAAATACCGGCGTGGGTAGCACCAATTTTAACATTGAGGTGAGGATAGCCTATGGAGTTTCTGACCTGCTCATAAGCACGGCCTGCAGCGAACATTGCAAAGGAGCTTGCAAATACTATATCACCTGCAGCAGCCATACCTGCTGCAATGCTCATCATATTTCCTTCAGCAATACCACAGTCGATATGACGATCGGGATATGCCTTCTTAAATATTCCAGTCTTGGTTGCTGCAGCAAGGTCAGCATCAAGAACATAAAGATTAGGATAATCTTTTGCCAATTCTACAAGAGCTTCGCCATAGCTGTCTCTTGTTGCTTTCTTAATTACATCAGCCATTATTCTGCCTCCAGTCTTGCACACTCAGCCTTAAGCTCTGCCATTGCAATTTCGTATTCCTCAGCATTGGGAGCTTTGCCATGCCAGTCGCACTTGTCTTCCATAAAGGATACTCCTTTACCCTTTACGGTCTTCATAATGATTGCAAGAGGCTTACCCTCGGAATCGGTATTGACTGCATTCTCAATTGCATCAAGATCGTGACCGTCGATTTCAACAGTAGTGAAGCCAAAAGCCTCAAACTTCTCAACGATAGGATAAGGAGAATTAACTTCTATGACAGAACCATCAATCTGAAGATTGTTGTTATCAACAATAACAGTAAGATTATCAAGATTCTTGTGAGAAGCAAACATAGCAGCCTCCCATACCTGACCTTCTTCGATCTCGCCATCGCCAAGAATAGTATAAACACGATTAGACTTATTCTGCAACTTCATCGAAAGAGCCATACCAACAGCACAGGAAATTCCCTGTCCAAGAGAACCGCTGCTCATATCAACACCGGGAATATGCTTCATATCCGGATGTCCCTGAAGATAACTTCCATATTTGCGAAGTGTCTTGATGTCTTCTACAGGGAAGAATCCTCTGAGAGCAAGAGCACCGTATAGTGCAGGTGCACAGTGACCCTTTGAGAGAACAAAACGATCGCGATCTGCCATTTTCGGGTTTGCAGGATCAACGTTCATCTTATCAAAATAAAGATAGGTAAGCATATCTGCCATTGACAATGATCCGCCCGGGTGACCGCATTTTGCATTGTAGGTTCCTTCAATAACAAGCTGACGAACTTTGTTAGCTGTTATCTGAAGGCTTTTTTTCTTTGCAGCATCCATTATGAAACCTCCATAAAGTGTTTAATAACATAATTTATAAGCTCTGCCACAGCACCTCTGCGACAGTCGCAAACTGTGATATCTGCTGCATTTCTTATATCTTCTGCAGCGTTTTGCGGAGCGGCAGAAAAATCTGCGCCCACAATCATTTCCATATCGTTATAATAATCGCCTATTGCTATACTTATTGTTTCTCTGTTTTCAGATTCAACAAGTGCTTTCAAGGCAGACATTTTATTTGCATTTTTATTAAGTACTTCGCAGTAATATGGGCAAGAACATACAGATACCGCACATTGCGGCTGGTTGGCTCTGCAATATTCCCAAACCTCTGAAATAACCGCCTTTTCCCCCGAAAATAAAATTTTAAAAAAGTTATCAGATATTTTGTCCTTATTGATATCTATCGTTGTAAATTTTATTCCCTCAACAGTTTCACGAGCAGTATTATCATATCCTTGTCTCAACTGATAGATATTGCAGTCATCGCTCCAAAGTTCTACACCCACATCAGGAAACTTTTCAAGAACATCAACAACAAGAGGCATCATATCTTTTTGGCTAAGCATCGATTTCCAAATGAAATCTTTACCGGAAAAATCATAAACCCCTGCCCCATTATAAACAATGCATTTCTCAGAGCATTCGATCATATTAACATATGTTTTAACTGATAATGGTGATCGGCCTGAAGCAATTACAAGCTCGCCCCCAAGCTTGGCAAACTTTTTTGCAGCAAGCTTATTTATTTGTGGCATTCTAAGCTTATTGGTTATAAGCGTTCCATCTATATCGGAAGCAATAATAATTCTTTTTTTCAGAAAAATCAACTCCGAAAATCTATGCGCGAAGCTTATTAAGAATCAAATTAAAATATTCAGGTAATTCAGATTCAATATCTATAAGTTCTCCTGTTCTTGGATGAACAAAAGCAATTCTTTTCGCGTGAAGGCACTGGCCTTTACACTCTAAAAACTGAGGTTTTCCGCCATATACAGAATCACATACAACAGGATGACCTATGTGCGCCATATGAACTCTTATCTGATGAGTTCTTCCTGTTTCAAGTGTGAGCCTTAAATGGGAATATCCTTTATAAGTATCCAACACCTCATAATGTGTTATTGCTTCTCGCCCATCTTTTACAACAGCCATTTTCTTTCTGTCAGATTGGCTGCGCCCTATAAATGTTTTTATTGTACCCCTGTCTTCTCTTGGTTTTCCAACAACGACAGCCTCATATTGACGTGTAAAGTCATGCGCCTTTATAAGATCCGCCAGCTTCTGATGTGAAAAATCATTTTTTGCAACAATAAGAAGCCCGCTTGTGTCCTTATCGAGTCTATGTACAATACCGGGACGTGCAACCCCATTGATCCCTGAAAGAGAATCTCCGCAATAATGAAGCAATGCATTTACAAGTGTACCATTAGGATTACCTGCGGCAGGATGAACTACCATTCCTTTTTGCTTATTTACTACGAGAAGATCCGAATCCTCATAGACAATATCAAGAGGGATATCTTCAGGTACAGTCTCCAACGATGTTGGTTCAGAAATAATCAAAGCTATTTCATCGCCTATTCTTAATGCACTTTTCTTCCCTGCCTTTTTTCCATTAAGCAGTACAGCACCGTTTTCTATAAGTTTTTGGATATATGATCTTGAGTAATCGGGAAGCAGGGCGGCAAGCGACTTGTCAAGTCGCTCACCATCCTGCTCTGAAATAATTATTATTTCTTTATTCATCTTCTGTAGCAGAGGTATTTTCTTCAACAGATATCTGCTGTTTTTCAGGTGCAAACTTATCGTGTAAAAATACTATATATACACAAAGCAGAATTCCACCTACAACGATACAACAATCCGCAAAATTAAATACAGCAAATTCAAAAAGCGGTGAAATATCAATATAGTCGATTACTTCTCCGAATCGAATTCTGTCTATAAGATTTCCGATTCCGCCTGCAACAACAAGCGTTGCCGATGTGTAACCAAGCCAGTGATATATCATTTTTCTTGCAATTATAAAAGCAATAACTGCGAGGATAATTATGGTTCCGATTATAAAAAACCATCTCTGACCCTCAAGAATACTGAATGATGCTCCATCATTCCTTAAATGATGCCAATTCAGTATTCCCTTAATTGCAACTACAGATTCACCAATCTCCAAGTTTGTATCGACAACATATTTTATAATCTGATCTGCAGCAACAAGCAGTGCCGTACAAACAATGATTACAACATAAAGCATAGATATAATGCTCCTCGGAAAATTATTTAATAGCGTTTCTGCATCTCTCACAGAGTGTAGGATGCTCGCTGTCACAGCCGACTGTATCTGCATATGCCCAACAGCGCTCACACTTCTCTCCTGATGCCTTCTCTACTTTTACAGCAAGACCGGCAAGCTCAGATGCAGGAACAGATTCGTCGCTTTCTGCAAGTGTTACACCGGATGCGATAAAGATTGCATTAAGTGTATCTTCGTACTTTTTAAGGAAATTAAGCATATCAGCGTCACAATAAAGTGAAACAACAGCCTCCAGAGACTTACCAATAACTTTTTCTTTTCTTGCACCCTCAAGAGCCTTCTGAACTTCATCTCTGATAGCGTGAAGCTTATCCCAGTCTGCCATAAATGCCTCGTCAGCATCAACAGACTTTGCCTCAGGCATACTGTTGAATACGATATTCTCGGCATTATCGCCTTCTCTGTGAGGCATAAACTGCCAAACTTCATCAGAGGTGTATGCGAGAATGGGAGAAACAAGACGAACCATTGCATCAAGAATTTCAAAAATCACACTCTGTGCTGCTCTGCGGCTTACACTGGTCTTTCCATCGCAGTAAAGTCTGTCTTTGAGAACATCAAGATAGAAGTTACTCATATCAACAACACAGAACTTTATGATTGCGTGGAATGCCTGATAGAACTCATAACCGTCATAAGCCTTCTTGCAAGCCGCAATAAGAGTATTAAGTCTGGCAAGAGCCCAACGATCAATAGGCATAAGCTCCTCAGCCTTAACCATATCCTTATTTGGATCAAAATCAGCGATGTTTGCAAGAATAAATCTGCAGGTATTTCTGATCTTTCTGTAGGATTCCGAAATCTGAGAAAGAGCATTATCGGAAATTTTTACATCACTATGATAATCGGAGGATGCGACCCAAAGTCTGAGTACATCTGCACCGTACTTCTTGACAATTGTCTCGGGAGAAATACCGTTACCCTTGGATTTATGCATTTCATCGCCCTTTTCGTCAAGTACCCAGCCGTGAGTTACAACAGCCTTATAGGGAGCCTGACCTCTCCATGCTGCAGCAGTAAGAAGTGAAGAGTTGAACCAACCTCTGTACTGATCGGCACCCTCAAGATACAGATCTGCAGGCCAGGTAAGATAATCACGTGCTTCACATACAGCTGCGTGAGTTACGCCTGAATCGAACCAGACGTCCATAATATCATTTTCTTTTGTAAATGTAGTATTGCCGCAATGCTTACATGTAGTACCCTTCGGCATAAGTCTTGACGGAGTTCTCTCATACCATACGTCGGAGCCATGCTTACCGAAAAGCCTTGCAACATAGAGTATAGTCTCCTTATCAAGATGCTCTTTACCGCACTTCTTGCAATAGAAGATAGGAATAGGAACACCCCAGCGGCGCTGACGGCTGATACACCAGTCTTTACGCTCACGAACCATCGATGTGATTCTATCTTCACCCCAACCGGGAATCCACTTGACATTCTTGATTGCCTCAAGAGCAGCTTCCTTGAAATTATCAATGGAACAGAACCACTGCTCGGTTGCTCTGAAGAGGATCGGATGCTTACATCTCCAGCAGTGAGGATACTTATGAACGATTCTCTCGCCTGCGAGAAGTGCACCTGTTTCCTCAAGATGCTTACCGATGATCTTATTAGCCTCATCGGTAGTCTTACCCTTTACAAAATCACCCGCTTCAGCAGTCATTCTGCCGGAAGCATCTACAGGAACTACCATAGGAATCTCAGGATACTTTCTGCAGACATTATAGTCATCGACACCATGACCGGGAGCAGTGTGAACACAGCCCGTACCACTTTCAATAGTAACGTGATCACCAACAATGACAAGTGACTGTCTGTCGAGGAAAGGATGCTGAGCTGTCATATATTCAAGCTCTTCGCCCTTGATCTCACCAAAGATCTCATACTCATCGATCTTTGCAGCCTTCATAGTGCTTTCGACGAGCTCGTTGACGATGATATAGGTCTCATTGCCTGCCTTGACAAGATTATAGGTAAATCTGGGACCAACGCAGATAGCAACGTTGCCGGGCAATGTCCAAGTTGTGGTTGTCCAGATTACAAAGTAAGTATTGTCAAGATCTGCGCCGAGAGCCTTGAGCTTACCCTTATCGTCTGTAACCTTGAACTTTACATATATGGTAAAGCAGGGGTCTTCTCCATATTCGATTTCAGATTCAGCAAGTGCAGTCTGGCAGTCTGTGCACCAGTAAACGGGTTTGAGACCGCGATAGATGTGACCGTTGCAGGCAAGTTCTGCAAAGAACTCTATCTGCTTCTGCTCAAATTCGGGCAGAAGAGTGATGTAAGGATTATCCCACTCACCGATATAACCGATTCTCTTGAACTGCTCTCTCTGGTCGTTGATATATCCGTTTGCAAATTCTGCACAGAGTTTTCTGAGCTCAACAACAGAAATATGATTATCAACGCCGGCTTTTGCTCTTGCCTTAAGCTCTGTGGGAAGGCCGTGAGTATCCCAACCGGGTACATAAGGAGAGCAGAATCCGCTCATATTCTTATATCTTACAACAAAATCCTTCAAGGTTTTGTTAAGTGCGTGACCAAGATGGATATCGCCGTTAGCATACGGAGGTCCGTCGTGAAGAACAAACTTCGGCTTACCCTCATTCATCTTGATAAGCTTTTTATATACATCCATCTTTTCCCAGCGAGCAAGCATATCAGGCTCTCTCTGAGGAAGATTCGCTCTCATCGGAAACTCCGTTTCAAGCATATTAAGCGTAGACTTATAATCCTGTGACAATGTTAACCTCTCCTATTTAATACACATATATGTGTGTAATTAATTACAGTTTACTGACCTCTGCGTCTGAACAGATTTGCCGGTGAATTTTCTGATTCATCCTGATTGGGTGAAGAATTTTCAACATTAGGCTCAAATGATGTAAAACGCGGCTGACGGCCTGCAGCTATTCCACTGGGCTTGGCCATTTCATTTTCATCACCGATATTTACAGTAAATCCATCCTTTCTCTGAACAGGCTTTTCGGCAGCAGGAGCTACAGGAACAACCTCAGAGAAATCAGGCTCACTGACCTGAATGTCTGCCTGTACAGGACGTGCTGCAGGCATCTGAGGTGCCTGCGGACGCGGTTTCTGTGCAGGACGTGCTGCTTCCTGCACTGCTTCAGGCTGTGCAAAAGGAACTGCAGCTTTTCTGTCAAGCATAACAACTGAATCAGACATTTCTCTTGTTTCGGGAGTCAATATCTCGCCGGTAGGCAGGTTATTGATAAGGGTGAGGTGATCCTTATAGGCCTTGAGAAGACGAGCTTTGAAATCTGCAATATCCTTCTGCATACGGTCGATAATATCACGTTCACGATGTATTTCTGTCTGAGCGTTTGCAACAATTCTTTCAGCCTTTATAGTTGCATCTTTCAGTATTATTTCCGCTTTGTGCTTTGCATCTCTAAGGGAGGCATCGCCAACCTTCTGAGCATTCATAAGAGCATTACGGATAGAGTCCTCTTCCTGCTGGTACTCGGAAAGACGTGCAGCAAGAACCTCAAGCTTTTTAACGAGCTCTGCGTTTTCACGCAGAAGTGCATCATAGGAAAGCTGCACTTCGTCGATAAAAGCCTCAACATCTTCTGCTCGGTATCCGCCAAAGTTGGATTTTCTGAAATTGACATTTCTGATTTCATTAAGAGTCAGCATAATGTCTTTACCTCCCAAAACTTAAATATACTTTCGCGCCTTAAAACATAGCCGTCCTTTGCGCGTCTGTGGTCCAATCTTATCTATTATAAATTTTCCATATCCACGGATTGATATTTTGGCACCGTCTATAACGGCCGCGGAATTTGAATATTCCTCGTTAAAATTGAGATTTACTCTGCCTGTTTTAATCAGCGCAGCCGCAGAATCTCTGCCTGTATTAACAAGAGCCTTTACAACGCAATCAAGCCTTGCCGATGCAACCGTTGCAGATATTTCAAAGAACTTAGCTCCTTCCGGCAAAGGAAACTCACATCCTGACGTCAATGATACTCCTTCTCCGCCAACCTTGAAAACCTGATCAAGAACATATTGCTCAATGTCTCTTTTCACGAAAAAGACACAGCGCCCATTCTCTATCAGAATGTCTCCAATGACATCCCTTTTCAGACCTATGGACATAAGTGTACCAAGGAAATCACGATGGTTAAGTTCAACATCTTTCCTAAAAATTGCAGTTACAGGTGCAATATCAAAATCAACAAAGGATAATTCATATCCTGCCGGATAAATCCCGGCACAAACTCTTTCCGAATCATCCCTTCCGCCCCAGAAAACCACATTCACAGTTTTATTGCTTTTTAATCTTGATTCAGCATAATCACGTTCACGCTCATCAAGAAAACAAGTAAACTGCGGCACATTGCGTTTATCTGCCAAAAAAACGGCATCTTTCAGCTTTGCCTCAAAAAGCTTACCTTGTTCTGTTTCGTGAAACAAAGGCATTATTAAAAGAACACTCCGTTATTTTCGAGCTCGTCAATGACTTCAGCTCCTGTAATGCCAACATTATATGGTGTGATTATATATGTTCTTTTTGCAATACTCTTTATCTGTCCGCCGTTTGCATAGGCTACGCCGCTGAGAAAATCTACTACACGGCGATATACATCCTTGTTTGTATTTTCAAGGTTAAGAACTACAGTGTTCTTTTCCATAAGACATTCTGCAATAGCAAATGCATCGGAAGAATTTTCGGGATGGAACACAACAACATTAAGCTGTGCGGTAGTGTGGATGCTTACAACCTTGTTATTTGATTCCAGCTTTGTTGTTCTTACAGTTCTTTCGGGAAGCGGTTCCTCTTTATAATAGTTTTCCTCTTCCTCGAAATCATCGTAGTCATCATAATCGTCATAGTCATCATAGTCCGGTGCTGCATTTGAAAATCTGCCTGTAAAATTCTTGAAAGCATCCTTGAGTCCCATTATATTTCCTCCTTAATTTCTCGCTCCGAAAAGCGCTGATCCTACGCGCACTATATTTGCGCCTTCTTCTATAGCAATTTCATAATCGGATGACATACCCATAGAAATATATTTCATCTTAACATTACTATTATCTTTGTTTTTATCTCTAATGTCAATGAATAGATTGTATATTTCTTTAAAAAAGTTCCTTGTTTTATCAAAATCCGCATCAAAGGGCGGAATGGTCATCAATCCGCATACCCTGATCGAGTCAAGAGAGCTGATTTCATTTATAAGTTTTTCGGTTTCCGCTGCCCTAACTCCGCCTTTACTTTCTTCACATCCTATGTTGACCTCAACAAGAACATCCATCGTCTTTCCTATTTTCTTAGACTGCTTTGATATCTCTTCTGCCAGTTTCAGAGAATCCACAGATTCGATCATAGAAACTCTGTCAACAATTTGCCTGACTTTATTTGTCTGAAGGGAACCTATGAGGTGTATTGTCAGGTCATCTTTATTCAGCTCATCGTATTTTGAATTTAATTCCTGCACTCTGTTTTCGCCTATGAAATCCACACCCAAAGAAATTGCATAATTAATTATTTCCACCGGTACTGTTTTAGTTACCGCCATAAGTCTGATTTCCGATGGGTCTCTTCCCACTCTTTCTGCGGCAGCTTTTATATTTTCTCTGATGGTTTTCAAATTGCTTTCGACAGCGCGCTTCCACTCATCAATTGTTAACGATCTTTCCATCATACAGATCCCTTCCCTCAACAATAACATCATCATATAATTTCAGATATCTGCTGTCATTGGTTGAATTGTTTTTAACAACAGTTATTCCGTCTCGTGAATATAAAATATCCACCCATCTGAAAATAACCTCGTTTCCCCAGAGCACATACACACCAACCTGCTCAACATCGTATGTAACCGTAACATCATCGCTTCCGCTTACAACTGCATTGTAAATATGTGCATCAGAAGCGGAAACCTTGAGTTCTTTTTTTACTGTCTGGGTTCTCAGTGCTTCTGTCTTTATTCCGATGCCGTCGTAGCTTCTTACCTGAATTACAATAGGCTGTGAACGAATAGATGCCAGCTCATCAATAAGATAATTACAGGTAAAAAGAACAACTGCTCTGTCGTTTCCCTCTATAATATTGACTGACTCAAGAGAAGCACGCACACTTCCAACTTCTGCATAGGGAAGCTTTATGGTATATGTTTTTCCTATTGTCAGTCTTTCTGCATCCTTTGTGGGTATAGCACTTACCATATGCCATTTGTAATCATCGGATATTTTTCCTATATATTTTGATGTGTCAATACCCGTAAAGGAATCGAGCAAATTATCTACATCCTGTGCTGTAAGTTTTTTTGAATTTTCAGTTTTCAGACTGTTTTCATACCCATCAACAGAGCTTACAAAATAACCTGCATTGGTTGCTTTTACTGCTTTAGGCTCTACATTATATCTTGCCTCAAGCTTGCTTTTCTCACTCTCAAGCTGAGCTATTCTTTCATCGAAATTATCGACTTTGCTCATATATATCTGACGCTTGTTCAGAAGATAGGTTATATCAGCACGAATTTCATCAATAAGATCAAGATCTCCATTATTTGTGGCTTCTGCCAGGGAATGTATCCTTTCATCAAGGAGCTTATCTACCGACGAATATTTGTCCTTTGCGGTCTCCATACTTTTAAATTCCGCAATCTGTTCATCGATCTCATTAATCCTGTTATATGCATTCGCATCCTCGGCACTTTTAAATACATAGGCTATGGTTTGGCCCTTTGAAACCTTACCGCCTTCTGATACTGTTGGGACAACTACACCGGAATACTCGCTTTCTATAAGTGTTTCATCTCTTACAGTTATTCCAACCGACTCTATCTCATCCCCAAGAACCAGTCCAAGTGCCTGCTCTGTAACAATTTTTGTATATGTAAGCTGATAAAGCTGATACACAAGATAAAAAATCAAAAGAATACTTATAACGGATATTGCCAACCATTTCAGAATTTTTACTGTTTTGGGCGGCAACTTTATAGAAATATTATTTTTCGCTTTCTTCTCCTGCATTATTTTGTTCCTCCCCCAACCACGGTTCAATAAAATTCATTGCCTTTTTTAAAAGCTTTTGGGTGTCGGTATCTGCATTTGCATTAAGCCAGATTATTCTGTCATCACGGCGAAACCAAGTAAGCTGACGTTTTGCGTATCTGCGTGTCTGTCGTTTAAGAACCTCAACAGACTCATCAAGACTTTGTTCTCCGCAGAAGAACTTCCACAGTTCCTTATGACCAATTGCCTGTACCGAAGTTTTACCTCTGTTATTATAAGCCATACGTGCCTCATCAATCAACCCTTTTTGAAGCATTATGTCTACTCTTCTATCAATTCTTTCATATAATACCGTTCTGTCTGAAAAATCAATGCAAAACGGCAACACATCGTATCTGCTTTCATTTTTTCTGGAATTTTTATTTTGCTCTGAAATAGTTAGACCACTTAACATAAAAATTTCAATAGCACGTACGATGCGCGAAATATGATTAGGATGCAGCCGAGCTGCTGTTTCAGGATCAAACTTCGACAATTCATCAAGCAAAACCTGTCCGCCTTCTTTTTCTGCACGTTCATACAACTCAGAGCGTACTCTTTCATCAGAAGGTGCATCAACGAAAGCAAGGTCATCAACCAATGAAGAGTAGTAAAGGCCTGTACCTCCGCAAAGAATCGGCAGTTTTCCTTTTGCTTTGATGTCTTCTATGCACTTGTGCGCCATTTGGCAATAACGCGACACAGAAAAAGATTCTGACGGGTCAATACAACTGATCATATGATGCATTACGCCGCACTGTTCTTCTCCCGTAGGTGCGGCAGTTGCTATTTCCATTCCTTTATATATCTGCATTGAATCACAGGAAACAATTTCTCCGTCAAGGAGCTTTGCAAACTCAATTGCCAGAGATGTTTTTCCTGATGCTGTAGGACCGACTACGGCAAGGAGTTTTATTTTATCATTAGTCATATTCACACTCTGCCAAAATTTTTTTCAATCTCACTTTTCTTCAGTGTTATCCATATTGGTCTGCCGTGAGGACAATAACGAACATCGGGATTATTAATTAGCTCAAGCACGAGCTGCGCCAGTTCATCAGGATCGGTGTTATCCCCTGCTTTTATAGCGGATTTACACGCAATCGTCTGGAACATTCTGTCAGTTTTTGCTGTCATAGTAGCATCGGCTTTATTTCCAAAATTACCCGCTATTTCCATTACCGCTCCCGAAATATCAGATCCGACAAGATATGTGGGAACAGCTCTTACAACAACTGTCCCTATTCCAAAATCGTCTATTTCAAATCCTGCCTGCGAAAGCAGGTCAAGATTATCAAGAACAGCATTGTAATGCATTTTTTCAAGAGTTACAGTCAACGGAATTGTCAGAAACTGAGATGCAGGATCCCTCCTGTTTTCCATAAGCTTTTTGTATTTAAGACGCTCGTGTGCAGCGTGCTTATCGATATAAATAAGCTGCTTTTCTGACTCAACAATTATGTATGTATTAAATGCTTCTCCAATTATTCTGTAGTCAGGAAGAGCAAAATTATTACTCTTCGATTCAATCTCTGGTTCTATTTCTGTCTCCGTATTCTCTTCAGTTACTGCTGCTGTTATTTTTTCCTCAATCTTGACAATAGAAGATTTTACTTCTTCCTTACGTTCCGGGAAAATATCAACAGATGTCATACGCGGTGGAATATACGCAGCCGCAGGCTTTACAACCTGTACTGCAGTGTCACCCACCGAAAATCCCTTATCATCTTTGTTAAGCATATTTTCCGGCATTGTCCTTATTAATTGAGGTTCTTTTTCCAATAATGGCTTTTCCGCAATTGGCTTTATCTCTTCCGAAGGCTTGAAAATCGTTGTCTGAACAGCATTTGCCGTTTCAGCAGGAAGCGGGGCTCGAACACTCACCGGACGTTTTTCAGGTATTTTGAATTCTTTTCTCTCGTCATTTTCAGAAAGAGAATTTTTCACACCCCAATAAACGCAGTCAAAGACAGGACGTTCATTTGTAAAGCGCACCTCGAGCTTTGCCGGATGAACATTGACATCCACTGCCGCGCAGGATATTTTCACCGACAAAACACAGGCAGGATGCTTACCGATCATAACTGCACCCTTGCACGCTTCTTCAAGTGCCGCCTGCATTGTTTTGCTCTTTACATATCTTCCGTTTATGAAGAATATCTGCATACTCATGTTAGGTCTGGCATTTACAGGCTTTGATACAAAGCCTTCGACAGACACATTATTGAGTGAATAACTGACCGGGATAAGCCCTGACGCAAATTCTTTGCCATAAACAGCTCTTATTGCCGACAGCTGTTTTCCATCTCCCGGTGTGCGCAAACATTCCTTCCCATCTCGAATAAATGTAAATGCAATTTCAGGATGAGAAAGTGCTATTCTGTCTATTGCAGATGCACATGCATTGCCTTCTGCAACATCTTTTTTCAGAAACTTCATTCTTGCAGGTGTATTGAAGAAAATATCTCTGGCTATGATTGTCGTTCCAACTGCACAGGCAGTTTCTTCGTTCGACACTTCTTCGCCGCCTTCAATCTTATAGCATACACCCACCGATTCATCATCTGTACGTGTAATCAGCTCTACCCTGCACACTGCGGCAATAGATGCCAATGCCTCACCGCGAAAGCCAAGCGTTGCAATAGCCTCAAGGTCTGCGCCCGTACTGATCTTACTGGTTGCGTGACGCAGAAATGCAGTTGGTACATCCTGAGCCGAAATACCGCAGCCGTTATCTGTTATGCGAAGCATCTCGACACCACCGCGCCTTATTTCCACAGTAATGGATGACGCTCCTGCATCTATTGAATTTTCAACAAGCTCCTTGATAACAGAGGACGGTCGTTCAACGACCTCTCCTGCTGCAATAAGCTCTGCGGTATGTTTATCGAGAAGTTTCACCTTAGGCATAAAATCACCTTTTTACTGCAGTAATTTTATAAGATCATTAAGTGTTGTCAGCGCTTCTATAGGAGTAAGAGTATTTATATCAATATTTTTTATTCTTCTTATCGCTTCGGTTTCCTCAGGCGGAGTCATAGGAATAAACATCTGATCTGTGCTCTGCTTTCTTATTACCTTTGGTGCCTCCAATTTGCCTGACTCAAGCTGTGCAAGGACTTCCTTTGCCCTTTTTATAACCCAGTCAGGAATGCCAGCAAGCTTAGCGACTTCTATTCCATAGCTGTCATCAGCACCGCCTCTGACTATCATTCGCAGGAAAGTAATATCATCACCGTGTTTTTTTACCGCGATGTTGTAATTCTTAACCCCCTGCAAAGACTCCTCAAGTGCAGTAAGTTCGTGATAATGGGTTGCAAACAATGCTTTTGCTCCAAGTTTTCTTTTGTCTGCAACATATTCAAGAACCGCTCTGGCAATGCTCATACCGTCAAAGGTAGATGTTCCTCTTCCTATTTCATCAAGAATAAGCAAGCTTGATGATGTTGCGTTTTTAAGAATATAAGCAACTTCATTCATCTCTACCATAAAAGTGGACTGGCCTGATGCAAGATCATCCGATGCTCCGACTCTGGTAAATATGCTGTCAACAATACCTATTTCAGCACTCTCTGCAGGAACATAGCATCCTATCTGCGCCATATATACAATAAGCGCGACCTGTCTCATATATGTTGACTTACCTGCCATATTGGGACCTGTTATAATTGCAATCCTGTTATCTTTTTTGTCGAGAGTCACATCATTCGGCACAAAACCTCTGCTATTGATTTCTTCGACAACCGGGTGTCTGCTTGCACGCAGAATGATGTTGCCGCTGTCATTGACATTTGGCCTGCAATAGTTATTTCTGCTTGACACTTCTGCAAAAGAGCAGTAAACATCAAGTTTTGCTATAGCTGCAGCTGTGCTCTGTACTCGGTCGTGAGCTGCAGCAACAATTTTCCTGATTTCGTCGAAAACAGCATATTCAAGTTTTAGAAGTCTGTCATTTGCTCCAAGAACTCTTCCCTCTATCTCTTTAAGCTCACTTGTTATATATCTTTCGCAGTTAGCAAGAGTCTGCTTTCTTATGTATGTTTCAGGAACCTGATTTTTGTATGAATTGGTTACTTCTATATAATACCCGAAAACGCGATTATATCCAATTTTCAGTTTTGGGATACCGGTTGATTCCCTTTCCTTCGCTTCCACAGAAGCAAGGATTTCCTTTTCGCTTGACATTGTATATCGAAGCTCATCTATTTCCGGATTATAACCCTTTTTGATAAGATTCCCCTCGCGAACTGTTGCAGGGGGCTCTTCGCTTATGGATATATCAATAAGACCACGTATATCCTCCAGCAGATCTATTTCATTGCATATGTTTTTCAGCTCTGCTGTGCGAAGTTCAGAAAGAAGTCTTTTTACTTCAGGCATAGCATCAAGTGCAGCAGAAAGTGCACGAAGATCGCGTGCATTGGCTGAGCCATAGACAATTTTGGTTATCAGACGTTCAATGTCGCAAATACCGGCAAGAGCATCTATACAATCTGCTCTGAGCATCGAATCCGAACAAAGCATTTCAACCGCATTAAGACGTGCGTGAATTCTTGCAGGATTAAGAAGCGGTCTTTCCATCCACGAGCGCATAAGGCGTTTGCCCATAGCTGTTTTTGCGCGGTCAAGAACGCCTAAAAGAGAACCCTTCTTTTCCCTGGACCGCATCGTCTCAGTTAGTTCAAGATTTCTCTTTGTTGACGGATCGAGCTTCATATACTGCTCGCCTTCATAATATCGAAGAGAATTAATTCTCTCCAATCCGCTTTTTTGAGTTTTCTTAAGATACGTTAAAAGTGCATACACTGCCCTTGCGGCGTGTGTTCTGTCAACTATCTTTGTTTCTTCCATAACATTTGACGGAAACTGCGATGAAAGCACAGAATTATATTCTGCCATTTCAATATCCACTTCAGCTTCATCAACACTTTCTATCTGCAGCTTGTTCTTTATATGCTCGCTTATTACTGCATTACCGAACACTGCAGGACTGACGAGAAGTTCACTGGGAGAAAAACGCGAAAGTTCGGCAATTATTTCACTGTCAGAATCAGCAGGAAGCTCAGTAATATCAATCTCACCTGTAGAAACATCAGCAAAACAGAGTCCGCATCCGCTTTCATCAAGATTGATAACTGCAAGATAGTTGTTTTTCCCCTCATCAAGCATATAGCTTTCAACTATCGTTCCTGGAGTGATAACACGTATAACCTCTCTGCGAACCAGTCCCTTTGCCTGTGCTGGATCTTCAGTCTGTTCACATATTGCAATTTTAAATCCCCTTGCAACGAGCTTCGCAACGTATCCTTCGTAAGAATGGAATGGCACACCGCACATAGGCGCACGTTCCTCCAGACCGCAATCCCTGCCTGTCAGAACAAGATCAAGCTCCTTTGATACGATTTTAGCATCTTCAAAAAACAGCTCGTAAAAATCTCCCAGACGGAAAAACAGCAATGCTCCGGGGTTTTCTTCTTTTATAGAGAGATACTGTCTCATCATCGGTGAAAGCTCGCCCACGACCTTCACTCCTATACTTTTAATATTTCATACAGCTCTGTCAGCTGTTTAATTTCGTATTTGATTTCATAGCCCTTTGGCCTTTTTTTGCCCTGCGGATTAAACCAGCAGGTATCTATCCCTGCGTTGTTTCCTCCTTCTATATCAGAAGAAAGAGAATCGCCTATTATAAGTATCTTTGATCTGTCTTCTATGCCGACCAAAGATATTACTTTATCAAAATATTCCTTCGATGGCTTTGCAACACCCATTTTATCTGACGTATAGCAACCCTCGAAGCAATCAGATATTCCCGAAAGCACAAATCTCGATTGCTGCTGCTTTTCAAAGCCATTTGTAATCATTACAAGCTTATATACTTTACAGAGTTTATTTACCACTTCATACGCATCCGGCAGAAGTGTTGCATCTTTTCCGAGCATTTCTCTGTAGCAGCTGTTAAGCACCATAGGATCAAGCTTAACTTTCATCTTTTTGAGAAGATCCGCAAAACGACCTCTCATAAGTTCTTCTTTTGTTACTTTTCCTTTGTTATATTTAAGCCAATATTTCTGATTAATTTCCGAATATACCTTTTCCCATTTTTCTTCACAAGGTATTCCAAAATAATCGAAGGCTCTGAAAAAAGCCGTTTTCTCAGAATGTTTAAAATCATAGAGAGTTTCGTCAGCATCAAAAAACAAGTGACTGTATTGCATTTTTTCAGAGCCTTCTTTCGTTTTTACTTAGTGGCAGCCGCTGCAGGAAGAGCAGTTTCCGCCGCAGGAAGAATGATCGTGAATTTCATAGGTTTCAGGATCATCTCCGCTTGCTGCTGCGGTAATGATCTGATTTACTTTGTCAAGAAGAGTTTCAAGCTCTGTTCTTGCATCGTTGAATGCGATCATATTGGGATCAACAGTGACCTTTTCGTACAGTGCAGAAAGTTCCTTCTGAATATTCTCAACCTTTTCCTTGTCAGAATCCTGCTTGGATATTTCTTCATTGAGCTGAAGTCTGAGAAGATTGAATTTCTCAATATCCTCCTGAAGCTCTGCATTTGCATCATTTGCAGCAGCTGCTGCAACCATTTTCTTGTATGCTTCTTCCTCCTGAAGAGCCTTGCCAAGCTGTCTTGCAATTGAAATTACATCCATTTTAATTTCTCCTTTTAAATTATTTTTCCTCTTAGGATCCAATTCAGTGCTGTTGTTACTTCGGCATATGCAAATTTTCCGATCAAATCGGAACTTCCTTCTGCCTCAATTATTATATTAGTTGATGTTCGGCAGGACAAAAGTCCATTTTTTGCCTCTCCCTCAACGAGCACTCGTTGCTTCGAGCCCACCATTGATGCGCTCTTTTTTGCTGCAATGCTTTCCTGCAGTGCAATTAATTCCCTGAGCCATTTAGATTTTTCATCATAAGGAACAGGATCTGGCATCGAAGCTGCAGGGGTGCCTTCTCTCGGCGAATAAATAAATGTAAAAAGTGAGGTAAAGCCTATTTCTTCAATAGCAGCAAGAGTTTCCTCAAATTCAGCTCTCGTCTCACCTGGAAAGCCTACTATAACATCACTTGTAAGCGATATATCCGGCATCGCTTCACGTGCCATTGCCACAAGCTCTTTGTAATGTTCAATCGTATATCTCCGGTTCATTTCCTTAAGTATCCTGTTTGAACCGCTTTGGAACGGCAGATGAATATGATGAGCCATATGTTTTGATCTTGCCATAGAATCAATAAGCTCTTTTGTACAATCTTTTGGATGGCTTGTCATAAACCTGAGCCAAAACTCTCCGTCTATTTTATCAAGTTCGTCTATCAGCTGCGGAAAATTAAGCTCACCGTCATTTTTCCTTCCGTAGCTATTAACATTCTGTCCCAAAAGAGTTATATCCTTATATCCAAGCGAAACCATTTCCTTCGCCTGATTGATTATAATCTCCGATTTTCTGCTTCGTTCCCTGCCACGCACATAAGGAACTATACAGTAAGAACAGAAATTATCACAGCCATACATAATAGGCAGCCAGCCTTTTATGCTGTTATCCCGTTCAAGAGGAATTCCTTCAACAATAGAGTTATCTGACTGATCAAGTTCAAATATTCTTTTTCCTCCTGTCAGAATCCTGTAAAGAAGTTCCGGAAAGCGAGGAATAAGATGTGTTCCAAAAATAAGATTTACATACGGATAGTGTTCTCTGAATCTGTCGGCAATATGCTGCTGCTGCACCATACAGCCACACAGCGCAATGATCACCCCGGGTCTTCGACGCTTAATATGCTTTAATGCGCCAACGTTTCCGAATACTCTGTCTTCTGCGTGTTCTCGAACAGCACAGGTATTATAAAGAATAAAATCGGCCTCTTCGACATCATCAGTCATTTTATATCCCATTTTAACAAGAAGCCCTTTGATTTGCTCTGAATCTGCAACATTGCCCTGACACCCGTAAGTGTGTACAAAGGCCAGAGGTTCATATCCGGCATATCTTGCCTCAATTACAGAGGCTGCCATAGCACAGTATTTTTCAGTATCTGTGTATGTAAGCAATACATTAACCTCCAATCGCGCCAATAAGTATTATGTAAACAGCGCAGTAAAATACACATTTAGTTATATACGTTGTTTATTGTAGCATATATTGTATGTTTCCGCAACATATTTAATTTACAAATTACATTATTTAAGCCGCTGAAAACACAGCGGCTTAAATAAAACTATATACCTGCTCCAAATAAGGTTATATTACCGAAAACGAAGCAAAATGCCAATGATAGAACACCTATATAAATAAGCAATATAGGTGTACCTTTCATATTTGCAGAAAGATCGGGATTATTGGCAATTCTCAGTCCCTCCTTGACAAGCAGAGCTGCAATGGAAAAAGCCAGTCCTGTTCCAACTCCTATTGCAACTGCAATTGCAAAAGATGAAACATTATCAAATAAAAGCACTCGAACATTTTCAAGTCCTAAAAATCTATCATATGCAATAACCAAAGCAGCTCCCACCGCGGTTCCATTGAGTGCAGCAGGAGCAAGAAGATCACCATACTCATTATAGAAAACCGTTGATGCAGCCTTAACAATCTTTGATGAAAAATAAAATAAAGCAAGCATAATGCAAGAGAAAATCAATCCTCTTACTATCATTGCAGGATCCTCATCCTTAAGCTTGATGTCTATCGGATATAAAATCATCGATGCAAGCAGCGAAAAAACAGAAACCATAGCACATAAAACAAGCAAACGTTTAGGTTTTTTCATTGCATCTAAAAAACTGTCAATTCCGGTTATTGCTGAAAAAAGCGGATTTACTGCGAAAACAGCAACAAGACAGTAAGAAAGAAAAACACCTAAATTCATCCGTTTTCCCCCTTTCCATCTAAACCGGACATAACTTTTCTGATTACCGCTATCAGGAATCCACAAAGAATAAATCCCATAAACGGCATCAAAAAGACGCTGTTGCCCTCAAAACCCAAACTTATTCCAAAAACACTTCCGCTTCCAAGTATTTCTCTCACTATAGCAACAGGGAAAGCTATCAGCGCAAAAATTGCCGCCAGAGCAAGTGCATCAGAAACTGTTTCTGTACTCAAGAGCATCGGTGCATCCGCTTCGCTTCGGCAAAGCACCAGTGAGTTAAATGCAATCAGCGGCGCATAAACTCCTATACTGTTTACCTGCTCCGGGAAAATTTGTTTAAAAATTATAAGCAACGCAAAAACCGTAAAAATGCTAACCCCATTATAAACGATCGTTTTTAACGGATATTCAAGTCTGTCGCCGTCAAGAATTGTTGTAAGGCCTATAGCAAGTAAAATACTCAAAACTATAAAGGTTAATATTAATGCATTTGCTCCGCTTATTGCCGCACCTGCTATAGTCGCAATACCTGAAGCTCTAATAAGTGTGGGACTGGAAAACAGAGAGCTTTTTATATAATCTGTATGTTCAGATATCATTCGTGATGATTTATTGTATTTCAACTCTCTGTCACCTCTCAATCCTCAAATTGCTTCATTCTCTTTTCGAAGCCTAACTTAATTTTCATTCTAAGTGCAGTTATGCTTATTCCTCTTTGCCGTGCATTCCACGCCAGTCTGTCTATTGCTGAAGATAATGAATTCATAATCAATATTGCGGCAATCTCTCCACCCTGACAAGCTGAGATTCTTCTCAAAAAAACTGCAAGTACTCCGCAGCAAATTCCATATACCACCCTTGCAGATGCAAGTCTTGGTGCAGTAAGAATATCTCCAACAAGAAAAACTGCGGCAACAAACATCCAGTTGCAAAACAGTTCATAAACCGGGGACATTAGGATATTTATGCCATCATACCTGAATATAAGTGCAAGTATAAAAACCGATGCACAAAATGATACTGTAGCCTGCCACGCCGATATTTTTCTGAAAATCATATAAGCAAATATCGCTGCTATTACAAGTACTGAAATTGCACCTATTGGTCCGATATTTTTAAAGAGGAAAATACTTCTCAATGCTTCCGCATTATTGGGAAATGGCTTCTGTGCCGCATTCAGAAGCTGAATAGGCGTCTGATGTTCAGAGAAAACATAGTTCTCGTTCAATTCCCAGTTATTTAAAAACGGTATTTTTTCCTTTAGTGAAGGGTAAAATTCGAAATATTCACTCCAGGCGAGTGATACAAACACAAAGCCCGCTGCAGCAGGCGAAAAAACACTTCTGCCAAGTCTTCCGAACGGCAGCTTTGCAACAACAGCTCCAAAAACGCCTGAAACAAACGGTATCCAGATCGGTACACCCACAGGCATAAGAATTGCAATAAGCAAGCCGCAATAGATTGCTGAAAAATCTGTTATAGTAATGTTTTCCTTTTTTATAATACAATATCCTATCTCCGGAAGTACTGCTCCCAACACGCCCATAATAACTACCGACATTACCCTGAAGCCATAGATAAAAACTGACGGAATTATTAAAACTGCAGTACACACCAATAATTCCAGCATAATTCTATCTACTGTTACAGCAGACCTTATATGAGGTGCATAACATACTTTATTCTCCATTGCCGTTCATCTCTCCGTCCGCTCTTTCAGCATAATGTCTGAGTTTTTTCATTAGCTCAGATATCTCTATGCCGCTTGGGCATACTGCGCTGCACGCTCCGCAGCCAATACAGCTTCTCGCACCATACTCTGCAGCAATAAGAAGCTTTTTCTGTTCGGCCATTTTGACTGCTTCAGAAGGGAATAATCTCCTTGGACATACTGCAACACATCTTCCGCATCCAATACACGTGTTTGCCGGTTTCTCAGGCTGTTTTTTCATTGCCAGCAATGAACGCACACCGGGAAACAGCGGTGTGTTATAGTCTGAAACCACTACACCTGTCATCGGATCTCCCATAATAACTATTTCAGGTTCGGATTCGAGTCCTACTTCCTTAAATACATCAGACACTGTGGTTCCTGTTGTTACAATCGCATTTACAGGAGCAGATATACATTCACCTGCAACGGTAACCACAAATTCGGTCTGAGGCAGACCGTTTCTGACTGCAAGTGAAATTGCCTTCAACGCTTGGACACCTATTCTCACATATGGCTCATGACAATATTCGCGTTCAAATGAGAACCAGGCAGGATATCCACCTTTTATTTCAACAGTATCAATAAAGCCAACTCTGTCGAGGAGACCTTCCATATCGATACCGCCGGGATTATAAACCGCAAGCTTTGCTTTTGCTCCTCCAAGCATTTTCATAATAACCGATACTCCGTCAGCGCACACATCACCATATTCGGTAATGACCTTCAGCGAGCTGCTGACATACGGAGAATCATCTATACAGTCTGCAACGATTAGCATTGTACCATTTTTCATTGCTCTTTGAAGCTTCCTGTGCACAGGCGTTCCATCAACCTCATCAATTATACACGCCTGCGCAATACATCTTAGAATACCATCGGGAGTCATTGTTGAAGGATTATGCGGTATCAGCTGAACACTATGTGCTACTTCTCCTGTTTGGATATGCGCACACATAACCTTTCCCATAAGCGGATGAGCAAATCTTTCAATATGCGAAAGCTTTCCTGAGTAAGGTGTTACTGTCCAACACGTACCGTTTTTGGAGTGTGCAAGCATTGAATACCTTGCAACGGTCTCTCCTGCCCTTGGTATAGGAAGCATCGCCCCCCTGTCAAAATTAAACAAAGGAACAATCAGTTCTGATGGCACTGAAATACGAATTATTTTATTCGAAAGTGCAGGCTCTTTATTTTGTTTTAGCATGACACCGTTTGCCTTAATCGGTTTCACTGCTTTTCTCTCCTTTATTTTTTTACCTCAGGACACAAGTATTGTAAGTGTATCAAATGCTGATTTCCTGTCCTTTGCACCCAAAACAGCATTTCCTGCAACAATCAAATCTGCACCGCATTCTGCAACATATTTTGCGTTGTCTGCATTTACTCCGCCGTCAACAGCAATACAAATGTCATTATCCTTGCAAAGTGCTCTGATTTCCGTTATTTTTTCAAGACAGTCCATTATAATTTTCTGACCGCCAAATCCGGGCTCAACTGTCATAACAAGGCACTGTTCAAACTTTCCTACGTAATCTGCAAGTGCTAACACAGGAGTTTTAGGTTTAATTGATATTCCTGCAACAATGCCTCTGTCCCTGATTTTTTTGAGGCATTCCGATATATCATCAGAACATTCAAGGTGCACTGTAAGCATATCCGCACCGGCATCTATGAATTTATCAATATAGTCATATGGATGTTCCATCATAAGATGAACATCAAACTTCATATTTCCCTTGTATGCTTTCAATGCCTGAACCATAGTATAACCAAAAGTAAGATTAGGCACAAAACAACCATCCATAATATCAATATGGACAACCTCTACACCATAGTTCTGAATCTCAAGCATTTCTTCTCCAAGCTTTGTAAAATCAGCTGATAAAATTGACGGAGCTATAATAGCCATATTCAACCTCCATATTATCATAAACATATAAAACCCGATTTTATATTATTGTACTTCTTTATATGCAATAAATCAACAATATATTCTATAATTTAATTATTAAATATCAAAATGTTGCGTATTTCCATATTTCATAAAAAAGCTGCTGCAGAAATCTGCAGCAGCTTTTAATATTTAATTACTGAGCCATACCAATCTTAACAGCAGTTCTATTCTTCTCGATCATCTCAGCCTTTCTCGGAGGAATGCACTTGAGAAGTGCTCCGTCAAGAACTTCATCAGCACAGAAACCCAGCTCCTTGTGAAGCTTACCAAGAAGTATAATGTTTGCAAGACCCTTGATTCCGTTTTCTTCTGCAAGTTTAGTAGCAGGTACATAGAAAACAGTGACATCATCGCGCTCTACCTTTTTGTCGATAAGGTAGCTGTCAACAATAACGATTCCGCCGGGCTCCACAGCATTGATAAACTTGTCAAATGAAGGAACGTTCATAGCTATAAAAACATTGGGGTTTACAACCAGCGGAGAACCTACTTCCTTTTCGGAAAGGCATACTGAACAGTTGGCAGCACCACCGCGCATTTCAGGACCATAGGAAGGAAGCCAGGAAACATTCTTTCCGTCAAGAAGTCCTGCATAAGCAAGCACTTTACCGGAGAATAGGATTCCCTGTCCGCCGAAGCCTGCAAAAAGGATATTATAATCTTTCATTATTCAGCAGCCTCCTTATCCTTGTACACGCCGAGGGGATAATACGGCATCATATTATCACGAAGCCACTGAAGAGCATCATTGGGAGCAAGGCCCCAGTTAGTGGGACAAGCAGAAAGAACCTCAACAATGGAGTAACCCTTACCGTTGATCTGGTTTTCAAAAGCCTTCTTGATTGCCTTCTTTGCAATCTGAACATTCTTGGGGCTGTCAACAGATACACGCTGTGCAAGTGCAACACCGTCAAGTGTGGAAAGCATCTCACAAACACGAACAGGATATCCTGCATAATTTACATCACGGCCGTAAGGAGTAGTCTGAGTAATCTGACCGGGAAGTGATGTAGGAGCCATCTGACCGCCTGTCATACCGTAAATTGCATTATTTACGAAGATCGCGGTGATGTTCTCACCTCTGGTTGCTGCGTGAATAGTCTCTGCAGTACCGATAGCAGCAAGGTCGCCGTCGCCCTGATATGTAAAGACAATGTTATTGGGAAGAGATCTTTTAACACCGGTTGCTACAGCAGGAGCTCTTCCGTGAGCAGCCTCTATCATATCGCATGCAAAATAGTTATAAGCAAAAACAGCACAGCCAACGGGACAAACACCTACGGTCTTGCCTTCTATGCCAAGCTCGTCAATTGCTTCCGCAACAAGTCTGTGAATAATACCGTGAGTACATCCGGGGCAGTATGAATCAAAGTTTTTATCAAGTGCCTTCGGGCGTTCAAATACGATTGCCATTACTGAACACCTCCTGCAAGATTTTTGATCTGTTCAAGAATTTCCTTCGGAGTAGGAATGATACCGCCGGTTCTGCCGAAGAAGGAAACGGGTACACGGCCGTTGGCGATGAGCTTAACATCATCCACCATCTGACCCATACTCATTTCAACAGTAAGAATATGCTTTGCAGTATTGCAAACAGCATCAACAGCCTTCTCGGGGAACGGCCAAAGAGTGATGGGACGGACTAAACCCGCCTTGATTCCCATCTCACGAGCGCTGTTGACAGCACTGCGTGCAACTCTGGAAGATGCACCGTAAGCAACAACTACAATATCAGCATCTTCTGTCATATAGCTCTCAGCCATCTGATGATTTGCCTTGATCTCATCGTATTTCTTATATCTCTCAATGATAAGTCTCTCAAGTTCATCAGGCTGGATATAAAGAGAATTTATTATGTTCTTGGGTCTTGCGTTCTTGTGACCATTAGTTGCCCAAGTCTTTTCGGGGAGTTCGATATTTGTCTCCTTGATCTCAACAGGCTCCATCATCTGACCGAGCATACCGTCTGCAAGGATCATAGCCGGCATTCTGTATTTATCAGCAAGATCGAATGCACCTGCAACTAGATCAACCATTTCCTGAACGGTGGAGGGAGCAAATACGAGAACCTGGAAGTCACCGTGACCGTTAGCTTTGGTTGCCTGCCAGTAGTCAGCCTGAGAAGGCTGAATGCCGCCGAGACCGGGGCCTCCGCGCTGAACGTTGATGATAAGACAGGGCAAATCTGCACCTGCAAGATAAGATATACCTTCACTCTTAAGGCTTATTCCGGGCGAAGAGGATGATGTCATCGCACGAACGCCTGCTGAAGCAGCACCGTATACCATATTGATTGCTGCAACTTCAGATTCTGCCTGTAAATATGTACCGCCGATCTTGGGCATACGCTTAGCCATATAAGCGGCAAGCTCAGTCTGCGGGGTGATAGGATAACCGAAGAAATGTCTGCATCCTGCCTGAATAGCAGCCTCAGCAAGAGCTTCGTTACCCTTCATCAGAACTTTGTCTGCCATTGTTTATTCTTCCTTTCCTGCTATCTCTCTACTGTAATCGCTACATCAGGGCACATCATTGCGCACATTGCGCATCCGATGCACTGCTCAGGAGCGGTCATTTTTGCGGGGTGATAACCCTTTGCATTGATAACTTCCTTATCAAGAGCAATAATCTTCTTCGGGCAAGCATAAACGCAAAGCTCACAGCCCTTGCAAACTGCCTGATTGACTGTAATTCCGGGCATTAACTTAACCTCCCTATTTATGATTCCTCGGTCTCCCAAGGTTTTGTTACTATTATATCTATGGGATAGACATTGTCTATCTTCTTAGAAACCTCAAAAGCAAACTTCTTTTCGCAAGTAGTCATTATCATCGGTAATCCGAGTATTTTTGCAGTTTTTTCAGCATACTCAGCACCACATATTATATGCTCTGCTTCTGTCTCACCACATAAGTGTGCATTGCTGACAACAGCAGTCGCTTTCAGTCTGGATGTATATTCTATTTCACGAAGCAGCTGTGCAGATACTTCGGGATCGTTGCTCATATCACGATACCTGTTTACAACATACAGCATCTGATAATCTATATTCATAAGCTGTCTGTTAAACCTGCCAAGCGCAGTTGATCCGTCATCATCGCCGCCAACATCGATTATTACCGTATCGCTGCTCTCAAAAACAGAATACATTCTTGCCGGCAATGACGGAAGATCCACATTTGAATGAGCAAAATTCGGAGCAATAAGCTCTATTCCTCTTTCTGCCAGAAACTCCGGATAGTCACTTGATCTGAAGTACGGATTTACAATATCCATATCAACCAGTGTGACCTTTTCTCCTGCCCCTGCGCGTTCTGCAGCTACATTCAATGCAAAGTTTGTTTTACCGCAGCCGTAATGACCGCAAATAATTATAAATTTTCCGAGATTTGCTGTATTCATACATCAACCGCCATAGATTTAGTGTTAGATATTATAACACTCATTTCAAGACATTTCAATAAAATTCGCTATCAATTTAAATCACAAAAGCATATTCTTTTTATACTACTTGCCATATATTGCAGTCAATCGTTCTGCTATGAATTTAAAACAGGGTCCTGCGCTTGCCGTTCCTGACACAGCATCTTCTTCCAGAACGACACACACAAACTTGGGTGCATCTGCCGGGAAATATCCTGCAAACCATCCTCGAGTTATTTTCCTGCCATTTGAAATTATTCCCGTTTCCGCTGTTCCCGTTTTTGCTGCAATAGATACATTTTTTGAAATTACATTTTTTCCCGTTCCGTAACTCATTACCGCTTCCATATATTTTTTTATCTTGCAGACGTTTTCCTTTTCAATTGCCTTATATGATGGTTTTTTACTCCACACCCCAATAGTTTTCACATTTGAATTAACTGTTTTCTCTACTATATACGGATAAACATACTTTCCATCATTTGCAATACAGGAAATCAGCGCCGCTATCTGAACTGGATTCGCCATAAGTGACCCCTGTCCAAAAGAAAAATTAGCAAGTCCAGCAGGAAGAGAAAGTTCAGATTCGTCCGGCAGGTTACCGCTTCCTGTAAAATAATTGTTTCCCAGCTCAACTTTACGCCCGAAGCCCAATACATTCGCCTTATTCAAAAGAGTTTCGTATCCAATATTCTGTGCCAATGCAACAAAATACGTGTTGCACGAATGTGCCAATGCCTGTTCGAAGTTTATCTCGCCGTGCCCTTCTATCTTGCTGCACCCGAATCGTTTATTTCCTACTGTAATTTCACCTTCGCAATTATGCTTGAATTCTTCATATCCATTTTCAAGAGCAGCTGCTGTTACCACCAATTTGAATACCGATCCTACATCGTACGAGGAAAACGCTTTGTTGATCAAAGGTGATTTGTCATTGTCCAAATACTTATATATTTTATCCTGTTCAAATTCCGGTGCCGATACCGATGCAAGTATCTCTCCTGTATCCGGTTTCATTATTACTATTGCTCCAGATTCCAGATATTCATTTGCCGCTCTCTGTGCAATGAGCTGAATCGAACTGTCAATCGTAAGCACTACACCTCCACGGGAATTACTCGTCGTATCTCTGATGATTTTTTCCTTTCCAAGACTATCTCCAAGTGCATTGACCACGTATTTCATATTATATGATCCTTCAAATTTTGTCAGAATATCATTATATGCTTTTTCAATTCCATATACTCCTTTCCCCTCATTATTAATATATCCTGTAATATGCGGTGCTATAGGCTCTGATCCATACCGTTTTTCACACTTTACAATATCTATTCCATCTGATTCCATACTACTGTCAGACACTTTCAGCACGAAAGGTCTTCTTCCCTTTATTTTTTCTTCAAGCCCTTCTAGATTCTCGCTGTTATAATATGACAAAAGCTTCGCAGCAGACTTAGGGGAAGGATTAACAATTGCTTTGTATTCCGAAGCTCCTCCTGCAATAATATTCATATTCCTGTCGTAAATTTTTCCTCTGGTCGTATATACTGTAAGTGTATATGAACTCTGCAAATCACCCGCTGCAACATATTTTTCTGAAAAAGTAACGTTCATAAGCCATCCGGTAAGCAGCACCATCAAAAAAACATACGTAGAGAAAAAAGCAACTGTCCTTCGATTCATAATTTATCACCTCGAAAATATATTATGGGTCAAAGAAACAAGTTGTAACACAAAAACAGTGCAGCATAATGCTGCACTGTTTTTAGTAATTATAAATATTATCCTCGTCATCCTGCTGTGCATCAGAAAGTTCCCACGGCATAGCCTCAGAGGATACTGACATCATATTCAAACGATTCTCCGTTTTATAAACATATTCGCCCGTTTTTTCATTAAGGTAATAATATTTCCCGGTTCTATCGTCGTAATAATAAAAGATCCCGGTTTCTTCGTCAAGATAATCCCCGTATTCATTTGTCTTGAATTTTATTTTTTCTTCCGGTTTATCAATTGAGTTGCCGGCTTCATTTCTATCAATACTGCCAATCCCATAATAAGATTGATTTCTCACATTTTCAGATGTCCTGCTTTTGGAAATTCTCCTGAAGTCAGATCCATCAAATGCAGAAAAATCACCTGCATCCTGGGCAAATTCAACTGTTCTTTTTTCTTTGTTTATATATGGGACCATCTTTAGAGCTACCGAGGAAACACTAACAAGCAGCACAATATAAGCAATACGTTCTATAAATCTTGTAATAAATACCGCTTTCACTGTGGTTCCGCTCATTCGTGATGCTAAAAAATACCATTTGATCTGAGTCGTATTAACATCGATCTCTTCTGTTATAAAGCTCCAGTTATATGTACTTTCAAAGCATCCTCTTAGGGTTGACCAAACAGATATTAATGTAAAAACTGCAAGCAAAAGCAATGCTAGACCGGAAAGTCCCAGCATCAGTCCTCCCACTGTATTTGCAGAATTACCTTTTGCTGCCGATAAAACCGATGATGCTGTAATGACTGCCGCTATTGTAAAGACAGTCTGCAGAATAATCTCTGCATCTGCTTTCAGAAATATGATCTCCATCACACTTGCAGCTGCAATGATTATCCCGCCTATCAGAGACAATGTAAGCACCGAATTAAGTCGATTACCTCCATCTCTCGAAAAAAACAATGCACATACAGAACCGACTGCCAACAAAACAACTCCACCAGATGACGACAGCGCTATCAATACATTTCCGCCAGATACCATTGCCAACAAAGAAAATATCGTACGCGACAATGCATAAATAAAAAGTATAAGTACACAAAGATGCACCATTGGATTTTTCAAAACCAAGCGTGCCATATACATTTCAGTATTATACTGCGTTGACTCCTCAATATATTTTCTTTGTGCCATTACTGTATACCCTCACTATTTAATGCTTTTTTCTTTGATTCTGGTTCTGATTAGGTCGTACAGGTCTCTGAGGTGTATTTCCTCTATTCTGATTTACACCCGGCTGTACTCTGTTTTGAACATTTTGCCTCTGCTGATTATTATTTTGTACCGGTCTACCCTGATTGGACCTTTGCTGGGCATTATTCTGTACCGGTCTGTTTTGATTGGGTCTCTGCTGAACTTTGGCCTGTGCAGGTTTATTTTGATTGGGTCTTTGCTGAACATTGCCCTGCACAGTTCTGTTGTTTACCGGTTTTTGCTGTCTATTACCCTGCTGATTATCCTGTTTTCTTTCTGTCTGAGCATATGGATCAAAATCCATTACAGGCATTTTTTGCTTTGGCTCGGCATTTGATTTATTCTGGTTTGCAGCATCTGCTGCAACAGAGTTCTCATCTTCTTTTATCGCTTTCTCAACAGCCTCAGAAACAGCTTTTCTCAGCTTTTCATCCTTAATCTTGCTTTCTTTTGTTTTAACAATATTTTCTGTGATAATCTGCTGAGGATATACATTTTCTGATGAAACTTCACTCTTTTTATCATTTGCAGGAGTTACTGTATTTTTTTCTGTACCTGCTATTTTTCCTGCCGTCAATGCCTGCTGCACTGCTGTATCAGCCTCAATTGCTGCTACTGTTGCTGCAGCTGCAGCTGCCTTTGCCTTACTGTTTTTAAGTCTTCTGCTTTCGCCTTTTTCTTCAGATTCCTTGGACTTGTCTGTATACGAAATCTGATATCTCCTGTCGCGAATTGCAGCATCAACTTCTCCAAAGACTTCTGCAGTCACAGTACGTGCCTTGATCAGCACAATCCACACACACAAATAAGCAATAGGAGCTATACACAATCTAAGCAAATCACAGAACGAGGCGGTAAAATACTCATCGCCAATTTCACCTATCCAGAATCTAGCTATAATATACATCAGAGGCATAAGTGACGTAAAAATCATACCTACAATTGCAAGATTCTTAAGTGATTTTATATATATACGCCTTATCATATTGCGAGAAATTACATTTATAATAAAGCAGCACGTTAATATGGATACAAATGCAACAACCATATATACAGTGTAAAACGCTAGTATACCAAATGGCACTTCGCTTCTGTTTACAATGCAGTACATTGCTCTGTAAATAATATAATAACAAAGCAAAACATCGTATGCCAAACGGCAATAACCCAAAATAATCAGCGGCTTCTCCCTGAGCACAGGTATACTTGAACCGCACTCAAGAAAATATGCGTAAAATACGACTACAACAAATAAAAGGCTGACAATAAGATCGATAGATACCAGTGCTGATGTCAGCGAGCTCATTGCAATTCCGCTTTTACCTGTTAATTTCATAACATCGGCAACAGCCATTATTATTCCGTAAAGAATAACGCCTATAACGTAAATTGAACTTCTTTTAAGACAGCTAGTCAGAAATACTTTTCCATCAAGTCCGACTTGTCTGTTATTTCTCATAAAGCTTTGCCCCGTTTCTGAATTATCTGTTGTTTTTCCTGCGGGAATCTGAAATTATTGTTTCTATTTCCAGGTCATTCGATAAGTCTATATTATCTGGTTCTTTAACTGGCTCAGAATAATAATTGACTGCCCTATTATACGGATCATCTTTCTTTTTTTTTACTTCTACAGTTATTGCATTTTTTTGGATTTCCCGTTCCTTGTCGTTCTGTTCTATTTCACTTACCATATTCAGCAGTTGTTCGTTCAATCCGTTAACAACCTGTATAGAGTCTTCAGTCTGTTCTTTTTCATCTTCTATATTTTCCTGCAAAGCTGTTTCTTCGTCAACTATTTCAACTATGGTCGAATACATTTCGCCCAATGCCTTTTGCATTGCAGGAAATGTCATAGGATCAGGTTTTTCATTTTTTTCTTTTATTTTTGGACTTGACTTATGAGCATATCGCTGTTCTAAAACACTCGCAAGAAGCTGAGCAGGGGTTGATGCCGAAGAATTTCTCGGGTATGTATTTTTTATGTTTTCTCTATCTCCCACATCAATGCCTCCTTATACAATAAAACCTATTTTCAAGTATATATATTTATTTAAACAAAAACTAAAAATGCTATTAACAATATAAAAATTTTTACGTTAATAACCTCCAATATTCCTCAAGCAACATTTGGAGTCTACAATAAATTTATTATACCATATATAGATTTGATGTCAATTATTAATCAAAAATTGGCTTAATAAATACGGTTTCAGCAATTTTCTCTTATCTTCATACCGGTAATATTCTCTTTTCACAAGCCCTCTTAAGCACTTATACTCACCGCATCATTATTTTTAAAGTATTAACTCCGCCTATTGAAATTTCAAAAGGCGGAGTTATTTTCAATTAATAAGCTTTGCCCCAGCAAACCATATGTTTGGCTTCCTTGCCGCAGCATACGCATTTATCGGATATCTTTCTCTGCTCATGAGGAATACATCTGGAGCCTACGCCCGTAACTTCCTTTACCTTGTCTTCACAGGCCTCATCTCCACACCACATTGCATAAACAAAACCATCGCCCTTTTCCTCGAGAACCTTGGTTATCTCTTCCATAGATGTACAGTCATAACTCTTGTTATTTCTATTTTCAAGAGCTTTCTGGTACAGTCCGTCACGAACAGCAGTAAGTCTTTCATTTACTGTCTCTACAATTTCAGAAATATTTGCTGTTGTTTTCTCTCTGTTATGGCGTGTAACAAGCACACACTGTCCATTTTCTATATCACGGGGACCAATCTCAACTCTTACGGGAACGCCCTTCATTTCATACTCGGAGAATTTCCATCCTGCAGAATTATCGCTATCATCTACCTTTACACGTATACCTGCAGCCTTAAGAGTATCACGAAGCTCATATGCCTTGTCGAGAACACCGGGCTTGTGCTGTGCAATAGGAAGAATAACAACTTGGATCGGTGCAACTGCAGGAGGCAGAACAAGTCCATTATTATCACCGTGAGTCATAATAATTGCTCCGATAAGACGTGTAGTCACTCCCCAAGAGGTCTGGAAAGGATATTCGAGCTTATTTTCCTTGCTTGTATACTGGATTCCGAATGCTCTTGCAAAACCATCGCCGAAGAAATGAGATGTACCTGCCTGCAGCGCTTTACCGTCGTGCATAAGTGCCTCAATAGCATATGTATCGACTGCACCTGCAAATTTGTCGCTTTCAGTTTTTACACCCTTTACAACAGGCATTGCAAGGCTCTCTTCGCAGAATTTTGCATAAGTATCAAGCATTCTTACTGTCTCTTCTCGTGCTTCTTCTGCTGTTGCGTGAATGGTATGACCTTCCTGCCAGAGGAATTCACGTGAACGAAGGAAAGGACGTGTTGTTTTCTCCCATCTTACAACCGATACCCACTGGTTATAGAGTTTCGGGAGATCACGCCAGGAATGAATAATGTTTGCATAGTGCTCACAGAAAAGAGTCTCGGAAGTAGGTCTAACGCATAATCTCTCTTCAAGAGGTTCACTTCCGCCGTGGGTTACCCAGGCAACCTCAGGAGCAAAACCTTCAACGTGATCCTTTTCCTTCTGCAAAAGGCTTTCCGGAATAAACATAGGCATACACACATTTTCGTGTCCGCTCTCCTTGAACATTCCGTCAAGAATTTTCTGCATATGTTCCCATATGGCATATCCATAAGGACGTATTACCATACATCCTTTTACGCTTGTATATTCAATAAGTTCAGCTTTTTTTACGATATCAGTGTACCATTTGGCAAAATCCTCTTCCATAGAAGTAATGGATTCTACCATTTTGCTCTGGTTTGCCATTTATCTCAAATCCTTTCGTTATATATCCTCTATTAATTTTTTGGTTCAGAAACTGCAACTGAAAGTGATAACTCTTCATCGGTTCCGACAGCCCAGCAATTTGTCCTGCCGTTTATGTGTACATTCACAGGCAGTGATACTGTTCCTGCTGTTGTAACTGTTGAAGTATCCGCAATTATTGTTACCTTACTCGAAATATTATCTTCAGTGAGTTTGGATATTTCCGACTTCGGACCTACAAATCTTACATTGATGGTATTTGAGGGAAGAATATTCATTTCTGTATCGGTTGAATTATACCTGAAATTATTTTCTCCGACCTTTACCTGCAATGTCTTTGATACATATCCGTCAAGGTCAAATTCAACCTCAAACTCCACATTATTCCCGGTCATTCCTCCTGTAAGCTCAACACCCGAAGGAAGGGTCAATGCATATTTATATACATTGTTTTCCGGTGTTATAGACGACAGATCTATTTTTCCGATCTTCAATTCCAGCGAATTGATAATATCATACACAGGATCTTCTTTATTGATTCCGGGTGAATACTTAATTTCCAGAGTGTCATTCGGAGATATATTCATCAGCTTCTCAATCCTGGAGAAATTAAAATTACTTCCAACCTTTTCTTCATCAAACACTGTCATAACCTTCACTCCCGCATTTATGCGTATGGGAACTCTGACAGTTACGGTTGCATCAGAAATCGCAATATTTTCGTAGCGATCCTCAATAGCAGAAATTGAAATGTAATTCAGATCACTTCCGCTTAACTGTATACCGTTTTCATCCAGCAGAATAAATTTGCCATCGTGGAAGTCCGTAGTCTCCTTGAGGTTCTTTTCACCTTCTGCAAACACCTCAACTCCGGCAATTTTACTTACAACAGCCTGAGGACCAGTTATTGTGACCTCGGTTATTTTTTCATTACCGATATATGTACTGGGAGATTCCATTGAATAGTTTTCATTCTCTGACGTTGCAGTCGAGTTGCTCTTTGTCTTTATCGTGAAATTTTTCGACAAAATTGAGTCAAGTTTCACCGTAATGGATTCTACTGTAGATTGAGTCACAACATCATAAAGATTGTTATTGCACGTGACCTTAAGCGAAAGCATATAATTATTGGGCTGATCCTCTATTACATTTGTAAGTTGGGCAACAACAGAAATATCTTCCTTCTTCATCTGTGTAAGAGAATATCTGTTTCCCTGTACTGTTACAGGAATCGTATATGTTTTATCGCCCAATTCAGTTGTGTCCATAATATCCAACAAAACAAGCCCTTTTGCTTCGATTGCCTTTGCGTCGATGGTAACAGGTACCTCTGCAAAAACCTTTTCCTCTGTCGGACTGACATTCAGCGTAATATAAAACCAAAACACAACAGCAATAACTACCGAAAGAATCACAAGTACTCTCTTGTTATACAACCAATCAAAAGATATTTTACCGGTGAACTTTTTTATTTTTTTCTTTAAATCTTTTACTGTCAACTTCACCGATTCACCCGCTTTCTGTCTTTGTGCGAGTTATTAGCATCCGCAGATAATAGCTCTATTTCTTCGACTGTTTCTTTCTTTTTTGCCTTTTTATTGAAAATGGATTTTACCGAATTCAAAGTTCCTCCGCGGGAATCGTCTTCATCTTCTTCGTCTTCCGGAATCATTACATTCATAAGTGCCGAAGTGAATTCTGCTACATTTGAATATCGCAAAATCTCACCGTTTTCCACCACAGACATAAGTCCGTTCTCTTCGGAAAGAACAGCAACAACCGCATCTGAACTTTCGCTCATTCCGATAGCAGCTCTGTGTCGTGTACCATAATCAGCACGAGGCGTAATTCCCTGTGTAAGAGGCAGAATACATCCTGCCGCATATATTCGTCCGTCGCGAATTATTACTGCGCCATCGTGCAGCGGCGCTTTATTAAAAAACAGATTGCTAAGCATTCTTGTGCTCACATCGGCATCTATAACAGTTCCTGTTCTTGCTATTTCATCAAGTTTTACTGTTCTCTCAAACACAACCAGTGCGCCCATACGCTCTTTCTGCAAAAATCTGAAGCATTCAACAACACCGCTTATTGCTGCAAGATCTGCAGCTCTTTTTTCATCCTCTTTTTCAAGTCCCAGGATGCTTTTCATCGAGAACCTGCTTCTTCCCACACGTTCTATAACAGAACGAAGCTCAGGCTGGAAAATAATCAGCATTGCAATAACACCGTTTCGAATAATTATCTCGACGATGTACGCAAGCATATTAAGTCGAAGCAGTCTTGCAAACATATATGCAACCAGAATGATAAGGCTTCCCTTAACAAGGAGCTGTGCTCTGCTGTTCCTTATAAACAGAATAAATTGATAAATCAGAAATGATACGATTGCGATATCAAGAATATCCGCAAATTTAAATAATTCAATTACAGATTTTATGTTATCCCAAAACTCTGCCATAATTTCCTCACCTCAATAACGGCAATACGGCTTTTGAACAAATATTTTCACTCCCATTATTGTAGCAATAATTATAGTATTATGCAATCCTTTTTTACTAGAATTAATGAAAAACACACTTAATTTTCTTATTGTTTTTCTTTCTGAAAATACATATGGATTGCCCATTATTTACTGTTGATTTTTTCGTTCTATTAAGCTATAATAAAATCGAACATTTGTTCTTACTTGCTTTTGGAGTGTTGACAAAATGAAAAAAACTATAAATATTGTTGCAAAGTTTGATACTGAAGGAAATATTTATCCAATAGAAATAATTTGGAACGAAGAACGCACTTTTTCTATTGACAAGATAACCGATATTCGTCATGCCTCTTCTCTTAAGTCAGGCGGCGCCGGTTTGCGCTATACTTGCTCTGTATGCGGTCATCAGCGCTATCTCTTCTATGAGCGCGGAATATGGTTTATTGAGAAAAAAGAATAGAAGCTGTTTAATACAGCTTCTATTCTTTTCAAATTTTAATTTTTCTTCATCAAAAACGAAGCAAAGGAATTGCCGCTCTTTACGCCTCTTCCGCTTCTGTAATAATTTGATGTATTTGAGAACAGACCAGTGTTTTGCTGAGTATTGGTTGTTACAACACCAAGTATGTCTCCGCCAAGAGCTTTGAGAATGTCTGCCGTTGTTTTGAATGCATCAAGATTTGTTCTTCCGTACTGGGCAACAAGAATCGATGCATCAACCTTACCAACAACACTTGTAGCATCAGCAACGAGCTCAACTGACGGAGTATCTATTATCACATAATCAAACTGACTTTGTACAGATTCAATAAGCTCGTCAAAAACTGTACTGTCGAGCAAATCCGCAATATTTACATTATTGAGATTTGTGTTGTTAACAGCTGTAATAACATAAAGATTTCTGTTGGATGTTTTGCATATTGTTGCTGCAAGATTTGTCTTTCCGAGGAGCAGGTCAGCAAGACCGAAAGTAGATTCGATCTTCATAAGCGGGCTGACACTCGGACGTCTCATATCTGCCTCAATAAGAAGAACCATCGCATCGGTTTCTGCAAGAGCAGTCGCAAGACCTATAGCAACAGATGTACGTCCGTCGCGAGGCTGCGCACTGCAAATTGCAATAGACCGAACCTTCTTTTCGGAATATTTAACCGCAGAACGAAGAGTTTGGTATGCATTACCTATCCTCTGTCCCATTTTTTCACCGCTGCCCACTCTTGATGTGGACGGAATAGCAGCGATAGTAGGTATATCCGTAATCTTATAAAGCTTATTATGACTTCTCATAGTTCTGTCAGTAATAAAAAGAACAGCATTTACGAGAATAAAAAGTCCAAGCGCAATCAGCGCTGCATAAAAACCATTGAGAAAAGCCGGTGCAACACGGGACGTTTCTTCATATGTACGTCCTGATTCAGAGGTTTCTATCTCAAAATCATAGCCGTTTTTTGTATACTCTGCATTAATCTCTTCGATACAGGTTTCAAGAAAAGTCACCATAAACACATCGGCTTCACGCCAACTTCCTTCATATGCTATCGTGACCATAATGCTGGAGTTTCCGACCTCTTCAGCTGTTACACGCTCTTTGAAATCCTCAGGATTGTATGTTGTAATAAGATTTGCACTTGTAAGAGCTTTTGCAATAGTGTCGGAATTATCAATTGAATAAATTGCGTCTTCAACCAGCAGATTAGCAAGTTCAAGAGAATCTCTGGCAGATGTTATGCTCTCTGATGTAATTTTAGGTGAAACCTTAAGCTGTGCCTTAACTATCGCTTCATTGGGCGTTACGATAACCGTATAAACAAACACCACAAGAAAAGCGCCTAAGACAATACCTAAAAGCCACATTATTCTTCTTGAGCACAACTGCATAAATTCAGAAAATGCAGATCCTCTGTTCACATATATCACGTCCTCGAACATCTTCTGTATATAAAATACAGCATTATTTAGTCATTATAATTGCATTGACACGTTAAGTCAACCGAGATAATATTAACAATTTACTGATTTCCTGCAGAATTTGCGATAATTCCAACCTCACTCAAAACGATTTTTGAGTAACCTTTGTCAGATGGTTTTTTATAAAAATAAGAATCTTCAAGACCGTATTCAGCAATATGATCTGTAACCTTATCAAGATCGCTTTCTGTGAGAATATCATATTTTGCCTTATCATATGTAAAACCGGATGCTTTGTCGCCTGCTCCTGCTGTGTACATAAGTCCGCCTTTGAAATTTCCTTCCATAGCATCAGTAATCGCATTTGATACTGAATGTCTGTAATCACTGTATGCAGATGCAATTATTCGTTCGTCTTCACTTACCCTTTCAGCACCAAATGTCATTACACTATTCATATCCGAATTTGAAATATTTTCATAAACATCAGCATAGACACTCTCTGAGCAGAAAATAAGACTGCATCCGTTTTCATACCAGGACTTTGATCTCGGTACAACCATATCACTTCCTGATACATTGTAATAAATTTTTATCGGCTTCTTTGATACTCCTATCTCAACTGCAGCAAGCTGCGCACCTTCAATAAAGCCTTTTATATAGTTATATGTTTCTGCAGTTTCTTCACCCTGAATGCCGACAACAGTATTCCCTTCCTTAATTGCACTATAGCCCGCATATACACCGCACTGTCCCTGCATAACGTTAATGCATTGAATATTTGCCCTTACCAGAAAATCATTTCCAAAATCCACACAAATAAATTTCGTATCTGAATATTTACCGGCACATTCATATACCGCTGCCTCATCATCAACACCATAAAGCACAATAATTTCAGCGCCTGCCACAATTGCTTCGTCAATGCTATTTTCAGTGTCGCCTTCATATGCCTTAAATGCAATTTTATTTGAATCGGCCCCTGAGATAACGCCTGTCATACAGTTATAAGCAGATGAATTCTCATCTGCTGTATCCATTGATGTAACAAAAGCTACGTCAACATCCTCTTTTGAGCATCCTGCAAAAAACAGGCAGATACAAGCAAACATTATAACAACAATAAGTGTGGATCTTTTCATTGTTTTTCCTCCGTAGTGATATTGGTTGAACCAAAATTTTCCGGCAAAAGTTCTGAAAGTAAATATTTTTTATATCTTTTTTCGTCAACAGCACAAATTACTGTAAACTCATCATCGCAAAATTCACTCATAACCTGTCTGCACACGCCGCAGGGTGCTGTAAAGCTATTTTCGTTGTCAGCCTTCCCTCCAACAACTGCAACAGCATCAAAGGCTTTCTCCCCTTCACTTACCGCCTTAAAAAACGCTACCCGTTCAGCACAACATGTAGGACCAAATGCTGCATTCTCCACATTGCAACCTTTATATATTTTTCCATTATCAGCAAGCAATGCCGCTCCTACATTATAGTGTGAATATGGTGCATATGAATTTTTCTGCGCCGCCAATGCTTTTTTAATAAGGGATGAAGATGATGCTTTCATCAGAACTCTCTTTGCAATACTTTCTGCATTAAAATCAGATTCTACTCCAAGCATTTCGGAAACAGATTTTGCTATAACGTCAAATCCATCTATTGTACGAAGATTAACCGGTTTTATACGGTCTCCGAAAATTATCATCGGAATATATTCTCTCGAATGATCGGTGCTTTCTGTTGCCGGATCACACCCGTGATCTGCTGTGATAATAAGAATATCATCAGGCTTCATTTGATTTAGGAAATCGTCAAGCCAGCAATCAAATTCAGCTATCGCCTGTGCATATCCGTCAATATCATTTCTGTGACCGTAAAGCATATCAAAATCCACTAAATTAACAAAACACAGTCCTTCGAAATTCCGTTTTGCAATCTGCATCGTCTTTTTCATTCCAGCTTTGTTATTCTTTGTGGGATAGCTTTCTGTAACTCCCTTACCTGCAAAAATATCGCTTATTTTACCAACTGTAATAACATCTTTTCCCTTTTGAGAAAGAACGTCCAATAAGGTGTTCTCAGGGGGTACAACACTGAAATCGTGCCTGTTTGATGTTCTTTCATATTTACCTGAGCTCCCCACAAAGGGTCTCGCAATTACTCTGCCGACTGCATATTGGCCTACAAGAAGTTTTCTTGCAATTCTGCAGTATTCGTAAAGCTCCTCCGGTGGCACGATTTCCTCGTGAGCTGCTATCTGAAATACACTGTCTGCCGATGTGTATACTATCAGCTTTCCTGTTTTGATATGCTCATCGCCATAGTCATTTATTACTTTTGTTCCCGAGTATGGTTTATTACAGAGAACGCCTCTCCCTGTTGCTTTTTCAAAAGCTTTTATTAAATCTTCCGGAAAGCCTTCCGGAAAAACAGGAAAAGGTGTTTCCGATATAAGTCCTGCAATTTCCCAATGACCTGTGGTTGTGTCTTTTCCCTTTGAACGCTCAGAAATTCTTGCATATGCTCCCTGAGGGCTGCTGCAGGACTTTCCGCAGCAAACACCATCAATATTAAAAATCCCAAGTCTGCGAAGTGTTTCTGCATTGAATTTTCCTGACATAGAAGCCGATCTGAGGGTATTGCTGCCTTCATCTCCATATTCATCCGCGTCAGGCAGTTCACCTATTCCAAGGCTGTCAAGTACAATCAAAAAAACTCGTTTTATCATTTTAAGTTCCTCCATTATTCATCAAGAACAAGGATCTTTATGTCATTCGAATTATATAGTATGATTTATTTATTGTCAAACGGCTTGCTCATTCAATATTTGCATAATCGAATATCTGCCCAACTATCCCGGAATCATCACCGTTTACATTTGTATATGAATCCGGAACATCGCCTACAATAATAGTTTCTGCTACCAAATAATCTCCTTTGACAGTTGTGTATTCAGTAAAACCGGGAGTTATCACCATAATATTTGCAGAAACACTGCACATTATACTATGCCTTGTCTGATTGATTCCAACTGATATGAATGTACTGTCAACAGATGTGACCATTTCTCCATATAATTTTACCCTGATATCGATCTCCGGACCTTTATCATACAACATACCGATATCCATCAATGTTCCAATAGGAATTTTAAATTCAGTATTATTATTTTCCTGCAGTTTCTTCTGAACTTCTTTTCCCAGTTCGCTTTTAAAGGCATTCACAAGATTGCTCTTTGTTGATATGGATTGCACTGCCCCATTCTCATCATTTATTATATCAACAAAATCATCATAATTATATTCGCCCTTTTTCAATACTTCCACAACCGCATCGTTAACCACCTGCGACGCTATTCTTTTTGAAATTGTTCTGACTGTATCACGGATCATATTTTTTATTACTGCATTAAAAGAGATTATTAATACAAAAACCAGTAAAAAAACAGTGATTCTTCTGATTTTTTTATATTTTTTTGATTTTTTAGGCTTACAGTAATACAAATCACTCACCTCCGTATATTCTATTACAGTATACTGTTAATAAAACAATATGTGAGTATATTTATCTTGAATTGTTATGCAAAATAGGATAGAATAATCGAAAAAGCAATTGGGATGTGATTTTTTATGAAAAAATACAAATGGGGTATTGTCGGTACCGGAAATATAAGCAGCAGCTTCTGCAAAGCGCTCGGTACTCTTGACAATGCTGAAATATATGCTGTATGTTCCAGAACTCAGGAAAACGCTTGCGAATTCGCGAAAAAGTTCGGTGCATCTCTGACATTTACCGATATAACTGAAATGGCACAAAGCGGTGTCGATATTATTTACATCGGTACACCACACAGCAAACACGCACAGGCCGCTTACGATGCTCTGAGCGAAGGAATTCCCGTTCTCTGCGAAAAAGCATTTTCATTAAATCTCAATCAAACCCAAAAAATTATTTCTCTTGCAAAAGAAAAAAATGTATTCCTTATGGAAGGTATGTGGACTCGTTTCCTGCCTGCCATAAACAAGGTAAAAGAGTGGATTGACAATGGTCTTATTGGCGACATTGGAGAAATTCAGGCGTCTTTTTCATTCCCCCAGCGCGATACCAGCCCCGAGGGAAGGCTTCTCAACCCTGCTCTTGGCGGCGGTGCCTTACTCGATATTGGTGTTTATCCTATTTTTATATCTCAGTGGCTTTTCGGCGGTCAGCCCGAAAACATAGAAACTTCTGTTAAATTCACAGATACCGGAGTTGACAACGACAGCACAACAATTCTCCATTACAAGGACGGAAAGAAAGCTTATATTTCCACAAATTTCGTTTATGATTCCTGTCACGCTACAATTATCGGCAGCAAAGGATGCATCTTTATTCCTAACCTTTGCTGGGCTTTTAGTGCATATTGTATTACTGACGGGGTAATTAAAGAAAGCTTTTGCGAGCCGTACGAAGACGGTCTTAAATATGAAGCTGCACACGTTATGCAGTGCCTCGACCAAGGGCTCACGGAGTCGCCCTTATATCCCCTTTATATGACTGAAGACGAGATGTCTACCTGCGACAAAATCCGTTCTCAGTGGGGACTGGTATATCCCGATGACAATGCGCATATCGGACCGCGCACTTCATCTGCATCATTTGAAAAAACAGCTATGCCAAGCACCCCTGATTGGTGGCGAAGCGCCGCTTTTTATCACGTATACCCCTTAGGCTTCTGCGGTGCGCTGAGAAATAACGATTTTGCAAGTGAACCGGTAAGTTCTATATCCACATTGACTGATATTTCTTCCGATATTGCCTCAAAGGGATTCAATGCTCTCTATCTTGGACCGGTCTTCGAGTCCACCTATCACGGCTATGACACTGCAGATTATACAATTGTCGACAGGCGTCTCGGAACCAACTCTGATCTTTCATATCTTGTTTCTTCTATGCACAAAAACGGAGTCCGCGTGATTCTTGACGGCGTATTCAACCACGTCGGCAGAAATTTCAAGCAATTTATGGATGTACAGGTAAATCGTGAAAACTCCCCGTACCGTTGGTGGTTTAATATTGATTTTAACGGCAACTCTCCTTATAATGACGGTTTCTGGTATGAAGGCTGGGAAGGACATTATAACCTTGTCAAGCTAAACTTAAAAAACGATCAGGTGCGCAATTATTTGTTCCAGTGCATAAAAGGCTGGATCGAGGAATTTGATATTGATGGCTTACGTCTTGATGTTGCTTATTGCCTTGATCATAATTTCCTCCGTTCTCTTCGTCAGTTCTGCAAATCCATCAAGCCGGACTTTTTCCTTCTCGGCGAATGTCTGCACGGCGATTATAATACCTGGTGCAATCCCGAAATGCTTGATTCCGTTACAAACTACGAGTGCTATAAGGGTCTGTATTCTTCTTTCAACTGCAGTAATATGCACGAAATAGCATATTCGCTCAACAGACAGTTCGGCTCTGAGCATTGGACAATTTACAAAAATCTTCCTCTTTATACATTTGTTGATAATCACGATGTATCCCGAATTGCATCTCTCTTGAATGAAGCAAAGCATCTCCCCCTCATATACTCACTTCTTTTTGCAATGCCCGGTATTCCCTCCGTATACTACGGAAGCGAAAACGGAGTAAAGGGAAGCAAGGAGCAAGGCGATGAATCACTTCGTCCGTCACATTCTTCACTTTGTTCACAAGGCAATACCGATTCAGAGCTCTGCGCATATATACAAAGACTTTGTGATGCAAAAAAGAACTCCCCTGCTCTCTGCTTCGGTAGTTATAAACAGCTCTACGTAAACTCAAAACAGCTGGCATTTATAAGAGAATACAATGGTCAGCAGATCATATATGCACTCAACTGCGATAATACTCCTGCAAATCTTCACATCGGAATCAGCTGTAACGCATATGATTTGCTCACGCAATCAAATATCAGCATAAACGGATCAATTAATTTACCTGCATTTACTTCGGTAATAGCTCAAATTAAATAAGCTTTTTACAGCACCTCCGCGCTTGACTAGGCTATCAGTTTTTGATATCATAAATGAAAGTGCGGAGGTATTTCTATGGATATTAAAGGAAGTAATCAGAGCCTTGTCAAAACAACAAATCAGGCACTTATAATTAATACCATACGGGAAAAAGGTAAAATGTCACGAAGCGAGATTGCAAAACATCTCTCATTATCTAATCCCAGTGTATCTAAAAATGTCGATAACCTTATCGAAAAAGGACTACTTATCGAAACCGGTTCTTTGGTCACTGATGTTGGCAGAAGACCTATTATGCTTGAATTTAACGGTCGCCACGGATGTGTCGCAGTAATTGATCTGTCCAGCAGCGACGGCAGAATCTGCATAGCTGACCTGGACGGAAATAAACTAAAATACTCGCGCGTTGAAGGCGGTAAAATAATTTCAAGGGATATGCTTGAAGGAATCATAATAACCCTAAAAAGTATGCTCAAGGACGTTGTTGGAAAGTGCGGTTCCTTAATAGGCATCTGCATCGGCGTCCCCGGTGTTGTTGAACCGAAAACAGGACACCTGCACTGGTCTTCGCGAATCGATGACTTCCATAACCTTGATCTGAAGGGAATGTTCAACAAAGAATTCAACGTTCCGATTACTATAAAAAACGACGTTAATTTAGCTGTTTGCGGAGAGCGTGTTTTCGGTTGCGGAAACAATGCACAGAATATGATTTATATCAATATTGATGCAGGTGTTGGCATCGGAATTGTACTTGACGGAAAATTATACGAAGGCCGTCGCGGCTTTGCCGGAGACTTAGGTGTTTTGCTTGCAAATATGAATGATGCTGTCAATACTGATCGCAAAGACTATATGAAGCTTATTCTTGAAAATAAACTTTCCACTTATAATATGATCAACGATGCAGTTGCAATGTTCGACAGCGGACGCGAAACTATTCTTCGAACCATTGTATCAAGCAGCTCAGATATAGTTTTCACTGATCTTGTAAAGGCGTACGGTATGGGCGATAATGCTGTCCGAGGTATCCTTCTCAATTATGCAAAATATATTGCTGTTCTTATGAAAAATCTTGTCAGTCTTTTTGATGTGGATCTTCTTGTTGTCGGCGGTCAGACAACACGTCTTGGAAGCTCTTTTATTAACGATTTGACTGATTATTTTCTTTCTCTCCCCGGTTATGCGACCGCTGAAATCAGAGCCTCAAGATTACTTGATACTGCAGTTATTTACGGCGGTATGTATACTGCCGCGCAAGCTGCAATTAATGAGATTATTGAAAACAAATAAAAAACAAGGGTCAGACATAATCTGACCCTTGTTTTTTATTTGTCTTTTCTGTACTTTTTGACCTTGATCTTAACTTTATGAGTTCTTTCGATGTATTCATCCAACAATCCGAGAGTTTCTAAATCATTAAGCATATCTTCGTCAGAATACTCATCTTCATATGGCGACTTGGCAAAGGGAACTTCCGGCGCACGATTATTTTCATCAAATCGTTCAACAGGTTCTTCCTCAACCTCGACTGTTTCAGGCTCTTCTTCCTTAACCTCTTCCTCTTCATACTGAGCGTATACAGGAATAATAGGTTTAACTGCAACTCTTACTGAAGAGTCTTCAGGCTCCGGATCATTCTTTGTCTCATAAAGTTCTGTGAAGTCAATTTCCTCTGTTGTAGAAGGATATGTTTCCACTTCGATGATCTCTTTTTCTTCTTCCTCAGGTTCAATCGCCTCAGTAAGATCACGAACAGGAGGCATTACTATTACAACAGGCTCTTCTTCAATAACTTCCTCTTCCTCAGGTTCGTCTTCGATAACAACCGGGAACGGTTCCTTCTTCTCTTCTTCAGGTACTTCTCTGTTTTTCAGATACTTGAGAGCAAGCACAGCCAACAGCACCAAAACAAGGAGAATAAGAAGGACAAGAAGTATTATGAAGATAATTGCATCTACATTTGTATATCCACCGGTAAAAGACACTGATGCAGTACCATCGGACATCATAAATCCGAGGCAATTTTCATCTTTTCTGCCTTCCACGGAATATGAACCTGCAGATGTTTCAACATAGCCTCTTCTTAATTCATCATCAGATATAAATGAATAGTAGTAGGAGGTTACATTAGTCATACTAAGCAGCGAGGAAATATCATATGTATCGCAAAGAGATGTATCGGGTGAAACCTTAATTATGCTCTTTGTGCGTCCGTATGATATTTTGCGCTCTGCAGAACCGCCAAACAAAGTCTCTTCTGCTCGAGTGATTTCTTTTGCTGTACCATTGATCTGAATTTCCACACAGGGAGAAGTATATTCTTCGGAGAAACCATCAAGAAGAACATTGATCTTTGTATTCTGAGCACCCTTAATATCATAATAAGCTTTTATGTTATTCAGGATTTCATCAGATGTATCATCATCCATAATGATGTATATCTCACGTGTATAATTATCATCGCCTCGTGCAATAAGATTATAATACACAAGACTTGCAGTGCTTATACTCTGATAACGTGTATTAAGTGTCAGGTATGATGCCTGTGAACCGTAATCAAGAGTATTACCGCCCAGTGTAGGCTGAGCGTCAACTTCTACCCCATCTATTTCAGCGTTCAGCTGTGAAGGAGCACCTCGCTCAGATACGATGTTATAAGTAAACGGCATCTGAGAATCCACGCAAAACTTTGTAAAGCTTATGCTTTCTGAAAACTCCTCAAGTGTTGCAAACGGAACACTTGCATCAGTAACATCGCCAAATCCTGCAGTGCATGTATCACCTAATATTTGAGTTGTTTTCGCGGAAAGATCAGAGACATCTCTTGCTTTGAACTCAACTGAAATAACTGCAGACGATGACAAATCAGTTGCATTTACTTCTGAGCCAAGCGGCTTTACCGATTCAAAATAAGCAATTATATCAGTATAGCTATCCTGATCAATTTCAGGAATCATTCTGAACTCAATAATTCTTTCAAAGTAGCCGTTGGATTTAAGCACAGTCTTAAATCCTACTTTTGAAATCATTGTTGCCTTACCTTCGGCAACATCGACTTTACCGCCTTCTAACTGATAATCCTTATCTCCTACAGCAACAACCACACCTGTCTGTTTGATAAACGCAGCCGCTACCGGAACATCCGAAACACTTACATCAGCACCACTTATAAACTGATCAATAATTTTATCTGCTTTTATAAAAGAAAACAGCTCTTTGCTTTCAAAATCCTCCTGAAAAGTCAAACCTTTCATAAATATCTTATCAGAAGTTTCAAAAACAACATTGGGTTTTCTTCCAAGGAGTTTTTCTATTTTCTGTATGTAGTCTTCTTTTGAATTAAATCTAAGCGTCAGTTCAAATTTAGCTCCCGTTTCATCATCAACAAGCTTGCTTTCAAGCAAATTGGGCAACTGACTTTCAACTAACTTATCGAGATCCTCCAACGAATCAAATACTGTAAGAGCCTGATTCTTATCAAACGAAATAGTCATAACTCGTTCGCCGTAAAAGTCGCCGGACACATTAATTTTCGTATGCAGATCGACAGTAAAATTTGCTGCGTCAGCAATAGAACAACCAACAAAAGCAAGTATGACGGCAACCAGTACAAAGAAAGATATCGCCAGCTTTTTTATGCCTGATAAATTAATTTTTTTCATTTTGCCGCTCCTTTCTCAAGTACAAATTATTATTTATTTCTGTACATTTTGTATGTCAGTCCATCAAAGGGATTGACAAAACTCAGCGTTTGCGGCGCAAGCTGATATGTTGAGTCAAATGCAATGTTGCTCATCACAACTTGTTTTGTGCCATTAACAGTAATAATAGCATCTCCGTCTGCAAATTCGACTTTTCCTGAAGATATTTCAGAGACATTTCCGGTTATTCCATTTGCCATATACGCCGAAAATTTCCCCTTTTCAAATGTTATCTTTGCACCTTCATCATTTTGCCATATACCATTCATTTTAACTATGTCAAAATTATGCGATGACATCGCTGATTTAATATCCTCAAGTACTTCTCCGCTTATTCCGCTTTCATTAGCTTTTACAAACAGAGAATATAATTGGGTCAGTGAACCCGATGTTTCGTTCTTAATATCATCGATTTTGTACAATCTGGAAAGTGCAAGATACGAAATAGCCTTTGAATATGATGTGCTGTTTATTCCGTGGTTTTCCTGCTCAAACACCTCAAGTTCATCTGCTGCTGAAAAATAGTTGCCGTTTTCAAAATATTCGATACCGAGATTACAACAGGAATTGTAATACCATTCCTTTGCATCATCATACGAATCATCCATCAGACTCTGAAAATGAAGTTTTGCATCAGAATATTTCTTTTCTGAGTACAAACTTTTAGCATATTCAAACTTAGTCAAATAAACTTTGTCACTTATTACCTCTATTTCACCATCGTTTGCAACTTCGGGGTGTTCCTCAAAGTCCGATAAAATAGTACTGTACAGATTATATGCTTTCAGGTACTTCTCAGCATCTGATTTTTCTGCGGCATCTTCACTGTATCCATCGGCCTCCGCCTTCTGTAGGTCTATTCTGCTTCGAATTGCCGCTGCATAATCAACAGTCTTGTTATAATATTCAATTGCTTTTGTATTGTAGCCTTCGTTTTGCTCTTTCAGCCCAAGCTGATAATAACACTCATTAAGCAACGGTGCCGTCTGTGAGTAACTTTTGATGCTTTCCAGTATTTCCATTGCATCCGTATATTTTCCCTGCTCGATCAGTGCTTCCGCCTTTGAGTATTCTTCACTGTATCCGCATTGTGTTAAAACATCGCCTCCGCCGATCAGTGCAATTATAACTACAAAAACAACCATAAGCAGTGCAATTACACCTATAACACATCCGCTTCTTTTTTCACCTATCTGCTTTTGGATTTCCATTCGCTTTCTGCTTTGTGCAGAGGCAGGTTCCGGCGAAGAATCGGAAGTACCCGATGACGGTGAATCAAACGAAAGTGCACCTGACTTCATTGCTGCTCTTATCGCAGCCGGTGAAGTAGGGACATAAGGCTTTCTTTGTGCTGTTGACTGAGTTTGTGCTGCTGCACTCTGTGGCTGCACTACCTGAGCACTCGGAATAGGCTGCTGAACTATAACCGGCTGAGTAATCACCGGTGCCACCGGAGGTACCGTTTTTATAGGCTGTCCCTGAGGCTGTACTGCCGGCGGAGTGTTCGGAATTTGCTGTACTGCCGGTTGCGGCGCAGCAGGTTCTGCACCAAACTCTGAAATTGTGCTTGTATCAACAATCGAAATAGGTTTACTCTTTTTGTTTCCGGTTTTTTGCTTTGCAAAATTGAGAGACGATCCGGAGTCCTTTGAGTTAGCAGTTCTTTGTCTGTTCTGCTGCGGCGGGCGTTTTCTGGTTACCTCAGCAGTGTCGTACAAATCAGTTCCAAGCTCTTTTGCAACAGCATTATGTGCCGCCTGTTTAATAAGTTCACTTCTAATTGTCTCTTCCAGCATAATCATCTGTCTGGGATCTGCTGAAACCGAAGCGATAATATCCGGATCCATCTGAGCTATAATCTGCTGAACCTTATTCGGCTTCTGCGGAATTGAATTCTTTTGCTGTGTTTTTTTCTTTTGCTGACCCGCATTTTTGCCTTTTTTTGCAGAAGGCTTTTTAATATCGCCGAAACTGTTATTTGATTTATTGGATTCTTTAGCCTTTGATTTCTTAGGCTGCGGTGCCGAATCTTTTGTTTTTAACGGTGTCAGATCAAACAGATCGTCACCACCAACGATATCGATACCGGAATCCTCATCTGATTCATCATCTTCCTCAGGTTCCTCTACCGCATTCTCATCTACATTCAAAAAAGGCAGATATACATAATCTCTTTCTTTTTTTGCTGCAGAGACCTTTCCGAACGACAAAGAAAAGCTCTCTCCACCGTCCTCTTCTTCCTCTTCATCATCTTCATCAATGACTTCCGGAATATTCAAAAAAGGCATAAAGCTAAATTCTTCTTCCTTTTTTGCTGCATTTACCTTTCCAAATGAAAGACTGAATGATTCGCCGTCATTATCGTCTGCATCAGACGCATCGTCCGAAACATCTTCCTCGTCCGGGAAAAGAATAAACATTCCGTCATCTGTTTCAGCTGCATTATTTAACTCTTTGTTTTCATCCAGAATATCACTCATATTTTGCGCCCCCTTTGCAATCAACATAAGAATGCAAACAGCAAAAATTTCCATATTCGAAGAGCAAAAGCTCAACGTATACATATACACATTTATTTTATCACAATATCTCGCATTTGTAAAGAAATTATTAATTTAAAATATCAGTCTATCAAAACACCTTTTTAAATGGTCTAAAACTAAACAATTCATCTGAGAGATTTCACTATTTCGATCTCTTATTACCTTTCAAGATCCAAAAATAACGAGGGCAGCATATCAACTATATTCATTGGTGTCATTGCATTCAGCGACCATTTCTTTGCTGCTCTGTCGCCGCATTCTCCGTGAATATATATACCACAGGAAACTGCATCTTCCACACTCATTTTTTGCGCCATAAACGAAGAAATCAAGCCTGCCAATACATCTCCGGATCCACCTTTTGCCATTCCCGGATTTCCTGTTACATTTACATACACTTGTCCATTAGGTAATGCCGCTATGGTATTTGCTCCTTTCAGTACAACTGTCAGATTATATTCTTTTGAAAAATCTTTTGCTGTTATTAATCTGTTTTCCTGAACATCCCCTGTTGTTTTTCCTAAAAGCCTCGCCATTTCACCGGGATGCGGTGTGATAATCAAATCACACTTTGCCTTTTTGAGCATTTCTTTATTTTCAGAAAGGCAGTTCAGTGCATCTGCATCAATAATCAACGGACATTCTGCATTCTCCAGCAAAAGTTCAAGAATCTTCTTTGTTCTTTCACTTATCCCCATACCGCATCCTATGAGACAAGCATCTGCTTTTTTTAGTTCATCTACTATCGCCAAGCAATCATTTTCGTTCAAATACTGCGGTTTGGACTGCACTCCATAATACGTGCAGTCCGGCATATTTGACGCAACAGGTATAATACTCTTTTCGGGAATCACACATTTAATCAGTCCCACTCCCGAATGTATCGCAGCACTTATTGAAAAAACAGCAGCTCCGGGCATCATCTCGCTGCCGCATATTGCAAGAAGCCTGCCGTAATCACCCTTATGTGTATTATTTTTTCTAGGAGGAAAACAAAGTCGTGCACTCTGAAAATCAGGAATATCCAACACGCCGTCATTTATAGGAATTTTGGAGGTATCGATACCTATATCTGCTACATATACCTTTCCACAGTGTTCAAGCGCTGGATAAACCACATGACAAGGCTTTTTGGTTGTGAAGGTAACGGTTGAATGTGCGTTGATAGATCCCTTTGCTGCAGTTCCATCATCCGCGCAAATTCCGCTGGGAATGTCAACAGCTATAACTTTAGCTTTTGATGCATTTACACATGCAAATATTTCAGTCAGCTCCGAGTCCAGTTCTCCCCTGAAACCTGTCCCGAATACTGCGTCAATAATAATATCTGCAATACTCAGAGTTCTGAAGAATTCATCTCTATCCTCTTCAACATTGTATAAAATGCATTTTACTCCGGCTCTTTCCGCCCTTCCAAATAAATCAATTGAATCCGGTACATTAGGGTATCCGTGAGTGAGCAAAATCCTGACTTTTGCACCGTTTTTTGCTAATAATCTTGCTGCAGCAAAGCCGTCTCCGCCATTATGACCTCGTCCGCAAAGAACCGCCACGCTTTTTCTGTTGGCATCAAAGTGCTCGGTGGCAAACTTTGCAACAGCAGTGCCAGCTCTCGTCATAAGTTCAATGTGTTCCGTTCCGTTTTGAACACATATTTCCTCAATTTCCTTTGTTTTTTTACTGTCAAGAATCATATATTCCACCTCTTACAAAACAAGCGCACAGAAAAAACTGTGCGCCTGAATCTGTTCATTAAACGTTAGGAAATACTTCCTTGTGAATGCTTCTCTTAACATAAGGCTTCAGAGCCTTGCCTAGTCTTTCGCTTGACTTAATTACGAGAATAGTTCTTCCGATTATCGGATGACGGAAATCCATATACAGATCACCTTCTCCGGAATAGGTATCAGAATAAACAAGAGTTGTAGCATCGCTTCTCTTTGCAAACTTTGCAGGATCATAAATACCCATATCTTCTACAAGCTTGACATCGAGGTTTATCATTCTCTTTCTCTTGGACTTTGCAATTATCTTATCAACTGTCAGCTCACCGTTTACAAAAAGATATTCGTATTCGATAAAACTGTTTCTTATGAGATAAATTGCAATTGCAATTCCACCAATGTACAGAAGGCTCAGATAGCTTCCTATTACAAGTACAACCTCAACACCGAAGAGATAAAGCAAAATATAAATTATAAGCGTTGGAACAAGAAGCCCCAGTATAACATACAAAATAGCCTTGAGGTAATCTTTTCCTTCATACTTCTTTTTGATAATCTGTTCTAAAATTACATCACTTATCATTATTATCCTCCTTCTTATGCACTTAAATTATTATAACACAATATATTTATAAAGACAATCTCTGAATAAATATTTTCTCACAAAATATATAAAAGGCTCACGATACAAGTATCGTGAGCCATATTTACTTCTTTTGTAATTTCCCTATCTCTTTTACAACTTTTCGGCTGTATGATGTATTTACCGTTCCTTTCTTCCATTTTTTTGAGGCAGCCCCTTCGCCCAGATTATAACACATAAGAACTTTATGTATATCAGTATGCTTTGCAGTGTACCGTGAAAGCATATAAACTCCAGCTTTTGTATTCTGCTCAAAATTCAAAAAATTACTTACACCGAGCTTTTTCCTTAAAAAGCTATGATTGCATTTATTAATCTGCATGATGCCATAATCATTTGTCTTGGATTTTATATTCGTCTTATATCCGCTTTCGACTTTCATAACAGCAAGCACCAGTTCAAATGATACGTTATATTTTTTACATATCTTTCTGACATAATCCTGTTGTTTTTTACTCAAGCCGATATCATAATACGAAGTGCTGTTTTCGGTATATTTCACCGAGTAAACAGACTTTATTTTGTATTTGTCAGCATTCTTTCCGTATAAGACCGTAAGTGTTTTGTTATTCGCAACTCCGTTTGACTGCAATGCAGCTCTTTTCTGAAAATCCGCAACCGCCTTTTTAGTCTGAGGACCGTATTTTCCATCTATATTGCCTTTGTAATATCCGAGCTTTGAAAGTGACTTCTGCATTCTTTCGACCCGTTCGCCTCTATCTCCATATTTCAAAGTCTTATGCACAGAAACAAAAACAGTGTGAACAGTTGCTTCTGTTTTTACCGGTAAAGAAACAAACAAGCCGGATACGGCAATAACCACAAATAATACACATAATATTTTTTTCAATGTTATACCTCCTTGATTAATATATATTCATTTTTTCAAAAAATTATTCGCAATTAATTATTGACAAAACCAAAACGCGTTGTTAAAATCAAGGAAACAAAAGAAACCGATGACAGGGAGATCAAACCGAAAGCGCACTCACAGAGAGTTCGGGATGCTGTGAACCGAGCAGAAAGCGAGTCGGCAAATGGACCCTGGAGGGCTGCAGCAAACGTTTTAACAAGTAGCTGCAGACGCGTGCTCGCGTTACAGGGCTGGAATGTGATTGCATTCCGTGAGGTGGGCGTTTTTGACGTCAAGCAAGGTGGTACCGCAGGTTATTAACCTGTCCTTCGCAAAGATATTTTGCGGGGACAGGTTTTTTTGTTTCCTTTCCCCGAAAGGAGAAATGTAAAATGGCAAAAATACCCTACAAAATTTATTTGAGTGAAAACGAGATTCCAAAGGCCTGGTACAATATCCGCGCTGATATGAACAAAGATCATTCTGCTCTCCTCAATCCTCAAACTCTTAAACCAATTACAGTAGATGAACTTTCAAAAATTTTCTGTCGTGAACTTGCCGCGCAGGAGCTGAATACTACAGATCGATTCATAGAGATCCCCGAGGAAATTCGTGATTTTTACAAAATGTACCGTCCCTCTCCTCTTGTCCGTGCCTATTGTCTTGAAAAAGCACTTGGCACTCCCGCACATATATATTACAAATATGAAGGCGGAAACACCTCAGGAAGTCACAAACTTAATTCAGCGATTGCACAGGCTTATTATGCAAAAAAGCAGGGACTCAAATCTCTGACAACAGAAACAGGTGCAGGTCAGTGGGGCACTGCACTTTCTATGGCTTGCGGCTATCTTGACATAGACCTTCAGGTTTATATGGTAAAGTGCTCTGCTATGCAAAAGCCATACAGAAAGGCAATCATTGAAACTTACGGCGGAAAAGTAATTCCATCCCCCTCTATGACAACCGAAGCAGGCCGTAAAATTCTCGCTGCAGATCCAAACTGCACCGGCAGTCTCGGTACAGCAATTTCCGAAGCAGTAGAAGTCGCTACGCAAAATGATTCCACTCGATATGTGCTTGGAAGTGTTCTCAATCTTGTTATGCTTCATCAGACAATTATCGGTCTTGAGGCAAAAACTGCAATGGACAAGTTTGACATTTATCCTGATATTGTTATCGGATGTGCTGGCGGCGGCTCAAATCTCGGCGGACTTATGGCTCCCTTTATGGCTGATAAAATAGCCGGAACACGTTCTCCTTATTTCATCGCTGTTGAGCCTGCTTCCTGTCCTTCCCTTACAAGAGGAAAGTTTGCCTATGATTTCTGTGATACCGGCAAGGTCACACCTCTTGCTAAAATGTACACTTTGGGTAGCGGATACATACCTGCCTCTAACCACGCAGGTGGTCTTCGCTATCACGGAATGAGCCCGATACTCTCTCAGCTCTACCACGATGGTCTGCTTGATGAAGCAAGAAGCGTTAAGCAAACAGAAGTCTTCTCCGCTGCAACACAGTTCGCTAAGGTCGAAGGAATCCTTCCTGCGCCCGAATCTTCTCACGCAATTAAGGTTGCAATTGACGAAGCACTTAAATGCAAAGAAACCGGAGAGGAAAAAACTATTCTTTTCGGTCTTACTGGCACAGGATATTTTGATCTTTCCGCATATATGGCATTTAATGAAGGCAATATGCAGGATTATGTTCCTACTGACGAAGAACTCGAAAAAGGCTTTTCCGGAATCCCTTCTATTCCCGGTATTCAGTGATTTCCAATATTTATACAATGACATATGAATACGCCTTGTGTTAATATTCCTTTGCAAAAAGGAGGCGTTGAATATGCCGAAATTATTCAAAAAATTTTTATCATTATTTTTGGTGTTCTGTATGCTTACGGGCTTAACTATGTTTATGCCGCTTAATGCCGAAGCAGCTGATTGGTCATCGTCGGCTGGAATTGTTTCTGTCTCATCAGGAAATCTCAATGTGCGGTCAAGTGCATCATTATCATCACCTGTTTTGACTAAGATTCCTAAGGACAGTTATGTTACACTTATCTCAAAAACAGGCAACTGGTGGAAGATTGAATACGCCGCAGGCAAATACGGTTATTGCAGTGCATCATATATCAAACAGAAAACAGACAGCAAACCTGTCTACGTGAACACCGCAGGAGGAAATCTAAACGTACGGAGCGGTCCCTCATCTGCTTATTCTGTAAAGGATAAGTTACAGAACAGCAAATGTGTTATTAAGCTTTACGACAATGGTAATTTTTCTTATGTGCTGTATAACGGAACCTCTGTCGGATATGTAAGCACCAGTTATCTTAAATCTCAATCAAATTCATCTGTAAAATTAAATGTTCCGAATTATAAACAGACGGATTCTCGCTGGTCACAAGTCACTCTGGGTTCGTCCGGGAAAACAATAGGTGCTATAGGATGTACAACGACAGCCCTTTCGATGACGGAAAGCTACAGAACAGGCTCGGTTATTCACCCTGATGCTATGTCCAAAAAGCTGAAATATTCTTCATCCGGTTCTCTTTACTGGCCCTCCAACTACACATTTGTCACCGATTCAAACAGCTTTCTCTACACCATTCGAGATCTGCTCAGACAAGGCAAACCTGTTATCCTGGGATGTAAAAAAAGCAGCGGCTCTCAGCATTGGGTAGTCGTAACCGGCTATAACGGAGGAACTGTAACTGCCTCAAATTTCACAATCAATGACCCCGGAAGCAAAACCAGAACCAACCTTTCCGATTTTCTCAGTGTTTATCCGAACTTTTACAAAATCGCCTATTACATATAGATGCGTATTTTCATAATTTATACTCCTAGTATGATAAAATGACAAAAGTCGTATTCGGTGCATTTCCGAATACGACTTTTCAATTATAACAATTAAATATATATTACCAGTATGTAAAAATGAATCCCGCTAACGGTGATAAAACAATCATAATAATAGAAAAGCTGAAGGACTCAACAGAGGTAAGCGTAGCACGTTGTTCCGATGGGAACATATTTTGCAAAATTGCGTTTGTTCTCACCTGCAGTGCATCATCTCCGACAGCAGAAAGAAATCCACCGAGTGCCATTATACAGTAAAGCGGCGAGTGCTCAGCAAGGAATCCAATCAGCCCAAGCGAGGCTGAAATCGTAAACACCCATTTATAGTTGAGCTTTGGTAATTTCAGTATCATTTTTGAACCGACAATGCCGCCCAATTCCATAAACAGAAGCGCAATGCCAAGTCCCCATTGAGGGATTCCCTTTTCAGGCAGTTTTGCCTGCAGGAAAAACAACAGCAAAATATCAACTGCACCAACAAAAGAATTACAGAGCATTAATCCAAACGCCTTACGTACTTCCTTGATAAAAGCAAAGCTTTCCTTGAGACAGGAAATCAACTTTCTTCCAATAGATATATTTGATTCTGCTGCATAAACCTCATTAAGAGAGAGTAGAACCGCAATCTGAATTCCACTCGTTATCAGATCTGTACTGTACGCAATACGATGTCCGATTGTAAGAGCAAAACCAGCACATAATGTTGATATACCGCTGCAAAGACGGTAAATGATAAGCTGATTGGATTCGTAGCGTTCAAACTTGCTTTCTTGTCCTTCAAGCTTAAGTGAGTCATATGCCAGTGCATCGCCTGAGCCTGACGAAAAATTAAAGCTTAGTGCCATAAATGCGATAGACATACAAACCATAAACAGGTTATTGGAAGCTATCATAATGATATTCCCTATCATTCGCATAATTGTACTGATGATAAGCATTTTCTTTCTGCCAAACACATCAGCAAGAACTCCCGAAGGTATTTCAAAAATAAGACTTGTAATGTGAAATACAGTTTCTGCAATTCCAATTTCAACAAGGGTAAATCCTCTTGCAGCTAAAATCGCAACCCAAGCACCGGTCAACGAAAGGTTTCCCAATACACTTGAGGCATATAATCTAGATAATTGCTTTTTAATTTTTAACATAAAAAAATCTCCTTAAGCGAAATAATGATCGTTAAGGAGATAATGCGAATATTTATTTGATTTGCAAATACATCTCAGAAAAATTAGATTTGAGCTGTTTTATGACAAATCCCCCCCTAAAAAGGGCGCACTATCCCCGTAAGAGGGAAAATAGTAACCTTTTTTAAGAAAAACATTTGTCATTTTCCAAGACATAATACTGATTCCTTTCCGGATATTTGCATCAACAGAACAAATATATCACACTGCATTTAAGATGTCAAAACGAAATATTGCATACAAATTTGTGAAATTGTTTTTTTATATATTAATCTCATACAAATATGCATTTCCAATTTTGCCAACTCGCTCAAGCACTCCTATATCGCTCAGCAGATGTGCTGCCTGCCCTGCCGAGAAATAGCTTATTCCGGCAGCGCTTGAAAAATCTTTTACAGTAAATTTTTCCGGCAGATTTTTGGGTATAAAAATCCTATAATCGTACAACGATCTGATATAGATCTCATCGTGAAGCTTTGTCGGCAATCTGTCACTTTTAAAATATCCTTTTGGGCTGCGCTGCCTCTTTTTCCCATATTTGGGCACTTCACCGCCATAAAGCCTGATCTCTTCCGCATCGATCATCATAAGGCAAACAGAAAGATTTTCATTTGTGAGGTACTCTTTTATACCCCAAAGTTCATCAAATATGCTGTATATATCGCCGTGCTTGGGCGACTTTCTCTTTGATGTGATTTCTCCTGTTTTTTCATCAATACATACAACTGATTTATTTACTATTATTGGATGCACAACAGTAACAGGAGACACTGCAAGAAATTGAGAAAGCTTTCTTTTCATTTTCGAAAATGCTCTCGTCTGGATTTCTATTATTCCGTCCTCTCCTACAATATCAGCCACAAAATCACCGATTTTAATTTCCTGGCAATCCTGATGAGGTTCGAAATACAGTTTAATTGCTGCGTGAAGTGATTTCTCACTCAATGTTCCTATTGAGACTCTCTCTCGTACGCTCTCTGCCGTTACTTTGCAAGCCCATTCAAAACGTTCTGTGTTCAACTTAAATCTCTCCTAATCATTATGCAGACCAAGATTAAGTTTCCACATAAGTATTCTTGTTACCGATTCATCAAGGCGTCCCTGACTTATCTCTCCTTTATTGACTGCATCTATAAGATTTTCATATGCTTTTACGGGATCTGAAGGAAGGCATAGCATATCAATACCTGCCTTAAAAGCCTGTACGCAAGGATCCTTTCCATCGCAGAATTCAATAATTGCACCCATGTCCAGTGCATCTGTCATAATTACACCGTCAAATTCGAGATAATCTCTAATTAAATTCACGCAATTCTTCGATAATGATGCAGGATTCTTCGAATCCACTTCATCAATAATAGTGTGGGTCACCATTATTGAATCTGCCCCTGCCTCTATTCCATACTGAAACGGAACAAGATCAGAGGCTTTCAGCGAACCAATACTCAGTGTGTTATGATCAAGTCCTTCGTGAGTATCGCCCTTGCTGTTTCCATAGCCCGGAAAATGTTTTAACGATGATCCAACTTTGTTTTCTTTCATCGCTTCGACTACATTCTTAACATATTCTCCTGTGGCTTCTGCATTCTTTCCAAATGCACGCTTATACATAAATGCAGAGTTTTCTGTTACAACATCTGCAACCGGACCGAAATTCACATTAACACCGTAATCCTTTAAAAAACGGCACTTATTTTCGGCGTCTGACTTTATTTCCTCATACCCTCCTATTTTATACAGATCCTGAGGCGACTTGTATTTTTCTGAACGAAGTTCCGACAGCGAACTCATTCTCACTACCGTTCCTCCCTCTTCGTCTACACATATAAGCAGATTTCCTCCGCCTGATTCTTGCAATGACTTTGTCATATCCTTGACTTCCTGCTTTGTTTTATTCTCAAAATCAGATTTAAAAAGCACTACTCCTCCGACTTTACATTCAGAAATGAGATTTGAAAACTCCTCTATATCTCTTCCATATGATCGAATAAGCAGAAGTTGTCCAACTTTTTCCTCTGTGCTCATCTGTGAAAGTATATTCTTTGCATTTTTTAATAAAACGTCAGATTCTGATTCAACAGTTTCCACGTTCAGCTTATCAGAGGAACTGGCTTTTATATTTTCATCTTTTTTATCCTTGCCTGATACATCGTTCAAAACGGAAAAAAGTATAAAATTGCCTATAATGAAAGCAAATGCAATAAAAATAACAATTACCTTTTTTCCGATTCCTCGCCCTTCGTTTGAAATCTGAGGCATTTGTGCCGCTCGCCTGTATCCTTCTCTGCTGCGATAATAATACTCTTCACTGTAACCCGATGTTCTTCCGCGCGGTCTGTAATCATCATACATATCTTCACGCCGATAATCTCTTCTGTACTCATCCTCTGTATATCCTGTTCTGTAATCTCTTGTTCGGTATCCGTCACCATCGCGAGATTCATATCTTCTTTCATTACTGTAGTCTCTTCTGTAATAGCTTCGTGAATTATCACGTCTGTATCTGTCGGGCATCAGCCTCACCTCCGGCATATACAGTATTTTATACTATATTCTCTTTGCATTCAACTGAATAGATATTAATTATTTTAATAAAACAGGTGTAATTGCCAATCATATATGATAAAATAATCAAGCATCCCCTAACCAAACTACAGGTGATACTATGTTCAATAAAAAAATACAAAAAAAGATTATGCTTGCCTCAAAACTATCTGCCAAAGGAAAGCATAATCGTGCAGTCGATATTTTAAATAAGACAAAAGACAGTTCGATTGACCCAAATACCCATGCCCTGTTGGACTACCATTTGGGCATCTGCGAAACAGCTCTCAAGAACTATTCTGAAGCTGGTTCACTGTTATCATTAAGCTCGTCATATTTTGATAAATCAAATATGACCGAGCAAGCTTACAATGCTTATATTATGCTTGGAAAAGTTCTCTGCAAAATAGACAAATACGACGATGCCTGCGATGCGTTTATTAAGGCTGAGGGCTTTACTTCTGATATTAGCAAGCTGTGCGAAGCAAAAACTCTTTTATCCGAAGCAAGAATGTCTAGTGAAACAGTTTACGATACAAATCTTTTCACCGATTCCTTTGAGTTTATAAAAGAGCATTACTTAAATAACGAGCCTGTTGATAAGAATTTTCTTATCAGATCGTGTGTAATTGCAGCAAAGGCTTGTTATGCTATCAATCAGTATGGCAAGGCGATTGAATACTGCAACTTCGGTCTTGACAACACAAGTGATATACAGGAAACAACAACTATATCCAAAAGGATAGAATGTGCAGAGCTTCTTTGTTTCTGTGCAGCAAGCACCTGGAGTAAAGAGGTAATATCCGATGCAGCAAAAATCACATATAATTCTATTAGAGCTTATGATATACACGATGAAAAAACAGATTTTATCAGACTTTTCTATATCATTGACTTGATTAAGACTCAAAACACAGATGATGCCAAACCAATCCTTCGTTCCATAGACAGAAATACACTCTCTTCTAAACTTAATCTATGTTTTGTCTACTGTGAGTGTGTTTCTTCTAACATAATATTTGACTTGCAGAAAATAAACCGCACACTTAATCTGATTCCTACTGATGATATCGATGATCATAATATTTTGGCAGAATCAATAATCGATGCCGGTTTTTATGAACTGGCTGCGGAAGTTTACATATTCAGCCTTTCCAATTATAAAACCTGTCAAAGCCTTATTCTCAGACCTCTCGCCTCTCTATTGTATAAGCTGGAACGGTTCGATGAAAGTGCTAAATATTATTCGGAACTGATATCTGAATGTGATGAACCTGTTTTAAGACGTGCATACGCATTGGCAAGCATCAAATCCGGTGATATAGAAACCGCTAAAAAACAGATGCTCCATTATATTAAACACGCCGATGATGAAGATGAGGCTTTATCAACCGCCGCTCGAGTTTCACTCGATGAAGGCTTCCCCTCTGATTTTTGCGCATCTTTATATTCAAGGCTTGCTGAAATCATCGAGCGTAAAGATGCAGACGATTACGAAGCTGTAGATATATTTAATCGACTCGGAATTTGTCTCTATAAAAGTAATTATCCGTTGGAGGATGAAACAAACGCATTTAAAAAAGCTGCTGAATATGCCAATAAGTGCGCTGCTACAAAAAATTCAAATCTTCACGCTGTAATTCTCTGCAACCTAGCGGAATGTTATCTCAGAAAAGGCTCAATGGACGAATCATACAATACATATATGGAAGCTGACCGTATATTCTCAGAGCTTGAGGATATAGACTACATTCAATATTCTGCCTGTTTGAAATTCATTTCCGATATTTTACTTTTAAGAAATGACACAGATTCAGCTATTGATTCACTGAACAAAGCTATAGCACTTCTTGAGCCATACAGCAGCAGTGATCCTTCTGCCGCCCGTCAGCTTTCCCTTTGTCACAATACACTCGGTACGATTTATTTCAAGCAGGGCAAGCCTGAACTTGAAATCCCTGAGCTTTCTAAAGCAATTGATCTTGTCAAAGATCAAAGTATTGACTGCGTTTCTCTTGCAATGCTCTATTCCAACCGAGGTGAGGCTTATGAATTTACCGGCAAATACGATTATATGGTAAATGACTACTCTAATTTTCTTTCGCTCACCTCAAACGCTGATAAAAATGCAGACATCTTACCGGAAATAAGGATTTCTCAGGCATCGAAGTGGCTTTCAATAGGACGGTACAGGGAAAACTCCCTGCAGCATAACGAAGCAATAGCTGCATATCACAATGCACTTGATATTCTTGACAATATAAAGCTATCTGACAACACCGAAGTCAATGAATTGACTGCCTTCTCTTATTATCAGCTAGGAAATGCATACTGCCATCAGAATATCAAAAATTTTTCCTCAGGACTTGATGCCTATACCCGTGCATTAAACATTCTCGAGGAACTTCCTCCAAGCACACAAAGAAGGATTCATCTCGCATCTGTTTATGAAGCAAGATCCGCTTTTTATGAAATTTTCGGAGAACATTCTCTTTCCGTTTATGATTCTCAAAAGGCTGAAATACTCAGGACAGATACAGCGGACAACACAATCTAATACAGCTCACTTAAAGCGGCGCACAATAATGCAATAAATTGTGCTGCCGCTTTTGCTTCCGGTGCAAACATTGATAATACATTATCTCCTGTTTCATATACAGCAATAACTTGTTCTTCCGATATTGACTTCTTTTCTGCCTTTGCCATTGTCATTTTTTCACCTTTATATGTGACTGTACATATGCCTGTGATTACCCCTATAGTCAACAGCGTGATACACATAGATAAAATAAAGCATTTCGTGTTTCTTCTCATTTTTACTCCTCCTCTATGTACTTTGAAAGCAAAGAAACAAGAGACTCTGTTACCAAAGATGCTGTGTATTGTGCTTCGTCAAGAGTATTTACCTCTGTTCCAAATTCGATCAGCAGGGAATTCGGCGTCATATGCATATTGTATCTGAATGGCGCAAAATATAGCGGTCTTGCCAATCCCGGCCAATCCTTTGTAATCTGCTCCTGAAGTTTTATTGCCATTCTAAGATTATATTCCCAGTTTGGAAAATTCAGATCTCCTTCATCATCGCATCCGCTTATTATCATTACCTGTGCTGCTTTTTTCTCTTTTATTATTGCTGTCGGCTTAACCTTCGTTCCATCATTACGTGTTATCGAATCTCTATGAACATCTATTACCATCTTAATTGACGGATACTTTTTCAAATACTCACTTATGGTATCCTTGGCTCTTGAATAAGCACCGTTATATTGAGGATAATCGTGTTTTTCCGTTATATGCAACGTTTTTATTCCCGCCTCATTTAACCCGTCCGCAATTATAGCACCAACTGAGGTTATATTCTTTTTTTCATCGGTATTTCTCCATTCTGTCTTTTTGTCATACCAGCTTCTGTCTTCTTCAGCGTATGATTCTGTTGTGTGAGTATGAATTACCAAAATTTGATATTCTTCGTCTTTTCTTATTTTGCATTTTGGATCTTTGCTCAATATGCTCTTTATATCCACACTATGGTTTTTGTTCGTGTTTTTAATGTGTATATTTTTATAGTTTACGTTGCCTTTTGTCATTTTTTCTTCGCTGACTTTTTTAATATTTTCTCCTGTAGGGATTGTTGTCATTTTGGTTGTTTTCTCTGTCGTTGTTTCAGGTTCAGCTGATGTAACACTCGTACTTGTTGCCGACGTAGTGGGAACTGTTTCAAAATAGCTTACTGCAGTTACTTTTTCTCCTGTTATTACATACTGTTTTGCTGAAAATACAGTTATTTTTCCAATCAGTATCTCTGCTCCGTTCTCCTGCAGTAAAATTCTTCCGCATCTGACGGTAAGCACAAAAGCAATTCCAACTGCAGCAATTCTGAAAATAAATCTAATTATCGATACGATTTTCTTCCTCTTCATATTGTACCTCCGCTTTTTATGATAATTAATCATATGCAAAGGGTGTACAATACTATACCGCATTTGAAAGCTCTTCTGGATCATAATCAGGGTGCAAAGCCAAATTAACTGCTAAGGATATCAATCTGGAAGCTCTGCTTATTATCAGATCTATTTCCCTTGGTGTTATTATCATTCGTTCTCCTCTAGGTGACGCCTTTTTCAAAAGCATATCAGTTGTTTCCGATGAAGCATTTGAACGCTGTGCAGCCTCATATACAACCGTCTCCGCATCAACTACAGTCGGCACGCCTATGGCAATAACCGGAACTCCCATCGTTTTGTTATTAAGTCCTGGTCTATTATTTCCAACCCCTGCCCCTGGCGATATTCCTGTATTGCAAATTTGAACTGTACATCCTAATCTTGACAAACTGCCGGAAGCAAGTGCATCAATAGCAATAATTGCAGAAAATTTGATTTTTTCCTGAATTGACTCAACTATTTCCAACACTTCCATTCCCGTCTGACCTAGCACTCCCGGTGCAATGACAGACACCGAACGCAGACCTTCCATTCCTGATATTCTCTTGAACTCCTCTATAATATGTCTTGTCGCAAGTATTTTTTTGACTGACTCAGGACCAAGTGCATCAGGTGTTATCATTGTATTCCCAAGACCAATAACAAGAACTGTGCCTTCATTCGGAAGCATCTTCCTCAGTTCATTCGCTATAACTTCTATATTTGCTTGGTCTGATATAATATTGTCACTTAACGCCGGAACAGAAAATGTAATATAATCTCCTATCGGCTTTCCGGTTTCCTTTTCTCCTTCTTCAGATATGATTTTTACAAAATCAACTACAATATCTCCTCTTGTTTCGCTTATATGTTCAATTCCTTTTTTCTCTTCAGTTATAAGCTCCAGTGCAAGATCTGATCTGTATTGCATACTTTACCTCTCTTCACTTTTTACTCATATCATTTCCTATCAATTTCCATATATGCATAAAAACGTCGGATCCAAAGATCCGACGTTTTTATTATTTATGCTGTATAGGAGGTGTTCTTTCGGTTATCGGAAGAATTGTATAACCGTCCTCCATAAGAAATTCAATTATACCGGGCAGTGCTTCTACCGTAGTCATCTTACTGTCTCCAGTATCGTGCATAAGGATATCAATTATTCTTTCATCCTTTGAATGCTTTTTAATATTGTTCAGCAGTCTTTCAGGTTCTACATTATTAGCCGAGGCATCTCCGCTGTCAACATTCCAGTCGTGATATATATATCCTTTTTCCTTAACCGATACCTTAATTTTTTTCATTAATCCCTTGCAATATTTCCTATGGACAGTATTGCTTGATCCACCCGGAAACCTTATTATTTTTGATCTTACTCCTGTTATATCGTATACCTTATCACTTATTTTTTTCAGATCGCTAAAATAGGCTTCCTCGCTTTTATATATTTTCGAATATGTATGCGTATATGCATGAAGAGCAATAGTATGTCCTCTTTCCACTATTTCTTTATATTTGCTATTCATATTCTTTTTGCTGATTACGAAAAATGTCGCTTTAACATTATACCTGTCAAGTATATCGAGAATTTTTTCCGTATTTTTTGACGGTCCGTCATCAAATGTCAGATACGCAAACTTACCGTCCGAAGGATAGCTGTACTGTGAGGGCAAGCCGGTTTCTGTTGCCGTTGTTGTAGTTGCAGTAGTTGTAGGAGGTGTTGTAGATGAGGTTGCAGATGATTCAGATGATGTCTGCAGCGTTGTATTCAATACTGTTGTAGTTGATTGGGACATCTGCGATGATACGTTGCTCTGCGTAACATACGGCTGATCTTCACTAATATCAACCATTATAGCTGATGGATTTTCCTGAAGTGAATAGGCGATTATGAAAACCATACAGACCACAGCGAAAACCAAAATTATCATCAGCATTGGTTCACTTTTCTTTTTATTCATTATTATTTTTCTTCCTTTTATTTTATGTCTTTATTTTACATAATTCTAATTATTTTTTCAAGTTCCATTATCGTAACTTAATTGTGAATATGTTGTTATTTATTTTTGTTAATGTATGGATTGACTTAACAAACGATATATTATAAAATATAAATGAATTATTAACATTGGAGGTCTGATTATGTTTTTGAATAATTTAAGCGTGATCCTCTCAAGCACAGAAGCAGTCGATAATGCTTCCCCTCTTTCAAGTATAGTAACTATAATCGTTGCAATAATCGTTGCTTTCGTTGCAATTAAAATTTTTAAGCACACAGCAAAAACATTATTTATTATTGCTGTTGTTGCCGCAGTTGTACTCCTTGTAACCGGTGTTATTGATTTTGCAATGATTAAATCTGCAGGATATACTATCTGGGACTGGCTATTGAAAACTGATCTTTATCAGGAGATCACAAGTAAAATCGGTCGATAAAATCCAAGTTATTAATACGGAATAATGCAAGCCGCGACAGTATCTTCTGTCGTGGCTTGCATTATAATAATCTCTCAATAAAACAGGAGTATGCTATGCCATTTGATTTTAAGAAAGAATTCAAAGCATTATATATGCCAAAAAATAAGCCTGAAATTGTTAATGTCCCCAAAGCAAACTATATTGCCATCAGAGGAAACGGTGATCCCAATGAAAAAGATGGGTCATACCAACGGGCAATTAGTGTTCTGTATGCAATCGCCTACACAATAAATTTGGTGGCAGGATAATACTGTCGGCGTAGATTATACTAGGAAATCCGATTTTAACTGGATCTCAGTTATTCGTCTGCCTGATTTTGTCTCCGTAAAGGATTTTGATTGGGCAGTTGAATCCGCAGCAAAAAAGAAGAAAATAGATTGCTCAATGGCAGAATTCCTTACCATTGATGAAGGAATATGTGTTCAAATGATGCATACAGGCCCTTTTGATGAGGAACCTGAAACAGTTTCTCTTATGGATAAATATATAAAAGAAAACGGCTATGTTATTGATATAAACAAAAACAGATTGCATCACGAAATTTATCTATCCGATTCACGAAAGATTTCTCCCGAAAAATGGAAAACTGTTATCAGACATCCTATTAAAAAGGCATAATTGGAATCTGTAAAACAAAAAACCTCCGCGAAATATTGCGGAGGTTTTTTATATTTATTTATTTCTTGCTTCTGCCCTGCGTACCTTTTTTATCTTAAATAACTCCTCTACTGCTAACCTCGTTTTTGCAACCGGAGTATTATCTTTAGGAAAACAATAGTACAGCACATCTTTGTTTCCTATACAAATCACGTCACCTATTTCATACCAGAAATAATCGGAATATAGGCTGTAGCATGCATCTGCTTTCTGATGATAGTCAAGCTGACCGTCACATCCCTCCAGAACGAACCCCTCCGCACTATGGGTTAATCTACCGTCTCCAACCATATATATAGCCTTAAAATCCACCAGCAATCCGATATTCACAGGTATATCCAAAGAATAATTTCCAGAAATAATTTCTTCCTTTACCTGCTCTCGTTCCCATTTATACCAATCGGGAATATGTGTGAATTCTGTATCGCCGTTTAATGCTTTTAATTCTCCAAACTCGGTAAGCTCATATTTCTTGCCGCAGGATTTACAGCTAAGGTAAATTCCTTTACCATCCATTTGTCCCTCTTTCCCACAGCACGCACATTTGTAGAGTATTCTGTGCAGACCGTCTGCTCTGAACAATTCTTTTATTCTGATTTTGTTATCTCTCTGCCATGCGAAATTATCAAAAGAGAATGCTTCATCGAGTATCTCGTCAATTTCGTCTACACTTTTTTCTTTTATCTCCTCTGCTGTAAGAAGACCTCTTATCTCGGCACTGACTTTTACTTTTCTTTTCTGCAGTCCATTATACAGCGGATCTCGGGAGAAAGCTCCATATGTTGTAATAGTCACAACAGGAACATTAAGACGCTTGAAAAGCAATCCAAGCTTTCTAGGAAGCGGTGTAGCGCAACCGTCAAAGCTATAGCTTGCCTCAGGGTACAGTAAAATACTGGTTTTAAGCTTATTGACAGCATAACGCATATCACTTATCAACGAAGGATCAGTAACAAACTTCTGAGTAGGAATACATCCCAAATGACGCATAAGACCTTCTTTTCCAACAAAACCATCAGATGTACACACAATGTTAAACGGCTTGTTTTTAAGAATTTTATGCGCTATTTCAAGATCTATAAAACTTGAATGGTTCATAAGAACAAGCCAAGGACCTTTTCCCATTTCATCCATTCTGATTTTTTTATATTTAAAATGCGTTGCCGAAAGATCAAAAATACTTATAAGTCTAATTGCTTTTCTTAAAAAGAAATTCGGTCTTTTGGGATTCTTATGCTTTACTCTTGCTTTATTGATTGCTTTCTTAAAATCCATTTTTTTGGTGCGTATTTTCATTTTAATCGCTCCTTTGGATCATTCTTTATTTATTTTAATAATTATATCACAACACATCACAAAATCAACATTATTCTTTTATTTCACGGTTATCATAAAATTGATTTGTTTTTCTTACAGAAAACAAAAAGACTTCTTTTGTTTTCACAAAAGAAGTCTTTTTTGTGGCGCGCCCAAAGGGATTCGAACCCCTGACCTTTTGGTTCGTAGCCAAACACTCTATCCAGCTGAGCTATGGGCGCATACGCAATTCCTGATTGCTAAGATATAATAGCACTCCAACGTAACAATGTCAAGCATAAATTTAATTTTATAAGAAATATTTTTTATCTTGTCGTTTTACATAAAAACATCTGCTCATAATAATATATGAGCAGATGTTTTTTACCTTAATCAGAACTTCTTTGCTTTCTTTGCAGCTTTCTTCTCCTGCCACATTACCCAAAGAATATTGGATATAAACAGTGAGCTGTAGCAACCGGAAATAATACCGAAAAGCATAGGAACAGCAAAGCTGAGTATAGAATTGATGCCAAATATTACAGCAACAACTACAACTGCAAGCACAGACATAAGGAATGTAAGGTTAGTATAAATTGTACGTGCGAGGGTCTCATTTATACTTCTGTTAACAAGCTGTGCAACAGGAACCTTAGGTCCAAGCTTCTTCTTATTCTCTCTTACACGGTCATAGATAACGATTGTGGAGTTAAGGGTATAACCGATAATTGTGAGAATAACAGCAACAAAGTTATCATCAATGGGGAATCCAAATACAACAAATGCAGTAAATGCAACGAAGCAGTCATTAACAACAGCAACGATTGCGGTAAGACCTGCAGAAACACCGCCGATCTTTCTGAATCTAAATGCAACATACAGAATCATAAAGAGAGATGCAACAAGCATTGCAACAAGGCACTTACCAAAGAATTCCTTACCCATAACAGGGTCAACAGAGCTTACGGAGCTAATCTTAAAGTCAACATTGGGATACTTGATTTCAAGGGCTTCCTCAAGAAGTGCTCCAGCATTCTGATCAACTGTACGCTTATCTGCAAGGTTGATTGTTACTGATGTTTCCTTTCCTCCATCGGGAAGAATTCTGGAACTCATAGTAACGGAAACACCGCCTCTGAGCATCTGAGAAGCAATGGACTTGACTTCATCCTTGTCGATCTCTGTGGACTCAGTAGGAATAATATTAATTTCGGACGGATCAGGCATTGCATATTTGTCGGCAACTTCTTCCTTTTCCTTAGGAAGATCAGCAGCAGATGCAGCAATATCAGTTGCTGTAGCTACTGTATCTGTATTGCTGGGTGCTGTCAACATATCAAATACGCCAAGCACATCAGATGCGGATGCGTCTGTATTAGAAACATCTGTGCCGGATACGTCAGTATCCGATACATCTGCCTGCTTTACAGAATAGTTGTACTTTATGATTGTACCGCCTGTAAACTTTATATCAAGGCTAAGACCCTTAATAAGCAAGAAAAGAAGACAAACAGCAATAATAACTACCGTTATAATAAGTACGGGCTTCTTCTTTCCGACAAAATCATAATTCTTGTTATTAAACATTATTCAACACCTCCGTAGAGTGATTTCTTTCTGAAGATGCTGAACTTCGACGCCGACTTAAGCATTACCTTAGTTACGAACAGACCGAAAATAATATTCAGAACTGCGCCGGCGAGCATTGTGCAGCCAAAAGAGTAGATTGTTCCGGTTGTCGCGGGACCGAACATAAAGAGGAACGGAGTTAGAATCTTGCTCCAAATTGTTGTTGTAGGTCCGAAAACACCCATAAGGATAATAGCAACGATCATATTAGTGATGTTACCGTCGACAATTGCGGATATGCTCTCGCTTGTACCGCTGTCAAGTGCACCATCAATGGACTTTCCGCGAGCAAGTTCTTCCTTGATTCTCTCTGCGGTAATTATGTTAGCGTCAACCTGCATACCAACAGAAAGAATGATACCTGCAATACCGGGGATTGTAAGTGTGAAGCTATTTACGCTGGGGAAGAAACCTGAAACGATAGCAAGTGTGCAAGCAACCTGACCCAGAAGTGCAAAGCAAGCAACAACGCCGGGCAGACGGTACTTGATTACCATAAACAATGCAATAAGTACAAATGCAATAATACCTGCAATCAGCATTGCTGTAAGCGAGTCCTTACCGAGTGCTGCATCAATGATATCATAATCGATAACTGCAAGTTTAAAGGGAAGTGCACCGTCATTAATGGAGTTTGCAAGAGTTGCTGCAGAATCAGCAGTGAAGTTGCCGCTGATAATTGCTACACTGTCATAAATAATGTTATTTACTACAGGTGCAGAAAGCAATACAAAACCCTCATTTGTATTAAGCCAGATAGATATCTGCTTACTGAGCTGACGAGTTGTTGCATCCTTGAATAATTTGCCGCCTTCATCTGTAAGATTAAGCTGTACGCAATATTCATTTGTCTGAGTGTCAACCATAACCTCTGCAGATTCTACGTGTTCACCCTTAACGGAAAGAACAAGCGGATTCTTATTTTCATCAAGATATACGGTTTCACCGTTAACAACGGATGTGCTGACAGACATAGGAGCTCCGTCAAAAAACATAACCTCTGTACTTGCAGAGAGCTCATTTATTGTTGCCTGAGGATCCTGAACTTCTCCGTCTTTCCACGGGAAAGAAAGAATAACTCTGTCATCATCCTCATCAAGATACATTTCATAGTCAGTAATATTCTTGTTTACCAGACGAGTTCCAAGAATATCCTTCAATGTGTTCATCTGCTCCTCGGAAGCATCAATATCCTGAGGTCCAAAGGTAACGCTTACGCCACCCTGAATATCTGTACCCCATCTGATGTCCTTTGCACCGCGGATATATGCTTTCTGCTCATCGCCCCAGGTTCCGTATACGCCGAAGAAAGACAGATACGAGAACACAAGAATAACGATGGCAAGAATTATTACCCACGGCTTGCCAATTCGCTTCATGCTTTTTCCTCCTCAAATTTGCTTGGTATGTCCTTGCACTTTACAATCGTACAAGCATAACAAAATTCATTATAAAATTAGCAACGAACTTTGTCAATGCAATTACTGCAATTTATGCTAATTTATTCATCACTATTGTGCAATAAGCTTGTCGAGATACGCAATTTTTGTGCAAACAGCAAGAATCTTAACTGCTACCTTGAGTTCTTCAGGAGAAGGCGCTGTAGGTGCGATTCTTATATTGCTGTCTTTTGGATCTTTTCCATACGGGAATGTTGCGCCTGCCTTTGTCAGTGCAACACCTGCCTTTGCGCAAAGATCAACAATCTTCTTTGCACATCCCTCCGGTGCATCAAAGCTGATGAAGTAACCTCCGTCCGGATCTGTCCACTCTGCTATTCCTAAACCGCCAAGTTCTTCCTTGAGAGTATTGGTCACTGCCTTAAATCTTGGTCTGAGAATCTCAGAATGTCTTTCCATCTGTGCTTCCAGACCGCCGACCTGGCTTATATATGTACAATGGCGATACTGATTTATCTTATCAGGACCGATTGACTGAACAGTCATACGCTCTTTTATCGCCTTTACATTTGTAACAGATGTTGCCATACCGGCAAGACCCGCTCCGGGGAATGTAATTTTTGATGTAGAGAAGTACATATATGCCATATTTGGATTTCCTGCTTTTTTGCACTCATCAAGAAGGTTCAGAAGCTTTCTGTCTTCTCCGAACAGATTATGTGCAAAATATGCATTGTCCCAGAAAATTCTGAAATCCGGTGCTGCAGGCTTAAGATTTGCGAAACGTCTTACAACCTCGTCGGAATATGTGATACCGGTGGGATTTGAATACTTAGGCACACACCATATACCCTTTATCATAGGATCATAGCTGACAAGAGTTTCGATGGTGTCCATATCGGGTCCGTCTTCCCTGTATTTTATGGGTATCATCTTGATTCCGCAATATTCAGTTATTGCAAAATGTCTGTCATAACCCGGACAAGGACACAGGAACTTTACATCTCCCTGCTGTGCCCAGGGTACACCGCCAAGCAATCCGTGACCCATTGCAGAAGATATTGTATCGTACATCATTGTAAGACTGGAGTTTCCTCCAACGATTATCTCATCAGTAGTTACACCGAATATATCTGCAAAGAACTGCTTTGCTTCTGCAATACCATCGAGAATACCATAGTTTCTCAAATCAGTACCGTCTTCCGAAAAAAGCTCACTTGCGCTTGATAAAATATCAAACATCGGCATCGAAAGAGCCAACTGCTCTTTACTTGGGATACCGCGTGTCATATTGAGCTTTAAATTCATATCGCAGTACTGATTGTATTCCTTTTTAAGTTCCTCGCGAAGCTGTATAGCTTCCTGCTGTGTAAGGTTCTTATAATTCATCAAAACAACTCCTGATTAGAACTCCGCTGTACCTGTTGTACGCGGGAACGGTATAACGTCACGAATATTGCTGATACCTGTGAGGTACATAATCATACGCTCAAAGCCAAGGCCAAATCCGCAATGCTTATTACCGCCATATTTACGAAGCTCAAGATACCACCAGTAATCTTCTTCGTTAAGTCCAAGCTCTGCCATTCTTTCAAGAAGAATATCCATACGCTCTTCTCTCTGGCTTCCTCCGACGATCTCACCAATTCCGGGAACAAGAAGATCCATTGCAGCAACGGTCTTTCCGTCGTCGTTAAGGCGCATATAAAAGCTCTTTATTTCCTTCGGATAGTCTGTTACAAACACAGGGCACTTGAATATCTGCTCTGTGAGGTATCTCTCGTGCTCTGTCTGAAGATCTGTTCCCCACTCAACCTTATATTCGAAGTTATCGTTGTTCTTTTGAAGAAGCTCCACTGCTTCGGTATAGGTAACGTGTGCAAAATCAGACTCAACAATGTGTATAAGACGCTCCTTGAGACCCTTGTCAACAAAGCTGTTGAAGAAATCAATATCCTGAGGACAGGTTTCAAGAACATAGGATATGATTGCTTTTATCATATCTCTTGCAAGTTCCATATCGTCGTTGAGATCTGCAAAAGCAATCTCCGGCTCGATCATCCAGAACTCTGCTGCGTGACGCTGAGTATAAGATTTTTCTGCACGGAATGTGGGGCCGAATGTATATATTTTACCGAATGCCATAGCCATACACTCGCCCTCAAGCTGACCGGACACGGTCAAAGAGGTGTGCTTCTGGAAAAAGTCCTGGGTATAATCTATGCTGCCGTCTTCGTTAAGAGGAGGATTTTTCATATCGAGCGTTGTTACCTGGAACATCTCGCCTGCGCCCTCACAGTCACTGCCGGTAATAAGCGGAGTGTGAGCATAAACAAATCCGCGCTCCTGGAAAAACTTATGGATTGCATACGCTGCAGCAGAACGAACTCTGAATGCAGCACTGAATGTGTTGGTTCTGGGTCTTAAGTGTGCAATCGTTCTCAAAAATTCCATTGAGTGACGCTTTTTCTGGAGCGGGTACTCCGGTGCAGATGCACCCTCCACCTCGATTTTCTGAGCGTGTATCTCAAAGGGTTGTTTTGCTTCGGGTGTAAGAAGAAGCTCGCCGGTAACTATAAGTGCAGCACCAACATTCTGCTTTGCTATCTCTTTAAAGTTGTCGATTTTATCATCTTCAAATACGACCTGCACGCCCTTGAAGCAACTGCCGTCGTTAAGATCGATAAAGCCAAGTGTTTTTGAATCTCTGACAGTACGAACCCAGCCTGCAACAGTTACTATGGTACCGCCAAACTGCTGCGAAGACTTATAAAGCTCGCTTATTTCTGTTCTTTTCATTTTTACTCCTCCATATATCAGCAAATACCGTTTTCGATATCCGCAATCATATCTATTCTGGTTTTATGCTTTCCACCCTCAAAGGGTGAATCAAGGAATATATCAACAAGCGCTATCGCCTTTTCGGTTTCAATAACTCTCGCTCCAAGGCACATCACATTTGCATCATTATGACGTCTTGTAAACTCGGTGCTGAATTCATCAGAGCATACAGCAGCGCGAATTCCCTTTACCTTATTTGCTGCCATTGACATACCGATACCGGTTCCGCAAATAAGTATACCGAACTTTGCGTCACCATTTGTCACCATTTTGCATACATTATGTGCATACAGCGGATAATGTACAGATTCAGACGAATGAGTTCCTGCATCAATATATTTGATGCCCTTTTCTTCCAGATGCTTTATGACTTCACATTTAAGCTCGTAGCCCGCGTGGTCGCATCCAATAGCGATCATTTGATATCACTCCTGTTATATGTTTGAATTTATGACTGACGTTTTTTTAATTCTCTTTCTGCCTGTGGTACACGAAGATATATCGGCTGCAGATCCTTTGCATCCAAATATTTGCTTTCATCAAGTTTCATTGCAGCATATGCAACACCATACGCACTCTGCATTCGTACGTTCTCCGGTGCTTCTGCCAGTTTCTCGTAAGTCATTGCATTTTTACATACCGACGAACCGTCACCTGCAAGAATGATTGTCTCATCATAGCCTTTTAACTCTGCATCCAAGTCTGCAATAGATATTGCTCTGTCTTCGCACAATCTCTCGATCTTACCGTCATTAAAACGGAACAATGCATTATAAACCTGCTGACAGCGTGCATCCATAACAGCACACACTATGCCATTGCGAGGATTTGCAGTATAAGCTATCGCCTCCAGTGTAGATATGCCGGCACATTTTGTCTCAGCTGTAAAAGCCAATCCCTTTACAGTAGACACTCCTATTCTTACACCGGTAAATGAACCCGGACCGGCTGAAACTGCAATCAGATCGATCTTTGAAAGGTCTGTTCCCGAATGCTTTATTGTAGTTTCTATCATTGGCATAAGTGTCTGACTGTGTGTAAGCCCGACATTTATAAAACTTTGCGCTATCAGCTTGCCATTATCTGTAATCGCACACGATGCAGATACGGCAGAACTGTCAATTGCAAGTATCTTCATTTGAGCACCTCTGCCCTGTCAATAATCTTGAATACTCTGTCTGTATCATTTTCTCCCCGGCTGATTTCTATGCGCACCGCATCTTCAGGCAATGCGGAATCAATGTTTTCACTCCACTCGATAATCAGCACACCTGTTCCCACGTAATCAAAGAATCCCGTCTGATACAGATCATCCCACGTTTCTATTCTGTACATATCAAAATGATATAATCTGCATCGACCGGAATGTTCGTGTACAAGTGCAAATGTCGGACTGCTGACATCACGTTCATCTACACCCAGACCTTTTGCAAGTCCTCGTGTAAATGTTGTTTTGCCCATACCCAGTCCACCGTAAAGTGCAATGACTTCACAACCGGAAAGTTTTTTTGCAAATTCGCATCCAAGGTTTTCTGTCTCCCTGGAATCACTCGTTTTATAAATATATTCCATATTAAAACAATCCGCTTATTTTTGATTCGCTGTCCACGTCAATATTAGTTGCTGCAGGAACTTTGGGAAGTCCGGGCATAGTCATTATATCGCCTGCAAGAGCAACAACAAATCCTGCGCCATTTGACAGCCTTACAGACTTAATCGTGATTTTAAATCCACTCGGTCTTCCGAGAAGTGCAGCATTATCAGAAAGCGAATACTGAGTTTTTGCCATACATACAGGCATATTCTTGGCAAGCTCTTCTATTGCAGCAATCTCCTTAAGTGCTGCAGGAGTAAAATCAACACCGTCTGCGCCGTAAATTCTTTTTGCAAGAACATTTATTTTTTCGACTATTGATGCATTCAGATCATAAATAGGAGCGAAATTATTTTCTTTCTCACAGGCATCACAGACCTTCTGAGCAAGCTCTGTACCGCCAAGTCCTCCGTTTGCAAACACATCTGAAAGTGCAAAATCAGCACCAAGCTCAGTGCAGTAATTCTTAATGTAATCCAGATCCTCCTGTGCGTCTGTAAGGAATCTGTTAATTGCAACAACTACAGGTACTCCGTATTTTTTAAGATTTTCAATATGAGCACCCAGATTTACGATTCCGCGCTTCAAGGCATCCATACTGTCATCGGCAACTTTAGGATTGATTCTGCCGTTATATTTAAGTGCTCTGACCGTTGCAACAAGAACGATAGCTGACGGGGCAAGTCCTGCCATTCTGCATTTTATATCGAGGAACTTTTCTGCTCCCAGATCAGAACCGAAGCCAGCTTCTGTTATGCAGTAATCTCCAAGCTTAAGTGCCAGCTTCGTTGCTCGGACAGAATTGCATCCGTGTGCAATATTTGCAAAGGGTCCTCCGTGCATAAGCGCAGGTGTACCCTCAAGGGTCTGCACCAAATTAGGCTTTATTGCATCTTTAAGCAGAGCGGTCATAGCACCCTCCGCCTTAATATCCTTTGCAAATACGGGTTCCCCTGAATAAGTATACGCTATCAGGATTTTTCCGAGACGTTCCTTAAGATCGTCAATATTTTCCGCAAGACATAATATAGCCATAACTTCGCTTGCAACTGTAATTATAAAGCCGTCCTCACGGGGAATTCCGTTGGATTTTCCGCCAAGTCCGATAGTTATATTACGCAGCGCACGGTCATTCATATCAAGGCATCTTTTGAACACAATCCTTCTTGAATCAATTCCCAGAGAATTCCCCTGCTGAAGGTGATTATCAAGCATCGCACAGAGCAGATTGTTTGCAGATGTTATAGCGTGCATATCGCCTGTGAAATGAAGATTTATATCTTCCATCGGAATAACCTGACTGTATCCGCCTCCTGCTGCGCCTCCCTTAACGCCGAAAACAGGACCTAAGGACGGCTCTCTCAGCGCAATAACCGCTTTTTTTCCTATATGCGCCATAGCCTGCCCCAATCCAATGGTTGTTGTTGTTTTTCCTTCACCTGCCGGAGTGGGATTAATAGCAGTTACAAGTATAAGTTTTCCGTCTTTACCTTTCGAAATACGGTCAATCGCCTCTTCGGTAATTTTAGCTTTATAGTGACCGTAAAATTCAAGCTCGTCATTATTTATATCAAGTATTTTAGCAATTTCTTCTATTTTTCTGATTTTGGCACCCTGTGCAATTTCTATATCGCTCAGCATATTGTCTCCTCCGAATCAAACTGTTGAAAAATTATAACACATTATTCATAATGTTTAAAGTATTTTGCTTGAATTAACGCAAAGTTAAATATATAATATTCTACATCTTAATGTAAAAAATTTGGGCAAGATACCTTTCAATTATATTGTAAACAGGGTGACGCAGTGCAAAAATTACTCGTTTTTTTCAAAAAAGCAGGTTATGCAATCGTTAAGTATGTTAAAACAACATATGTAGCCCTTTGGGTTACGACTCTTACTGCATCTGTTTTCAGTTGTATGCTGGTTTACAGCGCAACTCATACATTGGGACTGCGAAGAGTCGTCGTTCAGATGGCAGCATGTCTTATCGGCTATGTTGGTGCTATTATCATCTCAACAATGGATTATGAACGGCTCGGTGAACTATGGTACTTAATTGCCGGCGTTTGTATAGCGCTTGTTCTCGCAACCTTTATTTTCGGTGTTAAAGGTAATGAGCTGGCTGACGATAGAGCTTGGCTGCGTATTTTCGGCGTCAGCTTCCAGCCCTCAGAACTTATGAAAATTGGATTCATTATCACATTATCATATCACTTATCTTTGACAATCAAAGCTGGACACATAAACTCTGTTCCGCATCTTCTCCTCGTTGTAGGTCACGGTCTTGTTCCCATTTCCCTTATCCTTATTCAGGGTGATACCGGTAACGCTATGGTATTTGCGATAATCTTTGCCGTAATGATCTTCTGCAGCGGCATTGACTGGAAATACATCGCTTTGGTTGTAATCGTCGCTCTTGCCGCGCTTCCGGTTTTGTGGCAAAATCTCCCTTCTTTCCAGAAGGAAAGAATCAGAGCTGTATATTTTCCGCAGGAAGGTGATGAGCTTAACGCTCTGTATCAGCAGACTCTTGGCAGAATGGCTCTCGGTTCCGGCGGTATTTCAGGTCAGGGATGGATGAATGGCTCACTTACTCAATCAGGCCTGATACCTGAAGATTATACAGACTTTATCTTTACTGTTGCAGGTGAAGAATTCGGATTGATCGGCTGTCTTATCATATTGATTGCAGAGCTTTCCATAATCATCCTCACCCTTCGTGCGGCTTTCTCTGCGCGCGATAATATGGGTAAATTTATGTGTCTCGGATTTTTTGCTGTAATCTCTGTTCAAACCATATTCAATGTTGGAATGTGCCTTGTTGTTCTCCCCGTTATCGGTATTACCTTACCGTTTTTCAGCGCCGGCGGCTCTTCCAGTATGTGTCTTTACTTTGGATTTGGTCTTGTGTTAAGTGCATTTATGAGACGCAATGAAGCTAATCTGAGAATATAATTTTAAGGCGAGTGTGTTTCACACTCGCCTTAAAAAATGTTATTTAGGTCTGCTTTTTGGCTTTCATCCAGATGATCCATCGCTAATTCAATCTCCAAACAGTCAATCCTGAAAATATAGTCACATTCATTTTTGGTTTCTTTAAGTCTTTCCACAAGAACTGTAACCTTTTCAAGTTCATCGTGTTCTATATACCACGCCGCCATTTCACTGTACTTCTTCCATTTTTCCGAAACATCGGAAATAAGCTCTTTCGAGTCTTTTTTGTCCGACTCTATCTCATTAACAATTCTCTTTACATCGTCAGAAAAGTTTGAGGTATACAATACTGATGTCAGACATACAGCTGTAATCACAGCTGCTATTATTAACGCACTTATAACTCTGCTGGTCATTTGCTTTTCCTCACAATTCTGTATTCTTTGTTCTCATCTGCTACCATAATGTAAATATCCTCAGGTTTGACTTTTTCTTTTTTCAAAACCTTTTGTATATCTTTTTCATTCCACGAAATAAGATTCACTGAATTTTTTTCAATTTTGCCGTCATTTATTATCAATGCATATAGTGACGGTGAGCTCTGATTTTCTGCCTGGCTTTTTTGCAGAATACTTAATACTCCATCTGTTTCAACAACCGCATATTCCACTGAATTGACATCAAACACTCCGTTTTTTCTGAGCTCCTCAAAAAGATCTTCATTTGAAAATCTGATTTTCCTCATCGCCGACTGATCTATTTCACCCTTTGCTATAACCACTACAGGTCTTCCGCTTATTATATGGCGCAATCCGCTGTTTTTCAGCATTAAAAACGATAAGCATAGTTCCAGCAAAACAAGTGTCAGTATCGGCATTACACCCGTGAGAAGCGGTGTTCCCACATTTTGCATAGGTATAGTTGCAACATTTGATATCATTAATGTAACAACAAGCTCCGATGCCTGCATTTCTCCCATCTGTCTTTTTCCCATTATTCGCACAGCAAAAACGACAAGTGCAAATAAAAGCGCTGTACGCACAACGATGACAATCATTCGATCACTTCTCTCTCATATTTCATATAGTATATGAAATAAAAAGAAAAAGTGCCCAAAATGGGCACTTGTAATATTTACCTACGTTTCTTCTTCCACGGTGTACCATCATCAAGCAGACCGTTCATATAGTCAACAGAGTCTCTCAGTTCAGTGATCTTATCAAAGTCACGACGATATACCTCTATGACCCAGGTAGGATGATTATGGTATTTATCGAGGATGGTCTTCATACGATAATAGTCCATACTTCCTTTTCCGGGAAGCATACAGTCTCTCATCGTGCTGTTATCATTGCAATGGATGTGAACTATACTATCTCCGATCTTGTCCATAAAATCATACGGATCATATCCGCTTCTTATGGACTGTTTAATATCAAAAACGAATTTGCCGTATTTACCGAGCTGTTTCTTCATCTTTAAGAGGAAGTCCGGGTTCTGACTTCTGTGAAGATTTACGTTTTCCTGTGCAAGTGTAACACCCATTTTTTCTCCGCACTCAGCTATTTTCAAAAAGCGCTCTATATACTTTCCGTCTGCCACGCTGCCCGGTAATCTGTCACCGTGGAGAACGACAACCTGTGCATCCATCTTGTTGGCAGCATAAAAATACTGCTTATATGTTTCAAGCATATCAGTAAAACGCCGCTCATAGTCTGAAAAAAACATAAACGGCTCCATCTGAGATGAATACGGGTGTACGGAATATACCGTTCCTCCGTTTCTTTTTATATACTTCGCGATATCTTTGACGTATGAAGGTTCCAGCTCTGAATTTGTGTTGAAAAAAACTTCAAATTCACTTATTCCCATATCAATCAATGTGGAAATTGAGCGTTCTGTCAGCATCGGATATAAGCAGGCAGTTGAAACACCAACCTTCATTGTATCACCCTTCCCGGCAGCAATTACCTTTGCAATATGTGCTTTATTATGCTATCATAATGCCGGTGAAAACATTATGAAAATTTTAAATAACATATATAGTCAGTTTAAAACTCTGTCCTGGCTTGCAATACGAATAATTCAGGCTACTATCTGTATATTCTGCGTTATTTTGATCTGCACCATACTGCTTATGCTTTTTCCTGATATCATAAGCAACTCTATCCAGAACATACAAATTGTAAATGAGCTGTTAAATACATCTACACGTCTTCTGACCCTGGGAATCATAACAGCATTTGTTTCTGACATAATTATCCGTATTTAATTATACTATTTCATAAATAGAATTTCAAGTACTAATGCATTTTAATAACAAAACTTCTTTTCAATTCTTAATAAAAAAACAAAGCCGACTATCTGTCGGCTTTGTTTTTTACTTATCTCTGTTTTTTACAAAAGTAATAATTGCAAGAACAATACCGATTGCAGAGTAAACGCCTGCTACTGTATACAGTGCAGGAGCAATAAGACCTATGACCCAGATACCCTCAATCAGTGATGCAAGCCATGCAAAAACACCTACAATAGCTGCGTAAATCACAATAGATATTACAAGACCTACAACATTGGAAGCCATTGAACTTACCGGAAAAAGTTTTCTCATTTGATTATTTCCTCTTTTCAGTTTTTTATTATATTAAAACGTATTCTTCCATAAAGTCAATATGTAAAACGTAAATTAAATACAAATTTGGCAAATTTAGAGGAAACTTTACCCATCTGCGCGAATATATTTTAATATATAGCTTGGAGGTGCAGTATGGATTTCATTCAGCTTTTGACTCAATCATTCGGAAGTATTGTTTATCTTTTACTTGGTCTTTCCGGTAACGGCGCATTTCCCAGACGGTTAAGTCCATCTGAAGAAAACAAGTATATACAATTAATGCAGCAGGGCGACGAGGACGCGCGCATTAAACTTATAGAACATAATCTGCGTCTCGTTGCATATATAAACAGAAAATATTATTCTGTTTCAAATGATATAGATGATCTTATTTCAATCGGTACAATAGGTCTTATAAAAGCTGTCGATACGTTTTCTCCCAACAAGGGAATCCGTTTATCCTCTTATGCCTCAAGGTGCATCGAAAACGAGGTTCTTATGTATTTACGTTCCTCAAAAAAAAATTCGTCAAACATTTCTATAAGTGAACCGATAGAAACAGACAGACAGGGCAACACAATTACATTTATCGATGTTATTGCCGATGATACCGTATTAGCAGATGAGCTTGAGCTTAAAATTCAGGGCGAACGCCTTAGGAAATGTATAAATCATCTTTCCGATAAAAGAAGCCGCGAAATAATTATTCTAAGATACGGTCTCTGCGACTGTGATCCTATGACGCAAAAAGAAATTGCCGATAAATTCGGGATTTCCCGTTCTTATGTTTCACGTCTTGAGAAAAAGGCATTAACCGAACTTTCTGAACTTATAAATAAAAATGATATTGATCTTTGCCCTTAAAACCTTAAATTTTCGACTAATATAAAAAAGCCGACCTGTGTCGGCTTTTTTATTATCTTTCGTCCATAGGAATATATTCCTTGCGATCTGCTATATTCATATACGCAGGTCTGATTATCTTACCTACATTTATATTTTCTTCGATAAGATGTGCACTCCATCCTGCTATTCTTGCAATAGCGAAAATTGGTGTGTAAAGCTCAAGGGGCAGATTGAGCATCTTATAAACAAATCCGCTGTAAAAGTCTATATTTGCGCTTACGCCCTTGTAAGTCTTTCTTCTCTTGCCTATTATCTGCGGGGCTATACGCTCAACTGTAGCATACATCTTATATTCTTTCTCAAAACCCTTTTCCTCAGAAAGACTTTTTACAAATCCTCTGAAAACTCCTGCTCTGGGATCTGAAAGAGAATAGATTGCGTGTCCCATACCGTAAATAAGGCCCGATTTATCAAAAGCCTTCTTATCAAGCACATTCTCAAGATACTGTGTAATCTGTTCCTCATCAGTCCAGTCGTCCAATGTATTCATCATATCATCAAACATCTGAACAACCTTTATATTTGCACCGCCGTGTCTCGGTCCTTTAAGTGAGCCCAAAGCACCTGCTATAACAGAGTATGTATCTGTTCCTGATGATGCAACAACGTGGGTGGTAAATGTCGAATTGTTGCCGCCTCCGTGCTCCGCGTGGAGCACAAGAGCAAGGTCAAGTATTCTTGCCTCAAGTTCGGTATAACTGCTATCGGGTCTAAGCATATAAAGGATATTTTCAGCGGTAGAAAGCTCAGGTCTGGGTGTATGAATAAACAGACTTCCGTTATTATGATAATGCTCGTATGCCTGATAGCCATATACTGAAAGCAAGGGGAACAGCGCAATAAGCTGTAGACACTGACGCACAACATTAGGCAGAGACGTATCATTTGCATTTCCGTCATAGGAATACAATGTAAGTACGCTTCGAGCCAGTGTATTCATCATATCAAAGCTCGGAGCTTTCATAATAATATCACGCACAAAACTTGTAGGCAGGCTTCTGTATCCAGCAAGAACTGCACAGAACTCCTGCAGCTGTTCATATGTTGGAAGCTCTCCGAAAAGGAGAAGATATGTTATCTCTTCAAAACCGAATCTTTTATCATCAAGAAAACCTTTTGTAAGTTTATTTATATCATAACCTCTGTAAAAAAGCTGACCTTCACAAGGAATTCGTACACCGTCTTCTTCCCTCGTTGACTGAATTTCAGAGATTTCTGTAAGACCTGTAAGGACGCCTCTTCCGTCAAGGTCTCTAAGACCTCTTTTTACTTCATACTTATTATAAAGAGAAGTGTCTATTGTACTGCTTTTTACACATTTTTCAGAATATTTTTCAATTGTTGGTGTTACCTTTGTAAATTCTGTATTATTGTTAAGTATCATATATCCGTCTCCTTATCCATTTCAGAAAGTTTATGCATTATTTTATTTATCTTTCGTATTGCATCGCTCAGTTCTTCTATCTCTTCTTCTCCAAGCTTTGAAAGCATTTTCTTTACATATTCAGAATAGTATTCTCTGCGGAGTTTTATATATTCAAGTGTTTTTTGAGATATTTCTGAAACAATGATTCGTTTATCTTTTTCATCGTGATGCCTGCTTATATATCCTTGGTCTGATAATCGTGCAATAACTTTTGTCATTTGCTGTTTTGTTATATGCATCGCATCTGCAAGCTCAGTCATTGTCATCGGTCCATCCATTGCAAGTTTACACATAGTGTATATCTGCAGCGCAGTAAAATCATCTTTGAACCGTTCCTCAAAAGGTCTGGACAGATGTTCTGAAACCAGAACGACCATATCAACTATATCATCAGACACTTGCATTTGAAAAGCCGACATATATCTGCCTCCAGTAAATTGGTAAACTTTTGTTTACTAATTATAATCACTGCATAGGCTTCAGTCAATTTGTTTTTTCGTTTATTAATTAATTCTTAATTATAATGTGTAAAACAAATAAATTCTACATACTGAAAACACAAAATTTGATATAGTTTACGGATACAATGGTTATAATGCACCGTAGGGCTGTAAGAACTATATGAATATAAAGCTTCTGTTGCAATTGTAAATATTCACATATAACCTACATCACCATATTATTCCGAGCCCGATTCTTACTATTACCTATGTTTATCACATCTGTATTTTAATAAAACACTTTGGTCTCTTTACAATATTTTTTTCAAAAATCAAGACCGCCAGTTTAATCGGCGGTCTTGATTTTTGATCTGTCATAATTTGCATCACAATTCGTACAAACTGCATTAATCTAATTTCCTATGAACAGTCTTGTTTTATCTTTTCTTAATTTTCCTAAGAAAACTTTGCATCAGTTGTATAAAGAACTTTTCCTTCATAATATACAATGCTGCAACATATACCAAACCTCCGGCTGCCACCTGCGCTATTGTAATCCATACACTGCCGTCAGCTCCAATTCCGATTAATGCAGCAACTGCTGCCATTAGCGCAGATGCAATAAGTTGTTTGGGTAGATATTTCCATACGAGTTTTACCTGTATATATTCCTTACTCATAAAGAAATATACAATTAAAATCGACATCTCGGCAATAATTGTTGCGATAACAGCACCAATAGACTGAAGCAGCGGTATCAGTATCAGGTTAAGGCAAAAGTTCACTCCCGCACCAACTAACACGCCTTTTGTGCTTCTGGTACGCTGTCCTGACGGAACAAGATATTGCGCAGAAAGGAAATTGTGAAGACTTAAAATAACAATAAGCGGACTGGCAAAAACCATTAGAATTGTTACCTTATCAAATCCATCTCCAAAGAACCACGGAACAAAATTTGATGATATAGCAATTATTCCGAATACCATCGGAGTTCCTAATGTTAATATAAACGCAAGGGCTTTTTCAAGTTTTTCTTTTATCTCATCTGTCCTGTTTTCCGCAAAGAGATATGACATTCTAGCTGACATTACCGTGTTTAATGACACAATAACGGTATGCGATAGTCTAATTATTCGCATCGCTTCTTCGTAATAACCGTTTTCGGATGAGTCGGATGTAAAAATACCAATCATAACTTTATCTATATAAGAATATACCGACGCAGCTATAGTTGGAATAAAATACGCTACAGTCTCCTTAAAATGCGGCCAGATTTTCAACTCAGAAAATTTGACCCGACTAATATATCTCGGCATAACAAACCACATAGAAATGTTGCCGATAAATTTGCTTCCGGATAGTATTGCAATATACTTCCATAAATCCTGCTCGTTCTTGACTAAAATAAATAGAAGAAGTACACCGATCAACTTTACTACGGTATTTCTTATTACAATACTGGAGAACTGTTCTAATCCAGCAAAAAGCCAAGAAATGTCGAACGCACAGGAAATCAGTTCGATCGAAAGCAGAATATACAGAAATTTATATTCTGGAGACGAAAGGAAAATAAAAACAACCCACGCAGCAAAAGTCACCAAAGTGGATAGAATGCTTAGAATTTCAATTTCCCAGAAGGTACGACTTAATTCATCTTTATTATCTCTCTTCTGAGCAACCGCTCTTTGCCCATAGACGGATGTTCCCAGAACTGCGAACAGACTAAAAACAGCAACAACCGAGACCGTAAAGCTATAATCACCGACTCCTTCGGAATGCAGCACTCGTGCAATATACGGTGCAGTGATCAGCGGAGTAAATAGCGTTAAAATCTGATAAAGTGTATTCAGTATATAATTTTTCTTTATGCTTTGCGTTTTCAATCTGCAGCTATATCCTTTCTGTCAAGCATTCTTCATTATTTTTTCAGCAACAGATTTCGGCAGAATTTTTCGAGCGAAATTCTTGATTCTGAATTTAATGAAGCGCTTCTTAAATATTTTTTCGATACAATTATCGTAACCATCGCTAAATACTTGTCTGACAAAGGTGTCTCTTACCTTGGGACGCTCCTGAGGCTCTCGCAGAGAGCGATTTCGCGCCGCTGCCTTATTTGCGTCAGCAGGATGCAGAACCATTGTCTTCTTCAGCTCCGGAATTAGATCTCTTGCCTTGTCCGTATTTGCCAGAATCAGAGATACTCCGAGCCAGAGCTGCTCCTGAGATACCAATTCGGAGTCAATGCCCCAGAAATCGGCAATTGTAAAATCGGCAATGCGATTAGGGGAGCAGAATCTGCACACATAACAGGATTCTCGAAGAATAAAATTATTATTGAATCCGATAAAGAATGTGTCGTAAGGGCGTTCGGCTATATATTCTGTGCCGTCAGAAAATTGCAGTTTCATTCGTGTTCCGTTGCCTTTGCTCCAGCCTTCCTTGCCAGCCTTTACTCTGAAGCTGTAGTCAGTAATCTTTTTTCCGTGACGTTTCTCTTGGCTGGCGATATATTCATCCACAACCTTTTTGTTTGCCACGCCATGACACAAAACATCAATCGTCAGTAATTTTTCCTTTTTGTCGTTCCCTAAAAACGCATATAATCCTGCTATCTGACAGGCCGTACCACTGAAAAGAACATATTCATCCTTTGATAGGCATTCCCGTACCTGCCGATACACATTCTGAACATCACTTTGAAAATATTTGCTTCCTCTGAGGTCTTTCATCCCCTCTTCGGTATTCACAGCCTTATGAATCACCTTTTGATTTTCGGCACTTTTGACTGCACCGAAAACTGTGCCTCCACGACTCAGTATCTCGGATGCCAGTGCTGAGAATGCTCCCCCGGACGAACTTGATTTAAGAATTTCTTTGTCTTTATGCCAACCCATCATATATGTTGAATTTTGTTCAATACAGGAAGATCCGTTATTCATAGGACATCTGCGCTTGCATAGACCGCATTCGATGCATTTATCAAAATCTACCTGCGGATAAGAAAAACCTTCTTCATTTTCAACCATACTGATTGCATTTACAGGGCAAAGTTGTGCACACGCAGAACACCCGGTACACTTCAGCTCATCACATATTTCAAACGGCTTGTTGCCAAGCGCATTTTTAATGTAATTTATGGTTTTCTCTCTCTCCTCCGAAAGGCGTTCCCACGCATTGTGGAATGAACAACTAAAGTCGGAAATATCTTCCAGTTCTTTTTCGGATGAGAGAATGCGATCTTCAAGCCCCAATATATTCAGCAAAAGCTGTTTTCTTTTATCTGTACCAAATTGAACGGTATAGAACGGAGTCCCCATATTTACTGAAAATGCAGTACCGTGGAAAGAATCTGTTATAACCACAGATGCACTCTTAATATACGAAATAAAATCTATTGGTCCGCAATTCTGAAAAGAAGTAATGCCGGGAATAAAAACCGGACTGAACGGAGAAACACATATTACCTCAAGTTTATGCTTATCTGCAAACATTTTTACCGACTTAAGCAATTTTTTTGCTGCATTATATTTTTTCAGAGTATATACAAAAACATATTTTCTTTTTACCTCATATGTTCCCTCTGCAGCCCATTCATTCTTGTCAAGCAATAATGTTGGATCCAATGAGTTGACAACATCTCGTTCAAGAGCTTCTGCCAACACATCTGCTCCGTTTTTTTCTCTAACAGATAAATGGTCAAATTTACTAAGATAATCAAGTTTTTCCTCAATCTCATATCGAGTCATCCCACCAAAACTCGAAGAAATCGAAATACGCTTTGCATCATCACGACCAAAGGCTAGATAATACCCTAGTATAGACTCCGGCGGCTCGGTTTTGAACTCTGCTGTACAGTGCAGATTCCACACCTGGTCGCTTCCGGATATTAAAACAGGGTAATCCAGTCCTGCCGCTACCAGCTGATCATAAGTATTGTACTCCTTCTCTGTAAGAACAAAGCGCTCGCTTATGAATTTCTCAAACTTATCTGATCTGGCTTTTCGCTTTGAATGCTCTGTAATTCTCATCAGTCGTCGTAGAAAATCTTTGAATCCAAATCTTGTTGAGTACAGATCGTTGTAGAACGCCCGTTGATTTCTCAAGCGATAATTAATTATTTCATTAGGATACCCCAGATCATTCAGCACTTTCTGTGTGGCATATGCCTGCAGCACGGACCCATAATTATGCGCTGCATGAAATGTCATTAATCCAATTCGTTTCATTTCTCGACTCCTCATTATTCATAAGCTTCATTCTGTTGTAGTCTGAAAAGATTTCTTTTTGTTACAAATATAAGCATATATCATAACTAAAAAGAAAATCATTATAAATCTTGTGTTAAAAATGGTTGTAGTAATAAGAAACATTAGAGATATACACCAATGTTTCTTATTCGAATCATATCGTCCCAATAAAATTTTTATAATTGGCAAATAAAAAATTGTACTTAGAACTATACCGCCCTGACCAATTATTGCCATCAGGGAATTGCTGAAGCCTATATTAGTTGGATCTAATCCATGCGCAAGATACAAATCGTATTTATAAGCAGCCAAACGACTTATATTGCCATAACCAACACCGATAATAGGATTATCGATAAATGCTCTTATGCCTGCAACATAATCTATCATACGTTTTGAGTAGGATGATGTCACTGATTTTGCCTCAAAAATGGAATCAATAAATATATAAAGCAGAGGAATCAGAACAATCATAACTATAATATATAGCACCCGTACTGCCTTTTTTTGGGTCATTATCTTATTCCAAAACATTAAAGCAAAACATAGTAAGAGAAAAAGAATGCCAGTTGTAGCAACAGTTGTTAATATGCACACAGAAAAAAGCATAATACGTTTTTTTGAGCGTTCTTTGCTTATGAAAACCTCATAGGCCAAAGCAAGTGACAAAACGAGCGAATGCATCGGTGCCTCACAGAAAATGCCGGTATTACGGTATCCGCCAATGCCGAATGTATTGTCGATCTGAGATTCATAAAACAATCCAAAGTATCCTTTGAACTGACGAATACCTCCCCACGAAATCGTGACACTTGTATTAGTATTAAGTATATTCAGCACTTCTGCCATAAACCATATTAATGTAGAGGCAAGTGATATCACCAATACAACGTGAGAAAATTTTCTGTAAATCTCAAATAAATTATTGCTCTGCGACAGATAAAGGATTACACACGGAAAAAACAAGAAAAAATGCATCACAAGTTCATCTTTGTGATTGCTAGAAAAATTACAAATAAAAATAAGAACGCCAGCCGCAACAAGAAACAATATAATTTGACCCACAGATTTTTCGATACACAATCTTTTGCCATACCTGGCAATAAGCATAACCATTGATACGATAACTATAAATTCTTCAATATGTAGGTTTATATTTGTCATTCGCTGATACACCGAATTGCATTGCAGCATCAGTAAAGCAGCAAAAACCCACTCAAGTATATCAAAGCCATTAATTGTTTTCAGACTTTTGTCCATAATAATCTCACCAAACTACTTAACACACGTAGCAAATGAATCCTCGTATCTGACAATGTGTTGATAGAATCAAAATTAATTATGCTTTTTTTATATTGTTTAACAAACAGAAAACTGTTCGTAAAACAAAAGCTGATTTTGTACGCATAAGCAAAGCAATCAACTTGTGGCCTTTGCGTAATTTTGACAGTTCTGCGCATTTTGCTGCAGTAAAATATGGCTCAGAACGGATAGTATCCCGCAATTCTTTCATAACTTCCTTATTTGACTTGGGATTTTTGCTGTTAAAGAAATATTTTAGCAAACTCTGTTCCATACGTCGTAAAACATTTGCATAGTATGCTTTGTCATATTTCCCATTTTGACCGTACTTTGCAATAAATTCCTGCCATGATTCAAATATTGCACTATTTATTTCCGGCATATTTGCTTTATAAGTCTGAGTGATGGAGTTTTCTAAAATCCGATAATTATACACAGGTGTATTAATATACACAATACGCTTTGCCACAGCAAGAATGTGTGCAGTGTAAATGATGTCGTCAAATATGCCTTTAACTCTTAGATCAAACTTAATGTCATGCTCCTCAAGCATAGAACGGCGGACGATTTTATTCCACGGACCGCCATAACCAAATGCTGCGCCGCTCTCAGGAGGAAGAGGACAGTATGTATGATAAAAATCAGCTTGAATAAGCTTATCTATAAACTCACTATCTTCGGTGATAAACTCATTTCTATAGAACTGAGCATATTCCTTTCTGTCATCATAAATACGATACACATCACCGATTGCAATATCCGCGTCACACTCTACAGCCTTATTGTACAGCTTTTCATAAGCATCCTCGGGGACATAGTCATCGGAATCTACAAAAATGACATATTCTCCTTTCGCTACTGCTAAGCCATCGTTTCGTGCAGCACCAACACCGCCGTTCTTTTTATGAATGACCGTGATTCTATCATCTTTTGCAGCATATTCGTCGCAAATATTACCACTGTTATCAGGACTTCCATCGTCCACCAAAATGATCTCTATATTCTTTAATGTCTGGTTACATAGACTTTCTATACACTGCCCAATATACTTTTCAACATTATATACAGGAACTATTACACTAATATCCACAATTGTATCCTCCATTACATTTCATCATTTTTCAGTCTAAATGCCACTATGCTGCGTAGACCGTTATTGCAGGTGGTGTCTATTGTAATTCGTCCATCAGATGTGACACGTGGATGAAGATCACATCTTTTTTCGCCGTACCTGCGAGGATCAGAATAAATATTTAGAATATTCTTATAATTCTCTCCATTAAATCCTATTCTAAATACTTGTTGCATACACCTTTTGGATGGATAAGTGTCTGAAACAAAAGCCTCTTCAATCGGAGTCGGATGCCCATCTCTTACCAGATGTTCAGACTGAATAACAGTTTTTTCTCCCGTTTCCACATCGTAAATCACATATTTGCCATCTGCTGTAGTTGTAAGTATTTTTTTGTTATCTATCCAACTGTAATGAGAAATTCGCCACTCGTTTTCCAGTCTGCGTAAATTTGTTCCATCCATATTTGCTACATAAAAACGCATCTTCAATGGAAATTCAGCGCTTTTTGTCCATATATGAAAGAATGTGAATTTACTGCCATCAGGTGAGATGCATATATGATTAATATAATGAGATGCAGAATCGTCATACACATCCTGCGCAAGATTTTCAAGAGAGAAATATAAAGTTTTTCTTCCGGATGCGAGATCAATATGAAAAACGCCATCAGAGGCAGATGCCTTTTCATTTACACTGTCGTCAGTAATAGAGTTATATCCATAACCGGGACGCAACCTTTGAAGACGAGCAAAATTCAAACTCAGTCCATTTTGTAATGTTTTATCGACATCATACAGTGCAGGCGATAAAATTTCGGTTTTTCCGTCAATCAAGTTTGTTGATTTCAACACAAACTCATTGCCTTCTTTATCATTATACAGCACAACGTTTTTTTCCTTGGGATGCCATCTGAGACGCGCTCCCTGCTGCCAGCACCATGCTTGAGTAGAAGCAAACTCATGCATGGACCCGTCTGCAGAATCAAACCATACTAATTTTGCTTTATCTTTTGAAGTATCTGCACCCTTTTTTACAACGTGTGCCAGTAGTTTTTCTCCTTTTTCATCATACTGTTGAAGATCATAATACCCAAAGAAGACATTATGATCCGCCAAATGATACTTCTGATATTCGCGATCATCACAAAAAACAATGCGCCCGGCGTTTCCATTAATACATGACAATATCCATGATGCACTCTTTTTTACCTTAATAATTCCTTCAACGGCTTTTCTACCGATAATCTTTTCTAGTTTCTGTTTTGCACCCATATTTTCCCCTCATTTATTGTTTAATTGGATGTTTTTGAATCTCGTTGTATTATTTTACGTTTTTATCTGAATAAATCAGTCTGGATGATCCTTTCTCTCCCACTTTTACCGCCGGAACGCCAGCTATTGTTATTCCTTTTTCTATAAATTCCTTGTTAACGACTGCATTTGCTCCTACTGCAATATCATCCGCTACTTTTGCTTCACCAAAAAACTTCGCCCCAGGGCCTATGTATACTCTATTTCCAATTCTAACAGTTTCTCCTATATTCACGCCAACATGTATTCTGCAATATTCTCCTATACGCGCATTTTTTGAAATAATAATATTCCCTCTATGAGATAACTGGAGTCCTTTACCGCACGAATTAATTCCTATATCATAACCACATTTTATTGACATCCGTATATATTTAATCTTCCATACAATGCTCATTATTTTATGGTAAAACTTGCTTCTGTGAGATATCATATTTTGATGATACTCATAATTTCTGAGTGCAATCAAAAAGCGCCAAATATAATCCGTAGTTCTCGGCTTTTTTTTCTTTCTTCCATTTGCAACTTTATCTGCTAAAAGATACTCGTTTAGTTCTTTCTTATTGCTTATCATCATATTCTCCTTCGTACTGTTTTCACAACAAAATGTCTCGCTTTATAAACGTTATACCCAGAAACACGGTCATCTTTTTGATTTACTTGTTTCAATCATCAAAAGAAATTGATTTAATTAACGAAATGTGTCTGAGCGACTCCGAATTCTCAAAACGCACACTTTTTTCGTACATAAACGTTGCGTTTTCGCTTTCTTTCACAGCATTAATGTAACTCCTATAATATCCGCCATTCTTCAGTTTGCTTCCCGAAGAAAAACCTGATGACTTTTCAGCTCGCTTAATGTACTCCTGTAAATCATTTCCCATAAATTTGTAATGCAAAATTCCAAACACACAGTCGCTATTCGGGATCTCTCTGTAAGGGAACTGGAAATGCGCATTAGGAGTGATGGTTCCTCTTTTAAAATACACCAACGGATATTTCATAAGTGTTGGTGTAACCTTCATAACCCTCATTCGCGGGCCACCAACAATAGATGAGATTGTGATTTTCGCAACTTCACGAGGCATTTCTATATAGCTGTCGGAATCCATCCAACAATATTTTTCCATAATGTCACATTGTGAATCATCAGAGAAAATTTTCGTATCGGCATACATATCCAACGTTAATGCACGAAACCTTTCAATACTATTACACTCGGCATATTCAAGTACGTGTTCCAAATTATACTTTTCCATACCGATATATGTAATCAGCTCATCCGAATCAGTCAGAATATACCATCGATCAAAACCGTAATAGCTGATAATGCGATTCAGCCATCCTTCTTTTGTAAAGCTGGTATATCTGTCTTCTGTCTTATAAACATCTATATCGTCCTGCTCCATCATCCATTCGAATGTTCCATCGGTGGAGCCATTGTCGATAAATGCAAACTTTCTTACACCAAGTCTGCGATAATGTTCAACAAGCATTTGAAGTCGCTTCAAATCATTCTTAACACTTAGAATAACAATCGGAGTTTTTCCTGTTTCAATATTTGTCTGTCTCACAATATCGATATTAGCCTTCGCAAATGCCTCGTAAACAAATCTTGAGCTAAAGCCGTAATTAGCAAAGCAGTGCTCCCTCATCATAGTCAGCATACCTTTGCGCCATTCACGGTAATCTTCCTTGGACAGATGTTTTAAGTTACCGGAATGATATTCATAAGAATATCTGCATCGTAAAGTTATTGAGGCATACAAATAATATAATTTATAAAAGACTGATTTTGCGATATTGGATATGATTTTCTTCATATTATATCTCCCATTTTATTGCAGCATAGTCAATTTAATACCATCCGAACGTCAAAAGCGTCCGTAACTACTGTTCGTAAAAGCTGTAATTGCACAGTTGTCAAACTATGGTGTTTTCAATAATATCAGCTATTCTTATGCAAGCCTTTCCGTCACCGTAAGGGTTAGATGCATGAGCCATTGCATTATAGGCAGACTCATCTTCGAGCAGAGTTTTAAAGCTGGAGTATATTATCTCCTCGTCTGTACCAACAAGTTTCAGTGTTCCTGCTGCAATTCCTTCAGGACGTTCTGTTGTATCGCGCATTACGAGCACAGGCTTTCCAAGAGAAGGGGCCTCCTCTTGAATTCCTCCGCTGTCGGTTAATATCAGATAGCTGCGAGCAAGGAAATTATGGAAGTCAAGTGCATCTAACGGCTCTATAATTCTGATTCGATCGCAAGAACCCAATTCCTCTTCAGCAGCCTGCCGTACTACAGGATTCATATGTATGGGATATATCGCCTTTACATCTTTATGTTCGTCCAAAACCCTGCGAATAGCGCGGAACATATTATGCATCGGCTGTCCAAGGTTCTCTCTGCGATGGGCGGTTATCAAAATCAGTCTGCTGCCTTCTGTCCATTCCAACTCCGGGTGATAATAATCATCTCTGACCGTAGTTTTCAATGCGTCAATGGCTGTATTTCCAGTGACATATATGCTCTGAGGATCTCTTCCCTCTTTCAGCAGATTTTCTTTTGATAATTCTGTAGGTGCAAAGTTAAATTTTGAAATAATAGAGACAGCCTGGCGATTGAACTCTTCGGGATACGGACTGTAAATGTCATACGTGCGCAATCCGGCCTCAACATGTCCAACCGGGATCTGAAGATAAAAACAAGCCAATGCAGTTACAAATGTAGTCGAGGTGTCTCCGTGGACTAATACTACATCAGGTTTGACCTCTTCCAGAACTTCTTTAATTTTGCTTAGTATATTGGTGGTGATATCAAACAGTGTCTGTTTTTCTCTCATAACAGACAGATCATAATCAGCCTTTACCTGGAAAGTCTCCATAACCTGGTCCAGCATCTGACGATGCTGTCCTGTTACACACACAACAGTCTCAAACTGCTTTCGAGTCTTGAGTTCGTTGACAAGAGGACACATTTTTATCGCTTCGGGTCTTGTTCCGAACACAAGCATTATCTTTTTCATTGACGAGCTACCTCTCTTATTTCTGTTCTATCTTAGGAAATTAAGCGTATAGTTAATGTTCACATATGCTATCCAAAATCGAATTAATAATATCGATTTCGTGAGCACAGGTATTCTTCATAAAATACTTATTATTCTTAGGATACGGCAATCTTTTTTCAAGATCACAGCAAATAGCATTCAAATCATAATCATACCGATTATGATCAATCATTTCCACGTTGTCAAAACCACTCAAAGCTTCATAACAAACCGGAATATCGGACGTTATCACAGGCATTCCAAAAGTAGCCATTTCACACATCATCAATCCCTGCGAATCGGTTCGTGTCGGCATCAACGCACATCGAGCCATCTGCATTGTCTCTATAATCTGAGTATGATTCATTGTGGTATTCATCCACGTTATATTATCTGCTTTCTCATAGTGAGAGAAAAACTCACCTCTTCCCACTACAAGGAATTTGCTGTTCGGATTCGTCTTTGCCAACTCATTGACAACATCAATACAGTACTTTGCACCATCAAGATTCCCTCTGATTGTAACGAAATCATACTGCTTTGGTGCTTCCCAATCAAAATTACACTCCTCAAAAAGTCTTCCGACACAGTTATAGGTAATTTTGTAACGCTCTTTCAGCGATGACAAGGTAAGTCCTGTTGCCTTTATAAATTCATCCAGCATCCAATGGCTGACAAAAACCAGTGTAGACTTGTCAATTACCTTTGGGATATAGTTTTTCCATACCGAAAGCTTAAATCGATCGTACACATCGCGTAAAGCAACAGCGATTTTCGAACCGCTGGCATAGTGATATGGCTTTGGATATACCTGGCTGAATCTAAGTACTTCGTGTCCGTGGAAGAAGAAAATAATCTGAGGAAATCTTTTTTCATATTTTTTTAGAAAGAAATAGTGTTTTCTGATATTAGCCTGATGAGTAATCAAAAGGTCATACTGCTTTTTTTCTTTTTTATAATCAGCCAATGTAATTACACGGATTCCTTCATAAATATAGCTTTGTTTCGCCGCAAAGCTCAACACAGAAATATTGATTCCATGCTCCTGATAGTACAGGTTTCTCACATGGACAAATCTATGCGCTTCCTTTCCATTTTCACTAGGATAATCCGTTACAAGTATCAATACGTTTTTTTGACTATAGTTCATTGTTTCAGCCTTTCAATACTAACTAATTTTTTTCAATTATTTCTTTTGCTACATCCAACGCTCTGCGCACAACATCATCCATATCGTAATATTTATATTCTGCAAGACGTCCAAGGAAAATAACATTTTCTTCCTTTGCAGCCATATCACGGTACTTCTGAGCTAGTTCCTTCCACTCCGCTGTCGGGAATGTATAGAAAGGCTCCTCACCGTCGCAGGGGATTTCCTTAAGTATTGTTGTCTTATCGTGCTTCTGGCCGGTAAGCTTCTTGAACTCTGTTATGCGAGTATAGTCATAATCCATCGGCCAGCGTGTACTTGCTACAGGCTGATAAGACTCTTTGTCGTGAGTTTCAAATATAAACTTGATACTGCGCCATTTAAGCTCGCCAAGCTTATAATCAAAATAGTAGTCGATCGGACCTGTATAAATAAGCTTTTCATACTCAATATCATTTATTACTTCTTTATAGTCGGTATTGAGCATAACCTTAATTTCAGGATGGTTAAGCATATTTCTGCACATCTGTGTAAAACCGCCCTGAGGATTTCCCTGATACTGATCTGTAAAATATCTTGTATCTCTGTTTTTGCGGAACGGGATTCTGCTGATAACAGACTTATCCAGCTGTGACGGATCTACGCCCCACTGCTTTATTGTGAAGTACTTAAAGAACTTTTCATAAATATCACGTCCGCCCTGGCTGAGAACTACATCCTCACTGGTTTTGATATCATCGATCTTCACCTTGCGGCTTTCAATAAACGAATCCATCTCATCCTCTGAAAGATTCATATTATAAAGCTGATTGATGGTCTCAAGTGAAATAGGCATCGGAACGAAATTACCGTTTACATATGAAAGAACACGATGCTGATACTCGTGCCAATCTGTGTACTGGCAGATATAATCAAAAACTTCCTTGTCATTTGTATGGAATGTATGAGGGCCATACTTCTGAATAAGTATTCCGGCTGCATCGTATTCATCATATACATTTCCGCCAATGTGGTCTCTTTTTTCAATGATAAGAACCTTTTCGTGCAGCTGTGTAGCGATTCTCTCTGCAATAGTTATGCCTGCCAAACCCGCTCCGACAATCACATATTTAAACTTCATAATATTATCTCCTACGAAAAAGATTAAAAACTAGCGCCGTATTTTTTGGTAAAAATCTTTGCCTTAAGGAAAGATATGCCCTTCTTGATCCAGTTGACACTCTCGTTATATGGCAGTTCGCAAATTTGATTTTTGGAAATAATTCCTTGTTCCAGCTTGCGGAGCAACCAGATGTTAAGAAGTCTTTCGCTGATCCTTCCCATATAACGCTTATCAAAATCAGAATAACCGGTGGTGTCCACCAACTTTTCCAGCTCAAACATTATGCTAAAGGCCCATGAGCAATAATCGTTAATCAGTTCGCGATCCATAATCATCATATTGAAGATATATCCCGACCGTTGCTCCATAAATGTGTCAAAATGCTTAAGATATTCCGGCGATTTTGCCTCAATGACTTCACGTACCAAACGTAATTGATCAGCACCGCCGTTCATAGTATGTGAGTAATGATTGCGGATAGTTTCAATATAATAGTGGCGTTTCTTTGGAAGGAACACTCTATATTTGCTGAGCATCGGGTAAAGCTGTTCTCCAGTTATTACAGAATCAAGCACATTGCCATTTTTTACCTTTTTACGAATAAAAAACCTCCGGTAGTGTACTAGACCAAGGTAATCGCATTCAAGGTTCTTCCATGCCCAGTATAGTGCAGTCTGGGTTCCAAAGCAAAAATTCTTCTCGGATATATTATCTCCGGTATTATCCTTCTGGAAGCCAAGGTCCAGTGGATTACCACTATTATCTGTTTTCCCCTCTGCGCCCACATGGATAGGAAAATAGATTTCATCCGTAGGCATCTGGCAAAACTTGTGAGAGACCACGATCAGTTTTACATTTGGTTTATTTTCCATATATTTATACCTCTTTATCACTTAATTGTATTCGAGTGGTCATACCAGTTCTTTTCCACTGCAATCCTCAAACCAGTCGCGGAAGCTTTCTTCAAGGGAATAGCGGAAAGAATATCCAGATTCGCGAAGTTTGCGTCCGCAGATGTTAGTGGATATCATCAGTTTTTTTACTCGTTCGGGATGAATTCCAATCTTTTTTCCGCCAATGGGGCCAAGAATTTTAGCAGCAAACATAAGTAACCCACTAGGGATAAGCATAATACGTCGTTTCATACCAGTGGCTTTCTGCATAGTGGTACAAATCTGCTCTATGGTGTAAGCTGGCTCAAAAGTACAGTTAAAAATATCGACTCCCGGAAATGAATTATCAATCATACGGTACTTGAAGAATCTTACCAACTCTTTAACATAGATGCATGCTTTGATGGTATCCTTTCGTCCAGCATAGAAAAAAAGGCGTTTTTTCTGGCTTTTGTAAAGGCGAGTCATATTTCCATGCTCGCCTTTACCATAAACAATGCCCGGACGCAGTATAGTCAATTCATTACTCTGCTCTGCAGCCGACCATTGCATATGGATTTTTTCGGCAACTAACTTACTGATACCATAGGGGGTGTTGGGAGTTGGGAGCGAATCTTCGATCTTAAGTTCCTCAGATGCGCCATAAGGAGAAATTGAACTGGTAAAGAGAATCTTTCTGATACCGTGCTTTTCAGCGAAAGCAATGACATTTTCGGCTCCACGAATATTAGTCTCAAAATAATCATAATCGGGATGTCCGGGGGTGCGATGGACAGCTGCAAGGTTGAAAATGATATCGTTTTCTGTTGAAATAAAATCAAACTCAATAGGCTTTCGAACATCTATACGGATATATTCCACTCCGTCATTGTGCTCAACAATACCGGGCACTACGCCCTCCTCGCCTGGCATTACAATATCAAGGCAGTAAATCTTATCTTCTGGACCAACAACCTCATCTTTGAGCAAATGAATCAGATGTGTTCCAATAAATCCTGATCCGCCAAAAATAAAATAATTCATAAAAAATTCACTCCATTCAGATTAATTACCCCTGTCCCAACCATCATTCGATACTGCTGGACTGGAAATCAATACGTTAAATCGTCAGTCTCTCTTGAAAATGTCTCTAGTGTAAACTTTTTCCTGTACATCATCAAGAACATCTTCATATCGATTAGCAATTATTGCATCTGCACCAGATTTAAAACGTTCAATATCGTTAACTACAAGACTTCCAAAGAAAGTTGCTCCATCAGGTAATGTGGGCTCATAAATAATTACTGTTGCGCCCTTTGCCTTGATTCTCTTCATAACACCCTGAATGCTGCTCTGACGGAAGTTATCGCTGTTACTCTTCATTGTCAGTCTGTAAACACCTACAGTTATAGGTCTTTCCTTCTCAGCATTCCACATTGATGATTCAGTATAGTATCCTGCACGCTCAAGAACTCTGTCAGCGATGAAGTCTTTTCTTGTACTATTGCTGTCAACTATCGCCTGAATAAGATTTTCGGGTACATCTGCATAATTTGCAAGAAGCTGCTTTGTATCCTTCGGCAGGCAGTATCCGCCGTATCCGAAGGAAGGATTGTTGTAATGAGCTCCAATACGGGGATCAAGACACACACCTTCGATAATCTTCTGTGTATCAAGGCCCTTCATCTCTGCATATGTATCAAGCTCATTGAAATAAGAAACACGAAGTGCAAGATATGTATTCGCAAAAAGCTTTACAGCCTCAGCCTCTGTGAACCCCATAAACAGAGTATCGATATCTTCTTTGATTGCGCCTTCCTGCAGGAGCTGTGCAAAGGTTTCTGCCGCTTTTTTTAGGCGTTCATCCTCCATATCTGTTCCTACAATAATACGGCTCGGATAAAGGTTGTCATAGAGTGCTTTGCTCTCTCTTAAAAATTCCGGGCTAAAAATAATATTTTTGCTTCCGGTCTTTTCTCGTATACTCTGTGTGTAACCAACGGGAATAGTTGACTTGATTACCATTATTGCTTCAGGATTATATTCCATAACAAGAGCAATAACCGATTCTACCGCACTTGTATCAAAGAAATTTTTCTTACTGTCATAATTGGTAGGTGCTGCTATAACAATAAAATCTGCATCTTTGTATGCAGCTTCTGCATCCAGTGTAGCTGTCAGATCCAACTCTTTTTCAGAAAGATATTTTTCAATATATTCATCCTGTATGGGTGATTTGCGCTGGTTGATCAAGTCAACCTTTTCTGGAATTATATCGACTGCAGTAACTTTATGATTCTGAGAAAGCAGAACTGCAATAGACAATCCTACATAACCTGTTCCTGCTACTGCAATATTCATCTTACCTTCATTACAACTCATTTTCAGCACTCCTTACTTATATTCCATATGTACAATGCCTGCCATATACGTTTATTTTACTATAATTCCCTTGTACTCTTTTTGCACAGCATCATAACTTTCAAGATTCCCTATATCATAACGTTTGCCCGGCATCTCCATTGCGTGAACGGTTGTCCTAACGCAGAGCCACGCAATATAGCTTCCAGGAGCATCTACTCCGCATCCGGATTCTATTCCAACCTTTACAAGCTTTGCGTCTTCGCGCACGTAAAAATAGAACGGAGGACAGCACCAGTTTGATTTGGGCTCAGACGGCTTTTCTTCCATACAAATAATTTTATCTTTTTCGTCAATCTCCAGAACTCCGCCCTTTGTCAGTTTCTTTCGATCATTTTCATAATAACGCATAACGCAAGAGGATTTCTTTTGCTTTGCATATTCTATAAATTTTGTCAGACTGAAATCTAAAACATTGTCTCCTGCAATTACAAGCATGTCATCATCTATATTCAGCTTTTCTATTGCAAACTGAATATCTTTCACTGCACCCAAACGGTTTTCGTTTGAATCTGTTCCGTCATCAACCACAGTGATTTTCTGGGATTTTTCCTTTGCCCATTTTTCAAAATGATGAGCAAATTTATGGTTTGATATCACTACGTATTCATCTACTGTTCCTGAGCTGTCTATATCATCAATCAGCCAGTCCAGTATTGTTTTCTCCCGTACCTTAAGCAGCGGTTTCGGGAAGTTCTCTGTAAGAGGATAAAGTCTGGTTGCATAGCCTGCAGCCAATATAAGGCACTTCATTTTATCCTTCCTCCCCATCACATCTTGACTCCATCCGCACTTTCACACAGATGGAATGAATATTTACCCTCAAGCATCGGAAATGCCTTCAGATATTCTCTTGTTATCTTTTCCTCAATGCTTTCAGCATATTCGGGATCTATCAATGCCATACAGCAGCCCTTGAATCCTGCACCGGAGAATCGTCCTCCGTAGATGCCGTCAGTGCGTTGCATTATTTCATACAAAGTTCTCAGCTCATCCGAGCCGGTTTCATAGTTATAAATACTTGAATAACCGCTTTCGAAGCAAAGCTTTCCGAAAGTGTCAATATCGCCGTTTCTCCACGCCTCAGCACCACGCTGAACACGGTCAAACTCAGTATAGAAATGCTCTGCACGCTTACGCCAGTTTTCTGGAAGTCTGTCTTTATACTGATCATACACCTCACGCGGCACATATCGAAGTCTTGCATCTTTGAACTTTCCGTATTCCATACCGGAAAAAGCCATCAGTGCATATGCTGCAGATTTAAGCTCGTCCACGCGCATATTGAATTTGCTTCCGGCAAGGTTGCGTTCAATTCCACTGAACAGAATAGCTATTTTATACGGCTTCATATTCGGATTAACAGGAATAAGCTCATAGCTGTCGTCAAGTGTATCAAGATAAAGCAGATGATCCTTTTTTGAAAAAACTTCACAGGACTGGTCAAGCTTGCCTACGGAAACACCTACATAATCCTTTTCAGCCTCAAGGGCAATCATAATAAGCTCACTCTCAGTTAATTTCACCTCATTCACTCTGCATAAAGCAGAGAGAAACGCAATAATTACTGCTGCTGATGAAGACAATCCTCCTATCGGCAGGGAACCCTCTATAACACCACAAAGTCCTTTTTTCAATGTATAGTGTTTCGAAAGAGCCCAAGTCGCTCCTCTGAGATAGTCTGCCCAATCTGATACAGGTTGCTCAGGTATCTGCGATATATGCCACTGCGCTCTTTCTTCAAATTGCAGTGATGAAAGCTCTATAACACCATTTTGCTTTTCTCTGTAGGCAATATGTACTCCCTTGTCTATAGCAAGTCCGGTTATTTTTCCATACTGATGATCCGAATGTGCCCCCATAGGACAGATTCGATACGGACAAAAAACCATATCAGAGGGGTCCTTACGATATATTTGAAAAAACAGATCTTCGCAGCCTAATGAGTTTAAAATATTCATCAATGCTCCTCCATATGTTAAACAACATATTAAAAAGTTATCAGTCGTTCATATAAAATGATTTATACCACTCTGCAAATTTTCTCAATCCGTCTCTGAGGCTTGTTGATGGTTTGAATCCAAAGTCGCGTTCAAGAGCAGAAGTATCTGCAAATGTTACAGGCACATCACCGGGCTGCATAGGAACAAGCTCCTTATGCTTCTCAAAGTCATAATCCTCCGGCAAAACACCTGCTCTGATAAGTTCCTGCTGAAGAATATCTACAAAATCAAGAAGATTTTCCGGACTGTTGTTTCCTATGTTATACACTGCGTATGGCGGTTCGGGAAGTCCGTCTTCACCGTCTTTCTTCTCAGGTGCATACTGCATTACTCTTACTACGCCTTCTACTATGTCATCAACGTATGTGAAATCACGCTTGCAGTTTCCGAAGTTAAAAATCTGAATTGTCTCTCCGTTTCTGAGCTTATTTGTAAATCCAAAATAAGCCATATCAGGACGGCCTGCAGGTCCATATACCGTAAAAAATCTTAATCCTGTGGATGGTATATTATATAATTTGCTGTATGCGTGAGCCAGCAGTTCATTGCTTTTCTTAGTTGCAGCATAAAGACTTACAGGATTGTCAACTTTATCATCTGTTGAATAAGGTACTTTTTTGTTTGAACCATATACACTGGATGAACTTGCGTACACTAGATGCTCTACCGGATTATGTCTGCAGGCTTCTAGGATATTGTAGAACCCTATAAGGTTTGATTCTATGTATGCATCAGGGTTCGATATTGAATAACGAACGCCTGCCTGCGCAGCAAGATTTACAACTACCTGCGGCTTGTATTTTTCAAAGATAGAATCAATAAGAGCCTTATCTGCAATATTTCCTTTTATAAACTCAAACGAATCATAAACCGAAAGCTGTTTCAAACGAAATTCCTTTAATCGAACATCATAGTAATCATTTACACTATCAAGACCGATAACCTTGACATTTTCTGTGTTTTCACAGATTCTTTTTACCAGATTTGCTCCGATGAATCCTGCCGCACCTGTAACAAGAATTATTTTTCCATTCAATTCAACATTATATTTTACCATCTTTTATCCCTCTTATTTCCTTATTATTTCTTGACACATCATATCATTATTTTAAACTCTTGATCTTTGATTTTTGCGTATTTTCAATTTGTTTCGTATTAATAACTATTTTAACTGATCAAATATACTTTTTTGCGCTTAAAACCAAGTTAAATATTATCACAAATTTGTTGTATTGTCAACGAAACTGCCTTTTCAAGACGCCATTGGTAAGATGTTCATTAATTATGATTAATGTTTTATACTTTATTCCGTATTTTTTGATTATAACGATGTATTTCAACAATATATTTCTTCCAATTAACATTGATGATTATACCGATTTTATTGTAAATATACATTTAGTATGATATATTGAATAATAAAAAGTAATAATTAAATGAGGAAAAATATGAAAATTTTCGAAACAGAAAGATTGATACTGAGGCCACTAACCATTGATGATGCAAAAGATGTATTTGAATGGACCGGTGACCCTGTTGTTAACCGATATATGCCATATCCATTGCATAAAAATGTACAACAAACAGAAGACTGGATATGTTCTTTGGGCGATAAGCATGAATTTTGTTTTTGTCTTAAAAGCACTGGAAAAGTCATAGGTTCAGGTTCTGTATCATATCGATCGGAATATGAGTCATATGAAATTGGATACAATTTAAATAAGAACTTTTGGGGCTGTGGATATGCCACAGAAGCAGCTAGAGCTATGATTCAATGGGCGTATAAGAATCTTTGTGCCCGTGATTTTTTCGCTCGACACGCAAACGCAAATACAGCTTCAGGCAATGTAATAATTAAATGCGGATTCAAATTTCAGAAATACGATCAATATTCGAGATATGACGGAAGCGAGATATTTGAAGCTTCGTATTATACGTTACATCTTGAATAAATGAATGCATTTATGTAATCCGTCAGCTAATCAACATCACTGTTCATCAATACATTAAAACAAAAAGGCCGAGGCGTTATCTTAACACCTCGGCCTTTTTGTCAAATACGACACATTAATTTTTAATAAATAACAAGAATCACTTAGTAATTTCAAAAAATATCAGTTCAATCGGCAGGCATCTTAAAAATAAACCCTTTTGAAAAGCCCTCTATATCGGTACTGTACCACAGATTCACGCCGTGCTTTTCTGCGATTCTTGCTGACACTGCCAGACCAAGTCCACTGCCTGTGCCACTTGTCCGCGAGGCATTGCCACAAACAAAGGGATCAAAAATGTTTGCAGCAAGGTCCTTTGAAATCGGCTCACCTGTGTCTGCGATAGTTATATATGCGTACTCACCTTCTGTATGCACTTTTACCAGCACCCTGCATCCTGCGCTGTTGTGCCTGCAGGCATTTACCATAACATTGTTCACCGCTCGGGTAAACTCTTTTTTGTCAAGGGCGCGTATAATCGACTTGTCCGGGATATCAATAATCATCTCTATCCCCTGACTCTCAAAATCAGAATAATTCATAGCCGCTATATCACGGACAAGCGTGCATATATTAACTTCATCGATATTCAGCGAAAAACTCTCTGTTCCAAGCTTTGAATAAGCCGACAGGGTATCAACAAGCTCGTTCATATGCTTTGTCTTCATATAGATTATATCGCATATTTCGCCTTGTTCTTCATCCTTAATTTTACCGTCGCGCAAGGCTGCCGCAAAGCCTTGTACTGAGGTCATAGGAGTTTTAAGATCGTGTGCAATGCAGGAATAAAGCATATTCTGCTCAGCCGTTCGTCTCAGACTTTCCTCATCTACCGCTTTTCTCACAAGGCGGTAAAAAATCAATGCACCGCAGACCAATATAAGTATTGATACTGACACTGTTGCAAATAGTATCAGCACAATCGCAACCGAATTTGGGTTCTGCTCATACTTCGGTAAGATTATATGTTCCATTATAATCTCTAAAATACTGCTCGATATCGATTCTGCTATGGAAATTGCAACCGCACATATCACAAAGTATTTAATTATCTTTTTCCTTAATTTATCCATTGTTCTCCAATCTGTATCCGAGACCGCGAATGGTCTTTATGTATTCGGCACCTGTTTTATCACGCAGACGGCTTACTATAACTCTGATTGTATTATCATCCACTCCGCCTTCACTATACCACCCGCGTTCGTATATCTGTTCCTTGGTAAATACCCTGCCGGGCTGTTCCATAAACAGCTCCAGCACCTTAAACTCAGCTTTTGTAAGCTCAATCTGTTCACCGCTCTTTATTAGTATACAACGGTCACGGTCCAGAGTAAGCGAACCTACTGTAAGAACATTCTCCTTAAGTGCGTACTGGGCGTCCGTGCGGCGCAGATGAGCCTTTACCTTTGCAGCCACCTCAAGAGGCTCAAAGGGTTTGACTATATAATCATCTGCACCGAGGTCTATACCAAGAATACGGTCCGACAGCTGAGTTTTGGCAGAAACAACAAGTATTGGTATGTACCGTCCTGTACGGATTTTTTTAATAAGCTCATACCCATCGATTTTCGGCATCATAATATCTACAATAGCCAGATCAATGCTTTCCTTTTGCAGAATATCATATGCGGCGGCACCGTCATAGGCTTCGAATATGTTAAAGTGCTCAGCCTCAAGATATATTTTCAGAAGACGGACTATTTCCTTTTCATCATCGGCAATAAGAATATTAGGCATTTAATCACCTCTATAAGGATCCAGACTCATTATAAGTAAAGTATACAGCACCTTACAGAGAAAATAAAGCCATATTTTCAGCAGGTTTATTTAAGCTCTTCTTTCCTGAACTTTATATAAGACAATACCACTGTGACCGTCAGACCAAGCAGAGATGCCGCTACGGAAACGATCAGATTCTTTGTGCTCACATCAGCAAGAAGCATAAATGTCTGACCGACAGGTGTAAATTTTATAAAACCCTCTGCCCATTCCTTGCCGATTAGCGGCTGTGCCAGTGAATTGAGACCGAGCATTGCAACAAGATTAACTGCAATAGATGCACCAAGTTTTTTCACCAGCATCGAAAGGAAGAAACACACACTTGCGAAAGATACCTCAACAAGAGTATATCCTGCGCCGCGAATAACGACATCTCTGAAGAAATTGTATTCAAAGCCATTCATACCCTTTATAGAAAAGACCAGCACGGCACTTGCGGTAAGAGCCGCTATACAAAACAGTGCAACAGACAGAGAAAAAGAGATAAGCTTTGCAGTCAGAATAGAGAATCGACTGTTTCCGGCCATCACTGCCGCCTGAATCCTACGTTCCTCAAAGGCACCGGTTGTGTGAATGCCCGAATACACACCTATAAAAAACACCAGAAACGAATTATAATTATTACAGCTATGAATGAAAACATCAAAGCCGGTATATTTGCTCTCGGAAAGAGGCATAAGCGACATCAAAACTGTGGCAGCTGTCAGCGCAATTCCTATGCCCCAAAATGCCTTTGATGAAAAAGTCTGTTTCATTTCCCATTTTAAAAGATTTTTCATTTTTACTTCCTCCCTAAAAGCTCCATATAATAATTTTCAAGCGATTTCTCATACTTCATCAGAAGCGTTACAAGAACCTTTCCGTCAAACAGCCATTTTGCAATATCTTCAGTTGAAATCTCATCGTAGATTTTTATTTCTTTCCCATTGTTTTCCATAGATTTTATATTGTTTTCTTTCAATATATTTATCGCTTCATCGGTCTGCTGTGTTTCAAGAAGAACATATGCAGAACATTTTTCATCAAGTTCTTCCTTTGAGATACACTCAACTAGTTTACCGTGAGATATAATAATGTAATCGGTAACCAGCTGGTAAAGTTCAGCAAGAATATGGCTTGATATAACTATCGTAATGCCGTCATCCTCACAAAGAGAACGAAGCAGATTGCGAACATCTACCATTCCCATCGGGTCAAGTCCGTTAACAGGCTCGTCGAGAACAAGGAGTTCAGGACTATTAATCAGTGTCTGGGCTATGCCAAGTCGCTGTTTCATTCCAAGAGAGAAATCCTTTGCTTTTTTATGCATTACATCCCCAAGGCCTACACGCTTTAGAATCCGCTCGATTTTTTCATTATCGTTCTGTCCAAAAAGCATCTGCTGCATTTTAAGGTTTTCAAAAGCAGTTTTGTTCATCGACAGAATGGGGCGTTCCACTAGACAGCCCATTTTCTTTCGTGCTGCTTCAAGTCCCTTTCGGCTTGATTCGCCAAACAACTCTACACTTCCTCCTGTTGCATATGTCAGTCCGGTTATTGCCCTTATAGCAGTTGTTTTGCCTGCACCGTTTTCACCGATGAATCCATATATTTTGCCTTTTTCGACTGTGAAGTTTACATCTTTTAATACTGTTTTTTCACCGTACATTTTCGTGAGATTGTTTACCCTGAGTATGATATTATCCATAATACCGATTCCTTTCCTTCAGTTGATGTCCGAATAATAATCTTTGAACCTTAAATTTTCGCACGAATAACATTAACCGAATATTAAAATACGCTATTTATTTACTTTTATTTTTACAGGCAGCCCACACTTTACAAACATTTAAGTTGCGTTCCGCATAAAAAACGCCGCCGTTAGGATAATCCGTAACAGCGGCGTTTTATTTGATATATTATCGACTTGTGTTATTCACATTGCTTTTTTCAAACAGGGCAATTATGCGGTTAAACGCACCTGAAAAAGCATATACCATTGGGAGGAGAATTTCAATTACAGAGAAAATGATAGACAACACAACCGAGGAGTCAGCATCTAAAAAGCTTGCAACAGGGAAAACAATGTTATTGGGCAAGGTTATAAAAACACTCAGAAGTTTCTGCGCAGTCATAAGACTGTTATTTTCTATAGTACCAAACCTGAATCGATAAATCAACAGTAAATAGTGTATTAAAGATATAACGCATACTACTGCAGAAGAAATAATCAAACTGCGTTTGGGCATCTTGCAGAGCAGAACCATTCCCAGTACATAGAGCAATGTTGCAAGAATAAATCTTGCAGACAAGCCGAAATAAGTTCCACTGTTCGAGACACTATTCATAACAAAACCGAATATCATCCCTCCGCACATAAACATAAATGGAACGCAGCAAAATCCCCATATTTTTAATAGGGCATTTCTCATTTATCACACCTGCCAACTTTTTAATCTATCTCATATATTAAAAGATAATCCGAATTCATTATAACGCTGCTAAAACCAAAAGTAAATATGTACATTAGATGCCATTGTATTCTTAAAGTTGCGGACAATACTTTGCTGATTTTCTTTACACAACGTTTGTTGACAATACAATCAGGTTATGACATAAAAAAGTATTAAATATCTTTGCGAAGGAAAGAGGATAAACAATGGCAGAGTGTTATACTGAACTCGGAATAAAAAATTTTAATCAGAATAAATTCAGCAAATGGTTTAAAAAGCAAACTGATTTATCTGTATACTACAGCACCGCAGATAATTGGGATTTCTATGCAGAAATCGAGGTTGGCTATGGCGGATATTTCTGGGAAGCAATTGCTTTTATGATGATTAACGAATTCAGAGGCATCGCTTTCAAAGGATGTAATCAGCTTATTTTTAACGATCATCTTATCAGTACCTCCTTTATGTGTGACGGAAACGAAGTTGTATTGACGCGCAGTCTTGAGCTTCCCTGTGATTGTGACGAGGACATTGACGATGAACTTTATGAAGAACTCGACGATATGCGTATGCTTTGGGAAATCGAAAACGATATTCCGTACCTTGTAAAATTCTCTGCAGATGAGATTATTGCTTGTTCGGAAATATATAAAAAAGCAGGAAAAAGATTAGAAAAGGATTCTTTGATTGAATCTTTCTGCAATAAACACAATATTGCCAAGGAAAAATTCATCCAGTTTGCCACTATTCTTAATTTCGATAAAAGATGACAAATGTTTTATTAATAGCAAATATAATTCGATAACAAGTATAAATCTCCTTTGTTTACAGATAATAATCCCGAAATCTGTAGACAAAGGAGATTTTTTATATATGAAAGCAACAGGAATTGTGAGAAGAATAGACGACCTCGGTCGTGTTGTTATTCCGAAGGAAATCAGGAGAACTATGAGAATCCGCGAAGGCGACCCGCTTGAGATCTATACAGATAATGACGGCGAAGTGATTTTCAAAAAATATTCACCCATTGGCGAGCTCTCACCCCACTCTATGCAGTACGCTGAAGTATTATGCAAAAGTACAGGATATCCCGCACTTATCTGTGACCGCGATCATATTGTAGCTGCGTCAGGTGTATCCAAAAAGGAATATCTCGAACGACGCATTACAAGTGAACTGGAAGCACTTATCGAAAATCGTGAAAATTATATCTCACGAACCAATGATATTCATAAGTTTGTTTCTGTAGAAGGTATTGACCGCCGAACTGTTGCCGCGTTTCCTATTATTGCTTCCGGCGATATTTCCGGCGCAGTAATTTTGCTTGAAAATGATTCGGGCTCATATCCGAATGAAACCGAAATCAAAATGGCTCAGCTCACCGCCGATTTTCTCGGCAGACAGATCGAAGAATAGTATAAAAAGCTCCATCTTTAATCATTAGATGGAGCTTTTACTTTCAGAAAAGTATGTACTTATTCACCTTTTCCGGTAAACACGTGACCGAATGTTTTAAATATAAGAACTATATCAATCCACCAGTTACGCTTCTTGATGTATTTCATATCCTGCTCGTAGCAAAACTCAAAATCTGCTTCGTTACGTGCAGCAAGCTGCCAGTAACAAGTAAGACCGCCCTTTACAGCCAAACGCTTTGTCCATTCAATTTCATAGAGAACAACTTCTCTCGGAAGCGGGGGACGAGGTCCGACAAAACTCATATCACCGACAAAAATGTTAAAAAGCTGCGGAAGTTCATCAATACTTGTTTTCCTTATTTTCTGACCAAACGGAGTTATGCGCGGGTCGTTTTCTGCCTTAAACATCAGACCGTTGCTTGCTTTATTCTGTGACAATACATCCTTTAACCGTTCCTCCGCATCAACATACATACTTCTGAACTTAAGCATTGTAAAGATCTTTCCGTTTTTTCCTACTCTCTTTTGCTTAAACAACGCAGGACCCGGACTTTCTTTTTTGATCTTTAATGCGACAATAAGGAATATCGGTGACAGAAGAATGATAGCTATTGCAGATGCGAAAATATCAAATATTCTCTTCACAAAGCTATAAATATACTTTTTCTTAACCGCTGAACATACTCTAACTATTTCCGGTCTCATTTCGGAAATTTTAACAAGATTTTTCTCTTCTATCTGAGCCTGTGTTTCTTCTCTTACCTGTTCACTGTCAGGTAAATTTTCTATCGACAACTCTTTTTCTTCAACCGTTGTCTGCATACATCTGACTCCTTTCTGCTCTGCATTACTGATATATAAATTCCTCTATTATCTGACTGTTCTTCTTATAATTAACATTACTGCACACGCCCGTATACGTACCCTTCTGAGGAATTGTCATATCATCAATCGAATATTTCAGCATCTTTGGTGCATTAAGAAGAAGCGAAGTTATTTCTGATTTTTCCATATTTGTTTGGATAAGCGGTAATATCTCATTTGCCACGCCGTCTATCTCACTTACAGAAAGCGTTTTTGCCTGACTCTGTATCGCCTTGATCACTTTTCTTTGTCTCTTGATGCGAGCCCAGTCACTGTCAATATATCTCAATCTGGAATACTGAAGTGCTTCAAAGCCGTTTAGATGGTTTTTTCCTGATTCAACTTTTCTTGACAACTGCGCTGTATTTGTTCTTATTTCGTGATTAAGTGCCTTTGCTTCTTTTTCTGTTAGTGTGATATCAACACCGCCTACAGCGTCAATTATCTTTTTAAATATACTGAAATTCACTCGAACATATTTATCTACATCTACATTGAAATGTGACTGTATCTCCGAAATCACATACTTAGGTCCACCATAATGAAACGAATTTCCCAAGAGTGACTTTTGACCGTTTGGCATTTTAACCGGTATTGCTCTTTCGAAAGAAATCAACTTAATTTTTCCGTTTTTATTATCAATTGACAGCAACATAACAACATCTGATCTGGATGTTCTTGAGAGCTTACTCCCTCTTTCATCAGTACCCAGCAAAAGAATATTTGTAATATTTTTATCCTTGTGCTTTTTTTCATCAGGGAATTCCATTTCTGTTTCACCGACAGCTAAATCCGTAACACTCAGATACTCTTCAACAAGCTCTTCATCACTGCCTGATATAACCCATTCATCATCCAGATTCTGATAGCTTATCATATTAAGCTTTTGATTAATATAAATCGCAGCCACAGCCGATATAATACCGATCAGAAAAATCAAAGCTGCTGCCGAAATCGTCACTACTCTGACCCATTTTCTAGAAAAAATTTGTCTCATAGCTTTCCCACCTTTCACCTGAGTTTATCCTCATCGGCGTTCAAAGTTCCAATTTATTACTTTTAGATTATACATAATATTCTTCGGGAATACTAATTTCAATAATCGGTGCCCCTGCATCTGATTTTAATCCAAATTCACCCGATGTAGTCACCACTGCGATTTTATTGTTTGCTGTAACAATTACACAGTAATTCAAAACATCCTTTTTGAATATCTCGTCGCTGTAATTGTCCGAAACAAGACAATCCATACTCAGAAGTCTTTCATACAGCTTATGTGCAATATACTCGGAAACCTGCTTCTTATCCTCGAATAAAATCGATAAATCTATCTTTTTTCCTGTTTCTGCATCATAGTTAAAAATGTAGTTGTGTTTGAACGTCTCAAAATCATCATCATCATCTGAAAATGTCTGTTCAATGCTTACTGAACAGCTTATATATTTTCCGTCATTGCAATGAACCTTGTAAGTGCCGATTTCACTGCACTTATATTCTGAAATATCTGAGTTTGATATTGATTTTTCCGCTTTTTCAATGCGTAATTTTGTCTCTGCTTCAGATAAACATCCGCTTATCTCTTCATTTATTTTATTTTGAGCATTTTCATCAGATAAATTTTTTATAAAAGGAATTGCATATCTCCCGAAAATATCCGTCTCAGAAACAGTGAGATATTTTTCCGTATATGAAGGATGTCTCTCATCCTTGTTATTCTTACTTTTTGAACACCCTGCTATAGCAAGCAGGAAAAGCAAAACCAATACTGCTGCTGTTATTCTGCTTCGCATTATGCTACCCCCTACATTTATTAATTATACTAAAATATCATTCTTGCGTCAATTGAAATGTCAACTATAAATATTACCTTTATTAAGGAGATTCTTATGCTATTTTTTCGTTTCATTCTTATATTATTAGCGATGATTTTAGTTTTTATTTCTATTAGATTAATTATTAAATCTGCATATAGTGATGAAAAAAATAAATGATCAGCCCTAAAATCATCCGCACAAACTTTGTCAAAAAATGTCGAATGTTGTTGATTTGCACATATATTGAGTATATAATATTGCTAATACAGGCGGAACGATATAAAAGGAGCTTATTTATGACAGCAGAACAAAAGCCTACAGAATTTATTCATAACCGATTAAAATACTACAGAAATATCAACGGACTGACTCAGCGTCAAGTTGCGGCTGCACTTGGAATTGATCGATCAACATACACATATTACGAAACCGGAAGATCAAATCCGAATTTGGATATATTAAGCAAGGTTTGTTCTATATATCGCATTGATATCAGCTGTTTGCTGAATTCAGAAGAAACCTATCAAACCGTCGGAGACTCTTCCGTTAATTCATCACCCTCTGACAAAATCGAAACTACCACTGATGATTCCAGTCAGCTTTCACTTAACCAATTAACTCGTGATGAACAGAATCTCATTCTTAAATTCAGGCTTTATACAAAAAAACAAAGAGAAGAGCTCTTATGCTCATTAGGCGTTAAAGAGAAAAAGCAATCCGATAACAACTCATAACAGACAAAAGGCAGCAGGCTACTGCTGCCTTTTATTAACATTCTATTAACTTACATAAAAACGCTTGATTTTCTTTTAATTATTCTTCATAATTTTTAATATCGAATATTAGCAGGATGTGATTAAATGTCAGAGAATATGCCTATAAACAAAAAAGAAGAAAAGAAAAAAAATAAGCTTCAGAAGAAAGCATTAAAGCAGCAGGCAAAGACAGAAAAAAGGCACAAACGCAAAAGAATTCCCGATAAGAAATTCTTTAACTATAAGAAAAAAAGAGGCGATCGCCACGATGGTTGGCGCGTTCACAGCAGCGATCCGGTATTTTATCTGATTCCTCATATTATGCGCACCCGTCTTGATTCTATGGTCTTCTTCGAGGAAAGAGTAGACATCGAAGAACTTGACAAATTTGTCCGTAAGGTTCGCAGAGAAGGCGAAATGCCTCAGCTGGCACGCGTAATTGTTTTTATGGCTGCTTTTGTCCGTGCCTTTTCCCAATATCCGAAGCTTAACCGTTTTGTTATCGGCGGAAGAATTTATGCGCGAAACACTTTGGAAATTTCTATGACCATCAAGCGTGAAATGACCATTGATGCCCCTGAAGAAACAATAAAGGTGAAATTCGATCCCGATTTTACTCTACAGCAGGTTTATGATGCTGTTATGGCTGAAATCAATAAGGTCAAGGGATCAAAGGAAGCAACCGGATCTACAAATGATACAGGCACTGTAGTCGGAATCGTTTCTTCTCTTCCTAACTGGCTTATTCGCGGCGTTGTCAGCCATATTCGCAGAAAGGATAATAAGAAGGGTACATATAAGCTTATCAAGGAAGTTAGTCCTTTCCATACCTCTGTATTTATTACTGATATTGGATCTGTCGGTATCGGTTCTGTTTATCATCATCTTTATGAATTCGGTACCTGCTCAATCTTTGCAGGTGTTGGTAAAAAGGAAAAGATGTTTGTACGTGAAGACAATGGTGAAATTCGCGATCATCAGAGCATTAATCTGAGATTTACCGTAGATGAAAGAATCGGTGACGGTTACTACTACGGCAAAGCAATAAGATATATCACTCATCTTCTCAAGCATCCGGATGAGCTTCTTACACCTCCCGAAACTATTATAGAGGATCCCCTCCACTGATTATTTAGTAAATATTTAAATCCCTGAGCCGGGATTCAACTCCGGCTCAGGGATTTTTCAATTCAATTTAAATTTTAAATTGACAGCTTATTTTCCGGCAGGCTGAAGCAGACCGTAACCGCCGTCTTTTCTTGCATAAACAACATTGATCTCATCAGTCTCATTATTGCGGAACATAAAGAACTGGTGACCAATCAGATTCATCTGCAGAATTGCTTCTTCCACATCCATAGGTTTAACAGGAATATCCTTGGTTTTGACGAGCTCATATTCCTCTTCCTCATCGTCGCCAAGCTCTTCAGGCACCTCATACATCGGTTCAAAGTTGAGATTCTGTCCGCTCTTATTTCTCTTCTCAAGCTTTGTCTTGTTTTTACGAATCTGTCCGCTGAGCTTTTCAACTGCAACATCCAACGCTTCGTCAATATCCATTGATGTATGTTCTACTCTATAAATAAAGCTGCTGCTTCTTATTGTTATCTCAACCTTGTAACTGTTACGCTCGTGTGTGACAGTTACATTTGCATCAGCATCTTCTCCAAAATACCTGTCATACTTCGATAACTTCTTTTCAACTCTTTCTTTGTAAGAATCTCTTAAATTTACTTTACGTCCAAATATCGTTGTTTTCATAACTGTCTCTCCTTTCGGATTCTGGCTTGTAATAAGTTTATATCACTTATTACACTTACATTATAACATCATATACAATTTTTTCAATAGTTAATTTGTAAATTTTATATTTCTTGTTTAAATAAGATAAAAATAAAGCGGAGTAAAATTACTCCGCCAATAATTATTTTCTGCGAGAAGCATTGCGAGTAGGCTGGGCAAAACGCTTGAGATCACTCATCTTCTCGTCGCTTGTCTGCATAAACTTGGAAAGCATATCATCAAAGCTTGCAGTTTCTGTAGTTGCTGCTCGGGAACCTTTGCTGTAATCATTGCGATAACCGTTGTTATGCGGTCTCGGTGAATGATGATAATCGCCTCTTCCTCCTGCCGGCTGTTCGACAGCTTTCTTTATGGAAAGGCTGATCTTACCGTCATCACCAATAGTGAGAACCTTAACTTTCACTTCCTGTCCAACGGACAAATGATCGGTTATTTCCTTGACGTATGTTGCTGCAACTTCAGAAATATGTACCATTCCTGTTTTGCCGCCTTCTAATTCAACAAAAGCACCGAATTTTGTTATACCCGTAACTTTACCGGATAAAATTGAACCTACCTCGAACTGCATAGAAAAAAATGTGCCCCCTCAAAATTTATCATTCATCAGTTTCCTGCTGAATTTATGAATACCCTTTCACCGGGATAAACCATATCGAGCTTTTCACGCGCGACACGCTCAATATACTCGTCGTCACTTTCTTCCAGAAGCGCGTTAAGCTCGTCATTTTCGAGCAGCTGAGCATTGTAGCGTTCAACAAGCTCATCATACTCTTTCTGCTTATCTCCGATAGAAACATAGGACTGGAGGACTGCAATACACATAATCAGGAAAACAATCGCTGCAGCTAATATACCAAGATTAAATCTGGTCAGCTTTATTGTTTTCAGCTTCTTCTTGATAGCCGACAGCATCTTTTCCCTCCGTCCTATTTACCCTAATTTTAGATAAAGTTATTTTATAACAAAAACAATATAATTTCAACACTTTTTATCTAATTTTTTGTTTTTTGTCATATGCGTTAATATTCTTGTAATTTTTTGACTAATTAACATAAAAAAATGATCAATGAGCTTCCCTGAAGGGCTTATTATCCTCCTGTATATTATTGAAAACAGTCTTTTTATCAGGGTAATTGCAATGTTTACAATAAACATTATTATCTTACCTACAGAATGAAAGTACAAAATCCAGGAAAGAAGGATCACTGCTGTAAAAGATACTCTCACATACCCTGAGTTAAGAATTATGTTTTCATAAAATATCACTATAGCACTTGTTGACCAAAAGAATATATCCTGAATCAAAACCGACGTTTTTCCGCACGGAAAAATTTTTCTGATTATCCTGAAAAAATCATAATACAATCCCATTGCACATCCTGATAAAACCGCAATAAGAATAACATTTATCTGTGATGCGGCTGTTACAGTCGTCTCTCCGTTCATGAAAACATCTTCCTGAAAAAGCCTTTTGTTTCAGGCTTCTTATCCGAATACATCAACTCATTTATCTTTCCCGTAATAAGCATTTCGCCTGTATCACGATTAAGGTTTTCTATGTTAAGCATTTCACCTCTTACTGTCAGCTCACCAAGATTGGTAATCAGCTCAAGCTCCATTTCATCAAAACATATTACGTCCTCTACACCGGACAGCATAAGCTTTTCTCTGTTTTCAAGTATAATGTTATGTAAACAGGCTTTTTTAGTTATTTCATTACTCATTATAAACACCTCCGCAACACCGTCTATCAATTTATATGCTGCGGCAGATGTCGATATTCTCACTTTATTTTATTCGACTGCAATATACATAGAGCTGGCATTTTCTTTTGTTGCGTATTCATTTACAGACAGAACCTTAACCTTTATTGCGTGTGCTCCCAAAGTCAGTTCTATAATATCATCGATTTTTACATCATATGATGCTCTTGCAACCTTTCCGTTTACAACAACTCTGCCTGCGTCACAGGCTTCATTTGCCAGTGTTCTTCTTTTTATTATTCTGGATACCTTTAAATATTTGTCTAATCTCATATCGTTATTCTCCCTTTAAGAATAAGAGCCGGCTTTACAGCCGGCTCACATATTTATTAATAACTTATTTGGATACAGCGTCCTTGAACTGTCTACCAGCCTTGAATACGGGAAGCTTGGAAGCAGGAATAACAATGTTTTCCTTTGTTCTGGGGTTTCTTCCTGTTCTCTCCTTGCGCTCACGTACTTCGAAGGAACCGAAGTTAACGAGCTGTACCTTGTCGCCTGCTGCTACAGCAGCCATAATTGCCTCGATAGTTGCGCTTACTGCCTTATCAGCGTCCTTCTTAGAAATGCCAGCCTTTTCAGCAACAGCTGCAATAAGTTCTGTCTTGTTCATCATTATACCTCCATTTAATTTATAATCCAACAGATCTCTACGGTCTGTTTGAATCCTTTTCCTTCGCTCTGTTCCACAGAGCATCAAGTGTTTCAGGCGATGCCTCTGCCATATTTATTCCTTCGCTTACCGCCATTTTTTCGCATTCAGCAAAACGACCGATAAATTTGTCTACCGCACTCGCCAAGGAACTTTCCGGATCTGCTCCGGCAAATCTCGATACATTGACAACCGCAAAAAGCAGATCTCCCAATTCTTCAGATACTCTCTCCTGATTACCTGAATCTATCACTTCACGTAATTCTTTGAGTTCTTCATCCACTTTCTCAAGAACCGATTGTGTGGAGTCGAAATCATAACCTGCCTTTGAAGCTCTCTTCTGAACCTTTTTTGCCCTCATAAGTGCCGGAAATGCTTTCGGCACACTTACAAGCGTATCCGTATATGTTTCCTGATTTTTGGTTTCACGCTTTATTATATCCCAATTGTTCAGCACCTGTTCCGATGTCTCTGCAACTACATTGCCAAACACGTGAGGATGACGTACGATAAGCTTTTTGCAAATGCCGTCCGCTACATCGTCAAAATCAAACTCATTTTCTTCAGAAGATATCTGTGCGTGAAATACTACCTGAAGCAGCAGGTCACCAAGCTCCTCACAGAGATTCTCAGTGTCGCCTGAATCAATGGCATCTGCTGTTTCATATGCTTCCTCGAGCAAATCGCTTCGAATCGATAAGTGATTCTGTTCCCTGTCCCAAGGGCAGCCTTCTTCAGAACGAAGTATCCTCATTATATTTCTGAGATCTTCGACCGAATATTTATCCTTAAAACAAAAGTCCATAAAACGCCTCAATTCAAATTAAAAATGCTCAAAAAGAAACCCAAAACATAAACCTTAATAATTTTAACCTATCCAGTTACGTTTTTCAAGTATTTTCGCGATTTTTTCGCCTTTTGGAAGCATTAAAACATCTTCTCTTGTCAAAACTCGGAGCAAAATAACGCTGATAGCGTAAATTATGACTGCAACACCGATTGCAAGCAGTGTTACAATACGTCCTCCGATAAACATACCAAACAGCATATATGCGCCTCTTGCACTCAGTGCACACAGAATACCGGCTATTAAAGGTTTCACAAATGTACTTATCAGATTGAATTTCATAGTCGTTCTTCTGCAAAGGACAATCAGGCTGCCTACAACAATGAAAATATAGCAACAGAGTGAACCTATGGGTGCACCCTTTATATTGATATCCTGAATACCTACAAGAGTATAGTTAAGCACAATTTTTATTGTACATCCAATAAGCATAAGCTTTACAGGCACTGTCTGTCTGTCAACAGCCTGAAGCATACTGTTAAGAGGTGTAACAAGAGTACCGAACAAAACCATTATTCCAAGGGTCATCATCATAGGTTCAGCAACGATCGCTACTGCTCTGCCGGGATAAAGCAATTCAAGTATCGGACCTGCGAGTGCAAAAATTCCAAGTCCAGCAGGAACTCCGATCAGGATTACGATTCTTATTACTGAATTTATTCCGTTTTTGACACTTGCGAGATCTCTTGTTGCCCACGCACCTGCAATGGCAGGAAGAGCACTGATTCCCAATGCCTGAGTTATATAAGGCACCAAGTTATAAAGACTCAGAGCACATCCGTAACTGCCCCAGAGAGCATTGGGGATCTCTGAAAGCATTCCCGAGTAATCAAAAAGATTCTTTTCTTCACCTGTGACCGAATCAACTACTGTTCCGCAAATTGTTTTATAATACTCATTGAGCTTATTAAGATCCAGTGAGGCAAGACGGTTATTTATGGTAAGTGAGTCAATAAGCTGTGTTATATTCAACACAAGAGTTCCCATTGCAATAGGCAGACCGATCTTTACAAATGTCTTCAGTATTTCATTTGATTTTTCTGCTTTGGGAGACATTCTGATCTCCTTATCAGAAATGACATCAGCCTTTACCTTATGTCTGATTGCAAAGTAAATGCAGGCTACCATTGAGCCTATGGTTATACCGAGAATCGCACCTGCCGCTGCATACATATAGCAGACAAGCTTTGCCTCTCCCTCATTTGCAACGGTCTGTCCAAGTACATTGAATGAAATATTTCCAATATCTGAGCCGCTGATTACCGCATTTCCGAATTTTTCTTTCGCTGCATCAATCTGGGAATTTCCGATCGCCATAATTCCTAAGGATAATCCAAGACCTAGGAAAAGCTTTCCAAGTGCCTCAATTACCTGCGAAATTGCGGTGGGATACATATTTCTTGTGCCCTCATAATATCCTCTGTAGGATGCCTGTATACAGCAGAACAGAACTGACGGACACATTGCTATTATGGCATAGATAGAACGCGGGTTTACAAACTTAACAAATACAAATGAACCGAGGAACATTATTATCGTTCCCACGATTCCGGTAACAAGGAACATTCTTCTTGCTACCTGATGTATTTTCTTTACGTTTTTGTATCTGCGAAGAGCGATATTCTCAGCTATCTGTCTTGATAGTGCCGATGCAAAGCCCGATGCAGCCAGTGTGTATATAGGTACATATAAAGAGTATGCATTGTTAAAATAACCCATACCGTCTTCGCCGATGATATTGGCAAGAGGAATTTTGAAAATTCCTCCGATTATCTTAACAAGCAATGTAGCTACAGTAAGGATGATCGCGCCTTTTACAAGCGACTGTCCTCTGTTTTCCTCTCCGGCGTTACGGCGCTGCTGAGCTATCGCTGCAGCTGTAGCACGACGCTGCATATTTTTCTTGTTTTTATTCGTCACTTTTCAATGCACTCCCTGTTATCAGCTTGATAAACAATATATACAAATAAATACATTAATTTATTCCGACACACAAAGCAAGGGGACTTCTTCCAAGCCCCCTTAGAAATCATTTTATTTTCTTTTTGTTGTCCATACGCTTTCCGCATCGGTTGCAATACAGCGCATCCTTTGAATTTACCGCACTGCAGCTACTGCATCTGCGGCGTTTCATTGTGGTCGCGATCTTTTCGTTAACTTCATCAAGGCGTCTGTATGCATCATTTATATTGTCCACACATTCCTTGATCATATCGCTTACATCGCTTGAATCCATCTGAGCATCATAAACAAGACGTCCCAGTGCTTCATATCTTTTATTTATTTCTCCGTTAAGTTCAGCCGCATTCAGTCTGAGTCTGGAGATCTCAATTATGCTTTTAGATGTTTTTGTCACTGCATTGGCAGCATTGAGAGTACCGTTTACAACGTTGTCAATTATATCCAATGTACTCACTCCTTTTCATTGTATGAACATTATATCACTAAAAAGCCCATAAAATCAATATTTTTTATCATTTTACACTTTTTTATCACTGCTTGCGTATGATTAATACTTTCCCTCGCCTATGAATTCACGCAAAAGTGATTTTTCAGGAACAAAAGAGTCATCGATAGATTGAAATTTTTTCAGCTTTTTTCTCAAAGATTCTGCAAGCTCCTTATTTACACTATCTTCTGGAATCTGTTCAAGCAAAGGTATCGCCTTCGGCGCCATAACACACGGCTCATATATGTGCAGCGAATTTATGGTTACATCTGCCCCCCTCTTATGAGGACGAAGATACAGCTCCTCTCCTCTTCGTACAGACGGCCACATATTCATAGTCTCGTCCGCAGTTGTGTTTCTAAACTGATTGTCACGGACCATCCTTCTGATCAATCGCATATCATAGGGTCCGATAGCGTTCCTTTTGTATCCCGATCTGATTCCTTGCTTGACACTGCAATATACTTTTAACAGCTTATTATCGGGCAGGTCATTGCAGATCACCGGATTGAGTGCATGAATACCCTCTACCACAATTACATTATCGCCCTGTAAATTAAGCTCTGTACCTTTCTCCGCGCGCTCTTTTGTATGGAAATCAAAGCGCGGAAGTACAACAGGTTTATTTTTCACTATGTCAGTCAGACACTTTCGCATAAGCGGAACATCAAGTGCTTCAACACATTCGTAGTCAGGCGCGCCATTTTCATCTCTTGGTGCCTTACCCTCACCGAGATAAAAATCATCGAGCGACACTCTCACCGCATTAACACCGTGTTTTTTTATGCTTTCGCAAATCATCATCGCTGTCGTGGTTTTTCCTGAGCCCGACGGTCCTGCCAGCATAAGAAGCTTGTTTCCTGTCTCGCTGTTTATTATGAATTCTGCAATAAAATTTATGGTCTGAGCGTACAACGTCTCCATCTGCCTTATCATTTCTTCAGGCTCATTCACTGCAGCTTTATTGATCTGTGAAAGTGTCTCAGTAAAATGAATATAATAGTCAACAAAGTTTTTCATAGAAGTCTGCAACCCCTTTCTTTCTCTCCATCAGCATATCAAATCTCGATATGTATTCATAGGGAAATTTGTAGTTGAAAACTCTCTCTATGTATGTTGATTTCGGTTTGCAAAGCTTTGTGACTGCACCTGCTCCCACTCCCAGAATCGTGTGAGATTCATCCATTATGAATATATTGTACAGCCCTTCATTACCGGGTTTTGACCAGCCTACATTCTCAAGGTTGCCAAGCATCCTTGTTTGTCTGTAAAGGTAATACGGTTTATACCCTGCCACAGTTAGCTTTGTATCAGCATTTCTGAGCATTTCTGCACAATCACCGTTGTTTGCACTGTAGTTTGCCTGTCCGTCAATGACTATGTTTGATGCTCTCTTCATTGATAACGTGTGAACTGTTATACCCTCGGGATCCAAAGCAATAACATCATCTACTGTTTTAGAAAAGCCATCAACACTATCACCGTACAGTCCGGCGATCAAATCCATATTTATATCATTAAAGCCCTGTTCTCTGGCATTGTAAAATGCTTCTATTGTCTGCTCGACTGTATGCTTTCTGCCGATATTATTAAGAATAGCGTCATTCATCGTCTGAGGATTTATGCTTATTCTCCCTACTCCTGCATTTTTTATTGCCATAAGTTTTTCTTTTGTTATAGTATCGGGTCTGCCTGCTTCCACAGTGAATTCTCTTATACTGCTTAAATCGAAGTTTTCACCAACAGCACCCAGAACACGTGCTAACTGTTCGGCACTCAATGTAGTCGGCGTACCGCCGCCCATATACACAGTATCGAGCTTTATTCCCAATTCCTTTGCAACTCTCGCCGTAATGCCAATTTCCTTTACAAGTAAATCTACGTATTGAGGCAGCAAATGTTTTGCCTGTGCCACTGTCTGGGATACAAAAGAGCAGTATGCACATCTTGTAGGACAAAAGGGTATAGAAATATAAAGACTGAAGGAATCATCTCTGCAGCTGTCGAGAAGCGGTGTCTCTATTGAATATGTACGCTGAGCAAGCCTTAATTTTTCCTCACTGACAAAATAATCTGTGCGAAGTTTATTTAATGCCGCCTCTTCCCCTATTTTTTTGCAGAATGAACGAAGAAGTTTTATAGGGCGTACTCCGGTAAGCATTCCCCAGGGAGGATTGAATCCTGTTTTCTGAATCAGAAGCTTATACAGAAGCTGTGCATACATTAGCTCCCTGCTAACTTCATTTTCGTTCAAAACACCCTGATTCGAAAGCATTTCACCGTCAACATTAAGATGAGCAGTTATAACACCGTTCGCATCATATATCCTTACAAACTCATCGCTTTCCGTTAATTCCTTTGATGATGTTATATTTTTTTCGGGATAAAACAGTCTGCACAGCTGCTCAATTTCATAGCTGCTGTGCAGCCCTTCCGTATAAATAACCATATTACCTCATTCTCATAAGAGAGTTATTCATTCTCTCATAGCCTATAGTTGTGGGTATATCGTGCCCGGGATAAACCTTGCACTCATCAGGAAGTGCGGCAAGCCTGCGAAATGACATCATAAGCTCGTGTGCATCTCCGCCGTACAGATCGGTTCTGCCGTTTCCGCCGCAGAACATTGTATCTCCGGAAATCAGGATGTCCTCGCCGCACAGAAAACACAGGCTTCCTTTCGTATGTCCCGGTGTGGATATGACATTAAGCTTTGTCTCTCCAAGCTCTATCTCATCACCGTCATTAAGCAAAATATCTGGTTCAGATTCACAGGTGATATTCGCACCGATCAGTCCTGATGCATTCTGCATTGCATCCTTCAGCATAGGTGCATCTGTTTCTGAAATGAGCAGTTTTGCTCCTGTTTTCCTTTTTGCTTCATCGACACCGTAAATATGATCAAAATGACCGTGAGTCAGGATAATATACTTAATATTATCTATCCCCGCTTCATTACAGGCGTTTTCAAGTTCTTCATTCCATTCCCCCGGATCTATCAATGCAGAAATGCCTGTTTCCGTGTCGGAAATAATATATGAATTTGTAAAAAACAGATGTGTTGTTACTGTTCTGATATTCATTGCCGTTCCTCCTGCAATTACAATTCGTCCGTATCAAGAATAATCGTAACAGGTCCGCTGTTGCACAGATTTATTTTCATATCTCCGCCAAAGACGCCTGTTTCCACATCGAGACCATACTTTTCTCTGAGCAGTGAAACTGTATATTCATAAAGAGGCTCTGCCTTTTCAGGACGTGCTGCTGCAACAAAATACGGTCTGTTGCCCTTTTTGCAGTCAGCAAAAAGAGTGAACTGAGAAATGCAAAGTATTTTTCCGTTAGTGTCTGCAAGGGAAAGATTCATCTTGTCATTCTCGTCTCTGAATATACGCATATTTGCAATTTTTTTTGCAATAAGCTCAGCCTGCGCTTTTTCATCATCTTCACGAACGCCAAGCAAAACCATAAATCCGTTTTCTATTTTTCCTGTTATGATCCCGTCACATTCACAGGATGCATAATCCACTCTCTGAATTACCGCTCTCATTTTGCCTCCGTTTTATCGGCTTATTGAAATAATACCTTTAATATTAGCGAGTTTCTTGCAAATCTGTTCAAGATGCTCCTTGCCTGTTACGACTATGGTTATAGTAATAACAGCTTCACCGTTCTTTGTCTGTCTTGAATTAAGCATATTTATAGGAACGTGCATATTGGAAAGCAGAACTGTGACATCTGCAAGAAGTCCTTTTCTGTCGTGACATTCGATATGAAGTGTTGACTTGAATTCCTTTACCGTGATCTGGTCTGACCACATAGCCTTTACCCAGCGTTCCGGTTCTTCGCAATTTTCAACGTCTTCCGGTACATTGGAACATGTTCTCTTGTGTATTGACACTCCGTAACCTCTGGTAATAAAACCGATAATTTCATCGCCGGGCATAGGTCCGCAGCATTTGGACATCTTTATCAGGCAGTTATCAACACCTTCGATATACACGCCGTCTGCTGCACCGCGCTTGACCGGCTGCTTTGTTACCATTTCTTCCGGCGAGACGCTTTCAACGCTCTTCATCAGCTTCTGATAATCATCTCTGATTCGCTGCATAAGCTTGGAAAGCACTATACCGCCATATCCTATTGCAGCAAAGAAATCGTCTACCGTTTCAAGTCTTGCACGTACTGCCAGATCCTCGAGGAATCCCTGCATTTTGTCTTCAGGCAAACGTATTCCGTTGCGCTTGAATTCACGCTCTACAATCTCTCTGCCCTCTTCGATATTTTCGTCTCTGCGTTCATTTTTAAACCACGTACGTATCTTTGTTCGCGCTTCACCGGTACGTACAATATTAAGCCAGTCGCGGTTCGGACCGTGATTCGGATCCTTCGCAGTAATGACCTCCACCATATCGCCGTCGTGTATTACAGAATTTATAGGAACGATTCTGCCGTTTATCTTTGCTCCTATCATTCTGTGTCCTACCGCACTGTGTATTGCATACGCAAAGTCTATGCAGGTAGCACCCCTCGGAAGAGCCTTGGTGTCTCCTTTAGGTGTGAGAACATAGACCTCATCGGTCTGCGGGATAACAATCGGTTCGCTGCTGTCCTCAAGCTGATTCTCGATCTGACGGCGTATCCAGCCTACATATTCGTCAAGAGAATCAGAGCCCTTGAGTCCCTGCTTATATTTCCAGTGTGCAGCTATACCGAACTCGGCTTTATAATGCATCTGCTGAGTTCTTATCTGCACCTCAAAAGGAATCGTTCTTCCGTTTTCGGTAAACTGCTTGCCAAGTACGGTTGTGTGCAGCGACTGATAGCCGTTGGGTTTTGGCATAGTTATATAATCCTTGAAACGGTTTCTAACCATTATGAAGACATTATGGATTATTCCAAGCGCTATATAGCATTCCTCTACCGTATCAACTATTACTCTGACCGCGTAAATATCAAATATTTCCGAGAAATCTTTTCCCTGTATATACATTTTTCTGTATATACCGTTTACAGATTTGATTCTTCCGTAAACAACCACATTGGGAATTGACTGCTTTATTTTTTCCTCAAGCGTCTGCTCAAGATTAGCAAGGAACAGATCCCTGTCGGTAAGCTGACGTGAAAGCAATTCCGAAATAGACTGATATCCCACACTGTCAAGATATCTCAGAGAAGTGTCCTCAAGCTCTTCCTTTACTTTTCGCATACCCATTCTATGAGCAAGAGGCGCAAATACCTCCATTGTTTCCCTTGCAATATCACGCTGCTTCTGCGGAGGAAGCGCTCCCAGAGTTCGTATGTTATTGAGTCTGTCTGCAAGCTTGATGATAATCACTCGGATATCCTCGTTCATAGCAAACAGCATCTTTCTGAGGTTTTCCGCCTGTGTTTCCTCTCTTGACAGACCTTCTCTTGAACTGTGAGTTATCTTTTCAAGCTTTGTAACACCGTCAATGAGAACGGAAATACGCTTTCCGAATTTCTCAATCACTTCTTCGAGTCGCACAGGAGTATCTTCTATTACATCGTGCAGAAGCGCAGCGACGATACACTCCGTATCCATACCCAGTTCAACAAGAATATATGCAACTGAGATCGGATGGACAATATACGGCTGTCCCGATTTTCTCACCTGTCCGGCGTGTGCTTCATTTGCAAAGAGATATGCCTGCTCAATGAGCTTTGCATCGTATTCCTTTCCACTATTTGCAATCAGGTTTACAAGGTCGTCATAAGAATGGTACATTGAATTATGCTCTCCAGTCATTGGCAGACACTCCTTTCAGTTATTTATTACATATTATGTAAACGTCTCATAGTATTGCAGTCTTCCAGGTCAACTTTGCCCGAAACCTGCGACAGTGTAATTCTGGTCTTTGTTCCGCTTCCTGCAGTGGTGATAAGTCCTGTTTCATTGAGGACATCAACTGCACACAGCATACGCCCATAGTTTTCTATTCCCTGCTTTGACAATAAAGCAAACATTACCTCTAAATCTCCGCCAAAGCCGTTTCGTTCTCTGAGGAATCTGTAGAGCAGCTCCATATCCTTTCTGTTCGGCAGAAGTCTTTCAACTTTTTCCTGTGTCAGATTTTTACCTTTCACAAATTCTTCGTGAAGTCTTTCATCTGATATTGTCTGCTCTCTGTTTACTTCGGAGGGCTTTATTGCAACCGCAACAGCGCTCAAACTCTGGCGATTTCTGTATTCGTTAAGCGAGAGTTTAACCGCAATATCTACAACATCTCCCCTTCTGTACGGGAAAAAGGCATCCTGTACAGAAAACAGCATCACTTCTGCTGTGCCTGCATCATTGCCTACTATAAGCTTCTGATGGGATCCGTTTTTTAAATGTGTAATATCCCTGATGACACAACCCATAATTCCGACAACCGGTGTGGGGTTTCCCTCTCCAAAGGGTTCAAGCATTTGTGCTGCATCAACCAGTCCAAGATTCAGGTGCTTTGCCTGAAGCTCACAGTCAATGCGAAGCTTAGGTACAGGCATAGACTCAAACCTGTCGGCGTACTCATTTATTGCTTTTTTGAACGCAGGTATATTTTCTGTCTTTATTGTCAATCCGGCCGCCAGCTCGTGTCCTCCGTAAATTTCAAGAAGATCTGAGCAGTGCCTTAACGCCTCATAAAGTGAAAATCCCGGCAGACTGCGTCCCGATGCGTGAGCAATATCTCCGTCTTTGCTTATTATTATGCACGGTTTTCCATATCCTTCACACATTCTCGATGCATATATGCCTATAATTCCCACGTTCCAGCCTTCTCCGTCAATGACAAGTACCTTGTCCGAGAGAAGATTGGGATTTTCACCAAGCATTTTTGCTGTTTCTGATGCCATCTGAATTTCACAGTTCTGACGGTGGTTATTATCATCACACAGCGCTTTTGCATAATCGTCTGCTTCTTCCGGGTCCTCGCTGAGAAGAAGATGCAGTGCTCTGTCCGCAAGGCCCATACGTCCTGCTGCATTTATCCTTGGTGCTAGAGTATATGCGATATCTGCAGCTTTGAGCTCTTTTTCACCCATTCCTGCAGCATTTATCAGAGAATCGATTCCTATTCGTTCTCTGGAATTGATAGCTTCCAAACCAAGCTTTACAATAAGTCTGTTCTCATCAACAAGCGGCATAACATCCGCTACTGTACCCATTGCGGCAAGATCTGCGAAATTTTCCGCAACTATCATCCAATCTCCGCACAGTGCGCAAAGAAGTTTGAATACTACTCCCGCACCGCAAAAATATTTAAATGCACTGTTGTCATCGTGTCTGTGAGGATTTACCACCGCCACAGCTTCCGGCAGTGTATCTCCCGGCTGATGATGGTCTGTTATGACCATATCTATTCCCAACGATGCAGCATACTCAGCTTCCTCAATTGCATTAACACCGTTGTCAACGGTAATTATCAGTGTCGCACCCTGTTCCGCAATATAATCAATAGAGCTTTTTCTTATTCCGTACCCGTCTTTTACTCTGTCCGGAATAATCGCAAATGCATTTCCTCCATTCATTTCAATAAAAGAAAAAAGCATTGCTGTTGATGTTATTCCATCCACGTCATAGTCGCCGAAAACTGCAATCTTTTCAAAAGATTCCAGTGCTCTTTCAATACGCGCGACTGCCTTGTCCATATCCTTTATTTCAAAAGGGTCACGAAAAGAAGGTTCATTCATTCCAAGCATCATTTCAATCTGCTCGTCAGATAAAAAACCTCTCGTAGCAAGCAAATGTGCCGTATAACCCGGTATATCAAATTTTTCTGCGATTTCACGCGATTTTTCCTTGTTTGCACCGACACATTCCCACACCTTATGAGCCATACCCTTCTCCCCCTTTCTTATTCTTTACATTATATCATATTTGCCTGTATATGCAAGAAAAAAAGGTTTATTCCTTATTTTTTACAGCAAAAAGAAAAAGTCGTCACCTGACGACTTTTTCTTTTAAAGGGAATGTAAAGGAAAACTTTACGCGTAATCAATTTTATGCACAGTCATTTATCGTTTTACTTCATTCTTTGCTTTTTCCAGTGCTTCGATAACACGATCGCACCAAGCATCAAATTCTGCATCCTCATTTTGGCATTCCTTATGTTCCAGAATGTATCTGACTGTATTTCTGATACCGGTATCGCATCTTGTTGTTGCAACAAAATCCGGCACAGCTCTTTTCAGTTTTGAATTGTCAAACACAACCGAGTTCGCTTTATCTCCTATGAGACTTCCTTCAAAATCGTAATCACTTGCATCAACAAGGAATTGTGAAGGAACATAATAGGGTTTAAGCTCTACGCCCAGTGAATCTGCAATGATGGAATATATCTGATTCCAGGTAAGGCCCTCATCCGAAGTAATATGGAATGTCTCACCTATTGCGTGAATATTGCCCATAAGACCGACAAAGCCTTTTGCAAAATCGCTGTTATGAGTCATTGTCCAGAGTGATGTTCCGTCTCCGTGAATAATAACAGCCTTGCCCTCAAGCATTCTTTTTATAACCTGCCAGCTTCCTTTATTGCCGTGAACGCCAAGCGGAACTGAGCGCTCATCATATGTGTGGCTCGGTCTTATGATTGTAATTGGGAATCCATTTTCTCTGTACATTTTCATAAGGAATTCTTCGCAGGCAATTTTGTTCCTGGAGTATTCCCAATAAGGATTTGAAAGAGGTGTTCCTTCAGTGATCTTATAGTCTGAGAGAGGTTTCTGATATGCAGATGCAGAGCTGATGTACATATACTGCTTTGTCTTTCCTGCAAAAAGTCTGTAATCTCTCTCAACCTGCGAAGGAACAAAACCAATAAATTCGCATACAACATCAAAAGACATATCTTTTAATTTCGCAGCTGTTTCCTCTTCATTATTGATGTCTGCTTCAATCACCTTGACACCTTCAGGAAGTTCTGAGCTTCTGTTTCCTCTGTTAAGCAGATATATATCCCAGTCTTTTTCTGCGATTCTGCGGGTTATTGCCATGCTTATGGTTCCGGTTCCGCCAATCATCAAAACCTTCATCAGAATTCCTCCTTACAGTTTTGCCTTTGCCGCGATAGTATATATCTGAGCAACATCATTTGATGTGAGCTCTACAAATCCGCCTGTTTTTCCGTTACCAAGACCAAACTTTTCAACCAAAACAGGTATATCTTCTTCCTTGGCTCCAAGCTCATCAAAATTAATAGGCATACCTATTCCGTTGAGGAATTTCCTGAACGCTGCAATTCCCTCAAGGGCTGTTGCTTCAGGATTTTCAAAATTCATCTGGCATCCCCAGATACGAACAGCCATCTGCGCAAAACGCATCACATCGTGCTTATACACAAATTCCATCCAGGCAGGCATAATTACTGCAAGACCTGCGCCGTGTGCGCAGTCATAAAGACCTGAAAGCTCGTGCTCTATGCCGTGACTGTTCCAGTCCTGGCTTCTGCCAACACCGATAATATCGTTGTGCGCAACTGTACCTGCCCACATAATATTTGCTCGTGCTTCGTAATTATTGGGATCCTCGATTACTCTCGGGGTCTCCTTGATCATTGTGAGCAAGATTGCCTCACAAAGTCTGTCTGTTACTTCTACTTCCTTGGTATTTGTAAAATATCTCTCAAAAACGTGAGCCATTATATCTGTTGCACCGCAGGCAGTCTGATATGCAGGCAGAGTCTGGGTAAGTTCAGGATTGAGAATTGAAAAACGAGGTCTCAGCAGGTCAGAGCCTGTATCACGCTTGAGCATACCTTCTTCCTTTGTGACAACCGATGCTCCGGAGCCCTCACTGCCTGCCGCTGCAATGGTAAGAACAGTACCTATGGGCAAAGCCTTTTCTACAGGTTTGCCGGTTCCGTAAAAATCCCAGAAGTCGCCGTCATAGAGTACACCGAGAGCTATTGCCTTGGAAGAGTCGATACAGGAACCACCGCCTACAGAAAGAATAAAATCAACATTCTCTTTTCTGCAAAGCTCTATTCCCTTGTAAATCAGTGTATCGCGGGGATTGGGCTGTACGCCGCCCAGCTCTGCATATTCAACGCCGTTTGTATCAAGAGATTTTTTTACTCTGTCAATCAAGCCTGATTTTACTGCAGAACCTGAACCGTAATGGATAAGAACCTTGCTTCCGCCGTACTTTTTGACATACTTTCCGCAATCATTTTCTGTTCCTTTTCCAAAAACAAACTCTGTGGGACTGTAAAAATTGAAATTATCCATACCTTTTCCTTTCCCTTCACTGCTTATTCAGTTTTTCGCTGTCTCTAATTCAAATTCACTGTTGTTATTTCGCAAGTGTTTTCTCAGATATACTATGAACGCTGTAAGGTTCAGCGCCAATGCACCGATCCAGGCAACAACATCCGCACCTGCAGTAGCCATAAATCCAAAAGTATCTATAAAAAATACTATCACGAGTATTCTCATTACCATCTCAACTACACCGGAGATCATAGGAATAAATGGATATCCCATTCCCTGACAGCCGCTTCTGAACACAAACAGCAAATCAACAAAAACAGCCATCACTCCGCAGAACGGAAGATATTCACATACAAGTGAGATTTGCTCTTCTCCGTTAAGCATAAGCATCGCAAGCTGTCTTGGCATAAATACCATAACAGAACCTAACGTCAGGTATGTTACCACCGCAATTCCAACACAAACTCTGAGACCTTCTTTTATTCTGTAGAACTTACGAGCACCAAAATTCTGGCTGGTAAAGGATGACATTGCAAATCCTGCCGTACATGCAGGCTGCGTTGAAATATTTATGAACTTGACACAAGCGGAATATGCCGACGTATATGCAACGCCAAGACCATTGATAAAGTACTGAACCACCATACAGCCTATTGCTGTGATCGAATTCATCAGTGCCATAGGCAATCCGTTTTTGAGCAGTGTGCCGTACATTCTCATATCGGTCGCATAATCTTTTTTTGAAAGCTGTATGAAGTCTATCTTTTTAAGCCTTGCATAGCATATAAGCGCAGAAATCATCTGTGCGATTATGGTCGCAACTGCTGCGCCTCCTACTCCTGTTTTGAAAACAAAAATAAACACACAGTTGAGAATAATATTGATTATTGATGAAACTATTATAGAAACAAACGGTGTTTTACTGTCTCCCAATGCTCTAAGTATTCCTGATGCTATGTTATATGCAATAGTTGTAACAAGTCCGCCGAAAATTATGTATCCATATATCAGACTGTCATTCATTATTTTACTGTCTGTCTGAAGAAGCACAAGAACGGGCTTCATAAATACTACACTCAAAACCGTCAGCATCACTGAAACATATGCTGAAAGCTTAATCGCCGAAGCTATCGATTTACGAAGTTCGTCGTAGTCTTTTGCTCCGTAATTCTGAGCTACGGAAACGCAGAATCCGTTTGCTATGCCCATCGAGAATCCAATAACAAGAAATGTAAGCGATGACATATTTCCCACCGCTGCAAGTGCATTGTCTCCGAGACCTTTTCCTACTACTGCCGTATCTGCCAGGTTATATACCTGCTGCAGCATATTTGTAAGAAGCATAGGAAAAAAGAACTTTAATATTACAGGCAAAGCCTTACCATTGGTAAGATCATTTGTTTTGGCCATTAATCTGTCTCCTTGGTATCCCTTATTAAAATATATTATAATATTATCATATATTTTATATATCAAAAACATTGTTTTTATATCAAAAATTCGATATAATAAAAGTAACGAAATATGTTGGGCGGTGTCTTCCGTGAATACAAATCGCGATCTGAATTACAGACTGTTCATCCAAAAAAGCGATGGCTTTATGCGAACCTCTTTTCAAAGTGAGTTTTCACAATATATTGCCATACAAAACGGTGATATTGATTTTGTAAAGGAACATTATGCCCTTGTAAGAAAAGATTTTTTCAAAGGGAAAGGCAACCTTTCCGATGACCCGTTAAGAAACGTTATGTATCATTTCGTGGTTGCTGTCGCTATAATATCACGACTGTGCGTTGAAGGCGGTCTGCGTCACGATACTGCATACACATTAAGCGACATATATATTCAGCGTGCAGATAAATACACTAACGTCGATAAAATCATTGATCTTCTGGGCGAAATGCAGCTTGACTTTGCTGAGCGAATGAAAGCACTGAAAAAAGAAAACGTTATTTCTATCCACATTCGAAAGTGCATTGACTATATTTACGATCACCTTCACGAAAGCATAACAACAAACACCCTTGCTGAATATGTGGGACTTAACCCTTCCTATCTCTCCAAGCTTTTTTCAAAGGAAACAGGGCTCAGCATCAAGGAATTTATTACAAAATCAAAGATTACAACCGCTGAAAATATGCTTAAAAACTCAGACTTTTCTTATCTCGAAATATCTCTTTCTTTGGGTTTTTCATCTCAGAGCGCATTTATAAGCGTGTTTAAAAAACACACCGGAATGACACCTAAGGAATATCGTGCCAAAAATTATCTCAACAATATTTCCGTATAATTTAATCAATCAAAAATGGCAGCAGTGCAAAACTGCTGCCATTTTTTGATTAATCATCTTTATCACAGAGTGTCATTGCAATTTTCTCGGGAGTGATCGGCAATTCACGATGCCATACGCCTGTTGCTCTGTAAATTGCGTGTGCAATTGCAGGCGCAGGTGTATTAATTACGATCTCTCCTATAGATTTTGCTCCGAAGGGACCGGTGTTCTCATAGCTTTGCTCGAATTCTACGGTCAGCGGACATATCTCCTGTCTGCTGGGTATCCTGTATTGCAGGAAGTTAGACTGTGCAGGCTTTCCTCTATCGTTATAGGTGATATCTTCTGTAAGAGCCATACCTATTCCCTGCACTATTCCTCCTTCTGTCTGGATTCGGGCAAGTGCAGGATTAATCGGCGTTCCGCAGTCGACAACCGCTGTGTAATCTATTATTTCCACCTTTCCCGTTAGCTTATCCAGTTCTATTTCCACCATACCAACCATAAACGGAGGCGGAGATATCGGAGACATATGTGTAGCTGTTGTCTGTACAGCGCTAAGATTACCAAGCTGTGATTTGTACGCTATGTCTGTTAAGGTCACGGATTTTGATTCATCCTCTGTCCGAACCTTCGAACCCTCAAACACAACCTCATCAACGCTGCATCCCATCATCTCTGCGGCTATGGAACATATTCTTGATTTAAGATCGGAACAGGCTTTTTCCACAGCTTTTCCTGTGATGTATGTTGTAGATGATGCATAGGATCCCGAATCATAAGGTGATACATCCGTATCCGCACCAAATACAGCAACATCGTCAACACTGCAGTCCAAACACTCTGCTGCCATCTGCGCAAGAATCGTATCGCATCCTGTTCCCATATCCGCCGCACCTATAATCAGGTTATACGTACCGTCTTCACTCAGCTTTACTGTTGCCGATCCGACATCAACACCTGATATGCATGAGCCCTGCATCGCCATAGCAACACCGGCACTTCTGACCTTTCCGTTGCCCATATCACGCACCGGATATTTTTCGTCCCATTTGAATAAACTGCGACAGCGTTCCATACACCTGTCAAGGGCACATGCATCTGCCTTTTCGAAATAATAGGCCGGCATTTCCATTCCTTCCCTGACCATATTTCTGTCACGGATAACGGTCGGATCTATGCCAAGCTTTTCGGCCAGCTCATTGACTGCCGATTCAACTGCGTATATTCCCTGTGTTGCACCGTAACCTCTGTATGCACCTGCAGGCATAAGATTTGTATATACAACATCGTAACTGAATCTAAACGCCTCAAGTCCACCGGTATAAAGAGGAATCGATTTATGTCCTGAAAGACCTACCGTTGTCGGCCCGTGTTCTCCATATGCACCTGTATTTGACAGTGTATAAAGATCCATTGCCCTTATTCTGCCGTCTTTCATTGCGCCAATCCTGACTTTTATCTCCATTTCGTGACGGGGCGAGCCGGCAATCTGGCTTTCCTCTCTTGTAAAAATCAGCTTTGCACTTCGTCCTGTCTTTATGGTTACAAATGCGGGGTAAACCTCACTTACCGCTGTCTGCTTTGCTCCGAATCCTCCGCCGATGCGCGGCTTTTCTACACGTATTTTACTTTTGGGAATTCCAAGCGCACGAGACAGAATTCTCCTTACGTGAAAAACGATCTGTGTGGAAGAAACTACCCTCAGACGTCCATATCTGTCAAGCTCTGTATATGTACGGAATGTTTCCATCATTGTCTGATTACAGGATTTTGTGTGATATGTATGATCTATTATCACATCGCAATCGTCCAAAACTTTTTCAACATCTCCGTCGTAGCTGACTTCATGTGCAACAAGATTTCTGTTTTTGTCGCCCCCGACTTCACAAAGCTGCTGCCAATCATCTTCAGGGTGAACAATCACCTTATTATCCTTTGCGGTACGGAAATCCAGTACCGGCTCCAGTTCTTCATATCTGACCTTTATGAGCTTCATAGCTTTTACTGCAGCCTTTTCGTTTTCCGCTGCAATAATCGCAACTACGTCGCCAACAAAACGCAGATGGCGGTCTATTATCAGTCTGTCATACGGCGACGGTTCCGGATATGTCTGTCCGGCTATTGCAAATCTTGTTTTCGGAACATCTTTCCACGTATATATGTCAACAACACCCGGAACCTTTTTTGCAATTGAAACATCTATATCTTCCACAAGTGCATTTGCATAAGGACTTCGCAAAAGCTTTACAACAAGTGCATCGCCCTGCGTTACGTCATCGGTGTATGTCGGCTTTCCAAGCAGAAGTTGTATGGAGTCCTTTTTTCTCACTGTTTTATTTACTGCCTTGAATACATTTTGTTCCATATAGAGTTTCACCTCCTGCGACTGTTCAGGTAGCTTCGGATACCGCGCAGCTGACCGTCATACCCAGAGCAGCGGCAAAGATTTCCCGCAAGATATGCTTTTATTTCTTCATCTGTCGGATCAGGATTTTCTCTCAGCAAAGCTATTGTATTCATAACGAATCCCGGATTACAGAAGCCACACTGATCTGCTCCCTGATCTGCAATAAAACCTATAAAATCCGATGCCTCTTCCTGCAGACCCTCAAGTGTAAATATAGTATGTCCGTCAGCTCGTGCAGCGAGCATCGAGCACGACAAAACAGGATTATCATCCATAATGACCGTACAAAGCCCACAATTGGATGTTTCACAGCCTCTTTTTACACTGCTGCAGCCGTGTGCTCTCAAGAAATCGATCAGCAGTGTATCCGCATCGATATGGTCAACAATATTTCTGCCGTTCAGCTTAATTTTTATTTCCATTATCAGAACCTCCAATTTCTGTCAGTCCTCGTTCAGTCAGAACCTTTGCCAAATGAGTTCTGTACGCCGATGTTCCTCTTATGTTTGAACCTGTAGGCACATTCTCTGCGATATATTCTGCGAAGGCTTTTGCAGTTTTTTCTGTTATACCTTCGCTTAAAATGTTGTTTTCGTCACGAACAATAACAGCACGTTCCGGTCTTGCGCCGATAACTGCTCGATACTCATCGTTTATACAGGACACAGCGCAGGTCAAAACCGGCAGATCGGTTCTTGAATTGCGCATTGCACGGTATGAAACCTTACAGTGGTCTTTTCTGAGAATCAGCTTTACCAGAATATCGCGCTCTCTTTTTGATGCGGAAAACTCCTCCAGAGGGATAATGCCTCCTTTATGGAGCTGGACAAAGCAATTTAATGACAGAAATATTGTCAGGACATCTGAAAAGCCGAATCTTCCGAATATACTTCCGCCAACTGTTGCAATATTTCTGAACTGTACTCCCACAATATCCTGCACAGCGGCCGCCAGCGCATTATTTGTATATTTATTCAACCCTCTGTGTTTTTCAATCTGTCTGAGGGATACCATTGCTCCTATATAAAAATTCTCATCGTCCTCTTCTATCTTGTCCAATCCAAGATCGCAAAGATCAATTGCTGTATCCACATATGAATCGGACATCTTAAGCCACAGCATACCGCCGAGCACGCGGTTGTTCTTACTTCTGCAAAGCTCATAGGCTTCATCAAGGCTTTGAGCCCGTACATAATTTTTTATGTTCAGCATACGCACACTTCCAAATATAATAATTAACGATTATTAATTAACGATTATAAAAATTATATCACACATTGCTTGCATATAAAAGAATAATTTGATAAAATGCGTTGTAGTTTTAAAAACACAACGAAAAGGATGAAATTAATGAAACGTATTTTTGCAATTATTCTTGTACTCGCCGCCCTGTTATCTATTACCGCTTGCGGAGCTAAGCAGGAAGAGCCTTCTCTCTCGACCGAGGTATCATCTTCTGATCCCCAGCTCTTCCCTGTTACGGTTACCGACCAGGCAAAGCGCACTGTAACTATCGATAAGCAGCCTCAGAAAATCGTCAGTGGATATTATATTTCCACCAGCCTTCTTATTGCGTTAGGTATAGATGATAAGCTTGTAGGTATTGAGGCTAAAGCAGATAAGCGCTCGATTTATAAACTCAGCGCTCCTGAACTTATAAATCTTCCAAGCGTCGGAACTGCAAAAGAATTTGACCTTGAGGGCTGTGCTGCACTTAAACCTGATCTTGTAATTCTTCCCATCAAGTTGAAGAAGGCCGCTTCTGCCCTTGAGGATCTTGGCATAAAGGTAATTTACGTAAATCCTGAAAATGCCAATTTACTGAACGAAGCTATCGATCTTGTTGCTGCTGCAACAGGAACACAGGCACAGGCTGATAAGCTTAAGACATTTACAGAAACTCAGAAGACCCTTCTCTGCGACAAACTCAGTGAAGTCAGTAAGCCGAGCGTTTATATTGGAGGCAACTCCAGCTTCCTTTCCACTGCAGGCAGCAAAATGTACCAGAATGAGCTCATAGAGCTCGCAGGAGGCATAAATGTAGCTTCCGCAATTGAAGACAGCTACTGGGCTGAGGTTTCCTATGAGCAGATCCTCACCTGGGATCCTGAGTTCATTATCATTGCTTCAGATGCATCATACACTGAAAATGATATATTAAGCGATCCTAACCTTGCAGGATGCAGAGCAATTGCCAACGGAAATGTATATAAGCTGCCCGACTTGGCAGAAGCCTGGGACAGCCCTGTTCCCAGCTGCATACTCGGCTCTGTATGGCTCGCATCGCGTCTTCACTCAGATGTTTTGTCAAAAGATGAATGCAGCAAAATAATCGAAGAATATTATACGACCTTCTATCAGTTCTCTTATAATGAGTCGGAGAATTAAAATCTTATTTGCCGTTACCGCAACAGCCTTTGTTTTATTAACTGCACTGAGCCTGTTTATAGGTAAATATCCGCTCACTTTTGAAGGTGTTTTTTCCGGAGACTCTCAGCAGCTTCGGGTTTTCTGGACTCTCAGGTTTCCAAGAACGCTTATGGGGGTACTGGGAGGATTCTGTCTCGGTGTAACAGGATTTGTTTATCAGACTGTTTTCCGAAATCCGCTCGCCTCTCCCGATATCATCGGCGTGTCTTCCGGTGCAAGCGCCGGCGCTGCAGCAGGAATTATATTTTTTTCCGGTATCTTTTCCGTCACTTTTTCTGCTTTCGTCGGAGCCCTGACTGCCGTCCTGCTTTCACTTGCGCTTTCAAGCCTTGATAAAACAGAAAAAAACAGCTCAATAATTCTCGCAGGAATCGCCGTTCATGCCCTTGCACAAACTGTATTGATGGCTCTTAAGCTATGTGCAGATCCCGAAAAAGAACTTGCCTCTATTGAGTTCTGGATTATGGGCGGACTTAACGGAATAAGTATTTATTCTATAGGCGCATTTGTTGCGTTGTGTATTGTTTGTCTCTTTATTGTCTTTTTACTGCACCGTCAGATTATTTTGCTTTCCACTGAAGAATCAGAAGCAAAAATGTTGGGTGTAAACATAACCTTATTGAGAATAATCATACTGCTTGTCTCAACGCTTGCTCTGTCTTCTGTTATCAGTCAGACGGGACTTATAAGCTTTGTTGGTTTGCTTGCTCCTCATTTTGCCAGACTGATTACCAACAGAAATAAGACCAGCACAATGGCTCTGAGCGGACTTTTCGGAGGAATTCTCCTGTGCGGTGCTGATATCCTTGCACGAAGCGTTACCTCCACAGAGCTTCCCATAAGCATCTTTACAAGTCTTTTAGGCGCACCTTTTCTTATCTGGCTTATTATCAGAAGGAGGCGTACTGTATGAGTTTTCTTAATGTTTGCGGCATTTCCGCAGGGTATGGAAACAAAAATATTATCAGCGGCATATCTTTTAAGGCCGAAAAAGGCAGTATAACAGGTTTGCTTGGGGCTAACGGCAGCGGCAAAACCACACTATTAAAGGCTATGTGTTCTCTCCTTCCCCACAAGGGTCACTGCGTTCTCGATGGAATTACTCTTGATAATTTATCACACAGAAAACTATCAAAGCTATGCAGCTATATACCTCAGCGCAGCGGAATAACCATAGACATTTCAGCTCTTGATGTCGTGCTTATGGGATTTAATCCTCACCTTGGTATTCTCCAGCATCCCAATGCTCAGATGATCACGCTTGCAAATGAAGCTCTTTTCTTTGCAGGACTATCCGATAAAGCCGATGAAAATTATCTCACTCTCAGCGAAGGACAAAAACAGCTATGCATTATTGCCAGGACACTTGTAAGCGCAGGGAAACTCCTTTTGCTTGATGAACCTGAAAGTGCTCTTGACTTTAGATACCGTCACAAAATAATAAATATAATATCTTCATATGTACACAAGGAAAGCTGTGCCGCTGTTGTTGCTCTCCACGACCCACAGCTTGCACTGAACTTCTGCGATCAGCTTGTTGTTCTTTCTGAAGGAAAAGCGTCTGATATTATTTTCCCTGCAAGTGATTCCTTTGGCAGAATGGAAAATGTATTGTCAAAAATTTACGGTCAGGTAAGTCTTGTTTCCTGCTGCGATAAAAACGGTCATAACCATATTGTTATGCTCAAGGAGGATGATCTTTAATGCATCCGTCAATCAAGGTATATTTGCTTGACGATCAGAACAGGAAATTTTTCGGCGAAGGGCCATATACGCTTCTTTCCGCACTTGAAAAAAACGGTTCTCTCCGTTCTGCTGCCGAATCGATGAATATGGCATATTCAAAAGCTATAAAACTGCTGAAGCAGGCTGAAGCTGCCCTTGGATTTCCTTTGACTACACGTTCTGTCGGCGGTAAAAACGGCGGAGGCAGCTGCCTAACTCCTCAGGGAAAGGAGCTGCTGATAAAGTATGATCTGTTCCGCAGACAGTGTATCGATGCCAACCGCCGCATCTATAGTGAGATTTTTGGCTCTGAGCAATAAACGCCATATAATTTTAACCGGAAACCGAGGAATAGGAAAATCAACTTTACTGCGTAAAATTCTGTCTCTTTTGTCCCCCATAACGATCCATGGTATTATCACTTCTCTTATTCCCCGCAATTGTGTGCTGATGAAATCAAGTTACAGTGAAAAAACTTCTGTCATCGGATCATACAACGAGGATATTTCCAGAAACAGCAAAAAAATGTCATTTGTCTCTGACGGATTCTTTCAGGTGGGAATTCCTTCTGTCAATGAATTTCTTCACAGCAGTGAAGAATGGTTTTTCATTGATGAAGTTGGATATCTTGAAAGTAATTGTCCAGAATACTGTGAATGTATTTCGGAACTATTAGATAAAAAGAGGCTTGCTGCTGTCATTCGCAAGATGGATTCTCCGCTTTTTGATTCTGTCTGTGCCAGGGACGATGTCTGTGTCATCGACCTTGATGCTCCTTTTGGGAATGTAGGCTGTGTGATTATGGCTTCCGGATTTTCGAAACGTTTCGGAAGCAACAAGCTGTTGGTCGATATTCATGGAAAACCTATGATCAACATATGTCTTGATCTCACCGAAGGTATTTTCTCAAAGAGAGTTATTGTCACAAGATATGAGGAGATTGCCGCTTTGTGCAATAACCGCAGATTAATTGTACAGCTTCACAATATGCCCTATCGAAGCGACACTGTACGACTCGGGCTAGATACTTTGGGCAATGAAATGTCCGGGTATATTTTCATTCCTGCAGATCAGCCTCTTCTGAGCAGAGAAACTATAGAAACAATTGCTCTTTGCGCCAAGATGTATCCAAATCTCATACTTCAGCTAAAATATGACGGTACACACGGCGCTCCCATATTATTTCCCTCCTGGGCATACAGTGAACTCTGTTCTCTGCCTCAAGGATGCGGCGGTAATATTGTTGTCAAAAACCACCCTGACTGTATTAAATATATTGACGCAAAAAGCGAATACGAACTTATGGATATTGATACTCCCGATGACCTCGCGTACATTAAATCCGTCTTACAATAATGAAAAGACCGCACTGCCAATTCAGGCCGTACGGTCTTTTGAATTTTTATTCAGATCTCAATGCAATAACAGGGTCTTTCTTTGCTGCTTTTTTCGAGGGAATCAATCCTCCGATAAGAGTCAGTATCATACTGAGAACGATAAGAACAACAGCATTTAAAATAGGAAGCTGCGCATTGATATCTGCCGATCCGATCAAAGAATGGATAATTGAATTTATTATCGGAATCAGCAGCAGTGTTATTCCGACACCTATCAGTCCTGAACACGTTCCGATTATAAATGTCTCTGCATTAAATACCTGCGATATATTTGACTTTGATGCTCCAATTGCTCTGAGCACACCTATTTCCTTTGTTCTTTCAAGAACTGAAATATAGGTGATTATTCCTATCATAATAGAGGATACTATCAGCGAAACTGCAACAAAGGCTATCAGAACATAGCTGACACTGTCAACAATCGTTTTAACAGAAGACATCAGAACACCGGTCATATCGGTATAGTTGATTACCATATCTTCCTTTTCAGCTTCATTCATTGCGTTGTTATATTCATCAATGAAATCTATGAATCTTTCTTTTGCTGTAAAGTCCACAAGGTAAATTGATATAAACGACGGCTGTGCAACATCTGCAAATCCCAATGTCTGGAGATTGCTGTCGTAGCTTCTCTCCTTTCCTGAGTACGAGAACGTTTCCATAAGGCGTGTCAGTTCTTCTTCGCTCAGATTAAAATTGAATGCAGCCTGTATTTTGTTCGCGTCAACATTGAATGATCTCGCAATGTCTTTGACGATATCATAGCTAAACTCGTTCATTTTCATAGTTATATCTTTTTGGAGCATAGCTTCAGACATACTTACAGCCATCGCGCCGGCTGTTCCTGTTACTACTGCCGAAGAAAGATACTCTGCTACAGCAGAATCCACATCACTGTACTTTATCTGGGCTGAAAATACATCTGTATCAAAGGGAATATCTATTTCAGGGATTGTCGGCGTTGTGGAATCCGATCCCGATACAGCTTTAACCGCAGAAAAATTCATTCTGCTGCCTTTCATTGATACTCGTCTCATTTTGCCTATGACCTTATTTCCACTTTCCGGATTCTGAACCGCAAGAGAAGAACTTTCCGTTGTTTGTGTTGTCGATGTCGTAGGCTCAGTGGATGTAGTGGACTCGGCAGAGGTTGTAGGCTCGGTCGCGGTTGTAGACTCAGTCGAGGTCGTAGACTCGGTTGAGGTCGTAGGCTCGGTCGAGGTTGTAGGCTCAGTCGAGGCAGTAGGCTCAGTCGAGGCAGTAGGTTCGGTTGAGGTCGTAGACTCAGTCGAAATCGTAGGCTCGGTCGCGGTTGTAGACTCAGTCGGCTGTTCCGGTGTGCTACTGTCAGGCATAGCTGATGCAATATAATTTGTTATCAACCCTACCAACAGCGGTCTGTAAACCTGTGACAGCGAATCCTGGGGCATAGAGTATTTCTTTTCTATTCCTGCAAGCAGTTTTTTTACACTGCCTTGTGATATATAACTTTCCACTATGGAATTGGCATCAGCCAGCTTAAGTGTTGCAATTCCACTTTCTGCATCTGCGTTTTCGGAAATATATTTATTAAGCATCCCGACAGATAACTTCTTTAATGTATCAGTAAAATCCTTCTGTGCCGGGGCTGTTGTATCCATTGCTGAGTCCGCCAGATCTTTTATATATTCCTCCATCTTGTCTGCAAGAAACTTCTCACTCATATTTATTCCGAATGCAGAGGAAAGCATATCTTCATCAACAGAAATCATATTCTGAAAATCAAGATTTGAGGTTTCTTCATCCAGCTTATCAAATGATTTTCCGGTAAATACATCAATGTCCGAATTGGATATCTGAGAGTTGACTATATCAGACAATGCCGCCTTTTCAATAATTCTCTGAGTAAGCTCAGGAGTATATGCAATTCCCGGTGAAAGCGCTGAGGCTGCAACGCCTTCCTTAGGCGACACTATTCCTACGATGCGCAGTTCTTCGCCGTTGCCGATAAGTTTTTTCATAAACTCATCGTCCTTTGACATATCTTCCCACACATTGTACTCTTCGTTGTATTTGTATATATCGGAAGAATGCACAAGCTTAAATGACAGATTCATCAAGTCATCGTAGCTCCACTCCATCGGCTCTCCGATCTCTTCTGCCTCTTCACCGTTCATTACCTTCTGAACCATATCCGTCAGCTCTTCAGAGTTTCGAAGATTAAGCGTATATGCTGTGTAATCGGAAAGGCTGTTGGGATCTGAAAGTACCATAACCATTTCATTATACTTTTCAGGCCATCTTCCTCTGAGTATTTCATACTGCGAATCGAGAAGCTCAAAATTATCTATCATTTCGCGAAACACACTGGAATCCATATAGGCTGACATCATAGGATTGCCTGTCAATTCACCGAACAACGTTGCGGGATTTACCTTTTTTGCCCCATCCGATATATCTGACGCATATATCAGCGGAGTAACGTTATATCCGTATTTAAGAGAATTGATCGAATCACCGATCTTGTCCATATTTTCTTCGATATGCTTTTTGAATGCGCCAAGGTCGTTTGAGCCTATCTGCGCAAACACCTGTGATATCATTTGCTGTTCCTTGACAACACCTGGCTCTGTGTTTTCCGCTTCTGCCATAGCTGCTCCAAATGTTGCCATAGCAGCTGTCATATCTGCTGTCTCGGATTGTATTGTCAGAGGATATGTTGACAATGTGTCCTCCTGTATCTTGTCAATATATTTCTGAAACCCCGTTGACAGTGACATAATCAGTGCTATTCCGATTATTCCGATCGATCCTGCAAATGCGGTCAGCAATGTTCTTGCTTTCTTTGTCCACAGGTTATTAAAACTCAGCGATAAAGATGTAAACACAGACATTGACGAGCGTCCCATATTTTTATGCTGAGGCTGTTCTTCGTCATTTTCCTCAACCTCATACGGATTTGTATCGCTGATTATCTTTCCGTCTTTCAGGCGAACAATACGATTTGCGTAGTCTTCTGCAAGTTCAGGGTTATGTGTGACCATAACGACAAGTCTGTCTTTTGACACTTCCTTGAGAAGCTCCATAACCTGAACACTTGTATCACTATCCAGCGCACCTGTAGGCTCATCTGCCAAAAGAATATCCGGATTGTTAACCAGTGCTCGAGCAATTGCCACTCTTTGCATCTGTCCGCCGGACATCTGGTTTGGCTTTTTATGAAGCTGATTTCCAAGTCCAACATCTTCGAGCGCTTTTTTTGCACGGCGTCTGCGTTCCTTATGGGATATCCCAGAAATAGTCAGTGCCAGCTCAACATTTGCAAGTACTGTCTGATGAGGAATCAGATTGTAACTCTGGAATATAAATCCAACTGTATGGTTTCTGTATGAATCCCAGTCTCTGTCCGTGTATTTTTTTGTAGATATACTGTTTATGATCAGATCACCACTGTCGTAACGGTCTAATCCTCCGATAACATTAAGTAGTGTCGTCTTTCCCGAACCGCTCGGTCCGAGGATTGCTACAAACTCATTATCACGCAGATTGAGGCTGACTCCGTCAAGCGCTGTCTGTACCAGATCTCCCGTTTTATATTGTTTATGAATATCCTTTATCTGAAGCATAACTTACCTCCTGCCGGTATCCCCATTTTTTATTATTCTTTTTGAGCAGTATTATCAGACAATCCGCAAACTTATTTTAGTTCTTTTGCGAGCTGTTTAAACTTCATTTATATATTTCTATTGTTAATTATATCACGTTCACAGAACACTGTAAAGGAAAGCGGCGCAGGATTTTGTGAAGATATAACGAATAATAAATCTCAATTTGTTGGTTTTTCACAAAACCATATTATTATTACTCATTTTTATATGAAAACAAAAAGGATATCTTACTTTTCACCTTCGGCAATCATACAAAAACAACGCATAATCGTTATGATTATGCGGTGTTTTTTGGTGGACCCAAGGAGAATTCGAGCCCTCGACCTCACGGATGCGAACCGTAAGCTCTCCCAGACCGTGCAGTTTACACCCAGCGTGGTGGGAACAGTTACGTATAAACCAGTTAGAATTTGCAATAATTAACTCCATCATTCTTGCGTTTATCTTCGATGATAATGGTTAAACATGTTTTTGTGCTTATCCAAAGTCTGTTGGAGTGATAAAAAATGTCAATTAGCCTGGTTGGTAAAAACGGCTTGTCTATGCGATTTTTTATCCATGCAACGGAGCGTAGCATAACTTTTTTGCCTATGTAAACACCTGTTGGTGGCGGCAACCGGGGTATCCGGATAGAATAAAGCCATCACAGACGGACGGCAGACATCAGCAGCCGCCCGACAACAGAATTTCGGAGGTAAAACATGAGTGCAGAAAAAGACATCATCATTTCAGCAAGAGGACTGAAGAAGAGCTTCGGCAGCGGAGACAGCCGGCAGGTTATATTTGAAAATCTCGACCTTGACATCTATCGCGGTGACTTTACAGTCATTATGGGCTCGTCGGGAGCAGGCAAATCCACTCTTATGTATTCCCTCTCAGGCATGGACAGACCCACCGCAGGCGTCGTTCACTTTGCCGGCAGAGAGATTACTAAATGTTCCGACGACCAGCTTGCGGTTTTCAGAAGAAAGCACTGCGGATTTGTTTTTCAGCAGATATACCTGCTGGAGAAAATGAGCCTGATGGATAATGTACTGACAGCTGGAGCACTGTGCAAAGGCTGCAGAAAAGACCTTATCAAGAGAGCCAAGGAGCTTTTTGAGCTTGTCAATATTCCGGAAATCACGCAGAAGAAGTTTTCCTCTCAGGTTTCCGGCGGTGAAGCCCAGCGTGCAGGCATCGTCAGAGCGGTCATCAACCGTCCAGAGGTGGTGTTTGCCGATGAACCCACAGGCGCACTCAACTCCAACAACTCCGAGGCCGTGCTGAATGTTTTCACCCAGCTTCACAATGATGGTCAGAGCATTATCATGGTTACCCACGACAAGCGCACCGCTCTGCGCGGAAACCGTGTTCTTTATATCCGTGACGGACAGATATTCGGCGAATGTGATCTTGGAAAATATGAGGTGGAAAACAGCGAAAGAGAAGCAAAGCTGAACAGCTTCCTCGCTGAAATGGGGTGGTAACATGAAGAAGATATACACGCAAGTAATTCACAATCTGAAAAAAGACAGAGGCTCGTTTATTTCCTTTGGACTTATCGTTATGTTTACCGCCTTTATGCTAAACCTTGCCCTCGTGCTTGCCTTTCAGGTAGATAGTGCCTACGACGCAAAATTCGACGAGCTGAACACCGCTTCGGCAAACGTATATATCCCTGAAATGCAGGATACCGCAACACTCTTCGATGAGCTGGAAGCCATCGACGGCGTCAGCAAAGTTGAATCACGGCAGGCAGTTTACACCGAAGCTGTGGTTAGGGATTTCAGAGACACCGATTTCGACATGAACACTGCCTTTTACAACATGGACGATGCTCGCAGTGTCAATCTTCCTGACATCAGCGAAGAATCTGCCGAGATTTCGGAGCCGGCAATTTATCTGCCGATGTATGTGGCAAACTTCGGAGAGTTTGCGGTCGGCGAAGAAATAGTTTACTCGGTAAATGGCGAGGAATACACCTTTTTCGTTGCAGGAATTGCCGAGGAAATGCAGTACGGAAACTACGGCAAGGGCATGATGGGTGCTTATCTTTCAAAAAGCGCCTACGAAGAATTCCTCGCAGAAAACAAGGACAACGCCATAGTCGAGTACTCACTCGTAACAGACGATGTTTCCTCGGTAGAAAGCATTAAAAACGAGGTGGGTGACATTCTCGAAGAAAACGGAATTGCCATGCTGGCTGTCAATGACTGCGTTTCCACAAAGGATACAAGAACAATGGTGTGCAGTTTGCTGATTCTCATTCTTATCGCCTTTGCTTGTGTAATACTGCTGGTTAGCGTGTTTCTCAGCAAATTCCGCATCAGCAACTCTATTGAGGACGAAATGGTCAGCATGGGCATACTGAAGGCTATGGGCTACACAGGAAATATGATTATTGCAAGCCTTGTTATTCCCTATATGCTTGTGACTACGTTGAGCGCTGCTGTGGGCGTTTCACTTTCCTACGCAATTCTGCCTGCACTTGCAGATTTTCTCACTATGCAGTCGGGATTTTCATTCGAGCTTGCCTTTGATATTATGGGGCTTATCTGTTCGGTGATTGTCCCTGCGCTTATTGTGTTTGTTTTCACCGTCAGTGCCGCAAAGCGCATCAGAAAAATCCAGCCAATCAGTGCAATCAGAGGTAGCATTGACGCAAGCGGCGTGGGAAACAACCCCCTGCCGCTGGAAAATACAAAAGTCAGCACTTCGCTTCGTCTTGTCCTCAAGCAGATGTGTGCCGCAAAGAAGCAAAACGCACTGCTGTTTCTTGTTTCCTTTGTACTGACCGTGCTTGTGGCATTTTCCGGCACTCTTTTCTACAATGTGGTAATCAAGCCGGAAAACTTCATGTCAACTCTCTCCGAGGAAACACCCGACATCATTTTCTTCACCGAAGGCGCCGACATGGAACAGCTTGCTGATATTTTACAGGTTGATTCCGATGTGCGAGATGTATTACAATATACGATAGGGAATGTGAATATCTATACTTCGGCTATGACTGCATTTATCTGCGAGGATTTCTCTCGTGTGACCAACGACCTATGCTATATCGGCCGCAATCCGCAGAGCAAGAACGAGATTGCTCTTGGCAGTGCTTTTGCGGAAAACTATAATATAGGCGACACCGTCACAATCGAAAACGGCGATAGTACACATACCTACGAAATTACAGGTTTTGTCCAAAGTGTCAACTATCAGGGTGCTGTATGCGAGCTGACAACTGCGGGCTACGAAGCAGTGTACGGCGAAATTACCGTGCCGTCGCTGTATGTTTATCTTGATGATGGTGTGTCCGCAGAAAAGCTCATCAGCCGATACGAAGATAAGCATTCGGAGATAATTGTCAAAACCATCGACTCGCAGAAAATGACAGAGACAACGCAGGAGATGTACATGAGCATCAGCGCGGTTATCATTGCAGTCATATTCATTCTCACCATGCTGATCGTGCTGTTCATTCTCTACATCGTCATAAAATCGCTGCTTGTACAAAGAAAGCAGGAACTGGGCATCTACAAGGCAATGGGATACACCAGCGGTCAGCTTATGCTGCAGACGGCAGGCAGCTTCCTGCCGGTCACAATCGCAGGCGTACTGCTTTCAGCAATCCTCGGCATGGTTTATATGCCGTATATCAACGGGATTATATTTTCGGCTGTCGGCGCGGTAAAAAACAATATGGAGCTTTCATTTGCATTTATGATGATTTTTGCTGCAGTGCTGATTGCCATGAATTTCATCATCAGCATATGCCTGACAATGCCGATTAGAAAAATATCCGCATACTCACTTATCAAGGAATAAACGGAGGAATATATAATGGATTTTGGAGATAGATTAAAGCAGATAAGAACCTCGCAGGGACTTTCTCAGGAACAGCTTGCCGAGAAAATCGGTGTATCACGACAGGCGATAACCAAATGGGAAACCAAAAAAGGTCTGCCCGACATTGAGAACATGGTTATTCTTGCGGAAATATTCAAGGTCACGCTCGATGAACTGGTGCTGCAGGAATCACAGCTCCAGAGCCGCCAGAAAACTGTCTATGAGAGTGAGACTGTATATGATATCGACGACGACAAGCACTTTGATATCCGCATGGGCAGTGCAAGGAGCCTTCTCATTACATCGGGCAGTGACGAGAAGATACACATTAAGCTGCAGTCGGACACCCTTGAAAACATAAGCTCGCTGTATAAAATCAAGCTGGATGAAAAGAAAAGCAGGCTGGATATTGACTGCATAGCGAAAAAGGGCATCAGTCGCTACGAGGCCGAGTCATCTATTGATGTGATAATCACTCTGCCTGCCGATTATACAAGTCACTGCGAGATAGATGCTTCTGCAAAAGAACTTCGTATCGAGAGTCTCCGTCTTGAACGTCTTGAATATGACGGCGACGCTGGGCAGGTATATATCAGAGATGTTTTCGGAAGTGTCGAGTTTACCGGCAAAACCGACTACGATATAACCGTTGACGGCACCTGCGCAAGGCTTGATGTTAATCAGTTCTGCGCAAATTCCATAGTGCATATATCCGACCCGAACGCATACAAGGTTGTGAACAGCGGCAGAAAATGCACTGTTGTTTACAAAAAGAACGATGCTGTATGCGATGAGCCTCTCTGCACAGAAGGAGAATACATCATCTGCATTTCCGGCATCCGCTCCGAGATGGTCATAGATTGCGGCTAATGATGGAGTGATAACTGCAAAATCAGTAGTGTTGGCTAAAAGCGACTTCATAAATGTCAGACTAATACGAAGAAATATGCTCAGGCAAAGCAAACAGCCGGAACCGCAGGTACGCCTGCCGTTCCGGCTGTTCTCTACACAAATATTTCTTTGTCAATATAACTTGATATAAACAAGCAAATCCGAACCCGTCGCCAATCGGCATCAGGTTCGGATTTGCTTGTTTTGGTGGACCCAAGGAGGATCGAACTCCCGACCTTACGGATGCGAACCGTACGCTCTCCCAAGCAGTGCATTTTACGCCCTGCAGGTAGAAAGAAAACACAATAAAAAAGCGGAGGAGTAACATCAAACCGGGTTAATTTGTCAGACCTCACCAGACTGGCGACAGCATGTATTAGGCGCTTTTCAATGTAACAGAACTGCATGTCGGGAATATCCGTAGGAACAGATTGGGCAAAGCAGAAAAGTCAATTCTACAAAGTGCTCTACGAACTAAAATTTGCATAGTAATACTAAAGCGACACGAGCGAGGTCATTACCATTACTCGTGTCGCTTTATCGCTAAGAATATACGTTAAGATAAACAAGAAATGCAATAAAGAAGCTCAAAGATCTGCAGACGTGTAAATTATGACCGATGTGTCATGCACCTTCTTTTAATTTTCGCTGTTTTTTCTGCGGCGAATAAAGAGTGTGCCTGCGACAAGAGCAAGAACAGCAAGACTGCTTATCATAATGATCAGTGCAGCAGTGCTGCCGTTGTCATCGCCGGTGTCGGGAGTGCCGCCTGACGAGTTGGGAGTACCGACAGTGCCGATCTCGACAATAACATAAACATCCTTTGTCATTGCAGGAATGCTGAGAGTATCGTTGCTGAGAGTGGTTTCTGCTGCATTTTCAGTGGAATCACCAATTTTTACAGAAGCAATCTTTGATCCTGTGTTGGCAGAAACTCCAAGTACAGGAGCTGTATTCTCGGAAAGATTAATTGCAAAGGAATCGGTATATTCATCTGAATTGATAGTGAATTTACCACTGCCGCTGCCTTTCTTTATTACATAGAGGGTGTAAGACTGAGCAACCTCAGAGAACACAGCAGTTATCTCACAATCATCTGTGACATCATTGATTGCATACTCAAAGTCTGCAGCAGCAAGAGTCATCATTCCTTGTGCAGATTTGGAGTAAACAGTTTCAGCTTCTCCGCTGCCGCGCTTAACGGTAACAGAGACCAATTCATAACCGCTGTCTGCAATAAACTCGAAGGTGTGGTCAGAACCGGGCATTACTTCGTAACGTGTATTGGATACGTCAGCCGAGCCGGAATTTGTGTAAATGCTGCCGTTCCCGGTACGATTTACAGTGATTACAGGCTTACGTGCAACGGAGATATCCAGATACATATCAGAAGTAATATTACTGATATCATACTTGCCGTCTGTGAATTCAACAGCAGTAAGAGCGGATTTGTCACTGCCGCAGCTAGCTTCGATAAGAACATATCCTTCTTCGAGAGAAAGCTCAGCGGTAACCGTTCCGTTAAGAGCAGCTTCCGTAATTGACTTATAATCAGTGCTGAGAGCAGTTCCGTTTACAGAAGCCTTGCCATCAACATTTATCTTTGCGTATACCACAAAATCAGAATTCTTGACAGCTTCAACTGTAACAGTAACGTTGTCGTCGACAAGATCAAGATGATATACATATGCACCGAGTGTCGCAGTTTCAAGCTCTGTATCATCGATAGATACAGAAACGATGCGGCTGCCCTCTGTAGGCATAACCTCAATAGTATACTTGCCGGATTCAAGTCTTGTGGCAAGTATACGTGCATTGGGCTCAAGAGTGACGGTTGTATCGCCATAAACAGCCTGAGCGGTACCGCTGCCTATCTTGCGGGCAGCAAGCCAGAGTGTATCGGGAAGCTCAACATCAGTGTAAACCACGATTTCAACATCTGCAGAAGGCATTGTAAATGAGTCGGATGTACCGATGGAAATACCGTTTACGGTAACATCTGTGATCTTCGTATCTGCATCTGTTGCAAGAGTGAATGAAACCTCACTTTCGATAGCTGCAGTGCCTATATCTGCTGCTGTGCCGCTGAGAACAGTATCATTGTCGTTATATGTAAGTGTGACCTTTCCGGGTCCATCCTGACGGGCAGCGATGTTCTTTACATCGGAAACCGTCTTCACATAAACATAGACATCCGAATCTATATTGGAAATCTTGTATTCACCATTTTCAGCAGTTATTTCGGTAGGCCGCATGGAAGCATTAGTACCGTAAAGAACAGATTCGATCTTCCAGCCGCTATTTGCAGTGGGGGCAAGTGTCAGTTCATCAGAGGTGATATTGCTGAGGAAAGTAAGTTCAGTGGGTATATCCTTGCCATCAATAACAGCAGAGCCTTCATTGTTTGTTCTTACATAAAGCTTTGCGCCATATGTGACATCGATGGTTATATCTCCTGTGGGTTTCGCCTCAGTGAATGTCACTGTGCCGTCATCGTTGAGGGTAAGGACATCGCTTCCGTTGGTCTTCCATACAGACGTATTTCCGTTTTTATCAGTAACGGTTGCAATTGCGGAAATAATGGAAAGTCCGCCGGGAGGTGTAATTACCAGTCCGTTTATCAGAGCATCAGGATGGATTACAGACTCATGGGAAGCAGTATTCACCGTGTATGTGGTGTGTCTGGAATTACCGACAATGAAGGAGCTTCTCCTGTCAGAAGAAAGCTTGATTGATCCAAGATCTGAACCGACGAGATTTGCCTGGTTAACAGTTATCTCATTCCAGTCGCCGTACTCCACACAGACCTTGATATCATTGCCTGTAGGAACAATGTAATTGTCGGCAAAGTAGAGAGTCAAGGGGCCGCTGGTGGGAACAGAGGAAGGCCACTTGAGAGCGTCCTCATCCTCAACACCATTGACAAGCACATAAACATCTACAATGGAGTGATTTGCAGGGGGCTGAATATAGATGCGGTTAAGTCTGGAATCAGGCTTAAGAACAGCATCAATAGAAGCCTTGTTGACGGTAAGAGAAATATTACTGTAAGGACCGCCGTTGCCGTAAACGAAAGCACCGCCGGTGGAATAGCCGATAACAGTACCGTATGTGGAGGGTGCGTTATCTACGGAATCTGCATACTTCTGTTCAATGGTGAACTCATTCCACTCACCGTAAACAACATGAACCTCAATCTTCTCATCAGTGGAAACAATATAATCCTCAGTAAAGTAGAGGGTCATATAGCCGCTTGTGGGAACCGGAGAAGGCCAGATAAGAGCATCCTCATCCACTTCGCCGTTGACAGTCACATAAGCATCAACAACGGAGTAGTAGGAAGGTGGATTAATGGAGATGCGGTCAAGCTCAGCATCAGGCTTGAGAATAGTATCCTTGGAAGCCTGATTGCCTGTAAGAGAAATATTACCGTAAGGTCCGCCGTTGCCGTAAACGAAAGCACCGCCGGTGGAATATAGCACATAAGAACCGAAAGTTGACGGAGTATTCTCAACGGAATCGGCATATCTGTGATGAATAGACATCTCATTCCACTCACCGTAAACAACATGAACCTCTACCCTCTCATCAGCGGAAACAATATAATCCTCAGTAAAGTAGAGGGTCATATAGCCGCTTGTGGGAACCGGAGAAGGCCAGATAAGAGCATCCTCATCCACCTCGCCGTTAACGGTCACATAAGCATCAACAACGGAGTAGTAGGAAGGCGGATTAATGGAGATGCGGTCAAGCTCAGCATCAGGCTTGAGAATAGTATCCTTGGAAG
>JAZUPB010000042.1:0-45429 GCA_045604965.1 Acutalibacteraceae bacterium
GGACTGAAAATCCCTGTGTCGTTGGTTCGATTCCGACCGGAGGCACCATTACGCGGAATTAGCTCATCTGGTAGAGCGCCACCTTGCCAAGGTGGAGGTAGCGAGTTCGAGCCTCGTATTCCGCTCCACAAGAAACGGCGCAAACTCTGCGCCGTTTTGCATACGGCGCCATAGCCAAGTGGTAAGGCACGGGTCTGCAAAACCCTGACTCCCCAGTTCAAATCTGGGTGGCGCCTCCAAAAATCGACATTCTTCGACAGAAGGATGTCGATTTTTACTTATTCACTTTTAACTATTCACTCTTCACTATTTTTAGGGTCGATTTTTGTAATGTAAGAGAAGATAGATTTTCACGAATTGTATGTAGATAAGTTAATGGCAGGCCACCCACGCCCGGTTGTAATTAAGGAATATGTGTGATATTATCAAATCGACAAATTTGAATTGGTGAGTGCTTTTATGATTGAAATATGGGATGCATATGATAGACAATTCAATAGAATAGAAAATATTAAATTGGTTAGGGGTGAGCCGATTCCGGAAGGTATGTACCATTTGGTGTGCGACATAATTGTGAAGCATACAGATGGAACATATTTGCTTATGCAGCGAGATTTTGAAAAGCATTGCGGTGGCATGTGGAAATTGACAGCAGGAGGTTCTGCACTGGCTGGTGAAACACCGATTGAATGTGCAATCCGAGAATTAAGGGAGGAAACCGGAATTATTTCGTCCGATTTACAAGAAATCAGACGAATCGTACATGACGGACATCGTTCACTTTACGTTGAATTTTTATGCATTACTGACTGGGATAAGAACGCTATTACCTTGCAAAACGGAGAAACTGTAGACTATCAATGGGTTGAAAAAAGCATTATTTTAGAAATGAAAGCTGATGAACTTGCATCATCAAGGTCATTAAGCATTATTCAAGAAACAGATTTATAAAATTCCAATTTATCAAACTGTTGATAAACTATATATCAAAAAATAAACAAAGAAACCCAAGGACTGAGAATCTCGAGATTCTCAGTCCTTGGGTTATGTATAAGCTTTTATTTTTTACCCTCAAGAAGTGCGTGAAGCTTAGGAAACCTGTCAGTAAACTCAAAGTGTCTGTTGAGGAAAGAGGAAAAAGCACCTATCAGAGTGCCGTTTAAAAGAGCACATATTATTGTTCCGAGTTTAACGCCTTCAAAGTGCCAAAGACCGAACAAAAGGAAAGACATAAGGATAGCAACAATACAGGAAACACAGTCATAAACCGTTTTGCATCTGCCCAGATTTAGGCTATATCTGCCTGAGACCTCTTTTACAAACAGCTCATAGGCCTCAGGGGGGAGATAGGTGTTAAAAAGCATTGCAACGCCGAAAGAAGATGTCAGCAAGCCAATCAAATAAAGAATGATTCTGACGGCGATGAATTGAGTGGGAGCATAATCTGCAATCAGCATAAAACCGTCGAGGATAACGCCATAAATAAGAGCAGTTACAATGGAAAGCAGATACGATACCCTGAACCTTCGGACAACAACGGTGAGCAGAACGAGGACAAACCCCTGAAGAATATATTCAGCGATACCGAATGTCATAAATGACCAGGACTGCGACAGCTTGATATACAGTATGTAGGCAGGCGCTACGATCATAGAGACACCAAAATCAGCTTTTGCCATCATAGATACACCTGTGGCAAGAATTATCAATCCAAATACATAGGAAAGCTCAGAGTAAAACAATTTCTTTTTCATAGGATTATCCTTTCCAAATAAAAACAGCTTTTGACGTTTGATAAAGAAACGTCAAAAGCTGTTTGATATTAATTTTGCATTATTTTACAACGCAAGCTTGTAAATTTCAAGTATATTTTCGCTTGTAAGCTGAACGAACTGACCGAGCTTGAAAGAATCGTTGTTGGTTGCTTTCTTTGCCATTTCCTCAAGACGGGAATCATCTATGCCGCATTCGTGGAAGGTAGTGACAAGACCGAGACTTCTGTAAAATTCCTCGAGTCTGCGGATGCCCTCAAGAGCGGTGCGCTCCGGGTCGTGAAAATCAAGCTCAACATCGAATACGCGGTTTGCAAACTGAGCAACGCGCATAACATCATGCTTGTAAACATACTTGAGCCAGGCTGGGAACGTAATGGCAAGACCGGCACCGTGAGCGATGTCGTAAATCGCACTTATTTCGTGCTCGATTTTATGACTGACCCAGTCGCCGACTCTTCCCGTGCTGAAAATACCGTTGTGAGCAAGAGAACCTGCCCACATAAGATTTGCCCAGTTATCATAATTTCCGGGATTTGCAAGTACACGGGGAGCAAGTGAAACCACGCTTCTCATAGCAGCCTCGCAAAGTCTGTCGGTAAGCTCAACGTTTTCGGTGTTTGTAAAATACCGCTCCATAATATGAGCCAGAATATCGACCGAGCCGCAGGCTATCTGATAGGAGGGAAGAGTGTAGCAAAGCTCAGGGTTCATAAGGGCGAATTTAGCGCGGAAAACCTCGCAGTTGCAGCCCTTTTTCAAAATGTTATCGGGATCTTCGTCATTGTTTATGACACAGCTGTTGGAGGTCTCACTGCCTGCAGCAGGAATGGTGAGCACTGCACCAATAGGCATAGCCTTTTCGGGAACTGCTTTTCCGCAGAAGAAATCCCAAACATCCCCCTCGTAGCAAACACCGAGAGAAATAGCCTTGGCAGAGTCTATAACAGAACCGCCGCCAACAGCGAGAATGAATTCGATGTTTTCATTCCTGCAGAGCTCGATTCCCTGACGTACGAGACTCAGTCTGGGATTTGGCCGGACACCGCCGAGTTCCACATAATCAATACCGCATTTATCAAACGAGGTGCAGATCTGAGTGAGAAGACCGCTCTGCTTTGCGCTTTTTCCACCGTAATGGAGAAGCACTTTGCCGGAGCAGATCTTCAGTATCTGAGTGCCGACATTGTTCTGCACGCCTTTGCCGAAAATAACCTTTGTAGGCACAAGAAATTCAAAATTATCCATATTACTCCACCCAATAAAAAATAAATGCGAGCAAGCCTGTAAGCCGGGTTCTGTCAAGAGTGGTCATCTATCTCGACCGAGCGTTGCCGCTCGGCTCTAGCCATCTCCACGGGACGCAGCGGGCAGCTGCATAATATCCCACCACGATGTTGCATCGGATAGGGTTTACAGGGCAGCGCGGTTCCCCGCGCTCCGGTGAGCTCTTACCTCGCCTTTCCACCCTTACCGTAAAATACGGCGGTATATCTCTGTTGCACTTTCCCTAGGGTCACCCCCGGCGGCCGTTAGCCGTTATCCTTGCCCTATGATGCCCGGACTTTCCTCATATGAGCGTTTTCACGCGTCACACGCGACCACTCAGCTTGCTCGCAAGCTATATTTTATTACGTTGTGTCAACTTTGTCAAATATGGGTTAATCTTTTGTAAATTGACAGGTAGGATATGCAATGCTATAATGAACTCACAAAAACAAACCGAAAAAGGGGGCGTGCGATATGAATGTTGTAGCCTTGATATCGTCGCTTGATCCTGATCGGCAGCTTAATGAATTTGTCGATGGGCTTATACGGGTGGGCATTCCGAAGATAATAATTGTAAATGACGGAAGCTCTCCCGAATCCGAAAAATATTATAAAAAATGCCGTAAATACGAGCAGTGCATAATAATTGATCACGAAAAGAATCTTGGAAAAGGCTGTGCAATCAAAACAGGTCTTGAATATTACACTGAGAATCTTGACGGATATGACGGTATAGTGACCTGCGACGGTGACGGACAGCATAAAGCGGAAGATGTTGTCAAAGTAGCTCGCCTGATGCAGTGCAAGGATAATGCAATAGTGCTGGGAGTTCGTGATTTTTCCGATGAAAGCGTACCTAAGCACCGCAGATACGGAAACAGAATAACACGCAAGGTGATGTCTGTAGTTTACAGAAGTGCGATTTCTGATACACAGACAGGTCTCAGAGGCATTCCGAATAAGCTTGTGGGAAGATTTCTGAAGCTTCCGGGCAAACGATTTGACTATGAAATGAATATGCTTATTGAATGCATAAAGAATGACATAGAGATGATCGAAACACCGGTGTCTACCATATACATAAACGGAAATAAAAACACTCACTTCAAAGCGGTAAGTGATTCTGTCAGAGTGTACTGGCCCATGTGCGGAAAGCTTATAAAGTTTATGCTCAGTGCATTTGGATGCTATTGTCTTGAGCTTATTGTTTTTACATTGCTGACGAAATACGCTTTTGATAAGCTGGATCCGGGAATGGCGTTTTTGCCGCAGGCGATATCTAAGGTGTTCTCCTGTACGGGTAACTTTATAATCAATAAACACACTGTTTTCAAAAACAAAGGCTCAGCGATCGACAGTCTGCTGAGATACATAATGACACTTGTGATGCTGATAGCTCTTTCGTCAACAGTTATGAGTATGCTGATGGAGCTTATGCATATAGAAATGGACAGCTCTGCGGTTATGCTTATCAAGATAGGCGTAGACTTTTTCTGTATGCTGATCAACTTTACACTGCAGCGAAAATGGGTGTTCAGCGATAAGCATCTTATATCATAGAAACACAACGGTTTCCGAAAGGAGGCCGTTTGTTTTTAATAAATTTTCGGTTGTTAATAATCTTTACGGGATGTATAATATACCAATCAGAAAAAGAGCGAGGTATCATTATGGAGCTTAATGCTAAAAATACAAAACGTCTGATGATAATAATCACCTTTTCGGTGCTGCTTTATCTGGGGCTGAAAAATATAAAGGTGCTGTTTGGCATCGTGTCTTATCTTTTTTCTCTTGCAGGACCTGTTATAGCAGGTCTGTGCATAGCATTTGTGCTTAATATTCTTATGTCGATGCTCGAAAAAAGAGTGCTTTTCTTTTTTGACAAAGCGCCGAAAAAGTGGATAAGAGGTCTGAAACGTCCCGTAAGCCTTGTGGCGACTATCCTTATAGCAATAGGCGCGGTTGCATTGATAATCCGAGTAATATTGCCTGAGCTTTCAACCACAATAACAACCATAACAGATAACCTGCCAGCATATATCAGCTCGTTTACCGAATGGCTTAACGGCGTGCTTGCAAAAATAAATCCCAATTGGGTAATAAGTGCCGAAACCGAAATTGATTGGGCGAAGGTCGCCTCAGGGGTTCTAAATTTCCTGTTTTCAAATACCAATTCCTCCGCAATAATCAACACTGCCACAGGTGTAACCACAAAAGTATTCGGTTCTGTGATCGATATAGTGTTCAGTGTTATAATGGCCTGCTATGTGCTTGCCCAGAAAGAAAAAATCGGTTCATTCTTCAGAAGAATGATAGACAGTATGCTGCCCGACAAAACAGGCAGAAAGATAATAAGAGTAGCATCCCTTGCAAACCAGTCGTTTGCAAGCTTTGTGTCGGGGCAGCTCACTGAAGCGGTAATACTCGGTTTGCTTTGTTTTATAGGAATGCTTATATTCAGATTCCCGTATGCGCTTGTAATTTCCATAGTTATCGCAGTTACAGCCCTTGTTCCGATGGTAGGCGCGTTTGTTGGTGTTCTTGTTGGCGGTTTGCTCATATTGACCGACAGTCCGTCAAAGGCGATACTGTTTGTTGTATTTATTCTTGTTCTCCAACAGCTTGAGGGAAGCCTCATATATCCGAGAGTGGTAGGCAAATCCGTAGGACTTCCCGGTGTGCTTGTGTTTGCCGCAGTTATAATCGGCGGTAATATCAACGGCTTTGCAGGCGCACTGCTTGCAGTGCCTCTGTGTGCGATGCTTTATGCTCTGCTCAAGGAAGAAATGAGAGATAAGAAGCTTAAAAAGAGACTTCAGGCAAGCGAGGACTTTTTCAACGAGGATGTCAGATCGACAGAGACTGCAGAGAAGCTTCCTGAGCCTGTAATAACCGTAAACAACGCACCAAAAGCGATAAATACAAAGAAGAAAAAGAAGAGATAAAAGACGGAGGAAAATATGGAGCTTAAGGATGCATATAAGCGAGCGCAGGAACTGCGTGAGCTTATCGAATATCATAATGAAAAATATTACAATCAGGATGATCCCGAAATAGAAGATTTTGAGTATGACGCATTGACAAGAGAACTGAAACAGCTTGAGAGTGAGTTCCCGCAGATAATCTCGGAAGATTCACCTACACAGAAGGTTGGCGGAGCGGCTCAGGGCAAATTTTCTCCTGTTGAACATACTGTAAAAATGGAAAGTTTGCAGGATGTTTTTGACAAGGAAGAAGTGGTTTCGTTTGTTAAAGGCATAAAAGAGCAATATCCCGAATCGCAGTTCGTGGTCGAACAGAAGATAGACGGCCTTTCGGTGTCGCTGGAATACAGAAACGGCGAGTTTGTGCGCGGTTCCACACGCGGCAACGGTGTTGTCGGTGAGGACGTTACCGAGAATCTCAGGGTTATTGCAGATATACCCGATGTTATTCCCGGCGCTCCTGAATTTCTTGAGGTGCGCGGAGAAGTATATATGCCTCGCAGTGCATTTGCGCTTCTCAATGAACAGCAGATGAAAACAGGTGGCAAGTTGTTCAAAAATCCTAGAAATGCAGCGGCGGGCTCTCTTCGTCAGAAGGATTCCGAAATAACAAAATCGAGAAATCTTTCCATATTTGTATTCAATATCCAGCAGGCAGAGGGTATGGAGTTTGAAAGCCACAAGGCTTCCCTTGACTGGCTGGCAGAGCGCGGATTTCCGGTGTCACCGCGTCGCAGTATATCAAAAAACGTGGATGAAATAATCGCTGAGATAGATGCTATCGGTGAAGAGCGAGTTGGACTTGAATACGATACCGACGGTGCAGTTGTAAAGGTCGATTCACTTACTATGCGAAGAGCTATCGGAAGCACTTCAAAAACACCTAAATGGGCAGTTGCGTTCAAGTTTCCGCCTGAACAGAAGGAGACCATTCTTCTCGATATCGAAATAACAGTCGGCAGAACAGGTGTGCTGACCCCCACAGGAGTTTTTGAGCCAGTCCTGCTGGCAGGAACCACCGTCAGCCGTGCATCTCTCCATAATGCCGACTATATAGCACAGAAGGACATCAGAATAGGAGACAAGGTGCTTATAAGAAAAGCAGGAGAGATAATTCCCGAAGTAGTTGCTGTTGTTTCCCATTGCGAAAACGGAACAGCCTATGAATACCCTGATGTTTGTCCGTCCTGCGGCGAAGCGGTTATACGCGACGAAAAGGAAGCGGCAATAAGATGCGTCAACCCGTCCTGTCCTGCGCAGTTTTTGCGAAATGTCATTCATTTTGCATCGAGAGAAGCAATGGATATAGAAGGGATGGGAGCGGCTGTCTGTGAACAGCTTGCCGACTGCGGACTTGTAAAGACCGCCGCGGATATATATGCCCTGACGGAGGAAGATATAAGCTCCCTTGAACGTATGGGTAAAAAATCAGCACAGAACCTGATAAATGCAATCAACAAATCAAAGGAAAACGACCTTTCCTCTCTGATATTCGCATTTGGAATAAGAAACATCGGAAAGACAGCGTCCACAGCCCTTGCAAAGCGCTTCAAAACGCTGGACGCACTGATGGAAGCAACAGCGGAAGAAATTCAGAGCGAGGACGGTTTCGGCGGAGTAATGGCTGAAAGCATAGTCGAATTTTTCTCCCGTGAATCCACTCAGGAGCTGATATTCCGTCTTAAGAGATACGGCGTTAATATGACGGCACAAATTGAAGAGCAGACAGACAACCGATTTGAGGGCAAGACCTTTGTCCTGACAGGAACGCTTGAAACTATGACCCGTCAGGAGGGTGAAGCACTGGTAGTATCGCTAGGAGGCAAGGCATCTTCCTCGGTCAGCAAAAAGACCAGCTATGTCGTAGCAGGAGAGAATGCAGGAAGCAAGCTCACAAAAGCGCAGACACTGGGTGTTCCTGTCCTTACTGAAGCGGAGTTTATTGAGATGACAAAATAATATATTGGACACCTTCGGCATATCTTTTAGCAAAGAAAATGCCGGAGGTGCTTTATTTATGAAGAAAATAATGTCGATAATATGTTTACTGGCACTTGTGCTGACAATGTCTGTGCCTGTGTATGCAGATGAGAAGGAAACGGCGGTAAAGCTGTCTGCAAAATCAGCAATACTTATGAATGCAGAAACAGGGGAGATTCTGTATGAATACAATGCAGACGAGCGGCTGCCCGAAGCATCTATTACAAAGGTGATGACGCTTCTTCTTGTTTTCGAAGCGATAGAGTCGGGAAAAATAAGTTATGAGGATGAAGTACGCTGCAGTGCTCACGCAGCCGGTATGGGCGGCTCGCAGATATGGCTCGAAGAGGGGGAAACAATGACTGTTGATGAGCTTTTGAAGGCTGCGGTGGTAGGCTCTGCAAATGACGCATCGGTTGCTCTTGCAGAACATATAGCAGGCTCTCACGAATCCTTTGTGGTTATGATGAATGACAGAGCAAGAGAGCTTAATATGACTCAGACATCGTATAAAAACTGTACAGGACTTGACGCAGAGGGACACCTGACGTCGGCTCTTGATGTAGCGATAGTATCCGCTGAGCTGCTTAAACACGAAGATATTCTCAATTACTCAACCATATGGATGGACACACTGCGAAACGGTGAATTTCAGCTTGCAAATACAAATAAACTGCTCAGAAGCTATCCCGATGCAATAGGGCTCAAGACAGGAACCACATCCCAGGCGGGCTGCTGCGTAAGCGCGGCGGCGCGAAGAGACGGAATGACTCTCATTGCAGTGATTATGGGAGCGCCAAACAGCAAGACACGCTTTGCCGAAGCCGCCGCACTGCTTGATTACGGCTTTGCAAACTGGGAAGTGGCGTCGGTGGCGGAATATGCACCTGATACCGAATCTGTAAAGGTCAGAGCAGGAATGGAACGTTCGCTTTCAACGGCTGCGATGCTTGACGGATATGTAGTTGTTGAAAAGGGAAGAAGGGGAGATATTACAGCAGAAGTCGTTTACGACGGTGAAGTTACGGCACCTGTTGTTTCGGGGCAGACGGTCGGAACGGTAAAGCTTACTCTCGACGAAAAAACACTTGGAGAATATAAAATAATCACAACAGCAGGTACGGAAAGGGTAACATTCGGAAAAGTATTCGTCTGTATGCTTCAAAGTCTGTTATCACTGTCATAAAATATTGAAATTTTCATTAATTTTGTTCAAAAATAAAACAAAAATTGCCGCTGGACTTGAAATAATCTCCGATATATTGTATTATAAAGCCACAGATTATTAGGAGGCATTTATTATGGCAATCAGACTGGACGACGGTTACATCGGAGAATTTTTAAGTGCGGAAGAGATTAACGCAATGCAGCCCCGTGTTGAGGCAGCAGCAAAAACTCTTCACGACGGCACAGGTGCAGGAAACGATTTCCTTGGCTGGCTCACTCTTCCCACTGACTATGACAAAGACGAGTTCGCAAGAATTAAGGCTGCAGCAGCAAGAATTAGAGCTAATTCCGACATACTCGTAGTTATCGGTATCGGCGGCTCTTATCTCGGCGCACGTGCTGCTATCGAGTTCCTTACATCCCCCAACTACAATCTTGTGGCAAAGGAATCCCCGAAGATCATTTATGCAGGCAACAACATCAGCGGCGCAGCACTTCGCGAAGCACTTGAAATGTGTGCAGCTGACGGTGTCAACGTTTCTGTAAATGTAATATCCAAGTCCGGTACAACTACCGAGCCTGCGATCGCATTCCGTGCATTCAGAGAGCTTCTCGAGAATAAGTACGGCGAAGAAGAGGCAGCAAAGAGAATATTCTGTACAACCGACAAAGAGCGCTTTGCTCTCAAGCAGCTTGCAGATGTCAAGGGCTATGAGTGCTTCGTAGTTCCCGACAACGTAGGCGGCAGATATTCCGTTCTCACAGCAGTAGGTCTTCTTCCCATCGCAGTAGCAGGTCTTGATATAGACGCACTTATGGAAGGCGCAAGAACCGCTCAGAACGAGCTCTGCGACAACGATATCGCAAAGAACGACTGCTATCGTTATGCGGCAATAAGAAACGCACTCCACGAAAAGGGCTATCTGGCAGAACTCTTTATCAGCTATGAGCCGAACCTCGTAATGCTTGCCGAGTGGTGGAAGCAGCTCTACGGTGAAAGCGAAGGCAAGGACGGAAAGGGCATCTATCCCTCTTCCGCAACCTTCTCCACCGATCTGCACTCCCTTGGTCAGTACATTCAGGAGGGTGCGTTGAAGCTGTTCGAGACTGTCTGCCTTATAGATAATGCGAAGACCGACGTTGAGGTAAAGGATGATCCTGAGAATGTTGATAAGCTCAACTTCCTCTCTGGAAAGACTCTTTCCTACATCAACCAGAAGGCCTTTGAGGGAACACTTCTTGCACATACTGAGGGCGGCAACCCCAACCTCATCATAAGAGTTCCCGCAGCAGACGAGTTCAACCTCGGTTATCTGTTCTACTTCTACGAAAAGGCTTGTGCTGTATCCGGCTATATGCTGGGCGTAAATCCCTTTGATCAGCCCGGTGTAGAGGCATACAAGAAGAATATGTATGCACTTCTCGGCAAGCCCGGCTTCGAAGAGCTGAAGGCAGAGCTTGAGGAAAAGCTTGCAAAATAAAGTATCGGAGGAATTCAAAATGATAAATTTACTTCTCGGACATAAGGGTTCCGGTAAAACCAAGAAGCTTATAGATCTTACCCATGCAGCAGTAGAGATTTCCAAGGGCAATGTAGTCTGCATCGAGAAGGGCGACACACTCACCTACGGTCTCGACTACAATGCAAGACTCATCAACATTGAGGATTATGAAGTCCTCGGCTTTGATGCATTCTTTGGCTTCCTCTGCGGTCTTTGCGCAGGCAACTACGACATTACCGATGTTCTTATCGATTCCACCCTTAAGATCGGCGGTAAGGATATGGAAGCTCTCGGCGTATTTATTAATAAGCTCGATAAGCTTTCCAAGGCTGCAAACGTACAGTTCACCCTTTCTGTTTCCGCAGATAAGGAAGAGCTTCCTGCAGGCATCGAAGAAGTAACTGCAGTTCTCTAAAATGCTATATTCCCTGAGGGAGAGACACTCTCCCTCAGGAAATTTTCTGTTTAACCTATTTTCTCGGAATAATTAGGTTGACAAAGTCCACCTCGTTATATTATAATACATCGAGTGAATCGAGGTACTGTAATGCAGTTTGATTTAAGAACCCTGTTTTCGCAGGAGGGGGAACGCCTTTCTGTGGAGTATGATCTTGATATGGCAAAGTTTGAGGAAGAAGGCTCGTCCTTCGAGTCACCTGTTCATATCAAAGGCGAGATAGTTAACAGAAGCGGAATAACGACTCTCAGCTATGAGGCTGATTTTGAATATTGCCGCCCCTGTGACAGATGCGACGAGGAGCTCATCGAGGATATGCATTACAGCTTCTCGCATGTGCTGCTTCCAAGTCTCAGCGACGAAACCGATGATGAAATAATCGAGGTTCCGGGATGTATGCTGGATTTGGATGAGTTGGCTTATTCTGATATTTTGCTCGGCCTGCCGACGAAATACCTGTGCTCTGAGGATTGCAAAGGGATATGCCCCCAGTGCGGAGCAAATCTCAATGATGGCGATTGCGATTGCGAAATCGACAATGTTGATCCTCGACTTGCAGCACTCAGAGATTTATTATAGAAGGAGGTGCTGAAGAATGGCGGTACCTAAGAGAAAAACTTCAAAGGCTAGAAGAGATAAGAGACGTTCCAGCGTCTGGAAGCTTGACGCTCCCACTCTTGTAAAGTGCAATCACTGCGGTGAACTCATCAGACCTCATCGTCTGTGCGCTTCCTGTGGCTATTATAACGGCAGACAGGTTGTCAAGATGGAAAACGACAAATAATCAAGCATATGCAAGATTAGCGACTGTAACTGCTCATGCGTCTGTGCCTCTTCGACACAGACGCTCTTGAGTTGTTGCGGTCATTGTTTTTTAATCAGAAAATAAAAGGAGGAGTCAGTATGCCCGTTCTTATCTGCGCAGTGGAGGAAAACAGCATAGCACAGGAGTGCGGCATTGAATCGGGAACAGTGCTCGTGTCGATAAATGAGCACGAAATAAATGATGTGCTTGATTTCCGCTTCTTTGAAACAAGTGAAAATCTGACCCTCGAGCTTGAAAAAGGCGGAGTGCGCCGAAAAGTGGAAATAGAAAAGGACGAGTATGATGAGTTGGGTCTGGTATTTGAGACCTATCTTATGGACAAGCAGAAATCCTGTAAAAACAAGTGTATTTTCTGCTTTATAGATCAGCTGCCGAAAGGCATGCGTGAGAGCCTTTATTTTAAAGACGACGATTCGCGTCTGTCATTTCTTTTCGGAAATTATATGACGCTTACAAATATGACAGATAAGGACATAGACAGAATACTTATGATGCATATAAGCCCTGTCAATGTATCTGTCCACACAATGAACCCCGACCTAAGGGTCGAAATGATGAAGAATCCCAATGCGGGCAAGTCTATAGAAATGCTGAAACGTCTTGCATCAGGCGGCATTGATGTAAACTGTCAGCTTGTGCTTTGCCCGGGAATAAATGACGGCAAAGAGCTTGAATATTCCCTTAATGAGCTTATGAAGCTTACCCCGGCACTAAGAAGCATAGCACTTGTGCCTGTAGGACTTACAAAACACAGGGAAGGGCTGTGTGCTCTGCGCCTGTTCAATAAAGAAGAAGCGCTGGAAGTAGTAAAAACAGCACAGCGTTTTTCGGAAAAATCTCTTCGCGACAATGGCTCGCGAATCGTATACGCTGCAGATGAATTTTATATAAAGGCAGAGCTTCCGTTCCCTGACGAAGAAGAGTATGAGGAGTTCGCACAGCTTGAAAACGGAGTAGGTCTTGTGACCTCACTCGAAAACGAATTCGAAAGAGCAGTTGAGGATACTGATGCAGACAACAGACAGAGAACTGTTACTATTGCAACAGGTGTTTCGGCTGCCCCAATACTTAGGAGTATGCTTGATTCCCATATGGGAAAATGGAGTTCGGTAAAATATAGTATAGTACCAATAATAAACAACTTCTTCGGAGAGACTATAACCGTTGCGGGTCTTGTTACAGGCGGCGATCTTATAGCTCAGCTCAAGGGCAGGGAGCTTGGCGATGAGCTTCTTATCCCAAGAGTTATGCTTCGCCACGAGGGAGATTTATTCCTCGACGATGTTTCGGTTGAAGATGTAGAAAGGGAGCTTGCGATAAAGGTAAGAGTAGTTCCGAATGACGGCTATGAATTACTGTATGCAGTTCTCGGCGAATAAAGAGGTGTATGTAAATGGCAAAACCTATAGTTGCGGTAGTTGGCAGACCTAATGTAGGTAAATCAACTCTTTTTAACAAGATAACAGGCAGACGCCTTGCAATAGTAGAGGACACTCCCGGAGTAACCAGAGACAGACTGTATGCAGACGGCGAGTGGTGCGGACACGAATTTCTGCTTGTGGATACAGGCGGTATCGAGCCTTTCTCCAACGACATAATCCTGTCACAGATGAGAAAGCAGGCTCAGCTTGCCATAGACACAGCTGATGTAATAATTTTTGTAACTGATATTCGCACAGGCGTAGTTGCAACCGATATGGAAGTTGCGGCAATGCTCCAGAAGAGCAACCGTCCCATTGTGCTGTGCGTAAACAAATGCGATACACTTGGCGCACCTCAGCCTGAATTCTACGAGTTTTACAATCTGGGTCTCGGTGATCCCATTGCGGTTTCTGCTTCTCACGGTCACGGAACAGGCGACCTGCTTGATGAAGTAGTAAAATACTTCCCTGAGGATAATTCAGAGGATTTCGATGAAAGCTACATCAAAGTCGCTGTTATCGGCAAGCCCAATGCAGGTAAGTCGTCTCTTGTAAACAAGGTAGTTGGCGAGGACAGAATGATAGTTTCCGATATAGCAGGAACTACCCGCGATGCTGTAGACTCTGCAGTCGAAAATGAACACGGCAAATTTGTGTTTATTGATACGGCAGGTATTCGTCGCCGAAGCAAAGTAAACGACAATATCGAACGCTACAGCATAATTCGCGCAGAGGCTGCTGTTGACAGAGCTGATGTGTGCGTAATAATGATAGATGCCACACAGGGCTTTACGGAGCAGGATTCCAAGATTGCGGGCCTTGCCAACGAAAAGGGCAAAGGCTGTATAATTGCGGTCAATAAATGGGATGCAATTGTGAAGAATAACCGAACAATGGACGAGTTCAGGAAAAGTTTGGAAAATGACTTGTCATTTATGTCCTACGCACCTATAATATTCATATCTGCGAAAACGGGGCAGAGGCTTGACAGACTGTTTGAGCTTATCAAGTATGTAGCCGATCAGAACTCAATGCGCATTACAACAGGTATGCTCAATGAGCTCCTGGCGGAAGCAACTCAGCGTGTACAGCCTCCCACAGATAAGGGCAAGAGACTGAAGATTTACTATATGACTCAGCCTTCTACGAAGCCGCCAACATTTGTATGCTTCGTAAACAATGCAGATCTGTTCCACTTCTCATATCAGAGATATCTGGAAAACCGTATAAGAGAGACCTTCGGATTGGAAGGTACACCTGTGCGTTTTGTTATCAGAGAGAGGTCGGACAAAAAATAGGAGGGATTGTGTTGATAAGTAAACTTATAATAGTTTACGTGCTGACTGCGATTTTGGCATACCTTTTGGGAAGTATCAATTTTTCTATAATCATAACAAAGGCATATCTGAAAAAAGATATTCGTGAATTCGGCAGCGGCAACGCAGGTACTACCAATGTGCTCAGAAGCGTGGGAAAGTTACCATCTGCACTGACATTCCTCGGCGACTTTGTAAAAGCTGTGGCATCTGTACTGATTGCCATTGTGCTTTATAAGTATGTGTTCAATATTCAGCTTGGTTATGGCGATGAGCTGATGAATGTCGGCAAGGGCATAGCGGCTTTATTTGTAATGGTTGGACACGTCTGGCCAATATATTACAAATTCAAGGGCGGCAAGGGCGTTGTAACAGGTGCGGCGATATCCCTTATGATGCACCCCGTTGCTTTTGCGGTATGTATCGTAACCTTTATTATTGTGATGCTTTTCAGCAGAATAGTATCTCTCTCCTCTATTATTGCAACAGCAACCTTCCCTTTCTCAATGTTTGTCATAACCCTTCTTTACTATAAGAACGATGCAAACGCAAATCTCTGGTATGTGGTCGTGATGACTGTTCTTGCGGTAGGTTATGCCGCACTGATAATCGGAAAGCATCACGAGAATATTGCCCGACTCAAAGCAGGCACAGAAAAGAAGATAACCGCCAAGAAAAAAGAGGCATAAGTACGCAGATAAACCCACAGCATTGATTTGCTGTGGGTTGACTTTTTTATTATGCAATGATAACATCAAGATGAAAAGGAGTGTGAGACTGTGTTGTTTTTTTCAAAACCGACATATAGAGAAGTGCAGATGACATTTATTTATGACTGCTACAGTGATGGTTATGATGTGTGCCTCGAATCGGGGCTTCTTGATATTGAAGCCTGCGGTGTTGTTGACGGAGTGCAGAAATACTTTTACGAAAGTTTCATACTCAAAAAGCCTTCACTGTATGATAACGGCGATTATGAGCAGATGATAGAGCTGTTAAAGAACAGTCAGGGCAAAGAGGTCACAGTCAGATTGAAATACAAAAAAGACCGTCTTAAGGATTTTGAGATTATTCCCGAGAGCATTGCCAAGGCATATAATGACTGTCGATTTGAAGAGCTTCAGCCTATTGGAAGAGGTATAAATGACGTCTCGTGCAGGAAAACATATTAATATTATCCATAGCTACGAGTAAATGCCTGTTTTATGCTATGGTTGATTCAGCAATCCCGGTGTTGTAAAGATAAATAAGGATTTGTCTGATGAAAGGCGAGGAGGGGCGAAATGAGAATTCTTGTGATCAGACACGGAGAGTCAGAAGCGGATGTTCTTAATGTACATGAGGGGAGAGCCGACTTTAATTTAACAGAAAAAGGGCATATGCAAGCGGAAGCTATGGCGGAATATGTCAGCAAGCATTACAACGTCGGTAAAATATATGCAAGTACATTGAAGAGAGCTGTTCAAACCGCAGCACATTTATCCAAAAAGATAGATGTACCGATTGTTCTGGACGATAACCTAATGGAGTTTGATAATGGTTTATTGGCAGGGTTAAGCTGGGCCGAAGCTGATGAAAAGTATCCTAAGGTAGAGAATTTGCCGATCGACCAATCTGTGTATGGTCAAGAGACTAAAATTGAATTTAGAAATCGAGCGGAAGCCGCATTTGAGAGAATAATTGATGAAAATGATGATGTGACAGTTGCGATTATATCGCATGGTGGTATGATTAATCAGTTATATCACGTTTTTTTGAGACTTCCGATCGAATCAAAGATTTTCTTCGTAACAGGAGATACAGGAATTCATGAGTGGATTTTAAGAGAAGAGAGATATATTTTAACAACGAATTATTTGGGACATACAATAGAAGTTAAATAATAGAATATTGTATAAGGAAAACTATCCCTACAACGCTTACGTTTTAAATTTCATCAATATACCCGGAAGCCACCAACCGTATAAGATTGGCTTCTCGTCTCCTTTCCAACTCGCAGAATTAAAATCAACACAAAGAAAAACGCCCTGTTCAAAAGAACAGGGCGTATCATTTTTCAGCAACGAGCTTAGACAGCACGAGTTACCTTACCGGAACGCAGGCAGCGAGTGCAAGCATGTACTCTTTTAGGAGAGCCGCCCACGATAGCCTTAACGCGCTTTACGTTGGGCTTCCAGGTTCTGTTGGAACGTCTGTGAGAGTGAGACTGTCTGATGCCGAAAGAAACTTCCTTACCGCAGAAATCACATTTTGCCATGGATCTGCACCTCCTTTGAGTAAAAAACTAAGCAACGAAGTTATTTTAGCAGAACAAGTTAAAATATGCAATAGTTTTTTGAGAAATTTAGAAAGTAATTTATTAAATGGTTTTTGGCACTTCGCACAAGTCGGATATGGGACATTCCCAGCACTTGGGATTTCGTGCGGTGCATATATCACGTCCGAACAAAACGAAGCGGTGACAGAGGTCGTTTGATTCTGTGGGCTCGCATATCTCTTTAAGCTGTTTTTCGACCTTGTGAGGATCTTTTGAATCACATAGACCGAGTCGGTTTGAAATACGTATGCAGTGTGTGTCAGCGACAACAGCGGGCTTTCCGTAAACATCACCCATCATAAGGTTTGCGGTTTTTCTGCCTATTCCGGGCAATTTGAGCAGACCTTCGAGAGTATCGGGCATAACGCCGCCGAGATCATAGCGTATCATTTTGCAGAGCGCCGAAATATCACGCGCCTTTGTGTTGAAAAGTCCGCAGGGCTTGATTATTTCTGCGATATCTTCAACAGATGCTTCGCTCAGAGCCTCGAGAGTCGGGAATTTTGAAAACAGCACGGGAGTAACGGTATTAACTCTGGCATCAGTACATTGAGCTGCCAGACGCGTGGCGATAAGCAGGTGAAGCGGTTCTGTGTAGTTAAGTGAGCATACTGCCTCGGGATAAAGCTTTTTCAGCTTATTCACAACAGATGCACAGCGTTTTATCTTAATATTCAGTGTATTGTCCATATGAATTCCTCCTCATAAATTATACACCTTAAGTTAAAATAACGCAACAGTCACATTGTTCTTGCAAACTGTGAAACTGTTGGGTATACTATATATCGCGAGTCATTCGCATACAACGCGAATGGCAAAGGTGTGAGCAAAAAATCACACTATTATCAGTTTCGCTTTCGGGAGGAAGCAGTTAAATGAAGAAACAAAAAAGATTTAAAAGAGGAGCAGGCATTCTTATGCCGATAACCTCACTGCCTTCTGAATACGGCATAGGAACACTGGGTAAAGAGGCATACCGCTTTGCCGATTTTCTTGCCGAGTCAGGGCAGAAGTACTGGCAGGTACTGCCTGTAGGTCCAACGAGTTACGGAGATTCACCGTACCAGTCTTTTTCTGCATTTGCAGGAAATCCTTATTTTATTGATCTTGAGACTCTTATTGATGAGGGGCTGCTCACAAAAAAGGATGTGGAAAAAGAGGATTGGGGCAGTGACATAGAAAAAGTTGATTATGCAAAGATATTTGAATCGCGATTTAATGTCCTTAGAGTCGCATATTCAAAACAGGATAAAAACGACGCCGGTTTCGCCTTGTTCAAAAAGGAAAATAAAGAAGCCCTCGGCGATTACTGCTTCTATATGGCGCTGAAATTCGAGTTTGACAACAAGTCGTGGCTCGAATGGGATGAACCTGTAAGAATGCGTGAAAAATCCGCAATGGAGAAATATAAAAAACTCCTTGCCGATGAAATTGATTTCTGGTGGTTCCTGCAGTATAAGTTCTATGAACAGTGGAATAAGCTGAGAAGCTATGTCAACAATATAGGGGTACAGATAATCGGTGATATTCCTATATATGTCGCAATGGACAGTGCAGATACCTGGGCAAACCCCGAGCAGTTCCAGCTTGACAAAAGAAAGCGCCCCACTGCAGTTGCAGGTGTTCCGCCTGACTATTTCTCCGCTACAGGTCAGCTTTGGGGAAATCCTCTTTATGACTGGGATTATATGAAAGAGGACAATTTTTCGTGGTGGAAAAAGAGAATGAGCTTTTCTGCAAAGCTGTATGATATAATCAGAATAGACCATTTTATAGGAATAGTGCGGTATTATTCAATTCCTGCCGACAGCGAAACAGCAATGATCGGCGAATATAAGGAAGGTCCCGGAATCGACCTTATTGAGGCTATAAACGAGGCGATAGGAGATTCTAGAATTATAGCGGAGGATCTTGGTGTATCTCTTAAGCCTGTCCAGACTCTTCTGAAAAAGATTGGCTATCCAGGCATGAAGGTTCTGGTGTTTGGCTTTGATTCAGACGCAAAGAACGTGTTTTTGCCCCATCATTTTGAGGCAAACTACGTTGCTTACGGCGGAACCCACGATAATGATACTCTGGTCGGATACTTTGCAAAGCAGAAGCCTAAGCAGCTTCGGTTTATAAAGGATTATCTAAACGTAAAGCGCACTTGTGATATGCCGAAAGCGGCAATAAAGCTCGGCTATTCAAGTGTTGCTGATACAGTAATATTCCAGATGCAGGATTATCTCGAGCTTGACAATAAGGCTCGCATAAACTACCCGTCCACAGTGGGCGGCAACTGGGAATGGAGAGCAAAGCCCGACTATCTGTCGGCTGAGCTTGCCGAGAGAATAAAGAGACTTACTGTCATATATGACAGATAATTTTGGAGGAATACAATGAACGTAAACTATAAGAGCGATATCGAAAAGATTCTCGAACTTTCGGGAAAGTCTATCGCAACAGCCACAGTGAAGGAGCTTTACGAGGCTGTGTCCCGTGCTGCCTGCACATATGCATACAGAAACTGCGATAAGACAGAGAAGTCTAAGAGAGCGTCATATCTGTCTGCAGAGTTTCTTGTGGGCAGACTTATTTACAGTAACCTTATGAATCTTGGACTGCTGGATGATACCAAGGCTATCCTTGAGTCAGAAGGCAGAGATATAGGTATGTTTGAGGAGATAGAGGACGACGCACTTGGTAACGGCGGTCTCGGCAGACTTGCAGCCTGTTTCCTCGATTCTGCTGCAACTCACGATATCCCTCTCGACGGCTACGGAATCCGTTACCGTTACGGACTTTTCAAACAGAGGATAGAAAACGGATTCCAGAAGGAATACGCAGACGACTGGCTCAGATGCGGCGATCCTTGGTCTGTAAGACGTGAAGACGAAGCAATTCTTATTGAATATGCTGACCAGCAGGTGTGGGCAGTGCCTTATGATATGCCCGTTATCGGTTACGGCGGAAAAACAGTAAATACTCTTCGTCTCTGGCAGAGTGAGCCTGTCAGCAATTTTGACTTTGACAAGTTCAACAGAAATCTCAGAGAAGAATCTGTCTCAGAGAGAACAAGAGCAGAGCAGATTTCCGACACTCTTTACCCCAATGACGAGACTGAAGAGGGCAAACGCCTGAGACTCAAGCAGGAATACTTCTTTTCTGCTGCTTCTGTGCGCGATATGGTCAGAAAGTACGAAGCAAAATACGGAAGCGATTACAGCAGATTTGCTGATGTATATGCAATTCAGCTAAATGATACGCACCCTGTTGTAGCTATTCCGGAGCTTATGCGAATCCTTGTTGATGAAAAAGGACTGGACTTCGAATCTGCATTTGCTGTAGCACAGAAGACTTTTGCATATACAAACCATACCGTTATGGCTGAAGCTCTCGAAAAGTGGAGCACAAAGCTTTTCTTCAGCGTAATTCCTCAGGTGTATGACTTTGTCGTAATGATCGACAGACGTATGCGCGATGAATTTATGAAGAAGGGTATAAAAGGAAAGGATGCAGAGATATATCACATTATCACGGGTGGAGTGATCCATATGGCACGTCTTGCAATCTATGCAGGACATTCCATCAACGGTGTCGCCTGGATACACACCGAAATCCTCAAAGCAGATGCTCTGAAGGAATGGTATGCTGTATATCCCGAGCGTTTCAACAATAAGACCAACGGCATAACCCAGCGCCGCTGGCTGGCACTGTCAAACCCCCAACTTTCAAAGTTCATTACCGACCGCATCGGTGACGGCTGGATAAAGAACCTTGATGAGCTCAAGAAGCTTGAGGAATATCTTGATGATGACAAAGCTATCGAAGAATTTATGCAGATAAAGCAGGCAAAGAAGGATGAGCTGGCAGCGTTTGTAAAGGAACACGACGGCAGACTTCTTGATTCGAACTTTATCTATGATATTCAGATAAAGCGCCTTCACGAATATAAGCGTCAGTTTATGAATGCACTTTCCATTCTTTATATCTATTATGCACTTAAAGAGGGCAGAGTAAAGAGCATCAACCCCACTGCATTTATATTCGGCGCAAAGGCAGCCCCAGGTTATTACAGAGCAAAGGGCATAATCAAGCTCATCAATGAGATCGGAAACATTGTCAATTCCGATCCTGATGTAAACAAAATGATGCAGGTGCTGTTTGTAGAAAACTACAACGTCACTTATGCAGAAAAGCTGACTCCTGCAGCCGATATTTCGGAGCAGATATCCACCGCCGGTACAGAGGCATCCGGTACAGGCAATATGAAATTTATGCTCAACGGTGCAGTGACACTGGGAACCTATGACGGCGCAAATGTTGAGATAGTCAGAGAAGCAGGAGAAGATAACAACTATATCTTCGGCGCAAGAGTTGAGGATATCAAGGCTGTTGAAAACACCTATGATCCTGTAAAGATCTATAATGAAGATGCAAACATCAAAAAGGTTATGGATTCACTTGTTGACGGAACTCTTGATGATGACAATTCAGGTATGTTCAAAGAGCTTTACGATGCTATCCTCAAGGGTGCACACTGGCATAAGCCCGACCATTACTATATTCTTCTCGATCTTGTGCCTTACTGCGAGAAAAAGCTTCAGGCAATCTCCGATTATTCCGACAGCAAAGCATTTGCAAGAAAGTGCCTTGCAAACGTAGCAAATGCAGGAGCATTCTCAAGCGACAGAACCATCATCGAATACGCAAAGGAAATCTGGAATGTCTAAAACGGCAAATGTTTCGTCCACCTTTTCAAAGGTGGCAGAGTCAAGGGACAGAGTCCCTTGTAGGGTTTTAAGGGACAACGTCCCTTAACTTAACATACACAAAAACAGGGCAGCGTAAGCTGTCCTGTTTTTGTTGTTGCATCTTGTTGTATGCTTTGCTATAATAAAGTGTGAAAAGAAATAAGGAGGACTTATTTATGAAAAAAATCATTGCAATCATACTGGCGGTTTTTATGCTTATCTCTCTCTGTGCCTGTGCTGCAGACACTCCCAATGGCGAAGAGGGCCCTGTCGACAGTGCTGACACCAATAATGAAACAGTTGATATTAGCAATACTGACATCGGCGATGATGAATCAGATCCTATAGAAGATACTGATACTGATACCGAAGAAGATACAGCTGATTCTGCCGAAAACAACGATGATGACAGCGAAGAGGTTACTCCTATCGGCGGCGCCGATGAACCTACCGACATACTTGTGTCAGATAACGATAAACTTCCCAGTGAAATAAAGTGGGAAGAGACAATTCTTAATGACGAGTTTGCTGGATTCTGCAGAACCTTTACAGCTTATGCCAAGGATGGCAGTGTTATGTGGACATATAAGACAGGAAACAGTATGGCGGCACAGGTGGAAACCATTGAGTACATAGGAATGTACAATAACCTTGTCTATATAAATGAACAGGCACTTTACGATTCTGAGGTGAATGTAGAGGGAATGGTAGAGGTTTACGGTCGTTTGCGTGCACTTGATGCAGAAACAGGCGAGGTGCTTTGGGATAGTACCGATTATGACGGAGGTTCCTCCTCGTGGGATTTTGACGAAGAGGGCAACATCTATATAGGCGGTTATTTCGGACCCGACTGTATAAAGATAGGCAAAGAGGGCGAGACCTACTGGAAGGTGGGTTCTGCCGACGGCGATGCTTACTGGATGTACAGCCTTGAGTATAAGGACGGAGAGATAGCCCTTTCATATGAAATGAACGATCTTGGAGAAGAAGAGACAGTTATCATTTCCGCTGAAAACGGAGAGAGACTGAGATGAAAGAAAAAATAACTCTCTGCGGTGATAATTGCATCGAATGTCCCCGATATAACGCGAAATCACCGGAAGAGCTGAGCGCAGTTGCCGAGCTGTGGTACAGAGTGGGGTGGAGGGATAAGGTTGTTTCAAACGAAGAAATAGCCTGTACTGGCTGCTCCTCCCACAAAAGCTGTACCTATAATCTTGTTGAATGTACCAAAGCCCACAGTGTTAAAAAGTGCAATCAGTGCTCGGAATTTCCCTGCACAAAAATAGATGCCATGCTTTCTCGTTCTGACGAATACCAGAAAAAGTGCAGAGAAGTGTGCTCTGAAGCGGAATACACCGCCTTAGAAAAAGCTTTTTTCGATAAGGAGAATAATCTGAAGAATTAATCGGGTAAGTACTAACAGGATAAGCAGGTTATTTCAAGACAATTTTGAAAACCGGAAGATAATGTACATCATCGATCTGCTATGGTGCGTTTATGTGAATACTTACGATATTTTGAGGAAACTAATATGACACAGGAAAAGTTTGATATATTAGCAACAGAAAAAGTTAAGGCGCTAATCAATTTTATTGCTTCAAAAAATTATAATAAGTTATCTTCTGTAATGTTGATTGACAATTCGTGGTTCGGTGAAGAAAAAACACAAGAAAAAGGCATTGCTGTATTTGTTGAATGGATGACTGAACAATTAGCGCTTTGGGCTGAGGACTATGGAAAAGAATTTGTTGTAGATCCGTTTGATGAGAAAAAACTAAGGATAGGCAAATTGGATAATGGACATTCCTTTACAACATATTTCCCTACAAGTTTTGGCGAAGAACTTGACTTTTGGTTTGAATTTGATTTTCATACTAATGATAATGAACTGATTTCAAAGTTCAATATTAATATCTGATTGTCACTGCAAGTTTATAATGATATACCAAAAAAAGCAAAAAAGGTCGTGTATCATTTGATACACGACCTTTAACTATCTTAGTACAAGAGCCTTAGATAATACCCTGAGCCATCATAGCATCAGCAACCTTGATGAAGCCTGCGATGTTAGCACCTGCAACGAGATCATAGCCGAAGCCGTAATCTGCAGCAGCCTTAACGGAAGCCTCGTAGATGTGCTTCATAATGCCCTTGAGCTTCTCGTCAACTTCCTCAGCGCTCCAGGAGTATCTCATGGAGTTCTGGCTCATTTCGAGAGCGGAAACTGCAACGCCGCCTGCGTTAACAGCCTTGGAAGGAGCAACAACACACTTGTCGTGAAGGAATGCAAGTGCATCGTTGGTGGTGGGCATATTGGAAACTTCGATGTAGTACTTTACGCCGTTTGCAGCGATCTTCTCAGCCTCAGCCATGTTGACTTCGTTCTGAGTTGCGCAGGGCATAATTATGTCAACCTTGGTGCCCCAGGGCTTCTGACCTGCAAAGAACTCGCAGCCAAACTTGTCAGCATAATCCTGAGCCTTGTTGCGGCCGCTTGCACGCATTTCAAGCATATAGTTGATCTTCTCTTCGGTGACAACACCGTCGGGATCATAAACATAACCGTCGGGACCGGAGATGGTTACAACCTTACCGCCGAGCTCAGCAGCCTTCTTAGCTACACCCCAAGCAACGTTGCCGAAACCGGAAACAGCGATGGTCTTGCCCTCGAGGGTCTCACCGAAGTTAGCGAGAACCTGCTGTGCATAGTAAACAGCACCGAAACCGGTAGCCTCGGGACGGATAAGGGAGCCGCCGTAGGAGAGACCCTTACCGGTGAGAACGCCGTTCTCAAATGCGCCCTTGAGTCTTCTGTACTGACCGTAGAGATAACCGATCTCTCTTGCGCCAACACCGATGTCACCTGCGGGAACGTCGATGTCAGGACCGATGTGACGGTAAAGCTCGCTCATAAATGCCTGGCAGAAACGCATAATCTCGCCGTCAGACTTGCCGTTGGGATCGAAGTCGGAACCGCCCTTACCGCCGCCGATAGGAAGGCTGGTGAGGCTGTTCTTGAAGGTCTGCTCAAAGCCGAGGAACTTGATGATACCGGAATATACGTTGGGAGCAAAACGGAGACCGCCCTTGTAAGGACCGATAGCGCCGTTGAACTGTACACGGTAGCCGCGATTTACTCTTGCATTGCCATTGTCGTCAGTCCAGGAAACACGGAAGGAGATGAGACGCTCGGGCTCGACCATACGCTCGAGAAGACCTGCCTTCTCATACTCGGGGTGCTTTTCAACAACAGGCTCAATAGACTTGAAAACTTCTTCAACAGTCTGAACGAATTCAGGCTCGGAAGCATTCTTTCTCTTGACCTCTTCAAGGACTCTGTTAATGTACTCGGACATAATTATTCCTCCTAAAATGGAATCCGATATGGCGAGGATACGCCATTCGATATAAATATAATAAAATTTAACGCGTTAAATTGCAATTGTGAATTATTTCAAAATTCAGCCTTTATAGGTCGAAATTTGTATAAGAAATATGTATAGAATGGTAAATTCATTAACCTTTCACAAATAAACCTTGATTTTCCGGGGGTAATAAGATACAATACAAAAGCTGGCACTCTTAAATGGAGAGTGCTAATTATCGATTTTGCAAAGAGGTAAAAACATGAGAAAAAAGCAATTCAAAGCTGAGTCAAAGCGTTTGCTTGACTTAATGATCAATTCTATTTACACCCACAAGGAAATATTCATAAGAGAGCTGATTTCAAATGCCAGCGATGCAATAGATAAGCTGTATTACCGCTCTCTTGATGGCGGAATAATGGGACTCAATCGCGATGCTTTTTCTATTGATATAGATCTGAGCAAAGCCAATAGAACCATAACTATTACCGATAACGGCTGCGGTATGACAAAGGAAGACCTCGAAAACAACCTCGGCACCATCGCCCATAGTGGTTCTCTTGATTTTAAGCAGAATATGGAGGAAAAGGAAGAGATAGATGTTATCGGCCAGTTTGGTGTCGGATTCTATTCTGCGTTCATGGTAGCTGAGAAGATAACCGTTCTTACCAAGGCATATGGTGAAGAGCAGGCGTATCTGTGGAGCTCCGAGGGTGTTGAAGGCTATACTGTTGAAGAAGCTGAAAAGGCTGAACACGGTACAATAATTACTCTTTATCTGCGTGAAAATACAGAAAATGAGAATTACGATGATTATCTTGATCAGTATAAGATTCAGGGACTCGTCAAGAAGTATTCAGACTATATCCGTTACCCGATTCGAATGGACATAACGGATTTCCGCAGGGTAGAGGGTAAGGACGGTGCACCTGACGATTATGAAGAAGTAATTGAGCGTAAGACTGTTAACAGCATGGTGCCGCTCTGGAAGAAGAACAGAAGTGAAATAACAAAGGAAGAGTACGAGGATTTCTATAAACAGAATTTCTTCGATTATACCGCACCTCTCAAGTACGCCCATATGTATACGGAGGGTGCGGCGAACTTCAACGCACTTCTCTATATTCCCTCTAAAGCACCTGCGAATTACTATACCAAGGAATATGAATGCGGCCTGAAGCTTTACGCATCAGGTGTGCTCATCACCGATTGCTGCAAGGATCTGCTGCCTGATTACTTCGGTTTTGTAAGAGGTCTTGTTGATTCTCAGGATCTCTCTCTTAACATTTCGCGTGAAATGCTTCAGCATGACAGACAGCTCAAGCTTATTTCAGGAAGAATCGAAAAGCGTATAAAGAGCGACCTTGTAAATATGATGAAGAATGACAGAGAAAACTACGAGAAGTTCTTCGATGCATTCGGACTTCAGCTTAAATATGGAGTGTACAGCGGTTTTGGTCAGAATAATGAGATGCTCTCCGAACTTCTGCTCTTTAAGTCAAGCCGAGGCAGTTATGTTTCCCTTTCCGATTACGTTACCTCAATGCCTGAAGGCCAGAAGGCAATCTACTATGTCTGCGCTGAGAGCGAGGCAAAGGCGGCGCTCATGCCCCAGACAGAGATGCTCCGAGACAAGGGCTATGAAATTCTCTATTTCACCCAGGAAGTTGATGAATTTGCAATAAAGATCCTTCGTGAGTTTGAGGGCAAGGAGTTCTGCTCTGCTGCTTCTGCTCAGATTGATAATGATGAAAAAGTCAAGGAAGCTGATAAGATAGCAGAGGAAAAAAAGGATCTCTTTGCTGCAATGCTCAATCAGCTTGAAGGCAAGGTTGTTGCAGTGAAACCATCAAAGATTCTCAAGACCCATCCCGTGTGTCTTACCACCGAGGGTGAAATTTCTCTCGAAATGGAGAAGGTTCTTGCAGCAATGCCCAATGGCGGCGGTATGAAGGCACGTAAGGTGCTTGAGATAAACACTTCCCATCCTGTATTTGAGCGTCTTTCTTCACTCGCCGATAATGAAGAAAAGCTTAAAAAATACTGTGACCTGCTCTACAACCAGGCACTTCTTATTGAAGGACTTCCCATCGAGGATCCTGTAGCATTCTCAAATGCAATTTGTGAGCTGATGTAATCAAACACCCCTGGGATAATATCTCAGGGGTGTTATTTTTATAATATTACATTAGTAATACTTGACAAATAATACTTACTGAATTATACTACAGACATAAAACAAAGAAAGAGGTGCAAACTATGTCTCATAAAGGAAACAAAGTCAACGAGGTTCTCGGTTTACCCCTTGCCCAGGAGTTTGAAGCAGAAATATGCAGGATATTTTCTGAGGAAGAGGAAGCGGTTATAGTGATGCTTGATGTGGATGAATTTCTGCGCATAAATACAAACTTTGGCTACGATACAGGCGATGAAGTTATCATAGCAACGGGCAGATATTTTCAGAAGCATCTTGGAAATGAGGCAAAGCTCTACCGTTATGGCGGTGATCAGTTTGCAATTGTTTTCGGCGAAGACTACGACAAGGAAACAGTCTTTCTGAAAATGGAAACACTCAGAGCGGGATTTGATGTAAGTGTCGATGGTGAAAAGCTGACAGTTTCGGTTGGAATAGCTGCAGTCGGTGAAGATGCGCCGAATTGCTCAGAACTTATCCGCAAGGCAGAGGGTGCAATGTGCAGAGCAAAGAGACTGGGCAGAAACCGTGTGTGTCTTGCAAGAGAAGAGAAGATGGTCACAAAGACGGTTCATTTTACAAGCGACCAGCTTCAGAGACTCACCAAGCTTTCAAAACGCGACGGAATAGGTGAAGCGATACTCCTTAGAGAAGCACTTGATATGCTCCTGAAAAAGTACGATGTGTAAATAATAGATGTGTAAATAATAAAAGAGCTCAGACTGCTTTGGTCTGAGCTCTTTGCATACATGTAACAAATAGAAGAATAGATAAAACATTTATCTCCTTCAGCAGTCTATCATTGCCTTTCTTGCCTGTGAGTGCTGGAAATTCCGTTCGACAAGATATATTTTGCCATCCTTTTTTAAGCGGTATCCTGTCTGCTTGAAATGGAAGGATACCCCAGCATCATAACACTGTCTGCGTATATCAAGAATCCAGTCGAAGTCGCAGACGCGAGCTTCCATTCCAGATTCACCGCCAACGGTGACGTTGACGATGTCAGAATTAAGCCACGGTGAGAGATCAATTTGCTCAAGCAGCGGTTCACAGGCAATATATTTTCTCTTTATGGGAAGAGAGGCAAAAATCGGCAGCCTGAAGTTTGCTCTGTCCTGATTTTCGGCAGTGCAGCATATGCTCACATTATCCCAGCCATCACCCCAGTCATGGGGAATACAATCCATAAAACGATGTATTCTTTTGGTTATGATAAAGAAATGCAGGTCATGCCGACAGCGAATCATATCCCAGACATCTTTTCGCCACGCATCGGCATCCTCAAGAAAGAAATCTGAAGTCATGCAGGTGAATACAGTTTCATTGCCGCGAAGTTTATAGAGTCCTGAGCGGTCATGCTGAATGGGCAGATCAAAGTCTTTGTTTTTGGTAACGATTCCGCTGTTTTTGTCATATCTGCTGTCACGTCTATAAACATAGCAATTCATGCATCCCGAACTTATCTTGTGACAGCCATGCCAAGGATTCCAAACAGCCATAAAATCACCCCAATTTATAATCAGGAAATTCGCTTAAGAATGGCACGTTCTCAGCCTGAACTACTTTGCCGTCGAGATAGGCAAGCTCAAAAGCATCGGTTGTAAATTCGAAGGTCAGCCGATAAGAATACAAAGCCTGCTTTGTGTACCCTGTGCCTTTGTTGAGCGCATTTGTGCCATACTTTCCGTCGCCTAAAAGAGGATGTCCGATGGATGCCATATGAGCACGTATTTGATGGGTGCGTCCCGTTAAAAGATCGATATGCATAAGTGAGAGATTGTTTCTCTCAGCGAGAACAAGGTATTTAGTGCGTATTGTCTTTGCATCAGGAGAAGGCTTTGAGTCAATATAAACCCTGTTCTGTTCCTCGTTTTTTACGAGATAACCTGTAAGAGTTGCTTCCTTCGGACGTACCTTGCCATGTACGATGCAAAGATACTCCTTGTGAATCTCCCTGTCTTTCATTTTTTGATTCAGTATCCTGAGTGCAGCAGCTGTTTTTGCAGCGATGACAAGACCGCCCGTATTACGGTCAATCCTGTTTACCAATGCAGGAGCAAAGGAATTTTCCTTATCGGGATCATATTCACCCTTCTCATAAAGATAGCGATGAATTCTGGCAACAAGAGTGTCGGTCTGATAATCGTTGTCAGGGTGTACCAGCACCCCGGGTTTCTTGTCGGCAATAAGTATATGCTCATCCTCATAGCTTATATCAATACTCTTTGAAGCCTTGAGGAAATCGTATCTGTATTCGGACTCACAGAGAACATCATCAGGAAGATAAACTTCCAGAACATCCCCTTCGGAAAGCCTGTCGGAAATCTGACAGCGTTTTCTGTTAAGCTTTATATTTTTGGTGCGTATTGCCTTGTACATCATGCTCTGAGGCAGTGATGGGAATGCTTTCCCTAAAAATTTATCTACGCGCTGTCCTGCGTCGTTTTTCTTTATAATAAGCTTTTTCATGTATTTTCTCCATATATTTGATGATGAAATTATACATCAAAACTGTATATAAATAAATAGTGAGTAAAAATTTTATTCATAAAACAAAATATAATTAAAAAAACTTGATATTAAGCTGTTTTATATGGTAATATTATATCGGCATATTATATCCACGCAGCAACACACGTAGGGAAGTGCGTAATGATGAAAAAAAGAGTAATAACATTCATACTTGCATTGATAATTATAGCAGTACAGTTTTCGGCATTTTCAGTTCCTGCAGAGGCATCCTCAAGCTCTGCCAGTGTGAAAATTCAGCTTAGTGTCGATAAGCAGAGTGTAAGAAAAGGACAGACCTTTTATCTTACATACAACCTGACAAATGCCAGTGCTTATGATATTAGTTATCTGTCATTTTCCATATACTACAACAGTGCGGATTTTGAGTATTGTGAGTTTATTGCCAATGCGGCAAACCATTATCATTCGGGTAATGTAGCGGTGGTGAATACCAATACCAATAAGATCAATATAGAGTTCAAGGCAAATGCCGACTCGGCTTATTTCCATGGACAGTCAAAAACCGCAAGCATTGCGTTTAAGATGAAGTACAAGGGCGAAGGGTATATGGCGGACTCTGTGCAGGAATTCTACATCGGTGACGTTGTGGTGAAGAGTGAGGCAAATTATACCTACACAGCTCAGGACTATACTTTCAGTTCATCCGAAGTTGCAACCGAAAGTGCATCAATAAGACTGACCGCGCTTTCTGATGACAACACTCTTTCGGATATAGACCTTAAAGTCGGAAACCAAAAGATAGCTCTGGAGCCCACTTTTGATCCGTCAATAACCCAATATACTGCATATGTTGAATATTCGCAGGGAGGAATAACTGCGAATTTCCCGGTAAATCACACCAGCGCGAAGGTTTCGCACAATTTCAGCCAGCAGATAAATACCGGAAGCAATAACTATTACATAATCGTTACAGCGGAAAACGGCAGCATACGTACATACAACATAGATCTGCATCTGATTCCTCAGGGCATGACAGTTGCGGACTATAAGGCGTATCTCGATTCACTCAATGCACCTATCCAGTCTGAGCCGGAGCAGCCTGTGGAATCCGGAACGGAAAATGTTGTTACTGAGACCGACACAGAGGAGCCTATAATTGAAGATGTTGTGGTTTCGCCGACAGAACCGATTGCGTCTGAGGTTGTAAGTGAGGAACCTGAAGTATCAGGCGGAGTCAAAGGTTTCCTCAAGAGAATGTCTCCGGCGGTGCTTATTGGTATTCTCGGTGGACTTATAGTGCTCGTAGCAGGTGGATTTACAGCCGGTTACATAGCAAATAAAAAGATCCAGAGAGAAAAAATGCTTGCAAACTATGCTGATTATTATGCAGACGATTATTATGACGATGGTTATCCTGATTACGGATATGCGGATGAATACTATGATACCGATGAATACTACGATGAGTATTGATTAAAGGAGCAGCAAAATGAATAAAATGAATGGAAAGGTAAAGCTGTGGCTCATAATAACACTGTGTATGGCAATAATTGCATTCACAGTCCCTTTTATGACAGCGAGGTATAAGGCAGACACCGATGCTCCTGTTGTAATAGTGCTTGATCCGGGACACGGCGGTCCTGATTTTGGTGCTATCAATACAGCGGGCGGCATTTATGAATCCGAGCTTAACCTTACAATTGCTCGTGCCTGTTATGCGGAACTCCAGCGCTATGACGGAGTGTCTGTGTATATGACTCATAACGGACTTGATCCCAATGGTCAGAAAATGACACTGAATGAGAGAGTTCGTTTTGCAAACAGTGTTGATGCTGACATACTTATAAGCCTTCATTGTAATGACGCACAGAGCGATACAGCATCAGGTGCGGAAGTATATGTATCACACAGTACATACAAGGAAGAATACAACGAAAAAAGTACTGAGCTTGCAGTTTGCTTTTTGAAGCGCTTTCGTGAGCTGGGTTTTGAAATCAGAGGAGTTAAAACAAGACTGAGCAATGGCTCAAGGCAGTACTATCACTCTGACGGAACTCAGGAAGTCGGAGATTATTATGCGGTAATCGGTGATACAATAAAGTACTATGCGATCCCCGGTATTCTTGTTGAGCATGGCTTTGTAAAGGGCGATGCGGTGCGTTTTGATACCGATGACGAACTTGTTGCAATAGGCATAGCAGATGCACAGGCGATAGCAGAGTATTACGGATTGACTCTCAAGGAAAATGCGGGAGATTCTCCCACTGCAGACAGCGTTGTAACGGTATATCTTACCGATGAAGAACGCAGAGAGGTAACAGAGCTTGAGGAATATATCCTTAGCCTGCCTATTGAAATCAGCTACGAAGATGAGTTTAATGTAGTGAGAATTAAGGAAACATACGACAACCTCAGCGACGATCAACTCAAGGTGATGGATGACGATGTGGTGTCTACCATGTATCAGGCGCTTCTGCAGCTTGAGTATCTCAGGTACCCCATAAGGCTTGAGGTGCGCGAGGATGAAAACCTGTTTATAAATATGTTCAACAAAACTGTCAGCGGATTTGAGGCCGGTGTGACAGCTGAACAGGTAATAGGAAGCGTAAATATCAGCTTTGATATGAAGGCTCTTGTCGAAAAAGAAAAGTATACAGCAGAAATGCAGCTCATGGAGGAGGGCAATTATGCCCCCACAGACGAAGAGATTCTTGAAAGAGCTCAGGAGAATGTAAACAATTACCTTCTCAGTGCTGCATTCACCATTGTAATGACCGACCAGAACGGAGAGTTTATCAGCGGTGATGAGCTTATAGGAAACGGCTGCAGCGTCAGTGTTATAGCTGACATGGAGTTTATTCAGAATGTAACAGTGATTATTGCAGGAGATCTCAGCGGAGACGGAGTCGTTGATTCTCTTGATAATCTCATGCTGTCAAGATATGTTAATAATGGCAGTGAACTTACAGAGGCAGAGCTTCTTGCGGCCGATATTAACGGTGACGGTGTTGCGGATGCAGCCGACGCAGAGCTTCTTGCAACAATGATTTTAGGATAAAGCAATTATCCCACAAAGCTACGGAGGACGTCCACTTGAATAACAGAATCAGAAAAACAGTGCTTGTTGCGCTGATGATATGTGTGGTTATGCTGTCTGTGGTATGCTTGCCAAAGGAAGCGGTGCAGGTTTCGGCAACGACTCTTTCGCCGCAGTTTACTCTCAGTGTTGACAAAACCGGAGTGGCGCAGGGTGAATATATTACAGTGACCATGTCGGTGACAAACTCCACTGAAATACCGGTTACAGCATTTAAAGGCACTATAACATTCAACACCAGATATTGCGAATATTTATCGTATATTCTGGAAAGTGATATGAATAACTGTGTTATGTGCGGAGACAGCAGTGCGTACATTAAGGATAATACAGTCAGCTTTCTTTTTAACGACCCGTCAGCAGAGGTTATTCCGGGAGATGGAAGCACACTGAGGGTGTTCAGCGTCAGTTTTGCGGTACCAAAGGATGCACCTACAGGCACTACGTATTTTTCTGCATCGGTGGAAGGCTGTTATGGAAATGAAGCCGGAGATCATACCTTTTCGGTAGGAACGATAACTCAGGCAAGTGTAAGTGTGCAGGCCGCGACCACAACCTCAACAACGACGACAACTACTACGACCACAACAACTACCACTACAACTACTACCACTACAACTACAACAGCCACTACTGAGGCAAAATCCTCAGATGCAAATCTTGCAGAACTGATTGTATCCCCCGGTGACTTAAGTCCAAGATTCTCACCTGATAATGTAGCATATACAGTGACAGTTCCTTATGAAGTATCGGTAATACGCATTGTGGCATCGGCAAATTACTATAGGGCGAATGTATATGGAACAGGAGCAGAACCTCTCAATGTGGGAAACAATGTATTTACAATAATGGTCATTGCAGAGAATGGAACGGTCAAGCAGTACGGAATAATAGTACAGCGTCAGGCGAAGATTATTCAGGAACAGGTGTCGCAGTCTGATTCGGCGATTATTGAAATGCCGGAAAACCCCGGAGAGATAATTATTCAGCCGATCATAACTGAAACAGATATACCGCAAGAAGTGACGCCTACTGACACAAACGAGCTTGATGAACTTCTCAATAATGTAAGACCGGAAGAGAAAACTGACGAAGACAGCACTCTGAAAATAATAGGCATTGCGTTTGCAGTTCTCGCACTTTTCTTCTTCGGCTTTCTGTCAGGTTACTATATAGACAAGGCCAATAAAAAGCGCGAAGCAGAACAACGAGCAATGAGAGATCTTTCATACAATGGATATAACAACCCCGGTGATATGCAGAATATGAACGGAGTGTATGGAAATACCTATGACAATATGTATGACAACTCCTATGAAAATCAATATGATATGAACTACAATCAAAACGGCTTCGATGAGTACAATGACCCACAGTCATACAATGGATATGACAACGGAAATTATTGATTGATCTGACAGACCGCTCTGCGAGACAGCGGAGCGGTCTGTTTAATATCGATTTTCTGAAGTTATCTCAGAGCGATATGAGCAATTAAGAAGTCGGGCGGAGGGCACATATGAAATTCATTAAAATAACAATAGTGATGCTGCTGTTATTGACACTGACAGTATTTGCTGGAACAGCGGTAGGGGCACTGGAGGTAAACTCCGATGAAGAGCTGATAAATGCCCTCAGAGACAAAAATACAGAAACAATAGATATAAATTACCGCAACGCAAATCTGTATGAATTTGTAACTGTGGACAGGAATCTCAAAATAAACGGCAACGGAGCAATGCTTACAGCGAACAACGGAGCATGCTTAACCTTTATTCAGGGGACAAGCCTTGTTATTGATGATTTGGTTTTATGCGGCGAAAATGATTTTGCAATAAAATCGCATGGCAGTGTTGAGCTTTCGGGAACCGTTGAGTTTGCAGAAGGTTATGGTCTGCTTTTGAATAGCGGAGCAGCTCTTAATTCGAATGCGGTTCTTGTGTCGAGAACTGAAAACCGAATAGCAATAGGAGCGAATACAAACGGCGGTGAAATCACTGTCAGCAATATCAATATAAGTGACACAACAACATCCGGTGCGTTATTTTATATTTATAGAGGAAGCGGCACACTGAAATTTTCTGGGTCAAACAGCTTTAAAAGCAGTTATGGTTCTGCAGTTATTGCAGCAACAGGAAATGAATCTCAGCAGAAGATTGTTATTTCCTCGTATGCATCAGTAACAGCGGAAGCTATGAATGCAAAGGATAAGGACGGTTATGGAGCCGCATTCAATATAAGGGAATGCACCCTTGAGATGATGAAAGGTGCTCAGCTGACTGCAAAGGGCAGTTATGGTGCGGTTTACTGTGATTCTCTCAAAACAGATGAAGAATGCACAATAACTGCAGAAAATACGGCACATTCATCAGGCAGCGGAGCTGTAACTGTGTTTGGCAGAGTGGCAGCAAACCCGACAATTTCTGTAGGGAATAAGAATAAGCTTTCTGTAAGCGGATATAACGGATTGCTGGTTTTTGGGTGTAACAATACAGTAATCGGAAGCAGCAGTGTTATAACATCCCAGATAAAATCAGGAGATACCCTGTGCTCAGTCGGAGGTGCTGTAACCCTGGGAGACAGTGTTACATTAAACTCCTTTTCAGATGGACGTGGAATAAGCGCAAAGAGCAGTTTTACGTGCGGCACAGATTGTGATATAACTCTTGCGCCATTAAATTCAAGGTCAAAAAGAGGTATTGAAAGCGGAGCACAGATAATAATAGGTGGATATTCAGTAGTAAAATGTAAGTCCGCCGACATAGCCATTGATGCAAATGAAGCGGTGACGCTTGAAGATTATGCAACCATTGACTGCGAAAAGGTGGGGACGGGAGTCGCTACCATGCGCGGTGTTATTACAGGAAAAGGCTGTATGATAAGCATAAAAGAGGCAAGCCTGCGCGGAGTTTACGCAACGGGAACGCTACTGGCGGATGCGGTAAGCTTTGGTGAGCAGAATACCATCAATATTACAGGCGGAGGCACTGCGCTGTATTCAGGGGAAGCCGTGATTTTCAACAGTGGATGTACTTCTTCGCTTGAGTGTACCGGAGAATCTCCGGTTATCTGGGTTAACACAGCACTGAACGCTCAAGGCTATCTTCGCATTACAGGATCAACAGTCAATGTCTCATGTGATCTGAGTGCTGCCGGGGGCAACGCTGCGGTGAATATTGTAGGCTCAATAATTGTTGAGGACAGCGGAAAGCTCAGTGTTGAAAGCGGGAAAGGATTTGGAATACTCTGCAGAGCAGGCGATCTTATAGTTGGAACAAGAGGAACTGCGGAATCCGTTGGTGGCTGCGCTGTATTTGTAGAGGACGGCAATGTGCGTATTTCGCAGGGCGGAGCCATTTATGCGCAGGGGACTCTCGATTCCGGAATACGTGTCAGTAATGGAATGCTCAGAGTAGGAGAAAACAGCACAATTATAACTGAGGGAGCACGGTTTGGCACGGAAATACTTATATCAGGCGGTATATGGCTTGAAAATCCGAAGCTGTTTGATATGCGCAGCGTCAATTCAAGCGCGATATATATAGAAAACGGCGTATTTAATACGGCAAACCTTACTACGCTTTCTGCGTGGTATCCTTCGAATACACTCAGTAACAGAGAAACCTGGTGGAACACAGATACATCAGGAATGAAGGCGTGGGAAATCAATTCCAAACTTTCGGAGGATAAGCTTGGATATGCGGATTACACCAGACATACTGTAAACGGAACGGCAAATTTTACAAAAGGTACAGTGGTATCTTCTGAAGGTTTTGAAGCAAATATAAGCACTTTCCGCCCGGAAGAGGCAACAAGAATATCTGCCCATAAGACGCGCCCCATAAGCTCGTCAAACTATCTGTTTATCCCATCGGGAAGATCGTTTTCATGGCAGCTTGAGGCGATAAGCGTTGAAGGTGAGGGGGAAAAGTTTGCACTGATGAGCAAACCTAATTCAGGAACCTTGACGTTGAGTGAAGGCGGTCTGCTTAGCTATTCGGCATCAGAGAGCACCAGAGGAGAACAGGTTTTCAGCTACACAGTAACCGCCATTGACGGTGCACAGTCGCTGCCGGTGGAGGTTGTGATAAATGTTACGCGCTCAAAACCTCCGGCTGCGTACAATCATACTTTTGATGTACAGGCAAACGGGTCACTGTATACAACAGTATCAGTTACAGATTTTGATGGTGCTATTGCATCGCTTAATGTTACAAAGCAGCCTGAACATGGAACGGTCACACTGGGAAGTGACGGTGCTATGATGTACACCCCGGAGGGTATGTACACGGGTCTGGATAGCTTCTGCTATGTAGCAACCGACAATGACGGTGACAGCAGCAATGAGGCAACTGTAACGCTGCTGATTGGGATAAAAGGAGAGACAACAGCAGAAAACAGTACGTATATTGCTGCAAAAAATGAGGAAACAAGCGGTGTGTTCAGATGTTCACCGGGAAGGGAACAGACATTTGATAAAATAGTGGTTACAACATTCCCGCAATACGGACAGCTGATTGTTGACGGACTGAATTTTTTATATATTCCTCCGGAGAATTTTGCCGGAACTGAGACGTTTGGATACACAGCTTATATGGCGAGCGGAATCATCAGTAATGAAGCATTTATCAGTATAATTACTGTTCCCAGTGAAAAACCCAGAGCAGATTCGCTGAAGATTGACTGTGCAAGCGGGAAAAGTTACAGCGGAAAGCTGAGTGCACAGGATCTGGATGGTAAGATAAGTACGTTTATGATTGAATCATACCCTCAGCACGGCGAATTCGATTTTGATGCGTCTAACGGTAAGTTTACTTATGTTGCAGACAGTGGTTATACGGGCGCAGACAGCTTTACATTCTATGTTTATGACGATGAAGGATTAAAGAGCGAGCCTGCTGTTGTTAACATTTCTGTTGATACCTATATGAATATGCTGAAAGCCAGCGGTGAACTTACAAAGATAATTATTATCGGGGTATTGGCTGTAGCGACGGTGATAGTGTTGATTGTTATAATCGTTACAGGCACCGTGCGAAAGCGCAGAAAGCTCGATAGAGAATATGAACAGCAGTATGGACAGGGTCCATACGACGGTTACTATAATTATTGATTACAAAAAAAGCATCCCTCACGCAAATGCGTGAGGGATGCTGGCATAATAGGGGATTGTGACAAATCAGCACTCAATCATTTTGATATAGTATTTTCTCTTCCTTGGTCCGTCAAACTCAACAAAGTAGATATTCTGCCATATTCCGAGCAGAGGCCAACCTTCGCTGATTATAACAGCGACCTGACAGCCGAGGCTGCTTGAACGGATATGTGCATATGAGTTTCCCTCGGAATGAAGAAAATCTGAAGAGTCGGGAAATGCGCGGGATAAACCAAGGAGAAGATCCTTGCCGACATTCACATCAGTATTTTCGTTCATAGTGATTGATGCGGTGGTATGAGGACAGTGGATAAGGGCGATTCCGTCCTCAATGCCGCTGTTCTTGATGGCATCAGTGACGATTTTTGTGATGTTGTACACACCTGTAGTTTCGGTTTGTAATGTAAATTCCAGAACTTTTCCCATTGAATCCGGCCTCCTCAAAAAGCAAAGTGTGGTGTAAAAATGAAATTAAAAACGAAGTACATAATAATGGCAGTTGCGTGTATTGTGATGTGTTCTGTTATAGTCATCGTAAACTATGTTGAATACATGAACAGCAAAGAACTTGTTGTTAAAGATCTGTATAACAGTGAAAGAACAGTATATGCCGCATTGAATGAAGTTTTAAGCGACACAGATAAACAGGAAACAATAAATATAAACACAGCAACAGCACAGGAGCTTGCTGATTTTCTGCCAAACATCGGAAAAACAAAAGCAGAAAATATAGTCGCCTATCGCGAAGCAATAGGCGGCTTTAAGTCGGTAGAAGAGCTGATTGAAGTCAGCGGTATAGGTGAATCAACGCTGAATGTAATACGCGATTACTGCAGGGTGAGTGATGATTAGAAAATAGCGCTTTCCATATGATCGGGAACACCGTCGCCGTCGGCATCGGGCATAGAGTCGATCATTTCGGCACCGCGCATGCCTCTGCTGGATCTGTCACGCTCAAGATATTCAGTGAGATATGCACGGAACTCTTTGACGTGCTTAATATTCTTAATCTCGAAATTTCCGCTGGATGTATCCTTAGAGTTAACCTCAAGGCTGCCAAGGCCGACAATTCTCTGCCAGAGAGAACGGCGCACGGTCATATCAACAATACGATAAAGCTTGATTTCATCCTCGGTGGTGTTGAGAAAGCCGGTTTTGACGATAAGCATTTTGTCAGTAAGTGTATAAGTAGTGAATGTAAAGGGAAGACCGAGGAACAGCCATCTCTTTCGTTCTTTGATTATGATGTTGTCTTTTGCGATTGCCATGATACTTAACCTCCATATACTATTTTTTATAGTATAACATAAAATTATGAATAAAACAATAACTATATAAAAACACAAAACAAAAAATAGGAAACGAGAAATAGAGAGCAAACGCGAGTAAATGAAAGAAAACGAGAGTTCGAATAGAGACACTTTAAATTTTATCAGAAAAGTGTTGACAGGAAAAGGGTGCTGTGATATTATACATGAGCAAAGTGACTTCGCGAGGCGGAGTTACGCCCATATTATATTTAGGAGGAACCCACTAATGGCAACATTTATGCCCAAAGCTGGCCAGGTTGAGCGCAAGTGGTACGTACTTGACGCAGCAGGCAAGCCCCTTGGCAGAGTAGCTGCTCAGGCTGCTACCCTTCTTCGCGGCAAGCATAAGCCCACTTTTGCACCCCACGTTGACTGCGGCGATCACGTAATCGTCATCAACTGCGACAAGGCAGTTCTCACCGGCAACAAGATGGAGAAGAAGATCTACTATCGTCACACCGGTTACATCGGACATCTCAAGTCCACAAAGGCTAAGATTCTTCTCAATACTAAGCCTACCCGTCCCATGGAGCTTGCTATCAAGGGTATGATCCCCGACACCACCATCGGTCGTGCAGCTCTTACCAGACTTCGCTGCTATGCAGGCGCAGAGCACAAGCATCAGGCACAGCAGCCTGAAGCTTGGGAACTTTAAGGAGGTAACGAAGAATGTACGATAAAGCACCTTATTTCTACGGTACAGGCAGAAGAAAGTCCTCCGTTGCAAGAGTTCGCCTCTATCAGGGTACCGGTAAAATCACCATCAATGGCCGCGACATCGATGATTACTTTGGTCTTGAGACCCTTAAGCTCATCGTCCGTCAGCCCCTCGCACTCACCAACACCGCAGAGAAGTTTGACATCGTCTGCAACGTTGGCGGCGGCGGTGTAACCGGTCAGGCAGGCGCAATCCGTCACGGCATCTCCCCTGCTCTTCTCCAGTTCGATTCCGAGAAGCTCCGTCCCGCTCTTAAGAAGGCAGGCTTCCTGACTCGTGACCCGAGAATGAAGGAAAGAAAGAAGTACGGCCTCAAGGCTGCACGTCGCGCACCCCAGTTCTCCAAGAGATAGTTTTTACTTCAAGAAAATGGCTTGTTTACGAGGCTTTTGCTTTGTAGCAAGCCTTTTTTGATGTCTATTTGATGTCCGAGCGGCAAAATATGCCCTTTTTTCTTACCGTTTGGCAAGTTTTTTAAACATATCAGAATGTCATTATCAAATATGCAAGATTGCTTCACAGCCTCAACTTTATGTGTTATCGTGTCAATGAAATAACACAAGGGAGCTGAGAAAATGCAAACTATTACGCTAAATCTAATCAAAGAGAATTTCCAACTAAGACAAGTGATACAGGAACTGGAGCAAATGCGCATATTATTTGAGGCATTATCTGAGACAGTTGTTATTAAATCAACAGATAATGAGCTCGTGAACAGCTTTTATTTACTGCAGGACACATTCGAGATGAAATATGAGAATATAGCTAAAATGCTTCTGAATGACAAATAAGAGCTTTTTGAAATACAAAGGTGAAATTAATAGTGCAATGTACTAAATGCGCTCAGGGGAAATCCTGAGCGCATTTATGCTATTCGGGTATGCTGTTTATCCAGTCATTAACAAGAGCTGCGGCGGTTTCCTGCGCTTTATTTGTGAGTTCTGTTCGCTCACGATAAGCGTTAATTTGAGGGTCTTCACCTATAAGCTCACGAAGGAATACAAGTGCTTTATGGTCGCCGTTTTTGGCGCGCATATACGCAACTATCATTAGTGCTTCCAGATTCGTATACTCTGTTGGGTTTTCAATTCCCATGTTTTTTAGTGCCTCAACAGCTACGGTATCATTTTCGCATACAGGCAAAGATAATATCATTTGTGCAGCCGCTCGCATTGTTCGCTTTTTTCTCCGAGCTGTGCCGCTCGCTTTTCCACCTTTGGAGCAAATTTCTCGTTGTTCGCTCGTGGTTCGTTCTGAAATTGGTATAAGGTTATCCTTTTGCATTGTGTGTCCTCCTCTCTTGGTGTTCAATGCATTTAATTGCGGTGTTCTCTGCTGATGTGCGATAAGTCATTGAGCTGCCATTTTCGTAATAATCAATATCGCACAGTAAATTATAAAGTGCTTGTGTCTTGCTGCAGTGTCTCAACTTCCACATGATACGAGCGTGTAAGCTGCTTGCAAATTGTCTACTACTGCTATATCCTGCGATTTTTGCTGCTGTTGTCTGCGTTTTGCTCTCAAAATAATAATTCCAAATAAAAACCTGTTCAGAGAACGAGAGCAGCTGCAAAGCTTCCAAAATAGTGAAATATGCAGATGCTTGCCACTCTGCAGCGATAACAGCATTAAATGGCTCTTGTGACTTCATATCCTCAACAGTATCAAAGATGGATATATCATCATTTTCAGTGCTGATACTTTCGTTTAAGCTGACTATATGCTGTGTTTGCCTTGTAAATCCAGCAGTTTTATAAAATTGCTTCAAAAGCGTTTTTGATAGATATGTTAAGAATGTGAAGCCGCTGCTATTATCAAAATAGTTTATTGCTTGCAGTAGAGCGAAATATCCCGATTGTATAAGGTCTTCTGTGCTGATTGCAGCATCTTTCAAATATCGAGAGAATTGTGCAGCTCTCATCTCGATAAAAGCAGCATTATTTTCCCACAATACCGAAATCAAGTTTGTTTCGCCGTCTTTGATACGCTTAACAAGACTCTCATTTGTATGCATGATTATATTCCCTCATTGAGTAAAAAGCCGCCAATGCTGACGGCTTTTATTACCTTATCGAACATTATTGAAATCGAGTTTAAATGTCTCCAAAAGTCTCGGAGTGTAATCCCTGCCGTTGAGAGCTGCATCAATGCTTTCGGCGTAGTCAAGCAGGTTGACTATATCCCACATATCAAGAATGGGATTAGAACCGGCGACAGCATCAATATCAATGTTTGAAGTGGGGAGCTGTTCGGTAATTTTGTCGCACAGTAACAAGATTTTACGCATAAGCTCGTCAATTTCGCTGCAAATGGGAATAATATCGGAAAATGGAAGTTCTTTATATTTGCCACTTAAAATATCAGTATGGGACTCAAGAAGCCTGTGCAGCTCTCTCATACCGAAAAAGTCATTTGCATCTCTGAGGGGCTCACCGATGCGCTCCAGATATGCGCAGTCGTAATTAGCGCCCACAAGCGAGAGATACGAAATGCACAGGTGCATAACCTCTGTTGTATCTTTTGTGCGCTTTGTGTCCTCTTTAAATGCTGAAATCAGAGCTGTGCAATATCTTTTGATGTCTGCTGTTGCTGAGACCAGTGATGAGAGATAGTCCTTGTTGATTCGCTGTCTCTCTGCTTCCTGTCGTTCTGCACTATAAATTTTGAGATATGAACTGTCGAGTATATTTCCAACAGTTTCAAGGTATTTCACTCGTTTATCGTTGATTGCGGAAAGTCTTTCGATAACTTCGCTGAGTCTGTGAATGGTTGATTTGTAATTCATGGTTGATACCTCCAAAAGATATAGTTGTTCATTGTAAGATGTTTTAAATCTGTTATTATTTGTGTCCTAAAAATTAGGACACGGCTGTCCTAAAAAATAGGACATGGCTGTCCTAAAATTTGGGACATGGTTACTATTCTCGCAGAAGAAAGTAATAAGTGCAGTTTTTGAATTTCCCATCGCCGCTTGGATAAAATCGCCCTTTTGCGATATATCCCTTATCGATAAGCATTTGAAGGTACTTGTAAAATGAGGTTTTTGTTATTCCCGATTCTCGAATGAGAGTGTCACGAGAGGGAAAACAATAAGTTTCAGCTCCTGCATAGCTTGCGAGAAGAGCGTACAAGCCTTTTGCTGCGAGCGGCAATGATTCGTCGCGCATGACTTCGTTTTCCACGCACCCAAAGTAGCCAACAATCCCCAAAATGCTCACCCCTCCGAGTCAACATCGAGAAGTTGTAAGCTTTCGGCTACTGATTCACGAAGCCAAAGCGAGCGTAAATTTTTAGCAGATTTGAGGGTGAACAAGATACTCATAGCTCGTGCATGCTCCTGCTTTACATATCCCTCAAGTTCTTCGAGCGTCTCAGGAAGATAATAGCCTTTGTCACAACCGATGATAACATAGCCCCCTCTGCGCAGATACTCGATGTGCTTGCGAAGCTCCCTGTTACGCATGCCGAGTAAGGCGGCTATTTCGTTGACGTGTCGAGCGTTACGCTGTCCTGTTGGAATAAGCGAGAGAATTTCTGCGTGTGGAAGCTTAAAACATTTTGAAATTTCCATATGCAGCCCCACATCAAAGCGCATTGAGCTGTTCGAGAAGCTTATCGTAATTCACCAGTGCTTTTTTCCCGATGTGTACGCAAGGTAGTTGACCGTTTCTGTGCATAACTCTCAATGCGTTTTCGGGAAGTAATCCTGTAGCCGCAACCTGGTTTATTGTTAAAAAACGTGGTGCTTTCTCCTCTTTTTTCATTAAATTTTGTTTCATAGCAATCTCCTTGTTTGAATTTGTCTCAACGTCTTGACAAGTCGCATTATATCATGCTATTATGTGTAGCAACAGATGTTTTTGAAGAATAATGCAATATAAAATCAAGGAGGTATATGTTGTGACATATAATTATGATGAAATCGGAAAACGATTAAGGGCACTTAGAAAAGAATGGGGATATTCTCTTGATAAACTCGCAGCGTTTTGCGAAGTTCAACAATATCAAACAATTTCAAAATGGGAAACGGCGAACACAATACCATCGATAAAGCAACTTATGAAATTATGTGATTTATACGGCTGCGATATTGGGTATTTACTCGGTGAATATGATTGTAAAACACGCAAAGCAACCGATATTCACAAGGAAACAGGATTAAGTGAGGAGGCGATAAAACGACTGCAATACTTGTCGGTATCAAATCCTGATATGGTAAGAACTATAAGCTTGCTTATCGAATTTAACAACTCGGATATTATCGAACTAATAAAAAGCTATTTGAAATTCAATCTTGAAAAAGATATTGATATAGGTCCGGAAGTTATTAAAGGTCAAGCTTTGGGGGATATATACCTGCTCGAAATCAACGCAGAACTTAAAACGATGAAAAATTCACGGAGGGTTAATTATGGCAACGATAAAGCGTAGAAATAACACTTATCAAATAACTGTTTCTCTTGGCTATGATGTGAACGGTAAGAAGATACGCAAAACAACGACATTTAAGCCTCCTGAGGGTGTAACAGAAAGAAAAGCCGATAAGCTCGCTGAGGTATTTGCACACGATTTCGAGCAACGCTGTAAGGGTATGACAGAGCTTAAAGAGAATATGCGCTTTGCTGATTTGGTTGCATGGTACTTTGAAAATTATGCACCAAACGAATTAAAGCCTGTGACAATATACACATATAGGGGGCAGCTCGACACGCATATATTGCCTGTATTCGGAAATATGAAATTAAAGGATTTCACATCTGCAAAACTCACAGCTTACTTCCAAAAAATACAGCTTTCGCCGTCCTCAGTTCGCAAGTTGTACACGATTCTATGCAGTGTATTTATAAGAGCGGTGCAGCAAGGCTTTTTAGTAAAATCTCCCTGTGAAAATGTTATTTTGCCACGAGACAAGCGAACAAAAGAAGAAAAAAAGCCTGTGCTCGAAGAAGCACAAGCTCATAAGCTGCTCGAAATGGTGAGCGGATATTCTCAATTTAACACTATTATTAAAATGCTTCTGTTCACTGGTTTGAGGTCTGGAGAGTGCTTAGGCTTACAGTGGCAAGATATTGATTTTGACACGATGACAATTCACATTCAACATAATCTCGCTGATGTCGGCGGTAAACATTGGCTTGATACTCCGAAAACTGCTAATAGTGTTCGATATATCGGCATGAGCGAATTGTTAAAGAATATTTTGCTTGAGCATCGAGCGGAACAAGAGAAGAAAAAGGCTGCTTTAGGACGCTTGTATAAATACCCTGATATGGTTTTCACTTCCGAAATGGGAGGCTATGTTGACAGATGTTATCTAAATACCACTTTCAAAAGATTTATTGCAGATACTGATTTCAGCTATATATCA
>JAZUPB010000043.1:0-4813 GCA_045604965.1 Acutalibacteraceae bacterium
CTCTCTTCATTATTCTTTGCAACGGATTGATCCGCTGCATACATGGGGATGTAAAGGTTTCGACGGGGACGGCGAAGCTTGGTAAGCGAGTAGCGGTGAGGCGCCGCTTTAAAAGCCTCAACTTCAAAACAAACGACAACAATAAAGTTGCTTTAGCTGCTTAATGCAGCTCGTCTGCCCGGGAGTACCGCGCCCCGGGACAAGGCGTCGACAGCGGTTTCTGTGAACAGCCCACGCCTTTAAGCTGTCACACATCAAAGGCTACCGAAGCGCATAGCCTGTTATTGGGCGCTGCGTCGGGGGAATCCTAAAACAATAACTGCACTCGGAGAAAACCTTGTGGAACTGTTTTCGGACGTGGGTTCGATTCCCACCATCTCCACCATTGATAATAGCAGGGAGTACCGATGGTACTCCCTGCTATTATCATTTGACCGAACAGTGGAGATGGTGGGAATCGAAGGCGAGTGTGTCAAGGATTAAGCGTTAGCGCAATCAGCAGACAAAAATGATTCAGTGAATCATTTTTAACGAGAGCGTAGGCGCGACTTATGGCAGGAGGTGACGCTCCGAAGGCGAGGCAGTATTTACCGAAAGATAAAGCATACACCATCTCCACCAAACAAGTATTGGATGAACACCTACTTTTTCAGCGGCGGTTTCGCCGTTAGATGTGTTCTCTGATACAACAACAGAACGCCGTTTCAGTGTAAAAGCTGGAACGGCGTTTTTTTGTTTTTAAAAGATTTTTTATCCACACATTCGATTTTTGGGTAAGCTCCGTTTATAATGAAATCATCAAAATGAAACGGAGGTAAACACAATGAGAAATCCAAAATATCATATCTATCTAACGCCCTATGAAAGGCGCACAATCATTAACAGCCTGATTGATTTGAGGAACGACCTCATTTCAAAGGGACGATACACCGACATCATTGACGATCTGCTGATCAAGCTCACGAAAGCAAAAGTCAAAAGAATCAAAGTTAAGGAGGTTTAAGTTATGGCTGCAAAGATTACATACACACAACAGGGAGATTACTTACTGCCCGATTTGAAATTGCCTGAACAACCGAAGGTTGAAATAGGTATTTGGGGCAAGCGGCATTTGAAATATATCAAGAATCACCGCCCAATCCTTTATACTAATCTTCTGACAAGCTGCAAATTCACCGCTTACCTTGCCGACATTGACGAAAAAGCATTCGAAATGTTTGATAGACTTGTAAAACAGCTCGCCAAACAAGAAAGCATGACTGAAAAGCTCAAAGCGGCTAATCAAATGCTGTGGGTACGGAAAATGAATACTATCCGCAATCGTGCGGAGGAGATTGTAAATGCAGAGTTGATATACACTTAATAACACAGAGGGCAACAGGTAACGCTACTTGTTGCCCTTTCTATATATTGTTGTAACAGATTTTTTATTTGACATATATCGTATAAAACTATATAATTAAAAGTATCATTATTGATGGAGGTTAATTATGTATTGCCCTAATTGCGGTCAACAACAGACCGACGACTCAAAATTCTGCGGCAACTGCGGCGCAGATCTGCAAGCAGTGAAACAGGAACCGACCCCCACACCGGCAGCACCTGCAGCGGAGAATCAGAATCTGACTCCGCAACCAGTTCAGGAGCCGATTCAGACACCGACACAGCAACCGGCACAAACCAAACCTAGACAGCCATGGTACAAGAAGTGGTGGATCTGGGTGATAATAGTTGTTGGTTTACTTATTCTGTTTTCACTGATAGGTAATGCAAGCAGTTCAAATCAGCCATCAAATTCTTCTGAATCGGAAAGTGTCAAAGCAACTCAATCGGAAACGACAGCTTCCTCAAAAAAGAATATCGGTACACAATCTGCCGCAAGTTCTCAAACTGCGAAGCCTACCGAAAAGCCGAAAAAAGCGGAACCAACTGAGTCCTCTGTTCCGAAAGAATATAAAAACGCATTAAAGAAAGCAGAATCTTATTGCAATTCGATGCACATGTCAAAAAAAGGTGTATACGATCAGTTGACATCTGAGTATGGAGAGCATTTTCCTGTGGATGCAGCACAGTATGCTATGGATAATGTGAAAGCTGACTGGGAATACAATGCTTTAAAGAAAGCTGAGTCATACAGTGAAAATATGTACATGTCCAAACAGGGAATATACGATCAGCTGATTTCCGAATACGGTGAGCAATTCACAGAAAGCGAAGCACAGTACGCGATTGATAATATTAAAGCGGACTGGAATGAAAATGCACTGAAAAAAGCGCAGTCGTACTATAATGACATGAATATGTCCAAAGACAGCGTATATGATCAGCTTGTTTCTGAATACGGAGAGAAGTTTACCAGATCTGAAGCGCAGTATGCAATCGATCATTTAGAGTGATTAAACTGAACATAATAAAAAAGCTCCTCGCAACAGGGCGAGAGGGAACAGTCAACAGGGACTATCCGAGAGGGTGGTCCTTTTTATTTGGAGGACTGAAGATGCGAGATTTGATAGGCGAGATATGGTATGACTTAGACAAGCCCCTGTTACAGTACAGAGCGCTAGCTTTGGCGAAGGACAAAGTCCGAAGGCGGGGCAATATTTACCGACAAATAAAACATCCACCATCTCCACCATTGATAATGGGGCTGTCGCACTAAGACAACCCAAAAAACTAGACCGGGCAGCCCGAAAGGGTTGCCCGGTCAGCGCTTTCATAGTATAATTTAATTGCAGTAAAACCACACAGAAAGCAAGGTAATTATACAATGATGAGAAACAGAAATCAACTGGTTTTACCAATAAATTATGAAGTTTTAATTGATGAGAACGATCCGGTATGGAAGCTCGTCGAAATATGTGACACATTGGACTACACGCGTCTGTACGATGAATACCTCAGGCATTGGCGTGCGATCGACCCCGTCGTCATGTTTGAAATACTGGTGTTTGCGTACATGAACCGTATCTATTCCAGCCGGGCGATCGAACAGGCTTGTAAGACCGATGTAAGGTTTATGTGGATGTTGCAGGGGGAATCCGTTCCCGATCACGCTACCTTTGCGCGTTTCCAAAATGAGCGGCTGACAGACGTCATAGAAGATTTGTTTGTTCAGCTGGTCATGAAGCTCCACGAACTTGGGGAGATCAAATTCCGAAACATCTTTATTGACGGTACAAAGATAGAAGCAAACGCAAACAGATATACTTTTGTTTGGGCAAAGACCGTAGAAAAGAATCTGCAGAAGCTCAATGTGAAGATCAATCAAGAACTACCGAAGCTGTGTCAAAAGTACGGATTATCCGAAACAGCTTCATTAGTGGATGTAATAGATTTTCTTTTGAAAGCAAGAGATATGCTGGGTATTCAGTTTGTCTACGGTAAGGGAAAACGCAAAACAGAGATACAAAGGGATTATGACCGTATTTACGAATACTTGGAAAGAATAGAGAAATACCACGAAAGTCAGATAATCCTCGGAACACGTAAAAGCTACTCCAAAACCGATCTTGACGCGACCTTTATGCGTATGAAGGAAGACCATATGAGAAACGGTCAGCTCAAGCCTGCCTACAATGTTCAGATCGGAGTAGAAAGCGAATACATAGTGGGAATAGGCTTGTATTCTAATCCGACAGATACAACAACACTCATACCCTTCTTAGAAAGGCTTAGAACAAACATAGGAAGAAAATACACCAACATTATTGCTGACGCGGGATACGCGAGCGAAGAGAATTACACCTATCTGGAAGAGAATGAACAGAACGCATACATCAAGCCTGCCGACTATGAGATCCGCAAGACAAAGAAATACAAAAGCAATATTTACCGCGTTGAAAACCTCAGTTATGACGAGATCGGAGATTACTTCACCTGTCCAAACGGCAAGCGATTAAATCATGCCTATGGCGGTAAAAGAAGAACAGAAAACGGCTATGAGGTTGTAAAGAGCTATTACATCTGTGAAAGCTGCGAGGGATGTCCTCACCGTGAGAAGTGCTACAAAGGCAAATACGAAAACAGAAAGATATCCTTCTCCAAAACAATGGCAAGGCAAAAAGTTCAAGCTACACAGAGGATCACTGCCGATGAAGGAAACGTTCTTCGACAGAATCGTTCCATACAAGTGGAAGGAGCCTTCGGCGTATTGAAGCAAGACAGGGATTTCAGACGCTTCTTGACCAGAGGAAAAACTAAGACTGAAACACAATTTTTCTTGCTCGCTTTCGCATTCAACATCAATAAACTGCATAACCGAACGATTTTCAAGCGTTTAGGCTTAGAATTATTCAATCAGGAGGCTGCATAAAACTAAAAAGTTTTCAACATAGAAAGCAAAAAGAGAGCGTTTTTCAACGCCCTCTGATTTGATGCGATTCTATGCTGAGTATAAACAGCTTATAAATACTATTTGTTCTCGAAAGCTAAGTCTGCCGCAAAAACTTCTCGTTTTGCGACAGCCCCATTGTTATATAACCGTACAGTGGTGATAAGCGGATTCGAAGGCGAGCGTGCCAAACGAAGAGCGCAAAGTCGCTCTGAGTGCAGGTAGAATTAGTCCAGTGGACTAATTCTAACGAGAGCGTAGATTAGACTTTTCCACACGCTGGACGCTCCCAAGACGGGGTAACCGCCGTCCTGCAAATATTACATAGCTTATCTCCACCATGAATTATGAAACAATACTATCCTGTGTACTTTCGAACAGTTTACCTATTATCATTGAATTTCAAAGCATATTATGGTAGACTTAAATTATATAGCTTTCTCTGCTGATTTGATAATATTCACTTGAAACGAATAAGGAGTA
>JAZUPB010000044.1:0-74594 GCA_045604965.1 Acutalibacteraceae bacterium
GGGAAGATAGGAAGTCGCCGACACAAAGATTGCCTGATGTTATCACATCGGGCAATAGATATTCCTCCATAGCTCAGTCGGTAGAGCACCTGACTGTTAATCAGGGAGTCACTGGTTCAAGTCCAGTTGGGGGAGCCAAAACCCATTACACACATCCGTGTGTAATGGGTTTTCTTTCTTAATCGGGATTGAACAGCCGCTTCTTGCTTACCACTCAGCCGTTTCACTGACTGAGCGTAGCGAAGTCGGTGGGAAGTAGCGTGCTCGCTGCCGGTGGCAGATGAAGAGCACGCGTACTTGGTGCAGCGGCCAAAATCTGCAGCAACGACTGTTGCGTCCGCAGATTTTGGGCACCGCAAACGGCAAGCTGGCATTGAAATATATTGAACGCACTGCATCTGTGTCCATTTCAAAGTCCAGTTGGGGGAGCCAAAATCCATCACACATATGTGTGATGCATTTTTTCGTATAACAAATGATTTCCAAACAGTTGAGTTATTCTATCCTATTGATACATTGAACATAATAATTAATATGCTATAATTTCCTCACAGCTAAATTGTATCGGAGAGTTAGAGGGTATATAAATTATCTAATGTTTGTTACCTTAGCATAGGAAATGCAACAATCGATTAAGGGAGTATGTAGAATGTTAATAGGTGAAAAAATTCGTTCTTTACGAAAAAACAAGAATATAACGCAAGCACAACTGGCAGATGTTTTAGCTGTTTCTGCTCAGTCTGTGAGTAAGTGGGAAAATCATTTAACGGTTCCTGATATTTCCGTTTTGCCTGTAATTGCTCGATATTTTGGAATTACGATGGATGAATTGTTTAATTATCGTCTTGATGCATTGAACAATAAAGAACGGTTTATCAGATTTATGATAAATAATGGAATGCTGCGATTTGGTGAATTTACTTTGAGAAGCGGCAGGAAATCTCCATATTTGATTCACAGCGGATATAATTTCTCAGGAAGTCAAATATCGAAACTCGGGGAGTTTTACGCAGAATGTGTTCGAGAACATAATATAGACGGTAATTGCCTTATTGGTATTGATAATCGTGAAATTCCGCTTGTTATTTCGACAAGTATGACTTTGTTTAATAAATACGGCATAGATGCTCCTCATTGTGTGGATTACAGCATTAAAAACAAAGCTTTTGCATCTCATAATATAACACTCATAACCGATGCATTCACATCAGGAAAGACATTACGTACAGCCCTTAATAAAATTAGATTTCAAATAGGAAAGCTGCCGACGGACATTGTTGTCTGTGTTGACAGAATGGAAAAAGATCAACATTCATCTTTTTCCGCAAAACACGAAATCGAAAAACAGTATGGATTAAAAATCCATCCCATAATTAACCTGAATGACATAATCAGAGCAGCGGATAATGGAGTAATATCAGCAGCTGAGTATTTAAATAGACTCAAAGAATATGCAGAAAAATACAAAGGGATATGAAAGATGAATATAGCAGATAGACTTACTGAGAAAATACTTGAAACAAAAAGCCCTGTGGTAATCGGATTAGATCCTGACATCAGCAAGATTCCGGCTTTCTACAAGTCAAATACCCATTTTGGTGGAAATCCTTTATGCTCTGCAGCAGAAGTAATATATAATTTTAATTGCGATATAATTGATTCTGTTGCAGAACTTGTGCCTGCTGTTAAGCCACAGATGGCATTTTACGAAAAGTACGGTTCATATGGTGTCGCCTCTTTTGAAAAAACAGTCAGATATGCAAAATCCAAAGGTCTTGTTGTAATTGAAGATGCAAAACGAAATGATATAGGAAACACAGCACAAGCTTATGCAGAAGGTCATCTCGGTAAGGTTAAGGTAGTTGATAGTTCGTATGTTTCGTCCCTTGATGTAGATTTTTTAACAGTTACTCCCTTTTTAGGAAGCGAAAGTTTACTGCCGTTTATTGATGAGTGTAAAAGTTATAATAAAGGAATTTTTGTATTGGTTAAGACATCAAATAAAAGCTCAGGAGAAATACAGGATGTACTTACAGCTGACGGTTTATCTGTAAGCCAAAGCATTGCAAAGCACATCGCAGAATATGCGGATATGCATATCGGCAAGCGCGGCTATTCTTCTATAGGTGCAGTAGTAGGAGCTACATACCCAGAAGAAGCGGCTGTATTGCGTAAAATGATGCCCAGGAGTTACTTCCTTGTTCCCGGTTATGGCGTGCAGGGCGGAGGTGCAAAAGACATATTACCGTGTTTTAATTCGGATGGTCTCGGGGCAATTGTGAATTCATCAAGAGGAATACTTTATACACATATGAGCGATGAGGAAAGAAATATATGCACAAAAGAAGAGTATTTAAGCAGCGTAAAAGGTGCAGTTATTATGATGAAAAAAGAAATATATAGTAAACTAAAAGATACCTATCCTGAAATGATTTATTAGCCGGTGCACGGATTATAATCAAACACAAAAGACCGCACGCAGATGCGGTCTTTTGTGTTTTTATGAGAATTCATCGCGTATCCTTTGAAATACATCTTAAAGAAAAGACACATAAAAGAGAATATAAAACAATAAATGAAAAAAGCATCACCCAAGCGAGAATTAACAATTCAGTTTCCGGTCTGTACATATCAATAAATTCGAGTTCTCTCTTCCCGAAATCACCCCCCATAGCCTGGGCTTTATCCCGTGTATCACGAAGTTCGGCTGCAATATCACTGGATGCACCGAAAGCATTCATAGCCCAGCGTGCAACCATAAAAAATGAAATAAATTCGAGAAATGGATTCATCGAAAAAAGTACACCTGAAAAAACCACCTGTAATATTAAAAATACAGGTGCGATAATGTTTGCGATATCCGCGGATTTTACTACAGACGAAATAAAAAGTCCAGTAGCATCAGAAGAGAGCATCAAGAGGAACAGGGTAATATAACATTCCGCATATATAGGGAAAATGAGACCGTCACCACTTTTGGAAAAGTCAGCAAATAAAGCAAAAATAAACATAATGAGAAAGGCCTGCACAGCGCATATTATTGCTTGCAAGCAAAGTTTCGAGCAAATATAGGCACTAAGATTTAGATTAGCGCAGTATTCACGTTTAATGATGCTTCGCTCTCTGCATATTTCCTGAATGGAATTGAAAACACCGGTAAAAATGACAGCACAGCACAGTACGAAATAAGCAGTTTGAGAATCCTGAAAAGATGTAAACATATTCTCACCTGAAACGAATGCGACAATTACGCCGCAAATTATAGGCAAAGTAAGAATAAGTACAATTTTACCGGTGCTGTTGAAAAGTATTTCAAAATTTCTTGCAATAAGAACCTTTACCTGACGAAGAAAAATTCGAATATTCTGTTTCAAAGGACAGACTCCCCCCGACAGGCGTTATATGCACGGATATATTTAACTGGATCAGTGCTGACCAGTTCATATGCGTTTGTCAGATTGCTTACACCAAAGAATCTTTCAGCTTCGGAGACAGTACCGAAAAAGCATAATCTGCCTCCGGGTGCAAGAAAAATAACCTTATCAAAAAGAGAAATATTCTGAAGGGTGTGTGTAATACAGATAATGGTCTTTCCGTTATATCTTGACAACTTTCTAAGCTGTTTCATAAGACAGGTCTCAGCCTCAGGATCAAGTCCGGAGGTCGGTTCATCCAGCAGAAAGAGAGAGGGGTCGCTTATAAGCTCAACAGCGATGCTTGCCCGTTTTCTTTGTCCGCCGCTGAGTTTTTTAACCAGCTGATTTCTGTGATCTGTAAGACCTACAGTATTAAGCACGTCAAAAATTTTCTGTTCAGTTTCAAAAGGAGTAAGGTTGCTTGACAGCCTGAGCTGAGCGGTAAATTTCAGCATATTGTGAAGACTTAAATTGTCGTGTACAATATCGGCTTGAGGAACGTAGCCAATTCTTGATTTAAGGGAATTATAGTTCTTCATAAGATCCTTGCCGTTGATGTATACACGTCCGCTTGTAGCAGGCTCAAAGCCGTTGAGACAGTTTATAAAAGTTGACTTGCCTGAACCGGAGCAGCCTATAACCGCAACAAGCTCACCTGGGAAAACAGTAAGGGAAATATTGTCAAGTATTCTCTTTGCGTGCCCTTTGGAGGAAACATCGCGGCAGAGATTTTCTGCAGTTACCTGGACGCCGCAATTATTATCAGGAATATTCATATAAGTATTCATTATAATCAGCTCTCTAAAGAAGGAATTTGATGTATACTTTTCTTTCAAAGTAATGTACAATATATATAATTAATCAAACGGAGGCAAATATGAGCCACGATATAAAAGCTTTGCGAAAAAAAGCAATGTCACTGCCCCTTCGTCCGGGCGTGTACATTATGAAAAACAGCAAAAATGAAATTATATATATAGGAAAAGCAAAAGCTCTGAAAAACAGAGTCAGCCAGTATTTCGGCTCTCAGGAAAACCATACGGTAAAGGTGCGCCGAATGGTGGAAAATGCGGCGGACTTTGACTATATTGTTACCGATTCGGAATATGAGGCGCTGGTGCTTGAATGCAGTCTGATAAAACAGCATTCGCCAAAGTACAACATTCTTCTGAAGGATGATAAGGGATACAGTTATGTGCGCATATCGGGAGAAGAATATCCGAGAATAAAAATGGTTCGCAGAACAGAGGATGACGGAGCAGAATATATGGGACCGTACACCTCAGGGACAACGGTGAGGGAGGCAGTAGATGAGGCCTGCAGAATATTCCGGCTGCCGACATGCACGCGAAAATTCCCCCGTGATTTCGGAAAGGGACGCCCTTGCCTTAACTACTCAATAAAACAGTGCATGGGAGTATGCCGAGGAAAAATATCAAAGGAAGAATACAAGGAGGCGCTTTCTCAGGCCATAGATTTTCTGAAATCCGATGCGGATACAACAATAAAGGTACTTACAGAACAAATGGAGGAATGTGCAGAAAATCTCGAGTTTGAGCGCGCCGCCAAGCTTCGCGACAGAATAGCGGCGATAAAAAAGATAAGAGAAAAGCAAAAGGTGGTAATGACCAAGATCGAAGAGCAGGATGTTATAGCAGCTGCTGTTTCGGGAAACACTGCCTGTGTTGAGATAATGCGTTATTACGGCGGAAGACTGTACGAGAGGGAGCATTTTATATTTGAAGAACCGCCATCTCCGGAGATTTTGCGAAGCGAATTCATTGCACGGTACTATACCTCCCGTGAACGTATTGCACCGAGGATTTTTATCGATATTAAACCTGACAGCTCAGAACTCCTTGAACACTGGCTTACTGAGAAGAAGGGCAAAAAGGTAGTTATGAGTGTTCCTATGCGCGGAGAGCAGGTGGAGCTGGTAGCGATGTGCCGTCGAAATGCAGCAGAGCACCTGTCTATTATGCGCGGTAAATTCGGAGATATGACAGCGACTCTTGACGATCTTATGCGAATGCTTGGATTATCCAAGGCACCCGAATATATAGAATCATACGATATATCAAATACCGCAGGAGAAGCTAACGTGGCAGGTATGGTGGTGTTCCGTGACGGAAAGCCTCTTAAAAGTGCATACAGAAAATTTAAGATTAAAGGCTTCGAGGGTCAGGATGACTACGGTTCCATGCGCGAAGTAATTACCAGACGTCTTGATGAATATCTGGCTCATAAGGGGGAAGAGGGCTTTGGAACATTGCCTGATCTCATACTTCTTGACGGAGGTGAGCAGCACGTAGCGGCGGTAAAGCCTATAATAGATGCCTATGGACTTGATATTCCCGTTTTTGGAATGGTAAAGGATCAGAAGCACCGCACTCGAGCCATCTCCGCTCTTGGTGAGGAGGTTGCAATAGCCAAGAATCGACAGGTATTTACACTTATCGGAACAATTCAGGAGGAAGTGCACCGCTTCGCCATAACCTACCATCGAAAGACCCGTTCAAAAGGCATAACAGGTTCATCTCTTACAGCCATAGAAGGAATAGGCGAAGCCAGAGCAAAAGCGCTTCTCAAGCATTTCAAAACGATAACAGCAATAAAGAATGCAACCGAAGAAGAGCTTGCTTCGGTTTCGGGAATGACCAAAGCATCAGCCCGATCCGTCTATCTTGCGTATCATAATGATGATACAAAATAAAACAAGATAAACATAATATAGACACTTTACAAGCAAATAACTTTGTGTTAGTATGTGTTATGTAACCAAAGGAGTAATTATATGAGAATCATTACAGGAACTGCAAGGGGTAGAAAGCTTAAAACGCTGGAAAACCTTGACGTAAGACCAACTGCTGAGCGAGTAAAAGAAGGACTTTTTTCTGCGCTTCAGTTTTCTATAGAGGGAAGACGCGTACTTGATATGTTTGCAGGCAGCGGACAGCTGGGGCTGGAAGCTTTGAGCAGAGGTGCAAGAAGCGCACTTTTTCTTGATCAGTCGCCAAAGGCGGCTGCAATTGTACGTGAAAATATAGCCGCCTGTGGATTTGAGGACCGTTCAAAGGTAGTGCAGACGGATTCTCTCAGCTATCTCAGAAACAGCGAAGAGATCTTTGATATAGCGTTTATAGACCCCCCTTACGCAGACGAAAAGCTTGACAGTTTTATAAAGGCCGCTGTAGAGCATATGTCCATAACCGGCACAGTGTGTGTCGAAACACCAAAGGAGCGGATTCTTCCTGAATCCTTTAGCGGTGTAGTGGAATTTGTTGCTGAAAAGACCTATGTTTATGGAAAAACAAAGATAACAATGTATCGCAGAAAGGCGATAAAGGAATAAGGTGTGAAGTATGAGAACGGCAATCTGTCCGGGCAGCTTTGACCCGGTTACAATAGGTCATCTTGATATAATAAACCGTGCATCAAAAATATTTGACAGAGTTGTCGTTGCAGTGCTGCACAACCCACGTAAAAGTGCGGTTTTTTCGGATACAGAGAGAGTTGAAATGCTCGAAAGCGTAGTAAGTCATCTCCCGAATGTGGAGGTTATCTGCCACTACGGACTGCTTGCAGACCTGGCTGAAGAGATTGGCGCAAGTGTGATAGTCAAGGGTCTGCGTGCGGTGTCTGACTTCGAGTATGAGTTCCAGATGGCGCTTGCAAACAGAAAACTTAACCCGAATGTAGAGACAATGTTCCTCACAACAAGTGCTGAGAATATGTTCCTGTCATCAAGCGTGGTAAAGCAGATTGCAAGCTTCGGAGGAGACATTTCAAGCTTTGTACCGGCAGATTTGTGTGAGAAAATAGCAAAAAGATTAGGCGCAAAGGAGAGTTGAGAACGATGAAGAGTGTAGAAGAGTTAATTGAAGAGATTGAAGAAATACTGGATAATGCAAAAACAGTTCCTATGAGCGGCGGCCGTTCAATGGTAAATGTAGAGGAACTTCGTGAAATAGTTGAGGATATGCGTTCCGCTTTGCCTCAGGAGATCCGTAAGGCTCAATCTATTGTAAAGAACCGCAGCGAGATACTCAATGATGCCCGTAAAGAGGCTGAGACCATTATCCGCAAGGCGGAAGAACGCGCACGCCAGATGGTAAACCAGGAGGACATAGTCCGTCAGGCAACTCAGCTTGCAGCGGAAAAGGAAGCGAAGGCAAGATCAAACTCCAGAGAGATCCGCAAGGGCGCAAGAGATTTCGCAGAGACCTGTCTGCGCAGAACAGAAGACTATATGAGCCAGCGCCTTAATGAGCTTCGCAGAGCACGTCAGAATCTTCACGCATCCCAGAAAGCTGCAGACGAAGCAGCAGGCTATGCTGACGATGACAACGACGTAATCGACAACGAAGATTAATCTCCTGTATGTAGAAAATTAGTCAAGAAATTTATCTATAATTTACAATGAGGCTAACGCCCCACCACTATATTTAGTGGTGGGGCGTTTTTGCGCACACAAAAAGATTAAAATGAGAAAAAATATTTTCTGAAATCACATTTATTTACATAATAAGGAAAAAATTAGGGTGTTGAAATTTACCGCCGAAGTGGCTATAATTAACATCGTAGTGGTGCGAAATGGCGCAAAAACTCACCGAGTTATTACTGCATCACCACCGAAATGGAGGGGCAAAACTCTGAAATGCAAGAAAATGCCCCTGAATTCTCAGAAAGGAGTGCGCAAAATGCTCATAGGCGAGTATACCCACAATGTGGATGCAAAAGGCAGAGTGTTCATACCTGCAAAGTACCGAGCAGAGCTGGGTTCGTCCTTTGTTGTGACGAAAAGTGCCGACGGAAGCATCAGAGCGCACACTGCAAAGAGCTGGGAACGTTATGTAAACGCATTCAGCGCTGCAACAGCAGAAATGAACAACTTGAGAAGACTTATCTGCGCAGGTGCTGTAGAACTTGAAATGGACTCACAGGGCAGAGTGATGCTGCCTGAGCCTCTGAGAAAGCACGCGGTTATAACCGATAAGGTGCAGATCGTCGGAATGCTTGACTGGGTGGAGTTCTGGAATCCAGAGAAGTATGAATCCGTCACATCAAATATGACAGCGGAAATGGAAATTCAGATGCTTTCCGGCTTGAATCTTGGTTAATATTATGACTGAAAATATGAACTTTTCCCACCGTCCGGTGCTTCTGAGTGAAACAATAGAAAATCTTGTGCACAATTCCGACGGTGTATATGTTGACGCAACCGCAGGAGGCGGAGGTCACAGTGCAGCGATTCTTTCACGTCTTTCTGAAAAGGGCAGGCTCGTATGTCTGGATCAGGATCCGGATGCAATTGCAGTGGTGACGAAGAGATTTGAAAATGACGATCGGGTAAAGATAATTCGGTCGAATTTTGAAAACATAAAAAAAGCCTTGGCAGAAGCAGGATATGAAGAGTGTGACGGAGTGCTGATGGATATCGGAGTTTCCTCACATCAGCTGGATTGTGCAGAACGCGGCTTTTCTTATCATAATGATGCGCCGTTGGATATGCGTATGAGCCAGAGCGGAACCAGTGCAGCAGATCTTGTTGCTGAGCTGTCGTGGCAGAAACTGGCAGAGATATTTACAAAGTACGGCGAAGAAAAATTTTCTGTAAAGATAGCGAAACGAATATGCGAGCAGAGGGAGATCACTCCAATTCTCACCACCATCCAGCTTGCAGACATAATCCGTGACGCAGTCCCTGCAGCAGCACGCCGTGACGGCCACCCTGCCCGCCGCGTGTTTCAGGCACTGAGGATCGCTGTAAATGATGAGCTTGGCGTACTGGAGCGCGGAATGGCTTCAGCCTTTGAGTTGCTCAGAAAAGACGGCCGCCTGGCAATAATAACCTTCCATTCGCTGGAAGACAGAATGGTGAAACGCCAGATGGCGCAGTGGTGCAGCGGATGCACCTGTCCTCCGGATTTCCCGGTGTGTGTGTGCGGAAAAACACCGAAAGCAGAGCTTGTAACACGAAAGCCTGTAGCACCATCGGAAGCAGAGCTTGAGGAAAATCCCAGAAGCAGAAGCAGTAAGCTTCGAGTTTGTAAAAAAATAAAATAACTAGTATTGACATAATTAGTTTACCGTAATATAATTTACATAAAATCTCAAAAGAACGATTTTAAGGTTTGAAAAAACGGGGAACAACAGATTATGAAAGGAGCAGAGAGAAGAATGCAGCAGTCAAAGGAATATTACGGAAAAGGCTCACTTGCAGAAGAATTTGACTTCGGAATGTTCGAGCACAACGAATGGCTCGAAGCAAAAGCTCAGGCGAGAGCTCAGGCAAGAAAAGAAGCAGCACGTCAGGAGCGCATAAAGCAGAACAGAGCAAAGCAGGCAGCTCAGGGAAAAAAGCACAACCAGGTACTTACTATTGTAGATAAATACGGAAAATTTCAGGTGGCAGCTGTACTTTTTGCAGCGGTTTTATTTATTCTCCTGCTTGGAATAATGGTCGCCAACGGACAGAAGGTAAATGATCTTACCCATGACATAAAGGATAAGACAGCAGAACTTACTGTACTCGAGCAGGACTATGAAGTTATGAAGATTGCTTTTGAGAGCAAGATGAGTGACGCGGCAATAGAGCAGTATGCAATAAACAAACTTGGTATGCAGCACCGCGAGAATTATCAGACGGAATGGCTGAGCATAAACAATAATGATGTATTTGAGGATTGCGATGACGGCCGCGACGGAATCTTTTTCTGGAATAATCACTGATAAACCGAACATACATAAATGTGCGCAAAGAACAGTATAAATACATAAAGGCGCTCCGTTCGGTTCGTCACAAATAACGAACAATAATGCACGGGCAGAGAGTCGAGATTGACAAAAAGATCTTGGCTCTCATTTTGCGTAGAAAGGGAAGAGCGCAAAAAACTACGCAATAAGGGGGAAAGGGAGAAAATATGGCACAAAAAGAGAACGAACGAAGAAAAACGGTATCATATGCGCAGAACAGACGCAGTTACGAAATTGACAGAAAGAGCAACGAAAAGCGCACGTCATCGACCTCCAGCAGACAGCCGAAAGACTGGCGTGAGATGGCAGAACAGCAGGACAGAGCAGCAAAGCGTGAACGTGCGCGAAGAGAAGCGGAAGCTCAGGAAAGAAGCTCTGCAAGACGAACAAAATATGAAGAACCCGCTGAAACAAAGGGAACATTCAGGGAGATGCTCAATTCCTTTGATCAGTGGTTCGACAAGTTGGGAAGAAGAGGAAAGAAACGCAAAAAAGTTCCCAAATATGCTGATTCAACAATGCGCAAAAGAAACAATGCAATTCTTATAGTAATGTGCATAGCATTTTTGGTGCTTGTCGGATTCCTTGCCAAATATCACATTTTTGAAAGAGAACGCTGGCAGCAGAAGGCAGTGGAGCAGCAGCTTCAGGATACAGTCCTTACAGCAAAGCGCGGTTCCATTTACGATTCCAATATGCAGACACTGGTGCAGAGCCGCACAGCGTGGAAGGTGTGGATAAAAAAGAGTTCTCTCAAGGAAGAACACAAGGACGCAGTAGTGCAGAAACTTGCAGAGGTTCTTGGACTTGAGGAAGAATATATATACGGAAGACTTGAACTGAATTACTCCGATATATCCCTCAACGGAAAAGCGGATAAAACCCAGAAGGATGCCATTGATGCATTCAGAATGAACGAAGAAGGAAAGATAGTGATACCGGGAATATATATGGTGCAGGACACGGAGAGATATTATTCCAGTGCCAATACGAATCTTGCATCAAATATACTCGGATTTACAAACGACTCAAACACCGGTGCTGCAGGTCTGGAACTGCAGTACAATGATACTCTCAGCGGTGTTCCGGGAAGGCAGATAGTTGCGACAGATGCAAAGTCCGATGCAGCTATGCCTTTTGACTACAAAATGATGATAGATGCACAGGAAGGAAACAGTCTTGTGCTCACAATAGATCAGAATATCCAGAGTTGGCTTGAAGATGCTCTTCGCCAGGCGGTCAAGGATAATGATGTGCGCAACAGAGCTTGCGGAATCATTATGAATGTAAATACAGGCGAGATACTTGCAATGGCAACTATCCCTGACTACGATCCTTCTGATTACAGAAAAATAGGCGATGCGCGCACTGCCGCAAAAATAGAGGCAATAAGCGATTCTAAAGAAAAGAACGAAGCTCTCGCCAAGGCTCAGAATGAGCAGTGGAAGAATAAATGTATTTCCGATACATATGAGCCGGGCTCGGTTTTTAAGCCCGTAACTATGGCTGCAGCACTTGAGGAGGGCGCAGCAAATCTTAATTCCAGCTTTTACTGCCGAGGCTATTCGGTAGTAAACGGAAGAAAGATCCGATGTGCGTCAAGATACGGACACGGCGGCGAAAGTCTCACAAAGGGTATGATGAACTCCTGCAACCCCGTATTTATGGAGCTTGCAAGCAGAATAGGAGCAGAAAGTTTCTATCAGTATTTCACAGCATTCGGACTTACCGAAAAAACAGGAATCGACCTACCCGGTGAGGCGAGCGGCGTAATGCACTCGCAGAAGGTTCTCAACAAAGAATCTGATACTCTGGCAGTATGTTCCTTCGGACAGAGCTTTAAAATAACACCGGTGCAGATGATTACTGCAATATCTGCCGTTACAAACGGCGGCTATCTTGTTCAGCCTCACGTAGTAAGTCAGATACTCGATATAGACGGTAATATCGTCGAGCGAACCGACAGCAACGTAAAGCGTCAGGTAATAGCAGAGAGCACATCAAAAATGATAAATGCTATGCTTGAACAGACCGTAAGCGGCGGAACTGCAAAGAATGGATATATCGCAGGATATCGTATCGGAGGAAAAACAGGTACATCCGAAAAAATCGAAGAGCAGGCAGAAACAGGCGTAAAAGCCTACGTTGCTTCCTACTGTGCAATAGCCCCCAGCGACAAACCCGAAATAGCAATGCTGGTTCTTCTTGATGAACCTATGGGTGCAGCACATACCGGCGGTACTATAGCAGCACCTGTCTGCAGAACTGTACTGAGCAATGTGCTTCCGTACCTTGGAATAGATACTATTTACAGCACAAAAGATGTTGAGCTCCTTGATGTTCAGGCACCTAACACTGTAGATAAAACTCTCGATGAAGCGAAGGCTATGCTGAAGGATAAGGATCTCAAGAGCAGAGTTATCGGTTCGGGCAGCAAGGTAATTGCCCAGATACCGAGAGACGGAATGAGCCTTCCCAAGGGAAGCACTGTCGTACTTTACGCATTGAGTGACGATGAACTCAGGGATGCACAGCAGAATTCGGAAGACGGAGAAACAGAGCCCTGGCTTAAAATGACAGAGGTTCCCGATCTTACAGGAATGTCACCGTCCAAGGCGAATAAGGCGGTTACCAATGCAAATCTCAATATCCGCTATGCCGGAACGGGCTACAACAGCACTGCAGGTCTTGTTGTTGGTCAGTCCATAGAAGGCGGAGAAAGAGTGGCGCAGGGCACCGTTATAACCGTAGAGTTTATCGAAGGCGGTCTGTACGACTAAATATGCCTATTCCTCTTGCGTTTATAAACAATATATAGTATAATTTTTCTGTTAGGCGGCTGAAAAATTCATCGGCCAATATACCTCAGAAAGCAGTGAGTGAAAAAATGCTTTTATATAATCTTCTTGCAGGATTAACCTGCGATACAAAGCTTGATCTTGAAAACACGGAAATAACAGGTATAACCTCTGATTCGAGAAAGGTTACACCCGGCTGCCTGTTTGTGTGCATCAAAGGTATGCGTTCAGACGGACACGATTTTGCACAGGCAGCGGCAGAAGCAGGTGCAGCGGCTATTCTCTGCGAAAAGGAGCTTGGACTTCCCCGGCAAGTATGGGTGCGTGATACCCTTGCGGCATTTGCCGTAATAAGCGAAAACTGGTTCGGAAATCCTCTTGCAAAGCTCCGCCTTGTGGGTGTAACGGGAACCAACGGCAAAACATCTACCACATACATTCTCAAGGGGATTCTTGAAAAGTGCGGTTACAAAGTCGGACTTATCGGAACCATCTGCAATATGATCGGCGACGAAGTGCTTCCCACAGAGTACACTACACCTGCAACCTTCGAGCTTCACGAGATATTTGCAAAGATGCGTGATGCGAAGTGTGACTTCTGTCTTATGGAGGTTTCTTCTCAGGCACTGGATCAGGGCAGAGTAGAGGGACTTAAATTTGAGACCAGCTGTTTCACAAATCTTACCCAGGATCATCTTGATGTTCACGGCACAATGGAGCGTTATTTTGCTATCAAATGCCGCATATTCAATATGACAAGATCGACAGCAATAAATGTTGACGATGGCTGGTGTCAGAAAATAGAGCTTCCGGATACTGTGCGAAGCATCAGATACGGAGTAAACAATCCCGATGCAGAATGCAGAGCGTCCAACATTGAATACAGAGCGGACGGAGTCAGCTTTGATGTGTCTTTCAAGGGTATGAGCGGCAAGGCAAGCATACCTATCCCCGGTGAGTTTTCCGTTCATAATGCGCTGTCAGCTTTCTGCTGTGCGCTGAATGTTGGAGTGCCCTTCCCTGAGGCTTTGGATGCATTGTCAGAGTGCCGCGGAGTAAAGGGCAGAGCGGAGGTATACCCAACCGATAAGCCGTATACAGTAATCATAGACTATGCACACGCCCCTGACGGCGTAGCAAATATTCTCTCCGCAATGCGAGCGGTAATGAACAAGGACGGCAGACTGGTGATCGTCATCGGTTGTGGAGGAGACAGAGATCCGCTCAAGAGACCCATAATGGGCGAAACAGCGTCGCGCCTTGCTGATTTCGTTGTTGTCACATCGGATAATCCCAGAACAGAAGAACCTATGAGCATAATCGAGCAGATCGTTCCGGGAGTAAAGAAACACGATACACCGTACGTGGTAATAGAAAACCGCCGCGAGGCTATCGAATATGCAGTGCGCAATGCGAAGGAAAATGATGTCATTGTTCTGGCAGGTAAGGGCCATGAGGACTATCAGATAATCGGCAAGACAAAACATCACTTTGACGAGCGAGAAGTACTGGCAGAGATTTTTGCAAAGCTTGAGGCGGAGGAATAAGAAATGATGCTGATGACTGCAAGTGAGACCGCAAAAGCTGTAGGCGGTACATTTTCAGAGGAGACGCAGTATACTGACGTAACTATCGACAGCCGCACCGTTGAGAAAGGTTGCATGTATATAGCTATAAAGGGAGACCGTTTCGACGGTCACGATTTTGCCGTACAGGCATCGGAGAGCGGAGCTGCCTGTGTTATGGTCAGCCGTGATGTAGAGGGAGTAAAATGCCCCGTGATCAAGGTAGCTGATACACGCAGAGCGCTTATCGACCTTGCCGCATATTACAGAGCAAAGAAGGATATCCCGGTTGTGGGATTGACAGGTTCTGTAGGAAAGACAACAACAAAGGAAATGGTCGCGGCAGTACTTCGTAAAAAGTACGATGTTCTTGCTACTCTTGGCAACCTGAATAACGATATAGGACTTCCCCGTATGTGCCTCCAGCTTGAGGAAAAGCACACAGCCGCAGTGCTGGAGATGGGAATGAACAATCTCGGAGAAATATCTTTGCTGACAAAGATCGCACGTCCCACAGTAGGACTTATCACAAATATAGGCGTAGCACATATAGAGAATTTAAAGAGCCGTGAGGGTATTCTTCAGGCAAAGCTTGAGATTCTTGACGGAATGGAAAAGGATGCTCCACTTCTGCTCAATGCTGATGACGATATGCTTATGAGCGCAAGGGACAGAATCGAAAATCCCGTAATAACCTACGGCATAGACAACAGTGCAGACTGCTGTGCAAAGAACATAGTTCAGATGGACGACGGAATGGAGTTTTCGCTGTGCTGGAAGGGTGAATTCGTTCCCGTACATATTCCTGCGGTAGGAAGGCACAATGTGTATAATGCTTTGGCTGCATACGCTGTGGGAAGAATACTGGGACTTACCAGTGAGCAGTGTGTTGCAGGACTTGAGGACTACGTCCCTTCAGGTATGAGACAGAAGATCGTTCACAGAAACGGCATCACATTTATAGAAGACTGCTACAATGCTAGTCCCGATTCCATAAAGGCATCGATGAGCGTGCTGACGTCCCTTAAGTGCACGGGCAGACGCATTGCTGTGCTCGGTGAAATGATGGAGCTTGGCTCTTACGGTCCCGAAGGACATTCCCAGTGCGGAGAATGGGCAGACAAATGCGGAGTTGATATGCTCTGGGCAGTCGGAGGAGAAAACGCAGCCTGTTACCTAAAAGGTGCGGCAAAGCTTACAGAAGAGGGTCATACCCGTCTTTTTGAGGATAAGGAATCCCTTGCTGCAGCTCTTGCAGAAACCATAGAATCAGGTGATGCGGTGCTGTTCAAGGCAAGCCGCAGCGTACAGCTTGAGCAGGTCATAGAAAAGCTCAACAAAGCTCTTTGATTGAAGATACGGCGAATATAATTGCAAAGGACTGGTAAATATGTCAGTAAACAGTGCATATGCGATAATGAGTGTTTTGGCGGCAGGAATAGCCTTCGGAGTATCCGCACTTCTTGGAATTGTTCTTATTCCTTGGCTTCAGCGTTTAAAATTTGGCCAGACTATAAAGGAGATAGGCCCTACCTGGCATCAGAAAAAACAGGGAACCCCTACTATGGGCGGAATAATGTTCATTGCAGGTATAGTGCTTGCGATAGCTGTATGCATCCCCTGCTTCTTTGCAATGGCAAAGACCTATGAAATAAGTACCGAGCTGAAAGTAAAGCTCTGGGCAGGCGTAGCCCTGGCTATAGTCTGCGGTGTAATGGGCTTTCTTGATGACTATACAGGCATCAAGAAAAAGGAAAATACAGGTCTCACCGTAAAGCAGAAGTTTGCTCTGCAGTTCCTTACAGCAGGATTGTTTCTCGGAGCAATTGCGATAGCCGAAAAAGGTGCAGGCAAGACCTACATACCTTTTGTGGGTGAAGTTGAGCTTGGCATCTGGTTCTATCTCATCGCACTTGTTCTTATTGTAGGATTTATAAATGCAGTAAACCTCACAGATGGTATCGACGGTCTCTGCGGTTCGGTAACATTCTTTGCGGAGATATGCTTTATGCTTATCGCTGCACTTAACGGACTTTTCCACGTAGGTATCCTTGCAGCATCCGTCGCAGGCGGCTGTCTCGGATTCCTTGTCTGGAACTTCCACCCTGCAAAGGTATTTATGGGCGATACAGGCTCGCTGTTTTTGGGCGGTATTTTCTGCGCAACGGCATTTGCCTGCGATATGCCAATACTCATCCCGCTGGTTGGTATCATTTATCTTTGCGAAACAGGTTCTGTAATGCTTCAGACAACCTATTTCAAGCTCACTCACGGCAAAAGAATATTCAAAATGACTCCGATACATCACAGCTTTGAAATGAGCGGATGGTCTGAAGTCAAAATAGTAACGGTATTCAGTCTTGTCACGGTTGTGTGTGGCGGTATCGCATGCCTGCTTGCAGCCCTCGGATAAGACGCGGTCTTGTGTTATTAAGGAAAGGGGACGGCTATGCCGGCATTATCATCGGAAAGAACTATTCAGATGCAGAACAGAAGAACCAAAAGAAGCACAATAGATGATGAAGTGGCAAAATTAACTTTCAAGGAACGCTGTAAGCTTCTTGTAAGTGAAATGTATGTAACAGCAACCGACAGAAGTATGGGATTTGACGTGTGGACTCTTGTCATAACTCTTATACTGCTTGCGTTGGGACTTATAATGATGTACTCGGCAAGCTATGCGTATGCTCAGTATTACCACGACGGCGACAGCACATTTTATCTTCGCCGACAGCTGATATTCGCACTTTTGGGAATTGCGGCGATGCTTATAGGCTCACTTCTGCCTATGTGGTTTATAAAACGAGTAACCTGGTGGCTTGTTGGAGTATCGGTGTTTTTGCTTATTCTGGTTCTGATAATATCGGACGAAAGTCAGAAGCGCTGGATAAGAATGGGAAGCTTTTCTTTTCAGCCTTCTGAGATAGGAAAGCTTGCAATAATAATATATCTCGCTCAATATATGGCGAAAAACGCCTGGCGCATACAGACATTCAAATACGGCATACTCAGATGTGCACCGGTAATTGTTATGATAGCAGGACTGACTGTTATAGAGACCCATCTCTCCTGCTTTATACTGATGTGCCTTATTGCGGCGACAATACTGTTTGTCGGCGGAACGCCGAAAAAATGGCTTGCAGCAATAGCTGCAGTGCCTATAGCAGGAATAATAGTTCTTGTTACATTTACAGATTATATGCAGCAAAGATTTGCTGTGTGGTTCGATCCGTTCAGTGACGCACTGGGCGGCGGCTGGCAGAATATCCAGGCCCATTATGCATTGGCTTCAGGCGGATTGCTTGGTCAGGGCATAGGCAATTCAAGACAGAAATATCTATACATTTCAGAGCCTCAGAACGACTTCATTTTTGCAGTCGTAGGAGAAGAACTGGGCTTTGTGGGCGCAGTTGCGGTAATGATACTGTTCGCAATATTCGTGTGGCGCGGACTGACAGTAAGTATGGAGAACCCCGACCGCTTTGCTCGCTTGCTCGGAATCGGCATAACAGCACAGATCGGATGGCAAACACTGCTCAACATCGGTGTTGTAACAAGAGCACTTCCCAATACAGGCATAAGCCTTCCGTTCTTTTCATACGGAGGAACAGCGCTTATTATGCTGCTCTTTTCTGTGGGACTGCTTCTTGCGGTCAGCAGAGGCTCCACAAAGAAAACCATTTAGCTTAATACAAAGGTGGTCATACTATGAAGGTATTACTCGCAGGCGGCGGCACAGCAGGACATATAAATCCTGCAATAGCAATCGCAGGATTTATAAAGGAACAGCAGCCTGACGCGGAGATTCTGTTCGTAGGAACTCCCTGGGGTATGGAATCAAAGCTTGTTCCTGCACAGGGCTATCGCTTTGAGGGAATGAAAGTGGCAGGCTTTCAGAGAAAGATCTCTTTTACAAACATAAAGAGAAATGCACAGGCACTCTGGTATCTTGCAAATTCCTCAAAAAGAGCGGCTGAGATAATAAAGAATTTCCAGCCGGATATCGCAATCGGCACAGGCGGCTATGTAGCAGGTCCTATTCTGAGAAAAGCCGCAAAGATGGGTGTTCCTGTAATAATCCACGAATCGAACGCATTCCCGGGTATGACGACCAAGATGCTTGCACCCGATGCAAAGTGTGTTATGCTTGCTGTTGAGGATGCAAAAAAACGTATCAAGGACGCACAGGAGTTTGCTGTAACAGGTAACCCTATCCGTGCTGAAATGCTTACCTACGAAAAGGAGCAGGCAAGACGTGAACTGGGTGTTGATGACAGACCTCTGATACTTTCCTTTGGCGGTTCGCTTGGAGCACGCACCATAAACGAATCTATGCTAGGTATGCTAAAGCGCAGTGCAAAGGACGGGAAATACAATCATATTCACGGATACGGACAGTACGGCTCATTTGTTCCCGAAACCCTCAAAGCAGAGGGCATAGACACAGAAAAGTGCGATAACCTCGATGTCCGTGAATACATAAACGATATGCCTCGCGTTCTTGCTGCAGCAGATCTTGTAATATGCCGTTCTGGTTCTATGACCCTTTCGGAGCTGCAGGCTCAGGGAAAACCTTCCATACTGATACCGTCTCCCAATGTTGCGGAAAACCATCAGTATTACAATGCAATGGCTCTTGTTGACAGACACGCTGCAAAGTGTATCGTTGAAAGCGAACTCAATTATGAGAAGCTTATGGAAGAGATAGATGAACTTGCTTCCGACAGAGAAAAGCTTCGCCTAATGGGTGAAAATGCGCGCAAGCTTGCCATAACCGATGCCTGCGCAAGAATATACGATATAGTAATCAAATACGCTAAAAAAGACTGATAATGAACCACGTACACCCTTTCGACATAGTATAGTTGTGAAATGCTGTTCGAAAGGGTGCGTGTTTATGTCAGAAATGATAATTCAAGGAGGTCGTGTTTTATCGGGAGAGATAAGACCTCACGGAGCAAAAAATGCGGCTCTCCCCGTGCTTGCGGCGACCCTTGCTGCAAGAGGCGAGTGCTGTATACATAACTGTCCGAGGCTTTCCGATGTGGAAGCCGCGTCAAAAATATTGAGATATCTGGGCTGCACAGTGACAGATCAGGGAGATACCGTTACGGTGGATTCATCACAACCTGTACGCTTTGACATACCGGAAGATCTTATGCGCGAAATGCGCTCGTCAATATGTTTTCTTGGTGCTATTCTGGCGCGCTTCGGAGAAGCGGAGCTCACAATGCCGGGCGGGTGTGAATTAGGACCGAGACCAATAGACCTGCATCTGTCATCATTGCGAAAGATGGGTGCACAGATAGAAGAAAAGCACGGTAAAATATACTGCAAGGCGCCAAAAGGTTTGCAGGGAACAACAGTGACGCTCAGTTTCCCAAGCGTAGGTGCCACAGAAAATATAATGATAGCGGCGGCAACAGCCAAAGGAACTACAGTTATCACAAACGCAGCAAGAGAGCCGGAGATAACAGACCTTGCAGTTTTCCTCAATTCCTGCGGAGCAAAGATAAGCGGAGCAGGCTGCGGCAGAGTCACTATCGAGGGAGTCGAACGGCTTCATCCCCATTCTCACAGTGTAATACCTGACCGCATTGAGGCTACCACATATATGTCTGCAGCGGCGATATCAAGGGGTAAGATAATATTAAAGGGCGTATGTACAGACCATCTGAGCCCTGTTATAGGTACCTTTGAGGAAGCAGGGTGTGTACTGAGAGTGCTGGAAAATGAGCTGGAGCTCACAGCACCGAATCGACTCAATCCCAATAAATTTATAAGAACTATGCCATATCCCGGATTTCCCACCGATGTTCAGGCGATAATTATGGCGATGACAACAGTTGCGCAGGGAACGAGTGTGTTTGTGGAGACTATATTCGACAATCGTTTCAAGCATATATGGGAACTGTGCCGACTGGGAGCAAAAATAAAAACAGAAGGCAGAGTTGCAGTGGTGGACGGTGTACCCAAGCTTTTTGGAGCACAGGTGGAATCTACTGATCTGCGCGGTTCAGCGGCGCTTGTTGTAGCAGGGCTGGCGGCAGAAGGCACAACAACGGTGGGCGGATTAAATCATCTGGACAGGGGATACGAAGCACTTGATGAGGGGTTGTCATCTCTCGGTGCGGATATAAGAAGAGTGTAAATAAAGGAGGGCAAGACAGTGCCTTACGATAATGATAAAAGCAAGGAAGTAAGCTCGAGCGGAAAGAAATCAGTGACAAAGAGAAGCAGTGCATCTTCCGGAGGAAAAAGCACATCCGGCACTTCGCGCACGAACGGAACCAAAGCTGCGTCATCGCAGACGGCAAAAAGCAAAGTGTCGTCTGCCAAAGCAAAAAGCAGTACATCTCGTTCTGCTCAGCAGGGAACAAAGAAGGCTTCATCTTCCGCAGCGAGACCGAAGCAGGCATCAAAAACTCAGAATACAAAAGCAAAAAGCAGACAGGGGAATTCCGCTCGCGACGATTACAAGCTGTTTTCTGAAAACGTAAAGAGAACGGAGCGAAGCGAAAAAGCTGCGGCTGCAAAACGCAGTGTGCAGAGCAGCAAGAAAACAGGCTCAGCTCAAAAATCGAAGGGTAAGTCGCAGTCACGTTCCAAGCTGACAACCGCGCTTACTTATATAATGATAGTGTTTGCGTTTATTGCATTGATGGTAACACTGTCTCTGACGGTTTTCTTTAAAATAGAAAGCATAAAAGTAACGGTAGACGGCACAAAATTTTATTCCGAGAGCAGAATAACCGAGCTTTCGGGAATAGAAGAAGGACAGAACATCTTCTCTGTGGATGCAAATAAAATAGAGAAAAACATCGAGAAAACGATGCCGTACATAGAAGACTGCGAGATAAAGCGTTCTTTCCCAACAGGCATAAAAATCAAAGCCGAAAGCGCACAGCCTGCAGGCGTTATAACACTTCAGAACGGTATGCGTATAGTTGTAAGCATTAAGGGAAAATCTCTGGAAGTGTTGGCACCGTATGACGGAAGTGCTGCGTCTGATACAGATGCTGCACCTGCATTATCAAATACAGATACCGCTGCAAGCGGAACGGATATCGATTCTTCTGAGACAGATATGCCCGCAGATTCCGACAGAAACGATCATTCGGCGTACATAGATGAAACGAAGCTTCCCGAAATAATCGGACTGAGCATATCCGATGGTATGGATCCGGGCGAATATATAGTTGCAGAAGATGAAACCGCTCTTGCAACACTTGAGAATATTATGGAGCTGCTCCGGAAATATGAGCTTCCGCCGACAAAGATAGACCTGTCAGCGGGTAAGCTGTATGCGTATTATGATAACCGCATCATAATAAAGATAGGCTCAGGAGCAGAGCTCGAAACAAAAATACAGCTCGCCGCAGATATCATACACAACAAACTTTCAGAGTATGATTCAGGCAGAGTTGATGTCACAAATCCCAATAAAGGCTATTTTACACCCGAATACTTGCTGAATAAGTAAAATAAAAACACGTTATATTGGGCTGACGAAAAAATAAATTACAAAATGTAGAAAAATTCATACATTGTGCATTGCATTTTTTGAATTGACGTGTTAGTATATCATATAAGAATATAACAGCCATATTACGGCGGCGCATAAAATAAAGGAATTAACAAATCCGAGGGGGATTATCAATGTCATTTGCTTATGATACTGACATGGACAGACTGGTACAAATCAAGGTTATCGGTGTTGGCGGCGGCGGCGGAAACGCTGTAAACCGCATGGTTCAGATGGGTGTAACAAGTGTTGAGTTTATTTCAGTTAATACTGACCTTCAGGCTCTTATGAGCTCTCAGGCAACCCATAAGATCCAGATCGGCGATAAAATCACACGCGGCAAGGGTGCAGGCTCTGATCCCAGCAAGGGTCAGCGTGCAGCTGAGGAAAGCCGCGAGGATATCGAGGCAGCACTTAAGGGTACAGATATGTGCTTTATTACCGCAGGTATGGGTGGCGGCACAGGTACAGGTGCAGCTCCTGTAATTGCAGAAATCGCAAAGGAAATGGGCATACTCACTATAGGTATTGTCACAAAGCCCTTTGCATTTGAGGGAAGACGCCGTATGGAGCAGGCAGAGAACGGTATCGCAGCACTTCGCGAGCACGTAGACTCTCTTGTTGTTATACCCAACGAGCGTCTCAAGATGGTCTCTGAGCAGAAGATAACACTCATCAATGCGTTCTCTGTAGCTGATGATGTTCTCCGTCAGGGCGTACAGTCAATATCTGACCTTATTATGCATACCGGTGTCGTCAACCTTGACTTTGCTGACGTCACTACAATAATGAAGGATGCAGGCTATGCACATATGGGTATCGGCCGTGCAGCAGGCAAGGAGAAGGCATCCCTCTCTGCACACGCTGCAGTATCCAGCCCGCTGCTTGAGACCTCCATCAACGGTGCTCGCGGCGTTATCATCAACTTCACTGCTTCCAGCGATATCGATCTTGATGACATCGACCTTGCAGCAACAATGATAACCAAGGCAGCACATCCCGATGCAACCATCATTTGGGGTTTTGCACAGGATGATAACCTTGATGACGAAATGATCGTTACTGTTATCGCAACAGGCTTCTCTTCTGATGGCTCCGCACCTTCTGTTATGGCAGCCGCAGCTGCAACTGCAGACCATCAGCCTGCAGCAGTAGAAGAGGCACCGGCGGTTTCTGCATCAGCTGTTGCTGACGATGAGGATTCCGAGGACGAAGAGTTCATCAATCTTATGAACCTTTTCAAGCGTAATCCCGGCAAATAATAAATAAGTTATACATAAAACCCACGACTGGAATTTTAAAGTTCAGCCGTGGGTTTTTGCCTGGCAAAATACACGCAACAAGTTTCAAATCGAAATGAATGACGACGTGATTAACTTGTCATAATAACTTAAAAAAGAGAAATATAAGAGCGAAAAACGCGCTGTTGATAACATTTTTGTGTATTTTTTATATGTTGACATAATCATATTTCATAATTTATTAAAAATTGAACAAATTGTAAAATTCCTATTGCGTTGCGAAACATTATGTGTTACAATTGCTACAGGTAAAATGATGTAGTATTATACGCGGCCATAGAAATGGTGCCAGTTTAATATGAAAGGGGGCAGATTCGATGGAGTATGTACAGGGTAAGCGTTTCAAAAAAGCTCTGCTGGGATACAAGCGTTCAGCAGTAGATGATGAGATGGTCAGCTTGCTTGGTCAGGTTGATGCAATGATGCGCGACCAGGATAATATGCGTTCCCAGCTTGATGCTATTACAGGTGAAAAGACTGCGGTGGTTGCTGAGCGCGACAGACTTTCCGGTTCAGTAACATCTATGAGCGCACAGATCGTACAGCTTGAACAGAATCTGCAGATAGCGCAGTCCACATCGGATAATTTGCGTATGACAATAGAGGCGGGAAATGCAGAACGCAACACATTGCAGGCCACCTGCGATCAGCTGCGTGTGCGTGACCGTGAGTACGCAATGCGTGAAAGAGAATTCACTGAGCTTCAAAACTCGGTTTCCTCTATTATGTCTGTTACCAAGCGTGCAACGGACAGATTGTTCCAGCGCGCAGTTGATAATCAGGAACAGGTTACAATGGTTGCTGGTGATGCTGCAAAGGAAGTAGCAAATATCCGTGCAAGTATGTCTGCTGTCAGAATAGAGCTTAACAATGCTATGGATGACCTTCAGGACAGACTTGACAGAATCGATGCTACCCTTACAGGCGCAGTTCATAAGCTTGTTGCTGTAAAGCACGATAACGGTCTCCAGCCCGGAGCAGGCTCTACCGATATAAATGCAGAGGTCGAGCGTCTTCTCTCAATGAGAGCAGGCGAAGTTGATTATGCAGGCGGAAAGGGCTATTCTGTGCCCGTTCTTGGTCCGTATAGCGCTAAGTTCCTTTCTGATACATCTAAGTCGGTAAAGGAAAACGGCTCTATAGAAGTCCGCAAATCCAATCCCTCACCCTTTGACTCTACAAAGAGCTCTATAAATGAAGCGAACAGACTTCTCAACGATACACCGTATTACGAGGAGCAGCCTGAGCAGGAAGAAGCGGCTTACGAAGAGCATACATTCGAGCCGAAGATCGGTTTTTCTGCTGATGATTACAGCGAAATCGAGATTGTTGAATCGGATGATGTCATATGCGAACCCGCATATGAAGTTGTCACCGAGGAAGTATATAACGAAGGCGCACAGAATGTAACATGCAGCGAGGCTATGCACATTGGCGACAGTGTTGGCGTATCCTCCGGCAGTGCTATGCAGGTTGGCAGAGCATCCTTTATTGAGTACAATGAAGAGCCTAAGGCTCCTGTGATGCCGAAGAGAGTAACTGTAGAAACCAGAGTTAAGGCCCCTGCAAAGGTAAAGGTTTATTACCGCAAGCCCTTAAAAACAATAAAAAGATAATTAAAAAGCCTCCGATCAATTCGGAGGCTTGATTTTTTTAGTTGTCAGAATTTTCGGATTCAACAGTGTTGCTTTTAGTGCTGCGTCTGCGAAACCCCTTGGCGGAAACCTGGTCGCAAGAGGAATCCTCGTCGCAATAATCTGCTGAAAAAAGTGACTCAAGGTCGTGGGAATCGATAGAATTACTTCGTTTAAGGTGAGCAGAAAATTTATAAAATCTGATAGAAGCCATAATAAAGAAAAAAATCATTATTACGTAAGGAACCCATTTTGGATATCCATCATAGACCCAGTCCGTCATACCATATATAATTACAGCGATAACGATGAAGTCAAATATCCCGAGCAGAAGATGTCTTGTAGATCTTAATCTGAACATACGAAATACCTCCCTGATATAGGTGCTATATAAATTTAGCACATTTGCCGGTCGAATACAATAAAAAAAGAAAAAAACATTATAAAAGCCGCAGGATATCCTGCGGCTTTACTGTTATATATCAGATTCTGAGAACATATCGGCAGCGGAATGACCGAAGATATCATCGTCGGATTCGGGAGCAATAACAGGCTGCCCTTTGCGTATTACTCCGCAAGCACGTTTAAGTCTGCCGCTGTTATCGTAGCAGGCAACCTCGTGACCGTCAGCAGATTCGCAGGAATCAGCCTCATAGAGCTTTCCTTCCTCGTCTCGTATAAAATGACGCTGGACAATACTCTCGTCAGTGGCATCATCTTCTTCATCAAGCTGAGACATAAGGTCGGATTCAATAGCATCTATCTCAGAAAGCATAGACGAAATGTCCTCCTCAAAGGGAACATTATCAGCAGCAGTCTCAGATGCATTCAACTCAGCCTCGAGATCATCTGCCTCTTCAAAGAAAATGTCTGTAAGCTCATCAATATCGTTTTCGTGATCATCGGAAAGAAACTCATCAACAGGAACTATACCGCTGAGATTGTCATTTTCTTCCTCAAATGAAATATCAGAGCTGAAAATATCATCGATCTCAGCGGTGACAGGCTCAGCTACACGCGCATTTATCCGAATGACATTTTTCTTGGCAGGAATGACCTTGCTTAATATTACTTCAACCTTTTTGGGGGTCCGTTCTTTATAGACAGCTACACATTTAACAAGCATAGGGCACCTCCAAATCATAATCGTTCACCTATACATATGTATATTTTACCACTTGGTGAACGAAAAGTAAATACTCAATGAATAATTTTCAATAAATTTAGTTAAATATACACTATATTCGGCAATATACCGGATTCTACAACATCAATAAGAGCGTACGAAGGGCGGTCGCTGTACCGTGAAACAGAGCCGGGATTTACAATATACAGGCCGTTTTCGTATTGAGAAACAGCATTGTGGGTGTGGCCGAAAAGAACAATATCCGCATTCTGAGCACGGGCAGCATTTTTAATAACCGACAAATCATATTTTACAGAGTATTTATATCCGTGTGAGCAGAATATTTTTCTGCCGTTAAATTCAACGATCTGCAATTCCGGGGCAGACGAGCCGAAATCGCAGTTGCCTCGGACAAACACAGATTTCAGTGGGAGTGGTTTAATAAGCTCATTGTATTCCTTTTCGCCGTCGCCGAGATGAACGATCAGGTCAACGACAGAAGAATGAATGGAAAGAATATCGCCAAGAGCACGCGAATTGCCGTGAGAATCAGATACAGCAAGTATTCTCAATGTCGAAGCATCTCCTTTTTTATCATACTTTCATTATATCACTCATATAATGGAATACAATAAATAATTTGGAGGAATAATTGATGACAAACGAAATGCTGAAAAAATTGGCAGCAGCAATAGGAAAAACACCGGAGGAAGCAGAAGAAATGCTGGACAGCAACCCAAAACTAAAAAAGCTGATTTCGGAAATGAGTGAACAGGACGCACAGCGACTGATAACCGTGCTGAGCGATAAGGACAGCATAGCAAGGATCCTGTCAACGCCCCAGGCCAAAAATCTTATGGAGGGAATGGGGAAGAAACAGACAAAGTAAGGAGATGAGATGGTGGCAGAACTTGACGATATTCTGGGTTCGCTGTTGGGAGATGGGGCTCAGAGCGGTGAAAAAGGCGGCGAAGGTGATCTGATCGATATACTGTTCAAGGTGATGCCGCTTATTGAAACAGTAAATAAAGAAACCGATGACGAACGGCTTTTGCGAGCGCTGATGCCATATATGAGCGATATCAGAAAAGAACGGCTTGATACAGCGCAATCGATACTGAAAATAGCCAAAATACTGCCATTGGTTGGTAAGATGCTCGAAGGAGAGGATAAATGAGCAGTATATTTGCAATGACGCAGGATGCAGTGCGCAGAGCGGAAGAAATGTCATACCGATGCTCCTCAAAAGAAATGAAAAGAGAAAGCGAAAAATTGAGGATAACAGATTACCTGAAAGGAAAAGAGGAGATTGTTCTCCTGTTGGTAATATTGCTGCTGCTTTATAAACGCGGTGCAAATGCAATACTTTTGTTAGCAATAATGTACGTAATGATATAGATAAATATCGTCATTGTGCCGAATTTCCTGTTTTTTTGCTTGAAACTTGCACTTTTTTTGTCAATGTGATAAGATAAAGTTACAATGCGGTGAACATTGGTAAATTATGTCGGGAGGTAATCAGTAAAATGGCAGGAAAATTTGAAATCAAAGTAACAGCAAAAGGTAATTATATGTTCAACCTTAAGGCAGGCAATGGCCAGGTTATCGCAACAAGCGAATCCTATGCTTCTCTCGATGCTTGCGAAAAGGGAATCGAAAGCGTAAAGAAGAATTCTCAGGCTGCAATCGAGGATCAGACTGTAGCTAATTTCGAGAAGATCGCTCATCCCAAGTACGAGGTTTATACCGATAAGGCAGGCGAAGTCCGCTTCAGACTTAAGGCTTCCAACGGTCAGATAATCGTAACAGGTGAGAGCTACCGTTCCAAGGCAAGCTGCCTCAAGGGCATAGCAAGCATCAAGAACAATGCACCTGAAGCAAAGGTTGTTCAGATCGACTAATTTTGTGCTTTTCAGCCGCCTGCATATGCAGGCGGGTTTTTCTGTCTTTTTCCGGTATGCAAAATCGACTTGTTGTGATAGAATAAGAGCAAAGAAAGGGCGGTGAGCTGTATTGAAAAATGTTGTAATAATAGGAGCAGGTCCTGCAGGACTCACTGCTGCCCTTGAGCTGCTGCGCCGTAGTGATCAATACAGAGTTACTGTCCTGGAAGCGGACGATATAACTGGAGGAATATCCAGAACCATTGAAAAAAACGGAAATCGTATGGATATAGGCGGTCACCGTTTTTATACAAAGTCGAAAAGAGTCCTTGAATTTTGGGAAAGCCTTTTGCCGATACAGGGACAACCGTCATATGACGAGGTGAAAACAGGCTCTGAATATGAAATAAAAGAGGGTGGACCCGATCCTGAGAAAAGTGATGCGGTGATGCTCATCAGACGCAGAGTTTCGAGGATATATCGAAAGAATAAATTTTATAATTATCCTGTAGATATGAGCACCGTAAGAGCTATGGGGGGAGAAGCTTTTACGGTAGGACTGTCATATATTGCCTCAAGGATAAGGTCCAAAGAAGAAAAAACTTTGGAAGATTTTTACATCAACCGTTTCGGCAGAAAGCTTTACTCCACTTTTTTTGAAGGCTACACTCAAAAGGTGTGGGGGGTGCATCCATCAGAACTGCCGCCGGATTGGGGAACCCAAAGAATACAGGGCATATCTGTGCGCAGTGTAATAAAAAATATGCTTTCAAGGGGCAAAACATCAGAAAAGTCACTTATAAAAAGATTTTTATATCCTAAGCTCGGTCCTGGGCAGCTTTGGGAATGTGCGTCAAATGAAATCATACAGCGCGGAGGTAAAATAATATTCAACGCCAAGGCTGACAGAATAACTCTAAAAGGTGCAAAAGCAGTCTCGGTCACAGCATCGGGAACAGAATATCCTGCAGACATTGTGATATCATCAATGCCGGTTTCGGAGCTTATTGCGTCCATCGATTCAAACATTCCCGACGCTGTCAGAATAGCGGCAAAAGACCTGCAATTTCGCGATTTTATAACTATAGGAATCGAAGTATCGAACCTCAGAATAAAAAATAAAACAAAATATGCCACACTCAACGATATCCCTCCTGATTGCTGGATATATATTCAGGATTCAGGTGTGAAAATGGGACGGCTGCAGATTTTCAATAACTGGTCGCCGTATATGGTGAGAGACCGTGAGAACAAAGTGTTCATCGGAACAGAGTATTTTTGCAGTGAAGGGGACGAGCTGTGGGAGGAAAGCGATGAAAAGATATCTGCGTTTGCAGTGGCTGAACTTGAGAAGATAGGAATAATAAAAGCAGAAGATGTGTGCGATATCCATTGTGAAAGAATGAGAAAAGCATATCCGTCCTATACGGGAAGCTATAAAGATATGGATAAAATACGCAGATTTATTGACTCGATGGAAAATATTTACTGTGTGGGCCGCAACGGACAGCATCGCTACAACAATATGGATCATTCAATGCTCACAGCTATGACAGCAGTGGACGTTATATTGGAAGGCAGAGAGAAAAAGAACATCTGGACGGTTGAACCCGATGACGAAAACAGTGAATAAATTTATCTTGACACAATTTACGGTTGTGCTATCATAATACTATATGTTGAAAAGGATCATTACGGAGGTGCGTTTTATGAAAAACGAGAAAAGAATGGCTGTAGGAAGTATAGTTGCAATAGTAATTCTTATAGTGACTCTTGCAGTGGGTGTTGTGGTATATGCTACGCTTCCGAAAGTAGTAAACACATATGTAAAGGGAGCAGATGTTGCTGTACGTCAGGAAATTATAGATACAATAATGCCCGTGCTTTATGCCGCCGGAATCCCCGTACTTGCAATGCTGACACTTTCTCTGCTTATGATGTTCAATATTGCAAAAGGCAAAGCCTTCATTAAACTGAATGTTAATTATCTTCGCTTTATTAGTTTATCCAGTATACTCCTTGCAATTATATTCTGCTATCCTATATTTACGATGAATTCCATTTATCCTATTATAATATTTGTTATGTTCGTTATCCTTGCGGTTATAACCCTGGTTGTTGCAGACCTTTTTGCAGCGGCAGTGAGGATCAAAGAAGAAAACGAGCTTACAATTTAAGGGAGGGTGAAGTAAGTGCCGATAATAGTAAATCTCGACGTTATGATGGCGAAGCGAAAGATCAGTGCATCGGAGCTTGCATCACGAATGGGAATAACTCTTTCAAATCTGTCCATACTCAAAAATAACAGAGCAAAGGCTATTCGATTTTCTACCCTCAATGCGATATGCAGAGTGCTTGAATGCCAGCCCGGTGATATTCTGGAATATGAAGCAGGGGAAGATGAAGAAATAATATTCGATGAATAAGAACAAAAACAAACAAAATGCCGTCCTGCAAAATGATGCAGGACGGCATTTTTGCATCGTTTTCGACAGCAAACACATATTTTGTTCGCTAATGTACCAATAATGACACATATAAATGCGGGATACAACGAAAAAATCGCCCATTATTGGACAAAAATTTGAAAAACCTATTGATTTTTGAAAAAAACCTGCTATAATCATAAATGTAAAGCGAACAAACGCTTGTTTAATCAAAGGAGATGGAGAAATGAATATCGTAATCGGATTATTTGTTATTATATCTGCTCTTATTATTAAGAATATTTATAAGGTTAACGGCAGAATTTCAGGAAGAATCTTCAAAATGTGCATTGCTTTAGGCGTATTTATGATGTTTTCAGTACAGACGTTCGGTAATGTGTGGCTTGTTGTAATGACAATCGCCGAGGTTGTGCTCTGTGGGCTGCTTCTTGCAGTATACCGCAGCCAGCTTATAAGAGAATGTGAAGCTGTGAAAAGAAAAAGAGCAGCAAAGCGTGCAGCGATTAGAAGAATAAATCAGCAGCCGCAGCAGAGCGTTAGAAGAAGAGTACTGACTAACGCTGCATAATCGATTAGCAACCCCCTTTCAATTTTATATTGCGCCGCAAAACAAAAGAGGTCGGGCATAAGCCTGACCTCTTTTGTTTTATATAATTGTAGTAAAATCATTCGGAATCGGTGTCATCATTGAGGGAATCCTTCACACCGGTTTTTGCACGGAAATTATTCTTTGAGACAGCAGGCTCAGAAATCTTTCTGGGCATATTGAATCCAATGATGTTGAACTTACTTCCGGAAGCCTTTGAGAAAAGGCTGAAGCGGATGATAAAGAATACAAGGAAAGCGATGACGATAAAGAGGAAACCGACTATGCAGAGAGCAACGATAGCAATGGTCTGAGTAGAAACTTCGCGGCTTGCGGCACCCTTAACGGCAAAGCCGTTGATGATTTCGTCTGCAACAGCAGCATCAGTAGCAGTACCGCCGTGCTGGATGTAAATATATCCGGTATAGATAGTGCCATTGATGACAGTAGTAATATCAGCTTCGGTGGTGCAGAAGCCGTTTTCAGACATTTGATCAAGATCGGTTCTTGCAACAAGATAAACCTGACCGTTCTTTTTTACGGTATAGGTGTTGTTCTCATCAGAACCCTCATCTATCTTGACCTGAACGAGAGCATTCTGCTCCTCAACGCTGAGCTTGTTGTAGTTGCCGATATATTTGCCGTAGCTGGTGTCCTCAAGAGCGGTGATCTGATAATATACAACGGCATTTGTGAGCTCGTCGGCAAATTCAGCGATCTCAACGATGTTGTAGTTGTTCATAAGATCCTTCTTGCTTGCGCCTGCATAAGAGAAAAGCTTGGAATCATCATCTGCAAGAGAATATACAGAACCTCCTTCAGGAAGCTTGTAGCTGATATTGTGAACAGATGTGGTGTGGGTGCTGAGCTTGAGCGATGAAATCAGATCGGTGTAGGAATACACAGCATCGGATTTTGAGACTTCTTCACTGGGGATGAGGTCTTCTTCGGTGATTCCAAGCTCGCCCAGTACTTCATTGAAACTCATCTGATAGAGGTCAGCAAGCATCTGGATATCCTCGGCGGTGTATTGCTGTGATTCTTCTTCGGTAGCAGAAACGGAGAATCCACCGAAAACAGAAAAGATAAGTGTAAGTGCCAGTAATAAGGCAAAAAGTTTGCTGCGGAATTTCATAATAACTCCTCCTGTGTCAATCGTAATAAGGATATTATATTTGATTAACAGAAGAAAGGCAAGTAATAGCAGCAGAAATTTTAGTGAACAGAAACCTTCACATCAAAAACACAAAGCCAGAAGACCAAGCAAAAGAAGATGCACAGGATAAAATGCGTAAAAAAACCATTTCAGGCCTTTGTATCCACTCTGTCCGGAATAGAGTGCGATTGGAATTGCGGCAAGCAGACAGAACATCTGAGTCATTCCGAAATACAGATACCATACAGTCCCGTTTGCCTCAAACAATTTCAAAGCACCGTCATAAACATTTGCAGTCACAGCATATTTCAAAACAGTTGACAGAGCGAACATAAACAGCGCTGCAGTTCTGTTCTGCCTGAAAAGATAAAAAATAAAAACAAGCAAAACGCCGTATTTTCCGTAATCACTGTGCAGAGTGTCTGCAGTGCGGCAGAGCAGTGCGACGGGGACGAGAGCAAGAACAAAGGAAGCAAGGCGCGGAATACTGTCCCATTTCAAAATCATATCGAACAGTATAATTCCAAGAAGTCCGAGGAAAAGAGTTATAAAAACATTGCATCCTCCAAAATAAAATATCCTGCCGTTAAATGCAAAATTAAACGGTATTTCACTTATTAGAGCAAATGCGCCCAGACGCATAAGGTATCCGGGCGCACTTTTTGTGTGAGTATAGCCCTCTGCGATCAAAAAGCAGTATATAGGAAATGCAAGTCGGCCGATAATACGCAGCAGGATTGCCTGGGGAAAGAAAACTGCGCCGATATGGTCAATAAGCATAGAGATAACGGCAATTATTTTGAGCGCAAAGGTGGAGAGCATTGTAATTCCTCCGTTTTAGTTTGCAGCAAGCTTGTTAAATTTAACAAATCTGCAGAGAAGAGCGGCGACAACAACAGTAATTATTGTTTCGGGTATCATATATGTTGCATTATAGCAGACAGAATAAGTCCAGCAGAGAGCGGTGGGATTTTCGGTGAAAACAGTACCGTGGAGGAAAGCGGGGATATAGTCAAGACTTGCCCATTCACCCCAGACAGTGGCACCGGAAATTACGTGGCATATATATCTTGCAAAGCAGCCGATAAATGCACCGACAGCAGCGGCAATACCTTTGTTGTTCATTTTGCGAGTGATGCCGGAAAGGGACATAGAAGAAAATGCAACGACATAATCGAAGAGAATGATTATGGCAAAAGCAACAAAGGTTACAGCATAGGCAAGATTATTTGCGCCGAGAATAAGCTGGATAAGAGAATAGACGAAGCAGGCAGCGGAGCCGTATGCCATACCGTAGAGCTGACATACAACAACCAGAGGAACCATACTGCCGAGAGTCACAGAGCCGCCGAAGGGCAGTGTGATGGGGCTGAGACTCAGAACGGTGCCGAGAGCAACCATCATAGCGGAGAAAACGAGTCTCATAGTTGTGGTGCGAGTGTTTTTCTTCATAAAACAACAACCTTTCTTTCCATGTTAGGGAATTTAAAAATTAAAAGAAGCGCCGCGTTTAACCTGAACACGGCGCTTTTAAGAAAGGCGTTGTGCTGTAGTTACCTACGCCGGCATTATCCGGATCAGGCGCTGTGACCGCGAAGTCACAAGGGTCCGCAGCGGCAATACACTGCATCTCAGCCGATTTGCATCAGCACCCCATAGCGTTTCTTTTGTCAAGGTGATAATACTATACACAGAGCAAGTTGTCAACAAAAATTTCGACCGCACATTTTTGTGCGGTCGAAAAAATATCAATTTTTACTGCAGACGACCATAATAATGTCGCCGCTATCAGGAGATAAGGTCGTGAAATGAGCGCTCTTCTTACCGTTTGAAAACGGTAAAACACAACGGGAAGTATTTTTCAGAATATCAGAAATATTATGCAGTGACGAACCGCAATTGGAAGAGAGCTGTTCGTCAAAAAATCCGAAAGGAGTAAAGCCGAAAGCCGAGCCGTAATAAAGCTCATATCTTCCTGTGCTTCTGGAAATCACACAGGCAAAATCAACATTTGCATTGCCGGACGACTCCAATTCCCTTTGGAATTTCATAGCATCCTGATGAATGGGTGTATTGTGAGCGTGTTTTATAAGTGAGAGCTCACAGACATCGCCGTCTGCATTTCTATAGAACAGGTTAATAAAAGCAATCCAACGCTCATTGCCCTTGTCATCATCGCTAAGACGGCAGTACAGGAAGAAATGGTCATTGCCTTTTTCATATTCGGCAAGCATTGCATCCCTTGTGATACGTGGGAGAATCTGCTCGATATGATCAGGGTGCACAGATTGCATTGATTTATCGATAAATTGAGTAAAGGAGCCTTCCTGAGGAAGTTTGCTGCTAAATCCGTTGGGGTCGGCAATGGTAAGCATAGTGTTTTTTGAAAGGTTTGAAAGAACGATCTGTGGATAGAAGTTCGACAGAGAATTCATTATGCTTTTGAATTCCGAATTTTCAAACATAGAGTTATTTTTAAGAGAATTGGTGCTGTATTTGTAGCGGAATACCTCATCGACCATTTCATCGGAGAAGTATGCAAAATCATTTTTGCCATTTCGTTTGATATGATAAAGTGCGGTATCAGCGCGCTTGTAAAGAGCAGCGAAATCGTGGGCGTCGCTGTCTGCAATGGCTATACCAAAGCTGCAGTGAAGAGAATTATCATTGTTTTCTCCGATCATAATATTGGCAAGTCTGCGGAGCAGACCTGAAATAAGATCGTCAAGCTTATTTATAGAGGGGTAATTCGGCAGAAAAACAAGGAACTCATCGCCGCCAAGTCTTCCTTCCATACCGATTCGCTTGAATGTGGAAATAAGCTCATCGGAAACAGCACATATTGCCCGGTCTCCCTGAGCGTGTCCGAGAGTATCGTTTATGTGCTTGAGATCATCAAGATCGATCAGTATGAAAACACTGTTGCTGTAGTCTTTTGCAAGACTTTCAGAAATTTTATGTTCGATTGTAGTTCTGTTATAGAGGCCGGTAAGTCCGTCGTTTTCGGCCTGATATATAATGTTGAGCTGTTTAAGCTTCTGCTCAGTTACGTCCTTGAGTGCCATATGCATCTTGATGTGCTTTGTGTAAGGATCGGAAACAAGCTGAACAGAGCAATGAATCCATATCTTATGACCGTCCTCAAGAGTTATAGGCCAGTCATCGGAAATGCGGCGCTGTGCATTTTCATAGTAATCAAGGAGCTTTTCAAGAGCAAGATAAGCTCTGACTCTTCGCTGCTCCTTTCTCTTTGATATGTCAGAAGTCAGCTTATCTACGATGCTTGTATACGGCATATCGATAAACGATTCGGTAAACGGCGCAATAACACCGATTTGTTTTTCCACAGTATTTGAGGAGAGATCTATTTCAAAAAATACAGACTCATTGGAAAGTGCAGTATCGATGGTCTGTCTGTAGCGTTCGTGAGATATCTCACGGTCGTGCTGAGCGGTAATATCAAGAAGAGAAACAACAGCACCAACTGGTCCACCGTCCTCGGAGGGCAGAGAGGTAAAGCGTACATCAAACCAGCGTTCGATGCCGTCAAGACAGGTCATCTGGAGTTTTAACGAACCGTTGTTTTCGCCGCTGCGAATGAGATTGAGAAAATCTCCCATAGGTACAACAAATTCGGGATGCACCATAGAAAGATTAAACAGGGTGTTTACAGGATCTACGCAGAGATCAGAGAGACCTCCGCGCACAGCATCATCGGGGTTAATGGAGCGGAGCTCATTTTTGGCTATGTCGTAATAATAAACTATACGTCCGGAGTGCTCGCCGACGATATTCATTATTCGTTCCTTTGAACGCAGCTGTTCGAGCATTTCATATCTGTCAGTGATATCGGTAAATACGCTGATAAACCCGACGCTTCCGTCCTCATCGACAAAACGGGAGGCAACCTCCTGTACACGGGCCTGCGTGCCGTCCTTTTTATACATACGGTATTCGAGGGTCAAACGGTCGATGCCGTCATCGCTCGCCTTGCGCAGAACAGTGTTTGCATTTTTCAAGTCTTCTTCGTTGATAAGACTTCGAAGTCCCTTCTGATGCATTTCTTCTATTTCCTCTGGGCTGTACCCGAAAATCTTGAAAAGATTACCGTTTATGTACGGCATTGGTCTCCAGTCAAGATAATACATAGCAATGGCAGCCGGAACAGCATCATATGTAAACTGCTCGTAATAGCGTTTTTTCTCAAGTTCCTCGGTGGTTTCATCGATTGTGCGAAGCAGGCGTTCTTCAAGGTCCTTCTGTTCATCGACACTTCTTGAAAGAACAATAGCCAGAACATCATCGTCATATGGATTCTCAATATTTAGAACGATGGTCTCGAACCAGTGCCAGCACTTATCGTTGCCAAGACTGCGGTAAGTGATTCGCACGGAACCCTCGCCGCTTTTCATAGCACGGCAGAGCTTTTTGGGAGAAAGTGTATCAATAAGAGTGATCCTGTGAGCAGGGGAGGCAATAGCAGCCGATTTGCTCACCAGCTGTGAGAAAACGGTTGTTTTATTATCAATATCCTTGGAATAATCCATATACTGGATAATATTGCAGGTGTCTTTTGAAAGGTTGCAGGTAACAGCAAGAGGGAATATGGATTTTAGAACACCGAAGAGAGCGCCGCTTTCGAACAGACCGCGCTTATTATCCTCAACATCACAGTGATCAAGCTGAGATTTATCAAAACTGCGTTCAACAGATAATATCGGAATGCGTGAAGAGACCTTGCTGTCAGAGGTCTTTTGCAGAAGTTCAGCCTTGTGGGAAGCATCAGTAATAATCATATCAACATATGAAGTTCTGACAGTCTCGATGGCGGAAGAAATGTCGGAGGCGGTAATGAAATGTACGTCATCTGAAATAAACGCAGAAAGACTGCCTGCATCAGAGGCTGAAACATTTAGAAGAAGTATGGTTTTCTGACCGATATTCAGCATCGAACCTGTCCTTTCTCACAATCCGAAAAAGAGTGTGTTGATATTTTTCACATACCCATTAATAAATGAATATATAAAATGATTATTTCTTTTAGTATATACTTATACGGATTTAATTTCAATTGTTAAGGAATAAACTCGGAGTTTTGCTCAAAAAATAAAATGTCAAACTGTGCAAATCAAATGAAAAAAAGTTTCGCACAAGCAATATGTGCAATGCGAAAATATAGGGATTGTAGAAATGTGCAAAATATGTTATAATAATATAATAAGACAGTAACTAAATTAAGGGGACAGATAAATGAGCGCTGCAGAGAAAGATATCAGAATAATTCCCTCGGCAATCGAATATTCAGACTCGTACAATGAAGCCCTCAATGAGGTGGCAAGGGAAGGACAGTATCTCTCTGTGACGAAGGGGTATGAGAAGTCTGAAACCAGAGCATTTCTGGCTGACTGTATCGCCAAAGGATACCCTTCGTATTTTGTGCTCGATGAAAACGACAAGGTTGTCGGATGGTGCGATATCGTACTGAGGAGTGAATATGAGGATAAAGTTACAGGCAGCATCGGTATAGGTTTGCTTAAGGATTATCGGGATGCAGGTGTCGGAAGACTGCTTATGCATACAGTTATGAAAGCAGGAGAGAGATACGGCTTCGAGCGTATAATCCTCGACGTGCGAAAAACCAATGAACGTGCCCTTCACGTATATGAGCTGCTGGGCTTTGAATACGATCATTCGCGGGATTCCACAATGAAAATAGACGATGAAACGGTTGAGATAATACGTATGCAGAAAGAAATTCCGCAGAGAGAAGAAGCGGAAGAGGAAACGGTTAAAATGGGCTGTGCCGGCTGGCTCCCGATAATATTTGGCGGATGCCTGATAGGTGCGGTTGTAGCGGTTCTTTGCATACTGCTGTAAGGAGAAAACGATGAGTTTTATGGGAAAGAGGACTGCGCTTGTAACAGGAGCGTCAGGGGGCATAGGCAGTGCTATAGTTCGTGCACTGGCGGCAGAATGCTGTGTCGCAGTCCATTACAATAGCGGAAAAGAACAGGCAGAAGCTTTATGCCGTGAATTAAACAGTGCAGGGGCAACGGCAGCGCCCTTTCAGTGCGATATATCTGACAGCAGACAGGTCTCGGCAATGTTCTCGGACATAAAGAAGCAAATGGGAAGCATCGATATTCTGGTAAACAATGCGGCCATAGCTCAGAACAAACTTCTTATTGATGTGTCAGACGAAGAATGGCGCGCTGTAATGGGGGCGAATCTTGACGGATGTTTTTACTGCTGCCGTGAGGCTTTGCGTGATATGGTGAATAAACAAAGCGGTGTTATCATAAATATATCATCGATATGGGGAATATCGGGAGCCTCCTGCGAAGCGGTATACTCAGCGGCAAAAGCAGGAGTAATAGGACTTACCAAGGCTCTGGCAAAGGAGTACGGACCGTCGGGAGTAAGAGTCAACTGTATAGCTCCCGGAGTTATAGATACACCTATGAACTCAAATCTGACAGAGGAAGCGCTCAGTGAGCTGAAAGAAGAAACGCCTCTCGGAAGGCTCGGTACTGCGGATGAAATAGCGGACTGTGCAGTGTTTCTCGCATCAGAGAAAGCGTCGTTTATAACGGGGCAGGTAATAAGCCCCAACGGAGGAATAATAATCTAAGGTAGTGGTCTGAATGGATGGAAAAGTAATCAGCTTTGCATCGACAGTAACAGGACATCACCGCGAAAACAATGAGGATTGTTTTTATCTTGACGGTGTGATATCCCCCTGCGGTGCAAACGGATATACAATTGAAAAGGAATCGGAAGAAAGCGTACAGCTTTTTGCAGTGTTTGACGGAATGGGAGGAGAAGCCTGCGGAGAGGTTGCGTCATCTCTGGCTGCTGAACATTTTGCGCAGGCACATAAGAAGTTTCTGGAATCAGGCAGTATTCCGCTGACAAAGATGGTGGGAGATTATCTAAAGGAATCAAGCGAAGCGGTTGAGGATAAGGCGAAGGAACTTAACAAGTCTATAATAGGAACAACCTGTTCCATTGCCTGTATTTACAAAGGAAAGCTTTTTGCTGCTAATATAGGTGACAGCAGAACTTATTATTATTCAGGAGGAAAGCTGTCGCAGATATCGAAAGATCACACAGAGGCACAGTATCTAATCGATAAAGGTATTATTACAGAGGAAGAGGCGCGAAACAGCAGCGCAAAGCACGGACTTATGAGATTTCTGGGTATGCCTACGGATTATCAGCCCCTTGCAGCATACTATTCCCGCCCGATAATACCGCAGAAAGGCGATGTGCTTTTGCTCTGCAGTGACGGACTTACAGATATGCTTTACGATGAAGATATAGAGAGAATAATGTCTCTCGGAAAAACACCGAAGGAGACGGGTGGAATGCTCACAGAACTCGCCCTTGAACGAGGCGGAGTGGATAATACCACCGTAATTCTTGTGAAATTTTAAGTGCACTGTGAGCTAAAAAAGAAATAAATTAAAACAAACGAGCGTGAATGCACGCTCGTTTGTTTTTTTACATAAACTATAGCGAAAAGGAGGTTTTTATATGGACAAATATAAATTCAGTGACTATTTTCTGGGCGCAAGCAGTCCGAACGGCTTTTTTTCCCTGTTTGAAAAAGCATACGACCCGTATAATGGGTGGAAAGCCTGCATAATAAAAGGCGGTCCGGGAACAGGAAAATCCTCTCTGATGAAAAGGATTGCAAACGAGGCTGCAGAACGTGGCTATGTCTGTGAGAGAGCGTTCTGCTCTTCTGATCCCCAGTCTCTTGATGCTGTAATAATTCCCGAAATAAAATTTATCATTATGGATGGAACAGCGCCTCACATAGTGAATGCCGCATATCCCGGAATATGCGAATATCTTCTCGATCTTGGTGAGTGCTGGGATACAGATAGACTAATATCCCATAAGGAACGTATAATCGAACTTATCGATGCCTGCGGAAGATGCCACAAACAGGCACAGCGGTGTTTGAAAGCCGCAGATGTGTTCCGCAGAGCGAATTATGAGAAAACGGACAGCCTGATCGACATTGAAAAAATAAACCGTACAGCAGACAGACTGCGCGAAAATCTTCCGAGACGAGGAGCAGACGGTTATGTGTCGGAAAGACTGCTTTCAGCGGTAACGAAAGACGGAGTAAAGGTTTTCGAGAATACAATATATGACCAATGCGACGTGTGCGTACCTATAGATGACAGATGGAGCAGATGTGCGGCGCTTGTTCTCGAGAGGCTGAGAAATAGTCTTGAAAAGGACGGATTTGGAATAGTCATCTGTCGATGCTCTCAGTCGCCTGACACTATAGAACACCTGATCGTACCGGAGGCTAATATAGCTTATTCATCAGCAAATCGCATTCACCGAGTGGATGCAGGGCGAATGATTCATTCGTCTCGGTTTATGAAAAGAGCACTTTCCCCGGAAGAGAGGAAAGTGCTCACAGATAACGAAAAAAGCGAGAAGCAGATGCTCGAACGCGCCTCACTGCATATGCAGGAAGCAAAGAAACTGCACGACGAGCTTGAAAAATACTATATAGCCGCGATGGATTTTAATAAAGTTGAAGAAATGGGCAATAAAGTTATCGGCAGTATCTTCAATTAAGCTTTCTTTTTAGAGGTAAGGGTAATAAGAAGAATTACAGTAACAACGCAGGCAGCGCCGACAAGAATTACTGCGAGCCATATGGGAGAGAGTCCCGGTTCCTTGATTTCGTCCGGGTCGATAACAGAAGTGGGATGAAGGATCTCGGGCTCTCTCTCAAGAATTTCGGGTGCGGTGGTGTTTGAGGGATCGTCTATGCGGACCCAACCGGACATACCGTACAGATAAGGAACATATCCCCAAGTAATGCCGTTGGGATCAGTGTAAGAATAGGTGAAGCTGATATTTTTTGAACTGTCATCCCAGAGTTCTATGTCATAATAATCTCCTGAGCCGGGATAATTCCAGAAAATGAGCATATCGGTACTGGGCAATTTGAGATCATCGGTATCCTCGGTTATTTCATCGGCAAATTCAGAGAGGAAAGAAGCGTTGTCATAAACAACAGCAAGATTACCCATAGGAACCCAGCCCTTTGTATCAGAGCCCAATGCAGCGGAGAAGGAAACCTGACCCCATACGATGCCGTTTTTATCCTCATAGGTATAGGAAATCGTTAACTCATCGCCTTCTGTGAAGGTGCAGAGAACTTTGGAGTTGTTGGGCTCGAGATATGACGAAACATCCTCAGTTGCGACAAATATACGCTCCACACGGGTACATTCGGAGGAATGTTCGGAGTAGAAGTCGTCATCAGGCTCGAAAATCACATCGGCAGAAACCGACATAGTAAAGGTGAGAGCGAATACAGCAGCGAGTAAAACAGATATCATTTTTTTCATAATGTTACTCCTTTTGATGTTATATCAAAGCGGATATGATCAGACCGCAAAGATACGAAAATATGTTGGCACCCAGAGAAAAAAGAAAGGGCCTTTTTATTGTGCTGCACCTTGTTTTATAAATAAGAGCCTCAATAAGTACGGCGCTTATCTCCAAAATAGGTATAACAGCAAGCTCAGGGAGGGAATAATGCCTGCAAAAAAGGTTGAATAAAACTACAACGGCAGGGTTTGTAAGTATGTTGACAAGGGTTACTATAAGAAGAGTGTAACCGCGAACCCGAAAGACAAGAGCAAAGACAAGCTCCAGAATTGCAGTCAGCAGCAACGATACAAGAAGCGACAGTAAAATATGTTCAAGCGTCATTGCGAACCCTCCGTATGCCTGCCATAAGAAGCAGCAGAGAGACAAGGGCGCACAGTGCACTCATGACCGATGAAAGCGGAGGCGCGCCGAAATAAACGGGAAGGAAGCCGACAAACAGTGCAAAAGTAAGCAGCCCGAATGAAAAACCTTTAGCATTCGGGAAAAGTTTTGCAGTTTCCCATAGCGTTATAGGCATAGTCATATTGAAAAGAAGCAGTGCGGCAAGACCGCATAGAGGGATGTCTGAGAATATGAACATCACTGCGCAGAGGGAAAGTGAAATGATGCTCGCAATTTTTGAGCCGACAGCATCAGCGGCGAATCCCCCAAGCGCTTTTCCGAGAGCTACACAGCAAACGGAAACAAGAGCCGGCATTGAAGCTTTCCAATCGAAAGAAAAACTCATACCGGCGAAGGATCTGAGACATACAACAGCGAAAAGGCATAAAAACGCAGTCAGGATACCTGACGAAAGCTCAAGCTTCAGAGGAGCATTATTCGGAAGCTCGCGCTCGGTTTTTGCTGCAATGATTATTATTACTGCGACTATTGCAAGTGCGGCAGATGCGAAATACATCGGAAACCTGCCGACAAGCATTCTTCCGAGACACAGACCTATAGCGCCGGGAGAGACAAACAGTCCGAGCGGAGAGCACTTCTGGTCACTCATATTGAGAACATCAACTCCTCCGCCTACGTGAAAGAGCGCGTTGCCGATGCCCATAACAGCAGCGGTGACAAGGGGAGAGGGTATAAACAGTGAAGCTGCGACAAAAACGCAGCCGACTGCGGCAACAAGTGAATTACGATTTATTTTGTCGGATATCAGCCCGAAAGGCATCTGCATAGCAAAGGCACAGAAGTTATAAATTAGAACAGCGCTCATCCAGCTGTTTTCGTGATAAAGAAGGGAAAACATAAAAAGAGCACAGCAGAGATCAACAAGAAAATGAGAAACACAATATACTGAAAGAAGTTTAGTGCGCATTTTCATCACATCCTTGATTATAAAACACAAAAAGGCAAAAAAAGGTTGAAAAAAGTCGGACTGCTTCCAGACCGACTTTTTATTTTGCTTAACCGCAGCTGACAAATACGACAGTCTGGGTGATGAGTGTTGTTAATACACCTGCTATGATAACACCAAGGGTGATGATCGGGATAGCCTTGCTTATTTTGATATCAAACAGAGAAGCAACGAGAGAACCTGTCCAGGCGCCCGTGCCGGGAAGGGGAATGGCAACAAGTATCAGCAGACCGAGCATTTCGTATTTTTTTACGACCTCTCCCTTTGAGTGAGCGCGTGCTTCGAGCTTGTCAACAAGTTTGCCGAAGGTTTTCGATTTTCTCATCCAGGTAAATATTTGCTTGATAAAGAGCATAATAAAAGGAACGGGGATCATATTGCCGATAACAGCGGCGATAAAGGCAACCCAGTAATTCAACCCCATAGCAGTGCCGATGGGTATAGCGCCTCGCAGCTCAATTACCGGGACCATAGCAACTGCAGCAGTAGAAATGATCTGACCAACAAAAGTGCCGGTGAACCAATTTAATATATTGCCAAAGAATATACCTATCGATTCAAACATAATACTCGCCCCCAAAATATATCCAAAACAAAGTTAATATCAATGATTTTTAATGTTTATTATTCAAAATCAGAAGCGGAGAAATCGGTATAAGATAAATCAGAATAAGAAATGTCAGAGGAAGTGATCTCTTCATAGTTGTAATCTTCGTCAAAGCCGAAATCTTCGTTAACCTCAGTTTTGCCGCCGACACCGCACATAACAGAGCCAGTGGCAGACCAGACGATAACAGCAACAAGCAAGGTGACTGCGGAAATCGCAAGACCTGCAACTGCTCCGCCTCTGTTGCCTTCGCGGTAAGCACTGATACCGAGAACCGCACTTACAGCAATTAATATAAAGCTGACAAGGGGCATAAAGCAGAAAATCAGAGCCAGTACAGCAAAAAAGAAAGAAAGAACGGAGAATTTGTTTGCCGGTGAAACGGCAGCGTTATATCCGCGGTTATTCATAAAAGAAACCTCCGTAAAGTAATCAGATTAGCTAAATAAGTATATCACGCAGGGGCTGACGTGTCAATAATGTAAAGGGTGAAGGAGCGGTCAAAAAGCATAATTGTAAAAAAGACTGGATTTATTTGACATTATGTAGTAAAATATACGGACAAGTATGCAAAACCTATTTGAGAGGTAATTCTCAGTTCTGAAAGGTACGGTGTTTAAAAATGACACGTAAGGAAGCGATTATTTCAAGAAGAGCGGTCAGAAGATATACAGGTGAACCGATCGCAGAATCAGTAATTGACAGCATCCTCGATTTTATTGCAGAGGTAAAGCCTCTGCACGATGATATAAGAACAACAATAGAAATAATAGACAGCGAGGATTTTGAGGCGGAATTCAGTGGAATTTTAGGACCTAAAGCCAGCCATTATCTCGTTATCCGTTCAGCAAAAAAGGAAGGATATCTTGAAAATGCAGGCTATATCGGACAGCAGATCGTACTGTATATGACAGAGCTTGGCATAGGCAGCTGCTGGTGCGGAAGCTACAGACAGAAAAATGAGGACGAAGCAGGTCAGCTTCCCTATGTAGTTTGTGTTTGCTTCGGAAGATCGGACAACTCTCCCCCCAGACGCAGTGCTGAGGAGGCAAAGAGAAAGCATCTGCACGAGCTCGTTTTCGGAAAAATCTCCACAAACCTGCTTGACCTTCTTGAGGCTGGAAGACTTGCGCCGTCAGCACTCAATGCACAGCCTGTGAGATACAGAACTCAGGGTTCAAATATATTTATTTACAGAAAAGTATCCATTCTCCCGTTTCTTGACAGCACAAGAGGCATAGATGTAGGCATCGCAATGGCAAATATGTATGTTGCATCTGATGAAAAGTGCATATTTGTCAAGGAGGCAAACTATCCCACACCTTCATCAAAATGTGTATACGAATACACACTCACCTGGGAGCAGAATAAATAAAACGGAGGAAAACAGGAATGGCCAAGAAAAAAATCGGAATACTGACCAGCGGCGGAGACTGCCCGGGGCTGAATGCAGCCATAAGAGGTGTAGTAAGAGCATCATATAACCTGTTTGATGTGGAATTCATCGGAATAAACGATGGATATAAAGGACTTATTGACGGCGATTATAAGACAATGAAGTATGAGGATTTCAACGGAATACTCACACTTGGCGGTACTATACTCGGCACCCAGAGAACGCCATACAGAAATATGCGAATTATCGAGGAAGACAATATCGATAAGGTCGCCGCAATGAAGAAGAATTACAAGAAAATGGGTCTCGACTGTCTGGTCACTCTCGGCGGCAACGGAACCCACAAGACTGCAAACCTTCTTTCCGAGGAGGGACTCAATGTTATCGGTCTGCCCAAGACTATAGACAATGACCTTTACGGAACAGATGTGACCTTCGGGTTCCACAGTGCGGTGGATATCGCAACAGATGTCGTGGACAGAATTCACACAACTGCAAACAGCCACGGAAGAGCAATGGTCATCGAGCTTATGGGCAATAAGGCAGGATGGCTGACCCTTTATGCAGGTGTTGCAGGCGGAGCAGACGTAATTCTTCTGCCTGAAATGCCTTATGATATTAAGAAGGTAATTGATACAGTTGAAAAGCGTAAGGATCATAAGCGTAATTTTGCGATAATCTGCGTTGCTGAAGGAGCTATGAGCATTCAGGAAGCAGCAATGAAGAAAAAAGAGCGCGAAGCATACCGCTCAGAGCAGAAGTTTGCATCTGTAAGCTATCGCATAGCAGATCAGATACAGTCAGGAACAGGACTTGAAACAAGAGTCGTTGTTCCGGGACACTATCAGCGCGGCGGTTCTCCTTCGCCCTATGACAGAGTCCTTGCAACACAGTTCGGTGCATATGCGGCAAGACTCATCAAAGAAGAGGATTACGGAAATACAGTTGCAATGATAAACGGAGAGGTATCACATAATGCGCTTTCTGAAATAGCAGGTCTCAAGAAGCTGGTGCCTGCTGACGGAGATATGGTTCGCACTGCGAAGGATATGGGAGTCTGCTTCGGCGACTGATGATTATCCGGGAAGGATTGGATATATGAGCAAAAAAAGGACACAGAAAAAAGAGCGCGAGTGGTTCAAGCTGGACAACGCCGCAAATATTTACCCGGCAATAATCAGTGCGAAGTGGTCGCCGAATTTTCGTGTCTCCGCAACACTCAATGAGCAGGTAGACCCGGACAAGCTGCTTAAAGCGCTCAAAATATGCCTGCCTCGATTCAGAAATTTCACTCTGGTGCTGAAAAAGGGATTTTTCTGGCATTACCTTGAGGAAAACGACAAGGAACCGGTGCTTTGTGAAGAGGTGCGCAACCCTATGCGCGTTATAACAAAGCACGATAATAACGGATATCATTTCCGTGTAATATCCTATAAAAACAGAATAGCGGTCGAAATAATGCACGTTATCGCAGACGGAACAGGCGGAATGATGTTCCTCAAAACGCTGGTAGCGGAATATCTGCGTCAGACAGGAGTGAAAGTACCCTATGATGCAGAGGGCATTATTGACGTAAGACAGGAACCTGATCCGGAAGAAATGGAAGACGGATTCCGTAAATACACACGATTTCACGCCAAGCAGGCGCGAAAGGAGAGCCGTGCGTACTGGGTAAAGGGCACCCGTCAGAAGGCAGGCAGTGCGACAATAATCACCGGTCGTATGCCTGTTGCGGAGGTGTCTGCGAAGGCAAAGGAATACGGAGCAACGATAACGGAATTTATCGCATCGGTGATAATATACGTTATCTATATGAAGCAGAAAAGCGAAAACCGCAGAAAAGAACTGCCTGTAAAAGTAAGCGTACCGATAAATCTGCGCAGCTTTTATCCCAGTAAGACTCTCCGGAATTTTTCGTTGTTTATAAATCCGGGAATAGAGCCCAGATACGGTGACTATACCTTCGATGAAATAGTAAGCGACGTTCATCATTTTATGAAGATGAACCTGAAAGAAAAATACCTTAATGCGGTAATGAGCAGTAATCTCGGAGATGAGCTCAATCCGCTTGTAAGAATAATTCCGCTTCCTCTTAAAAATATGGTCCTTTCAATGATGTACAGCTCAGTGGGAGAGACAAGATTTACCACAGATATGTCAAATCTCGGATCTGTAAAGCTGCCCAAAGAGATGGAAGAGCACATCAATACTATTGATTTTATGCTCGCTGCACCTCACGGCATTGGTTTTGCAATGGGTATCGCAGGATATAACGGTTCGCTCAACATAACCTTTGCTACGGCTCTGCGTGAATTGGATTGCCAAAGAGAATTTTTCCGTGAGCTGGTAAAAATGGGCATACACGTAAAGATAGAAAGTAACCACAGGTAGTGATAGGAGGTATATATGTCATACTGCGTAAACTGCGGTGTCGAACTGCACGAGAGCGAGAAGAAATGTCCGCTTTGCGACACTGTTGTAATAAATCCCAATTTAATTACAGGTGAGCCTGCCGAATCTGTTTTCCCAGAAGAACAGCAATTGGTTGACATAATATCGGAGCATCGCTGGTGGGCAGGAATACTTGCCATAGTGCTGGCGATTCCTGCGTCTATCTGTCTTCTGTGCAACTTCGGCATACACAAGGAACTGAGCTGGTCTCTGATAGTAACCTCTGCGTTGATAATGGCCTGGGCGTTTGTAGGACCTCCGCTTCTGATGCGAAAGATAAATTATATAGCATTATTTGTTATCTACACGTCAGCAATACTGATTTTTCTGTTTGTGATGTGTTGGCAGCTAAACGGCGATTGGTTTTTAAGCATAGCCGTTCCCATAGTGCTTTGCTTTATGACCGTGCTGAGTATAAATACAATCGTCATAAAAAACAATGTTGCCAAGCTTTATTCGGCGGCGACATTCTTTCTGACAATAGGAGCACTGGTAGTAGCGATAGAAATAGTAACAGATTATTATCTTCATAAAGAGATATCACTGTCCTGGTCGCTTATAGCTTTGGTGCCCTGCGCACTGATGTCGCTTTTGTATGTTATAATTCAGAAAAAGAAGGGCTTGAAAAACAGCCTCAAAAAAAGATTCAGAATGTAAACAAAAAGCTTCACGTTTTTTACGACGTGAAGCTTTTTCAAAATAACAGGTGGAATTATGGATATAATCAAATTTTTCGAATACAAAAATAAATCGGAATGGATTGAAAAAATCCGAAGATGCGATTGGAGAGCGGCAGTATTTCTGGCAGATTTGCTTGAGCAGAACCGTTTCCATACCGTGCTGGGAAACGGAGAGCTGTTTGTTTTGACAGACGGAGAAAATGTGGTTTCCTTCTGTACGCTTACCGAAAAGGACTGCATCGATGATAAAGAACTGTATCCCTGGATCGGTTTTGTGTATACAGCCCCCGAATACAGAGGACACAGATACAGTGGAAAAGTTATCGATGCCGCCTGTGCAGAGCTGAATAAGCAAAACATCAAAAAGGTTTATCTTGCCACTGATCACATAGGACTTTACGAAAAATACGGGTTTGAGTATCTGGAAAGCCGTTTGGATGTTTACGGGGAACAAAGCAGGATATATACAAAAAATATTTGATGCACCGAATAAAAAGCGACGGCAGAAGCCGTCGCTTTTTACATCAGATTTAAAATCAGTCCTCGTCGGGAGCATCCCAGGAATGCCATACATCCTGAACATCGTCATTATCCTCAAGCATATCAAGAAGTCTCTGCATTTTGAATGCCATATCGGGATCGTCAATGGTGGTGTAGGTGTCGGGGATCTTTTCGACATCAGCGTTTACGAATTCATAACCCTTTGCCTCGAGACCGTCACGTACAGCGGAGAAATCATCTTCTTCGGTGTAAATAACATATACGTCCTCGTCGGTCTTGAAATCGGAAGCGCCCAACTCAAGTGCATCCTCCATTACCTGATCTTCATCGAGATCTTCAGCCTCGATAGCGATGACGCCTTTGGTGGAGAACATAAAGGAAACACAGCCGGTTGTGCCGAGATTGCCGCCGTTCTTATCGAAGTAATGGCGAAGATCACCGGCGGTACGGTTTCTGTTGTCGGTAAGAGTTTCAACTATAACAGCAACACCGCAGGGACCGTAGCCTTCGTAGGTGAGAGCTTCGTAATCCTTGCCGTCATTGTCGCCGGAAGCCTTCTTGATAACTCTTTCGATATTGTCGTTAGGAACGTTCAGGGATTTTGCCTTTGCAATACAGTCCTTGAGGCGGGGGTTTGCAGCGGGATCGGCACCGCCGTTCTTGACAGCAACAGCGATTTCGCGGCCTATTTTAGTGAAGACCTTCGCACGCTGGCTGTCGGTCTTTTCTTTCTTTCTCTTGATCGTACTCCATTTATTATGTCCGGACATAATGACCCTCCGTAAATTATTTTAGAGGCGTAAAAAGCGTTAAACAAACCGCTTTCCCTCGAATGCCATAATATTTTATCACACAAGCCGCCGCGATACAAGACATTTTTATTGTATAAAAGAAGAAACCGTGTTAAAATATAAGTTAAGTGTTCAGGAGGTGACGGGTATGAGTATTACTCTTTATGCGTCAGATATAATTACAAAAGAAGAAGTGACAAAAGCTGTTGACAATATATTCAGTAAAAAAGCATGCTCGGCGGTTGATATACTTGAAAAAGAAATATGCAGTTTAACCGGCGCAGCAGCGTCAAGAGCTGCCGACAGTGCAGAATCTGCGCTGCGTGCACTGCTTTACTCCTGGTCAGTCTGCAGAGGTGAAGCAGTGTTTGTGCCGTCCTTTGCAAATCCCTTTACGGTGCTTACTGTAATGGAAAGCGGAGCTGTGCCGGTTTTTGTTGACTGTGACAGGGATACCTGGAATATAAGTGCCTCAAAGCTTGAGAGTGCAGTAAAAAAGTGTCTGAAAAACAACGAGCTATACCCAAGAGCGGTAATAGCCTGTGATATGTTCGGCTTGCCCTTTGATTGTCAAGAGATAAGCGATGTCTGCGCAAGATACGGACTGCTTCTCATAGAAGATGGGTCAATGGCATTCGGAGCAGAGATAAAAGGCAAAAAAACAGGAACTCTCGGCGATTCTTCTGTTGTGGAGTTTCGCAATCCAATGATTGCGGGGGCATATGCGGCAGCAGCGCTGACAGATGATATCCGCCTTGCCAAAAATGTAAGTATTGCACTTAACGGCGGACGAAGAATATCGGATAATGCAACGGGAGCATCGGAAATTATCAGAATGGGCAACCGTACTGCGCTGAACGAGTTTTATGCAGAGTTGATGCTCATAAATTCGCTTACTAAAAATGAAGCAGCAGAAAAACGCCGTGCTGCAGCAGAAAAATACAAAGAAGCGGCAAAGGGAACAGCTGTGACATATCAGGCGGAAAAAGATGATGTAAAGGGTGCATACCCTGTATTCGCACTGTGTGCACAGGATAAGGAAAGTGCCGAGCGTATGGTGAAGGAATTTTGTGAGGCAGAAATAGAGTGTAAAGCGTTGTTTTCAAAGCCTTTGTGCCGACACTCGGCGTTCAAGGACATAGGCTGTCAGACCTCTGATGTGCCTGTAGGCTCAAATCTTTCAGTCTGCACATTTATGCTTCCCTGCCACGAAAAGCTCACAGAAAAAGAGATAAATTATATCTGTGAAAAAATAAAACAGATTTGTGTATGAAAATTTACAAAGAATTAGGTGTTATCGCTTTACATTAGGGTGTATTTTATAGTAAAATAGATTCAATAAAAACTTGGAGTGATTTCAATGCAGGCAAAATATAAGCGCGTACTGCTGAAACTCAGCGGAGAAGCGCTTGCAGGTGATAAAAAATTCGGTTTCGACGAAGGTGCTATCTCTGAGATCTGTGCAGCAATAAAGCAGGTCGCTGACCTTGGCGTAGAGATCGGAATCGTAGTCGGCGGAGGTAATTTCTGGAGAGGAAGAAGCTCCGGCGAAATGGACAGAATAAAGGCAGATCATATCGGTATGCTGGCAACTGCAATGAATGCCCTTGCAGTATCCGATGCACTTGAGCAGAAGGGTGTATGTACCAGAGTGCAGACTGCGCTTCCTATGCCCAGTGTAGCAGAGCCGTTTATTAGAAATAAAGCTGTCAACCATCTTGAAAAGGACAGAGTTGTAATTTTCGGATGCGGAACTGGCAATCCGTTCTTCTCCACAGATACAGCTGCAGCTCTCAGAGCAGCAGAGATTGGTGCTGAAATAATACTCAAGGCATCTGTTGTTGACGGTGTATACGATAAGGATCCCCACGTTTATGAGGATGCAGTTAAATATGACCGCATAACCTACGGTGAAGTTCTTGAAAGAGGCCTCAAGGTTATGGACGGTGCAGCAGCGGCACTCTGCCGTGACAACAAAATGCCTATTATGGTATTTGATATGCAGCAGCCTGAAAATCTTATCGCAGCAGTCTGCGGCGAAGGAATCGGCACTGTAGTTTACGCTGACTGATAAATCGATAAAAATACATAGATGAAAGGGAGCATAATCAATGGATACAGTATTTAAGACAACAGAAGAAAAAATGAATAAGACGATAAATGTTCTTATCTCCGATTACAAGACCGTCCGAGCAGGACGTGCAAACCCCAGCGTTCTCGACAGAATATCTGTTGAATATTACGGAACAGAGACCCCCATCAACCAGCTTGCTTCTATCAGCGTAGCTGAGGCAAGAGTTCTCTGCATCCAGCCCTATGATGCATCCGCACTTCGCAACATCGAAAAGGCAATCAATGCATCTGATATAGGCATCAATCCTCAGAATGACGGCCGTGTTATCAGACTTACATTCCCTCCTCTCACTGAAGAGCGCCGCCGCGATCTTGCAAAGGACATCAAGAAGATGGGCGAGGACAGCAAGGTTGCTATCCGTTCCATCCGCCGCGATGCCATCGATAAGCTCAAGGCAATGAAGAAGGAGTCTGTCATTACTGAGGACGACCTCAAGAATGCAGAAAAGAAGACACAGGATCTCACAGATAAGTTCATCAAGCAGATCGACACCATCGCTGCAGATAAAGAAGCAGAGATTATGGAGATCTGATAAATCTCACTGCGTGCTGAAAAGAAACATTATGTTTACCGTGGGCGAAATGCCCACGGTATTACGCATTAAAAGGAACATTTAAAAGAGGAAGGAGCATTGGATTGTTCAAGCGTAAAAAGAGTATACATAAAGCAGAACGCCAGCTGCCGGAGCATATCGGAATAATAATGGACGGCAACGGCCGATGGGCGCAGAAACGCGGACTTCCTCGAATGGCAGGACACCGTGAAGGTGCAAACAATTTCCGAACAATAACAAGATACTGCAATGAAATAGGAATAAAGTATCTTACCGTATATGCATTTTCCACTGAAAACTGGAATCGTCCCAAGGAAGAAGTAGACGCGCTGATGAAGCTCCTTTATGATTACCTTGTGGAATCTCTGCGAGATTTCCGTGAGGAAAATATAAAGACAAGATTTATCGGCGACAGAAGTGTTCTTCATCCGAAGCTTCAGGAGCTTATGGCAGAAGCAGAGGAGCTTTCCAGCGATAAAACAGGTCTTGTTCTCAACCTTGCCATAAATTACGGCGGAAGAGCAGAGATTGTGACTGCAGTCAGAAAACTTGCAGAGGAGGGCGTAAAGCCCGAAGAAATAACAGAGCAGATGATTAGCGACAGAATGTATACGGGCGGACAGGCTGATCCTGACCTGATAATCAGACCCAGCGGAGAATACAGAATATCAAACTTTTTGCTCTGGCAGTCTGCATACTCTGAATTCGTCTTTTTTGATGAAATTCTGTGGCCTGACTTTTCAACAGAAGATCTTGAAAGGGCAATTGATATTTTCTCAGGCAGAAAAAGACGTTTTGGAGGGATATAAATGAAGGTGAGGATAATATCGGCAATAGTCGGTATAATTTTGCTTGTGGGCGTTGTAACCGCAAGTATGATGGTAGAAGCAAAGATACTGTGCTTTGCCTTTGCAGCAATAGCACTTCTTGGTGTTTATGAAGCACTTAATGCTGTAGGCTCACTTAAAAGTCCGGTTATTTCTATACCCTGCTTTATTTATACAGCAGTAGTTGAGCTTACATTTCTGACCGGCGACAGACTGTCAGTCATTATTCTTGCATCACTTGCATATGTGATGATAATGTTTATGTGTGCTCTCGGGAAATACGAAAAAGTTCACGTATCCCAGATAGCGATGTCGGTGATGATGACAGCGGTAATAACTTTCGCAATCTACAGTGCATCGTATATGTACTATGGAGCTGACGGCAGTGCGGCCAAGACCTACGGAATAGCTATGATAATATTCTGCCTGCTCTGTTCCTGGCTTACCGATACCGGAGCTTATTTTGCAGGCACTCTTTTCGGAAAACATAAGCTGTCCCCCCGAATCAGCCCCAAAAAGACAATAGAGGGAGCTATCGGCGGAGTGGTCGTGTGTATTGCACTGACCTGGGCAATAGCATATCTTTGCACTTCAATATTCGGAATTATCGACGGATATACAGTAAAGGTTGGAAATCTTATTATATTGACTGCGATTTGCAGCATAATATCTATGATAGGAGACCTTTCATTCTCAGTTGTAAAGAGAACATACGGAGTAAAAGATTACGGTAACATAATGCCCGGACACGGCGGTGTGCTTGACCGTTTTGACAGCTTTATGTTTGTTGCACCCTGCGTATGTGTACTCACAAAATATATGCCTGTACTGGTGGCTGCATAATTATGGAAAAAAAGAGAGAAAAGCTGTCACTGCTCGGCTCTACGGGATCAATAGGCACGCAGGCATTGCGTGTAGCTGAAAAGCTTTCTATTCCCGTTGTTGCGGTAGCAGCACACAGCAATATAAAGTTGCTGGAAGAGCAGATACGAAAATTCAAGCCTGAGGTTGCGGTTGCAGTCGACGAAAAAGCTGCACAGGCTCTAAAAATCTCAGTTGCGGATACAGACACAAAGGTACTTACGGGAATGGACGGTCTTATTGAGGCAGCAAGACTGGAAAGTGCCGAAGTAGTGCTGAATTCCGTTGTCGGAATGGTGGGACTTCGCCCAACTCTTGCTGCTATAGAGAGCGGCAAGAAGCTTGCGCTTGCAAACAAGGAAACACTTGTGGCAGGCGGTGCGCTGGTTATGAATGCTGCGAAGAAAAACGGAGTGGATATCCTTCCTGTTGACAGCGAACATTCTGCAATATTCCAGTGCCTTCAGGGCAAACCCTCAAACGGTGGAGCAAAAAAGATACTGCTCACCGCATCAGGCGGTCCTTTCTTCGGAAAGAAAAGAGAAGAACTAAAAGATATGACCGCGGCACAGGCACTGAAGCATCCAAACTGGAGTATGGGTGCAAAAATAACCATCGATTCCGCTACTCTTATGAACAAGGGTCTGGAAGTCATTGAAGCAGCATGGCTGTTTGATGTTCCTCTTGATAAGATAGAGGTAGTTGTTCACAGAGAGAGCATAATACATTCTGCGGTGGAATTTGAAGACAACAGTGTAATCGCACAGCTTGGTCTGCCGGATATGACTATTCCCATCCAGTACGCACTGACATATCCCGAACGTTATCCGTCTCCGGCAGGAGAGCTTGACCTTTTCAAGCTTGGACAGATGACCTTTTACAAACCCGACACAGATACATTCAGCTGTCTGTCAGCCTGCAGAAAGGCATTTGCATTGGGAGGCACTGCCTGTGCAGCCGCAAACGGAGCAAACGAGGCTGCAGTTGAGCTGTTCTTAAAGGGCGAGATCGGTTTCCTGCGAATAGGAGAACTTGTTGAGGAATCTCTTTCGCTTTACAGACCCGGAGAATACACACTTTCTGATATACTTGAAACCGATAAAGCGGCAAAGGAATTTGTATATTCAGCTGCAAAGAAATAGGAGATGATTAACTCTTGACTACAGCACTTATTATCATAGGATCGGTTATTCTTTTTCTGCTTGTCGTGCTCGTACACGAATTCGGCCACTTTATCACAGCCAAGATGTTCGGCGTAAAAGTAAACGAATTTGCAATAGGTATGGGTCCGAAGCTTTTTAAAAAGCAAGGCAAGGAAACGCTTTATACTTTCAGACTGCTTCCCATAGGCGGATTCTGTGCTATGGAAGGCGAAGATGAGGACAGCGCGGATGACCGTGCATTTTGCAACAAAAAGCCGTGGCAGAAGTTCATTATTGTTGCGGCAGGCGGAATATTCAATATTATCCTCGGTCTGATATTTATGCTCATAGTTCAGAGCGTAAACATTCCCGGCGACAGCAATCTTATAGGAACAACCAGAATATGGGGGTTCCCTGAGAATGCATATTCTGCCGCACAGGAAAGCGGACTTCAGGCAGGGGATAAGATCACAGCCGTAAACGGCTACAGAACCTTCTGCTCAACCGATATTTCATACGGAATGGCCTTTGCCAACAGCAGTAATATGACTTTTACAGTAATCCGCGACGGTAAGAAGATCGATGTTGATGTAAAAATGAACACAAACCAGCGCGTCAGCGAAATATTCTCCGATTCTGATTACCGCACAGTGTTTGCCGATAAAATGAATATCAGCGCATCCGATGTTGAGATAGCAGACGGCAAACTGAGAGCAAATGAGCTACCCATACAGGATTTCATAATAGTCGGCAAAGAAAAGAACGTAGGAAATGTTCTTTTGTCAACCGGAACAGAAACTGTTGCGATGTGCAGAGTGGTATATGTCAGTCTCTGGAAGCTTGTAACGGGTGATTTCAAAATGACCGATATGTCAGGCCCCGTGGGAATTGTTGATGCTATCGGTCAGGTTGCCGAAAACTCTATGAGTGAGGAAGCATCGCCCTGGACGAATTTCATTTCAGTGTTTGTAAACATCCTCAGAGTGATGGCACTTATAACCGTAAACCTGGGTGTATTCAATCTTCTGCCCATACCCGCACTTGACGGTGGCAGACTTCTGTTTATCTTTATAGAGATGATAAGACGTAAGCCCATACCTGCAAAGTATGAATCTGTAGTTCATTTTGTCGGACTTATGCTTCTTTTCGCTCTGATGATTTTTGTAACATTCAATGATATAGTAAAGCTTATTGGCTGTTCAGGATAAGGATTGATTATAATGACAAGAAAGATCACTGACAGAATAAGTATAGGAAACAGGCAAATCGGCGGCGGTTTGCCTGTACTTATTCAGTCTATGTTAAACAAGCCGTCATACGACATAGAGGGAAGTGTACAGCAGGCACTTGCCCTTGAGAAAGCAGGCTGTGAGATAGTGCGCGCCGCAGTGCCTGACAAAGAAGCGGTAAAGCTTATCAGTGCACTGAAAGAAGCGCTTACTATCCCTGTTGTTGCCGATATACATTTCGATTACCGTCTTGCACTTGCCTGTGTTGATGCAGGTGTTGATAAGGTGCGCATAAACCCCGGCAACATCGGCGGTGAAGACAGGGTAAAACAGGTAGTAGAAAAGTGCACCGCTCATAATGTTCCTATCAGAATAGGAGTCAATAGCGGATCTGTTGAAAAGGGCATACTTGCAAAGTACGGTTCACCTACAGCAGAGGCACTTTGCGAAAGTGCATTGTACCACGTAAAGCTTCTTGAAAAGTTTGATTTCCATAATATAGTTGTATCGCTTAAATCCTCTGATGTGCAGACTACAATCGAAGCATACCGACTTATGTCCGAAAAATGCAATTATCCCCTGCATCTGGGCGTAACTGAGGCAGGTACCACACGAATGGGAATAATCAAGTCATCAGTCGGTATAGGTGCGCTTCTTTCAGAGGGGATAGGAGATACCATCAGAGTATCCCTTACCGCAGACCCTGTAGAAGAGATATACGCCGCAAAGGATATACTTTCTGCATTGGGCCTTCGCAAAGAAGGTGTGCAGTTCGTGTCCTGTCCCACCTGCGGCAGAACAAGAATCGATCTTGTTGGTTTGGCAAACAAGGTTGAGGAAGCGCTTCGCGGAGTGGAGAAGAATATCAAAGTAGCAGTTATGGGATGCGTTGTAAACGGCCCGGGAGAAGCTAAGGAAGCCGATATAGGGCTTGCAGGCGGTGACGGCTGTGCAGTGATATTCAAAAAGGGCGAAGTAATAAGGAAAGTGAGTGAAGAGCAGGCGTTGCAGGCTCTTCTTGAGGAAATTGAAAAACTATAGGAAAGGGAATTATGAAACAGAGTATAGGTCAGCTGTTCACGGAGTGTGCGGAGAACGAGCTTGTTGCGGCAATAGCCCATCTGAATATAGATGAGATTCTGCCGCGTAATAATTTCAGATCGCTGACGGTAGCCGTCAGTTCAGATAAATTTATAGATTTTGCAGCTTTTCACAGGGCAGAAGCGGTTATAAAGGATTGCTATGCCCTTGATGAGGTTAACATAAAACCAAAATTTGCTCCGGAGGCATTTTCCGAGGAGGTTCTCGACAGCCTTATCGGAGAGCTGAAAAAAACTGTATCCACAGTCAATGGCTCATTTTATAAGTGTTCTTGGAGCTACGATAAGCACAGCAGAGTCGTGTCTGCTGTGCTGAAAACAGACAGCCTGATGCTCCTTCAGGCGAAGAAGTTCAATGAAAAATTCGAAAATGCGGTAAGTGAATATTTCGGGCTTCCTGTTGTGCTCAGCCTTGCATACGACAAGAGCGCACAGATACCCAAAATCGAGCCGCAGGAGACAGTTGTTCCTCCCTGGGAGAGCGAGCCTGCCGCATCAAAACCTGCAGCACCTGCCGCGCGCCCTGCAGAACGTCCGATGCCTCAGCGAAAGACAAGATATGCTCCGCTGCCTGCAGAGAATCTGCTCACCGGATTGCCTGACAAGATCAGCAGTCCGGTGCTTATCTACGGCAAGGTAGAAAATTTGCCTGCAATAGAGCTTGTAAAGCTTGATCCTATGCAGCACAGGGCAACCGTATGGGGCAGAGTGTTCGGCTATGAATCCAAGCTGACAAAATCGGGCAAAAGCTACATAGTAAAATTCAATATAACAGACCTTACCTCATCCAATACAGTAAAGCTTTTTATGAAAGAAAAGGATATGGAAAAGGCGGAAGGTCTCGGGAACGGCAGTGTAGTTATTGTTCAGGGCGAGTATGCTTACGACAGTTATGACAAAAGCTACTGCCTTATGGCGAGCTGCATAGCAATGGCAAAAGAACGCCTTCGTATGGACAACAGCGAAGAAAAGCGCGTAGAGCTGCATATGCATACCAATATGTCTGCGCTTGATGCAGTAACCCCTGCGTCAAAGCTTATCGAACGTGCGGCAAAATGGGGACATAAAGCTATAGCAATAACCGATCACGGTGTTGCACAGGCTTTCCCCGAAGCAATGAACACCGCAAACAAGCTAAAAAAAGCAGAAACACCGATAAAAATAATCTACGGAGTAGAGGACTATTTTGTAGATGACAGTCTCAGAGTTATTGCAGGAAGCGCAAATGAACCCATAGAGGGAGACATTATTGCTTTCGACCTTGAAACAACAGGACTCAATGCGAAGACCTGCCGTATAACCGAGATCGGTGCGGTAAGACTTCGCGGACTGGAAATTGTCGATAAATTCGGAACTTTTGTAAACCCCGAACAGCATATTCCGTCAAAAATAACCGACATAACAGGAATAACTGACGAAATGGTGGCAAATGCCCCCAAAGAAGCGGAGGCAGTAAAAAACTTTCTTGAATTCTGCGGAGATACAAGGATACTCTCCGCACACAATGCGGCTTTTGATATGAGCTTTTTATCAGCTGCCTGTGACAGATGCGGCTATGAGTGCGGCTTTACAAGCCTTGATACTCTTGCGCTTAGCCGTGCGATGTTCCCGGATATCAAGAACCATAAGCTGGATACGGTAACATCGCATCTGAAGCTTCCGGCATTTAATCACCATCGTGCAGTTGATGATGCTGTTGCGCTTGCATATATACTTATTGAAGAGCTTCGCAGAATGCGCGATGATTACAAAGTAACAGAGACAGCACAGCTCAATACAGCGATAACCGACAGACCGATAAAAACATTCGAATCCCACCATCAGATCATATTGGTCAAAAATAAGGTTGGACTAAAAAATCTGTATAAGCTTATATCCCAGGCAAATCTCCACGATTTCTACAAGCGCCCGAGAACAAGGCGCAGTATGATAGAAAAGCACCGCGAGGGACTTATTATAGGTTCTGCCTGCGAGGCAGGCGAGCTTTATAAGGCTGTAGCGATGGGTGCAAGTCACGAGCGGCTTGTCGAGATAGCATCATTCTATGATTATCTTGAGATACAGCCTACAGGCAACAATATGTTTATGGTGCGCAACGGTGAAGTCCCTGATGTGGAGACACTTCAGGAATACAACAGGACGATATGCAGACTTGGCGACGAGCTGGGCAAACCTGTTGTGGCAACCTGCGACGTTCATTTCCTTGAGCCTGAGGATGAAGTGTACCGAAGAGTTCTTATGTCGAGCTTTGAAGACGGAGATCAGCAGGCACCGCTGTATCTGCGCACAACTGAGGAAATGCTCGCAGAGTTTGAATATCTCGGTAAAGACAAAGCCTATGAGGTTGTAGTAACTAACACAAATATAATTGCAGATATGGTAGAGGAGATAAGCCCTATACCGCCTGGAGTATATCCGCCGCGAATCGAGGGCTCCGATGAAAATCTCAGAACCATCAGCCGAAACAGAGCAAAGGAGATATACGGCGATCCTCTGCCTGAATATGTTCACGAACGTCTTGAGCGTGAGCTGAACTCCATAATCAACAACGGATTCTCTGTTATGTATATGACAGCACAGATGCTTGTTGCGGATTCGGAAGCTCACGGATATCTCGTAGGTTCACGAGGTTCGGTAGGTTCATCATTTGTAGCAACAATGGCGGGCATATCCGAAGTAAATCCCCTGGCACCTCACTATGTCTGTCCTAAATGTCAGTGGAGCCAGTTCTTTATAGAAGACCCCAATGTCGGTTCGGGCTTTGACCTTCCTGCGAAAAACTGCCCGCTGTGCGGTGCGGAATGCAGGCGTGACGGGCACGAGATACCCTTTGAGACCTTCCTCGGCTTCAATGGCGACAAGCAGCCTGATATCGACCTGAATTTCTCTGGTGAATATCAGTCACGAGCTCATAAATACACCGAAGAGATATTTGGTGCAGAAAATGTTTTCAAGGCAGGTACAATAGGAACAGTTGCGGAAAAAACCGCATACGGATACGTTTTGAAATATGCCGAGGAGAGAGGACTTACCCTGCCTGCGGCAGAGATAGAGCGTCTCAAAAACGGGTGTACGGGCATAAAGAGAACCACCAGCCAGCATCCGGGCGGTATGGTCGTTGTCCCCAGAGAATATGAGGTCTACGATTTCTGTCCTATTGCTCACCCTGCAGATAAAGTGGATGTTGATATAGTAACCACTCACTTTGATTTCCATTCCATACACGATACCATCCTCAAGCTTGATATACTCGGGCACGATAATCCTACAATTTATCACTATCTTGAGGAGTATACCGGTATTCCCGTAATGGAAGTAACAATGAGCGACCCTGCGGTAATGAGTCTTTTCACATCAACAGAGGCACTTGGACTAACACCTGAGGACATCGATTCGGAGACAGGAACCTTCTCGCTGCCTGAGGTAGGAACATCATTTGTCCGTCAGATGCTTGTGGATACCCAACCCAAAACCTTCGCTGACCTTTTGCAGGTATCGGGACTGTCACACGGAACCGACGTTTACCTCGGCAACGCAAAAGATCTTATCGAAGCAGGCACCTGCACCATTTCCGAGGTTATCGGAACACGAGACAACATTATGGTCTATCTCATCCAAAAGGGAGTGGAAAAAGGTCTTGCGTTCAAGATAATGGAAATCGTCCGTAAGGGTAACGCAAAGAAACTTCTGACGGATGAAATGGTAGAGACTATGAGAAAGAACAATGTTCCCGAATGGTACATTGATTCCTGCTTCAAGATAAAGTATATGTTCCCCAAAGCTCACGCAGCGGCATATATGATAGCGACTCTGCGTCTCGGATGGTATAAGGTACATATGCCGGCAGCTTATTATGCTGCGTATTTCACTGCACGTCCCGACGATTTTGATGCTGAATCGACAGTGTGCGGAAGATCGGCAGTACGTGCAAAAATGAAGGAAATAACCGCAAAAGGCAAAGCGGCAAGCGATAAGGAAAATAAAACCTTTGCAGTACTTCAGATAATCAACGAGGCGCTTGCAAGAGGAATAAAGTTCCTTAATATCGACCTTGAAAAAAGCTCTTCATATAAGTTTCTCGTTGAGGAAGACGGCATACGTCTGCCGTTCTCTGTCCTTGATGGTGTGGGACTGAATGCTGCAAAGCAGCTTGAGGAAGCGAGAAATGAAGGAATGTTTTCAACCAGAGAGGATATGCAGAAGCGTTCCGGTGTAACAAAGGCTGTTATTGCAGCACTTGATGCAGCAGGTGCGCTGGCAGGTTTACCTGAATCTGACCAGATATCCTTTATCTGATAATCAAACAATAATGAATGAGAACACTCACGGTTTACCGTGAGTGTTCTTTTTTATGTCATATTGCAATGAACTCGTCCATATAAATTAGCCAAGGAGGGGGATAGACGATGAATGAAACAGTTCCCTTTGACCAGGCTTCACAGTCTCTGGGGAAAAGGCTTAGCATAATGCTTGGAGAACTTGATATACAAACAAAATCCCAAACACAGGAAATACGCCTGCGTTCGGAAAGCAAAATAGTATTGCGCATAAACAATGAACTTAAAACCCTCGAACATTTTCCGATAATAACATCAGAGCAGATAAGAGAAGCTTTTGAATGTATATGCGGATACTCCGTATACGCCCATCAGCAGGAAATTGCGGAGGGGTATGTGACAGTTCAGGGCGGACACAGAGCAGGAATATGCGGAACTGCGGTGATAAAAAACGGTCAGGCAGCAATGCTGCGGAATATTTCGTCTATAAATCTTCGCATAGCGAGATCTTTTACAGGCTGCAGCGCACAGCTGTTTTCGCAAATCGATTTTTCAACTCCCTGCGGAATACTCGTTGCAGGTTCTCCTATGAGCGGAAAAACCACTCTTTTGCGTGATGTTGCGGCTTCGCTTTCAAGTGGAAGAACAGGCAGGCGCTATGCGGTGTCAATACTTGACGAGCGCGGAGAACTTGCCGCCTGCTGTGCAGGAGCGCCACAGTATGAGGCGGTACGCTGCTGTGATGTGCTGAGTGGCTATCCAAAAGGTGAAGCGATATCATCGGCAATTCGCAGTATGTCGCCTGAAATCATCATATGCGATGAAATAGGGACTGTAAGAGAAGCAGAAGAAATAAGAGAAGGAATAAATGCAGGAGTCAGTGTAATAGCCAGTGTTCACGCAGGCAGTGAAAAGGAATTGATATTAAGACCTGTAATAAGAACGCTGATCGAAACATGCGCATTTAAATATATCGTGCTTTTGTCTGAAGCACCGATGTCTGTGAAGAAGGTAATAAAAGCGGAGGATCTAAAAAATGAAAATACTTATATGTTTGCTGGTGATGCTTCTTTCAGCGATAGTGGGAAACGGATTTCGAACGGATATAAAGCGCAGATTCGAGTCGCTTGATGCCTTGCGGCAGATATGTATAAAGCTTCACAATGAAATATCTTTCAGAGCGCCTCCCCTGAGCGAATTGTTGATAAAACATACGGATAAAGGGTGCTGTGCGCCGCTGTTTCGGGCGGTAAGAGACGAAATGGACAGCGGATTCAGATGTGCCTGGAGAACGGGTGCAGAAAAATGGTCAAGATCGGTGGGACTTACACAGGACGAGCTTGAAACGGTTCTGCTTCTTGACTCAGTGGGAAGCACAGATATTGAGGGAGAAAAACGGCTTCTTATTACAGCATCGGAAAGATTGTCGGAACAGGCAAAAAATATAAAAAGTGAACTTAAAACAAAAGGAAAAATGCTTTTTTCCTGTTCTGTGCTGGCAGGTCTCGGCGTAGTAATACTTATAATATAAAGGACTGTTTTTATGGATATAGATCTGATTTTTAAAATAGCGGCTGTAGGAATAATCGTGGCGGTACTCAATCAGGTGCTCATTCGAGCAGGCAGAGAGGAACAGGCAACAATGACAACAATTGCAGGAATAATTGTTGTGCTCACCATAATAGTGCAGGAGATAAGCAGTCTGTTCGATACTGTGAAGTCGGTGTTTGACCTATGAGTATAACAACAATAGCAGGAGCAGCAGTAATAATATGTCTGCTTGTAGTAATAGTACGCCAAAGCCGACAGGAATTTTCAACAGCAATACTTTTGCTCGGCGGCTGTGCAATAGCGGCAGTTTGCATCTCTGCTGTTGCTCCGACAATAAAAGAGATCAGCGGGCTGTCCTCAAAATACGGCCTGAGCGATGGATTTACGCTTGTGTTAAAGGCTATCGGAATATGCTTCATAACACAGACAGCGGCAGATGTGTGCCGTGATGCATCCTGTACATCACTGGCGGTAAAGGTTGAAACAGCAGGGAAAATAACAGTTCTTGCGGTTATATTTCCGCTTTTTGAATCACTGCTTGAAACTGCGGTAGGAATAATAAACGGATGATGAAGAGAATTATTATGTTAACTATTCTGCTGGTGTTGGCAGTAACATCGAGCCCTACAGTATCTGCGTCAGAGTACGAGGGATACGAAGAATTGTTTGAGGACAGCGGAGCAGCTGATCTTACAGACTACCTGAGCGACGAAACACTTGAAAATCTTGAAAACGCAGGAATACCGTCAGCATCTGAAGAATATATGACCAATCTGAATGTTTCGGACATACTTGATTCGGTAATACGAATAACAGCGGAAGAAAGCAAACAGCCGCTGAAGGTGGGAATTGCAATAATTGCCGCAGTGCTTTTGACTGCACTGGTCGGAGGGTTGAAAGATTCCCTGGCAGATATAAAAACTGCGCAGGCGGCATATGTTGCAGCGGCCGTTTTTGCGGCTGTTACGGCATTAAATCCGCTTCTTGATTATTTTTTCGACGTGACGAAGACCATAGAAGCGGCAAATGCATTTGAAAAAGGATTTATACCTGTGTTTGCCGCAGTGCTGGCGGCTTCAGGACAGACTGTAACATCAGCAGGAAGCGCTGCGGCGATACTTACTATATCGGAAGCCGCGTCAGCGGTTTTGTGCGGAGGCGTGGTTCCTTTTGTACGGATATTAACGGCAGTGTCTGCAGTCGCGTCTGCAGCACCGGAGCTAAATATAACCTCTGCTGCGGCGTTTACTGAAAAATGCGTAAAATGGATGCTGGGAATTATTGCGACAGTGCTTGTGGCGGCCCTTACAATTTCGGGTATGGTTACCGCGGCGGCAGACACAGTGGCAGGAAAAACAGTAAAATTCGTAGTTTCCGGTTCGGTGCCTGTGATCGGAGGTGCGGTAGGTGAAGCACTTACATCAATTAAAAGCTGTATTGCTCTGCTTAAAACCTCTGTTGGTGCATTCGGCATAATCGCCTGCGGATATATTTTCCTGCCGGTAATTATCAGGGGAATACTGTGGAGGCTTACACTTGAGCTGTGTGCTGTAATATCGGAACTGCTGTCAGCTTCGGCGGCAGTTCCGAAACTCCTTCGCTCATTGTCCTCAGCAGTTGGAATGCTGATAGCTGTATGTGTTCTGATGGTAATGATGCTTACAGTATCAGCGGCGGCAATATTGATAGTAGGAAGGGCTGGCGGATAAATGGAAAACATAAAAGAAGCGGCGGTATGTATATGTGTGTGCTGTGTTCTTTGCGGAACTCTGAAAATGCTTGTGCCGTCAACATCCTTTGAGAGCCTTATAAAAACAGCGATGGGAGCTTTTCTTGTATGTTCGATTGCATTGCCTGCAGGCAATGCAATAAAAAGCATCAGGATGCCTGAAACATCGGCGGCAGTAATTGAGGAGAACAGAAAAATGGAAGATGCGGTGACAGAATTTACAAGCAAAATGCTTGAGGAAATGGTGAGCGGACAGATAGAGAGTGCTCTTTTGTCGGAAAATACAGAGGCAAAAAATATTAAAATTTATATGGATATATTACAGGACGGGAGCATATCTATATCTCAGGCGGAGATTGAGTTGTCCAGAAAGGACTATGAGAAACGTGAAAGGCTCTCGCAGGCAGTATATGTAAGAACGGGTATATATGTAAAGTTTATAACGGAGGAAGAGTGATGGATGGGATAAAAGAAAAAATAAGCGGACTATTGAAAAAAGAAAATCGCGCAAAGCTTGTAACTGTTATAGGGATACTTATACTTGTGCTGATATTGCTTTCTGAGATTGGCACATCCTGCTCCAAAAAGGAAGAACGCATACAGACGGCATCATTTGACTGCGAAGCATATGCTGATTCAATAGAAGAACGGCTGTGTGAAATAATTTCATCAATAAAGGGAGCAGGAAAGGTAAAGGTCCTTGTGACGCTTGAGAACAGCGAAGAATACATATATGCAAGTGATTCCAGAAAAAACAGCGATCTTTCAGAAAACCGTGATACAGACGGAAGTACCAGTACAGACACAAAAAACGACACAGAAGAGTCGGTGATAATCGTAGACGGGAAAAACGGTCGTGAAGCCCTTCTGCGGACAATGCTGCTGCCTTCGGTGGAAGGTGTGGTAGTTGTCTGCGAAGGAGCGGAGAGCGACCTGGTAAGAGAACGTATAATTGAAGCGGTAACCACTGCCCTGGGGATATCCTCAAGGCGTGTATATGTAACAACATTGACAAATTGACAGGAGGAAAGAAGAAATGTTAAAAAACAAAAAAAGAGGATTACTTATTGCAGGACTTGTGCTGGCGCTTGGTACAGCGGTATATCTGAACTGGCAGTTTGCGCCCAGTGAGGACTATGTGCAGTCAGGACAGCCGGTGTCGGATGAAACTATGCTCGGAGAAGCCCTGCTTGTTTCCGCACAGGGCACGCAAAGTGCTTCAGAGAGCGATGCAGCGGCTGCAAGCGCAGAAGAAAATTACTTCAGAATGGCATACAATGAGCGTGAAAGTGCAAGAAACGAATCTATCGCTTTGCTCGAAGAGGTCATTAATGATGCAGGAAACAACAGTGCCGACAAAACTGCGGCTGTAAACAAAAGCGCAGAGATCGCTTCACAGATACAGACAGAAAACGCAATTGAAACACTTATAAAGGCGAAGGGCTTTGATGACTGCATAGCTGTAGTGGGAGATTCACAGGTAAGTATTATCGTATCCAATACAAAGGAGCTTACATCCTCTGAGGTTTCGATGATCACAGATGTTGTAATTGCGCAGACATCAATGCCTGCATCCTGCATCAGTATTGTCCTGCCAAATCTCGAAAACAAAGCATAACCAAAAAGGAAGCAGTGTTATTCACTGCTTCCTTTTGATGTTATTCATCTTCACATATATTCCTGAGCATTAAGAGATATTCAGACGGATGTCTTGATGCATAAGTGAGATGTCCGTAACCGCTGACGATTTTATAGTTTGCAGAGGGATAAGCTTTTTTTATGTGCTTGAGGCAGGTTTTGCAGGCCTTTTCATCTTTTGCAAAAAAGAAATACATTCTTTTCTGTGTCTCTTCGTCAAAAGAAGGAAAATCAAATGTGTAGCAGCATTCGGTCTCGTTTTTTATGGTTGCGTCGGTGAGGTGCGGAGAAACCTCTTTCATTGCCTCAATAGAACTTCGCAGTGCCTCAGCATCACCGCAGGAAAACTTCTTTACTATACTATAATTCATAACATCGTCCACAGTCTTTTTTCGGACAATATTAATCATAGTCTTAAATTTAAAATGCATAAACGCTTTATAAAGCTTTGATAATTTTATACAGGGAGCTCCGTCAAAAAAGCTGTACTCTACCCGTACGCCCTCATCCATAAGCTGTCTCATCAGTTCTATGCCGATTTCAGACCCCATAGACTGACCATATATCATTTTTACGGATTTTATATTATTTTCGATTATAAAATTTTTGATTTCACAGGCCTCGTTTTGTCTCGTTGTAAAATCAGAACTGTTCTCATAGTGGCCGTTATAATCGGGCGCAATGATAAAAGATTTATCACAGAGAGCTGAATAAATGCCTTCCATACTCTTTGCAGGGCAGAATGAACCTGGAAGCATAATTATTGGAGGATTCTTAGAATCTCCGAATGTATTGAATATCATAAAAGTCACTCCTTAAACTTTCTCAATCATCTCTTCGATCAGATCAATTATAGAATTTACAGCCGCAAGACTATCGGGTGGAAGAGAGGAAAAAATTGAATCGATCTGACGCTGGGTGGATATATGTAATTCATTGTGGTAATCAAAGACCGTTCTGCCTTTATCAGTCAATGAAATATGTACTTCGTTTTTTCTTTCCGAAGAGGGAAGTTTATTAATAAGCGACATATTAAATAACTTGTTGGTGGTCTGAGAAACTGCGCCTTTGGTTATGCCGAGCAGATTGGCAAGCTGCGTTGTGGTGATGCCTTCATAGGCCCCGATTACGTCAAGCATATGAACCTGTGATGCATACAACTTATCGTCTGTGCCGTAACATCGGGGCTTTTGGGTTTTTTGATTGTACTTGTTGATTATTCTGTAGCAGCGTTCAAATATTCTCATATGTATCAGCTCCAACTATTATTTAGCTACTAAACAATAGTTTAAATAAAAAAGGCTTGAATGTCAAGCCTTTTATCTCAAAGTACGAAGACCTTTTGGATATCTGTTTTTTAATTTGCCGCCGCTGACCTTTCCGAAGCCTGTAACGATACCGTCACAGCAGACGGCAGTATAACCGTTTTCTCCATCGCAGGATATTTCCTCGCCGTGAAGAAAAGCAGAAAGCTCAGCACTGTCGGGAGTAAGATCAATGAATCTCAGACAATCGGTTTTCTTTGCAGATATAAACAAGCCGTGAGAAGGTTCGATGCGGTTGTTTTTGATTTCACCGACAGGTACTCCTGCGCGTATAACACCGTCGAGCGGGACATTCGGAAGGTTTTCAGGAAGAAGATACCCGTTGCTGCCGTACACAGCAAATCGTCCTTTAGGAGTGTCGGAAAAACAGCTTTTATAAAGCTCGCGGAGCATTTTGATTTGGGGTGTTTCCTTGTGATTTGCAGTGCAGAAGTCACATTCGGAAATCTCACCGCTTTTTCTCAGCCTTGCAACAAAATGTCCTTCACCGCCATCCATCGGATAAATACGCCTTGTGAGAGTCAAATCGTATTTTTGGCTCAAATCAAGACCGCTGCGTCCAAATTCGGAGGGGATCGCCTCAAGGGAGAATTCAGGATGCCTGTCGAGAAAAGCTATAATATTTTTTTCGTTTTCTTCGGGGGCAAAAGTGCAGGTAGAATAAACAAGTACACCGCCGTCTTTCAGACAATCTGCGGCAGAATCCAGTATTTCAGCCTGACGAACCGCACAGGCTGAAACATTTTCGGGTGACCAGTCACGGACAGCATTTTCTTCTTTTCTGAACATTCCTTCACCGGAACAAGGTGCATCAACGAGAACTCTGTCAAAAACAGCACCTGTTTTTGCAGCCAGTGCATCAGGCCTCATAGAGGATATAACAGCATTCCTGATTCCGCAGCGTTCGATATTGGAAACAAGAATATTAGCTCTTGAACGAACATATTCATTTGCCCAAAGACATCCCGAACCTTCGAGGTGAGCGGCTATCTGAGTGGATTTTCCACCGGGTGCGGCGCACATATCCAAAACGAATTCGCCGGGCTGAGGGTCAAGTGCAGTGACTGCGCTCATTGCACTCGGTTCTTGAGAGTAGAATGCTCCTGCGTGGTGATACGGAGACGCGCCTACCTTTTCATCGGACAACAGTCGATATCCATATGGCGAAAAAGGAACTTTTTCAAGTGAAAAACCAAATTTTCCAGCATATTCTTTTTGAGCTTTTAGAGTATTTACTCGAATACCTCTGGAAAGAGGCAGGTCGTAATATTTAATAAATGAATCGAATTCATTGCCGAGAATGTTTGACATCCTAAGCAGATAAGCTTCGGGAAGATTCACGGAAAAACCCCGTTTCTTTGAATAATAAAAATAGGAAGAGCAATAATAAGGTTGAAAGGAGGTGTCCTTCATGTCCAATCAGAAGAACAACCAGTCCAATAACAACAGCCAGAACAACAATCAGCAGAATAACCAGCAGAACAATAACCAGCAGAACAATAACCAGCAGAACAGCAAGAACGAGCAGAACAAGAAAAACAACTACTAAGTCTGTTCAAACCCCGATGCAGTGCATCGGGGTTTATTTCAGAGCATTTTCCTGAAATTAAGCTGTTCTTTGTTCTGTGTATAGCCGCAGCTTTTGTAAAAATTATGAGCGTCCTTTCGTTCTGCACCGGACACCAAACGCACACCTTTGGAGCCGGTTTCGGCGGCCCACTCTTCGATTTTGAGAAGGAGCGCACGCCCGATTCCGCGATGTCTGTATTCAGAAGAGACTGCAATGCCCATAATATTTTTCATATGGGGAGAATAGAGAAGGTCATAGTCATTTGCGTGAACATAGCCCACAACAATGCCGTCGGCTTCTGCAACAAGTATCATATCCTTGTCTGACTGCAGAAGAACAGCGAGCTTTTGTGCGGTCAGATCAATGTCATATTCATAACCCATTTCATCACGATTAAGCATATAAATGGATTCTGCATCGGACAGGGTACATTTTCTTATTGTAATATTATCCACAGTCAGTCACCGCCTTGAGTCAGATAGGATATATTATTTATAACATTATTTGAAAACATAATCCATATAAACAGCAGGTAATTTTCAAAAACTTAATAATAAAAATTCGAAGAAAATATCTGTGATAGATTTTGTATGTCTGAGTTTTATTTGCGATTTAGATGTTTTAGCATTTTGTGTACTTGTTTACGCAGAATTATCTATTTGTGTAACAAAACTCAAAACAATCATAACCAATTGCATTTGATGACTGAATAAGCCCCCTCTGACGTAATTGTTATCTTACATCAAAGGGGGCTTAATGTTTGTTTTTAGTTCTGTTCAAGATAAAGAAGCTTTTATTTATCCTCTTCTTTTATAGGTCTGAAGCCTTCGCCGAATATCTGAGAAGCATCGCCGACCATAATAAAAGCATTGGGATCGATATCGTATACTATCTGCTTGAGTCGGAAAGCTTCATTCCTGCGAACAGCACACATAATGATATTTTTTTCCTCGCCTGAATAAGCACCTTCGCCTTTGAGTACAGTAGCGCCTCTGTCCATTCTGGTCATAATGGCAGCGCCGACTTCCTTGGTGTTTTTTGTAACAACAAACATCAGCTTACCCATATCAAGACCGTCCATAACCTTATCGATAACCTGTCCCACAAGGAAAATTGTGACAACAGCGAGAAGGGCAAGCTCAATATCTCTGTATACAAAAGTAGCAGCAGCTACAACTGCAAGATCGAATATCATAATTGCAGTACCGAGCTTGAGATGAGGTTTATATTTATTGAGTATTTTTGCTGCAACATCAGTACCGCCTGTGGAACCGCCGCGCAGATATATTAGAGACAGTCCCACGCCGCCTATAACACCGCCGAAAATTGCAGCGAGCAGTGGGTTGGAGGTGTAAACAAGAGTGGGGAAGAAAATAGCGATACCGTCAATCATAAAGGAAGATAAAAGCAGGCAAATGAGAGAACGCATAACAAATCGCCAGCCCAGGATAATAAAGCCTGCAATTATAAGAGGTGTGTTAAGTATGATTATCATCATACCGATGTGGGTATCAAACAGATGGTTAAGAACAGTTGCAATACCTGTAACACCGCCGGGAGCGATGTCATTTGGTGCTGTAAATGAACTTACGGAAACAGCATAAAGAAAGCATCCAAAAACAAAAAACAAAACATCAGTAAGCGCGTTTTTGATACGCATTTTGCGAGATCTTGCCATAAATAAAACCTCTCTTTTTATTCTTCACTGTTGCTTATTACAGAAAAAAGCTCACGGATACGGTCACCCTCGTTATTTACATAAAGCCATCCGAATAGTGCCTCAAGGGCTGTTGCACTGTGATAATCTGCATTGCTTGAGTTTTTCGGAGTGTGTGTAGTGTGAAGGTTTCGTCCTCTTCTGCAGATATCCTGTTCTTTTTCGGAAAGAAGATCAAATATCCTGTCTAAAGCTTTAGCCTGTGCTTCACATCGTACCTGCTTAACGCTTTTGTTGTGAAGCTGATTGGATGGGCAATTACCTTCGCAAAGCAGGCTTTCACGGGAAAGCAGGGTGTAGACCGCATCTCCGATAAAGGCGAGAGCAGCAGGACTGTAGCTTTTGGGATTGCAGGGAAGGTCGAGCATTCTGCTCAATTGACACACCTTCTTTTATCAGAATATAAAGTCAAACTCAAGATCGTAAATGGAAACAGTGTCCTTTTCTTTTATGCCTGCCTTGACAAGGGCGTCGATAACGCCTGTCTGTGTGAGAACGCGTTCGAAATATGAAAGTGATTCATAATCGTCAAAGTCAATGCGTCGCATAACGTCAAGCAGCCACTCGCCTTCGACGAAGAATACGCCGTCGTGAACGGTGACCTTAACGGAACGGTCGTTGATGGCAGTGAGATCGGGCTCAGGCATAGGCTCGGGCTCGTATCTGAGGACAGGGGGAAGAGTGGAGAGCATTTCGGTTATCTTGTTGAGAAGTTCGTCGGTGCCTACGTTTATAGGCGCCATAATAGTAAAGCATTCGTAGCCGTTGTCTTTGCAATACTTCTCAAAATCTGCTATCTGCTCGTCGGTTGCAAGGTCAGATTTGTTGGCAGCAACGATCATAGGACGCTGTGCAAGATCCTCACTGTAATTGCGAAGCTCTTTATTGATCAGTTCAAAGTCATTTATAGGATCACGGCCTTCACTTCCTGCGACGTCTACAACGTGTACAAGAAGTCTGCATCTGTCTACGTGACGCAGAAACTGGTGTCCCAAGCCCAGACCTTCGCTTGCGCCCTCGATAAGTCCGGGAATATCCGCCATAACAAAGCTTACGCCTTCGCCGCGCCGAACTACACCGAGGTTTGGTGTGATGGTAGTAAAGTGGTAATTCTTTATCTCCGGCTTTGCTTCGCTGACTGCAGCAATAAGTGACGATTTTCCGACATTGGGGAAACCTACGAGACCGACATCGGCAAGAAGCTTGAGCTCAAGACGCACCATCATTTCTTCGCCTGCAGTGCCGGGCTTTGAAAATCTGGGAGCCTGTCTTGTGGGGGTAGCAAAGTGAGTGTTACCCCAGCCTCCTCGTCCGCCTTTTGCAACAATTTTAGGCTCTGCATCAGACATATCTGCAATTATTCTGCCTGTTTCATCGTCAAGCACAAGAGTACCCTGCGGAACTTTGATAATAAGATCCTTGCCATTTTTGCCGAAACATCTGCCGGATCTGCCGTTTTCCCCGTTTTCTGCGGCATATTTTCTCTTGTAACGAAAATCGGAAAGGGTAGAGAGATTGGTATCTACCTGGAAAATAATGTTCCCGCCTTTGCCGCCGTCACCGCCGTCAGGCCCGCCTGATGCAATATATTTTTCTCTGTGGAAGGAAACAGCACCGTCGCCGCCTTTGCCGGCTTTGATACTTATTTTAGCGGTATCTATAAACATTTTTATATCACTCCTTATTTATGAGATATCCAGTGCGCGATATATGGTTTCTCAAAAATATAACCGAGGCTCTCTGCAATGGAAAGGGATATCTTTGTTGCTGCATCCCAACTGGGATAAAGGTCTCTTTCAAAACATTCAAGAATGAGCCGTGAGACACAGGCTCTTGCAAGCCCCTGTCTGCGATGCTCGTTTTGAGTATCTATTTCTATCTCAATGCCTTTGCTGTATGCAGAGAAGGAGGAAGCCATACATACTATCTCTCCGTCCTTGAGCGCGGCAACGCCAAGGGCATTGCTATTTTCAAATTCATCAAAATCTCTGAAGTTTCCAACGCCTTCAATTGACCAGGGGAGATTTTCTGCCATAGAGAAAAGTTCTCTGTCAATAAATTTCACTTCATATCCGTTGGGAATCATTGAGGCATAGGATTCAATTTTCTTTTTATCAAAGTTGTTGACTGTTTTGCTTGTAGCATATCGTTCTTCTTCGTTATAGCGTTCCCCAAGAACCTCTTTAATAAGCGCAGACCACTTTTGGTTTTCAGGAACAAGTATCGTACCATCGCCGATAAACTCTTCAGGCCAGGCGAGAATAAGCTCTTTTGCACAGGGTGATGAAGGGTCTCCTGCAATAAATGAAAACGCACCGCTGCCTTTTCTGAAACCGCCAAGCTGAACAACTGCCGCAGTGGGATGCTCTGCATCATCTGCCCAGGCACGTGAGGAATTTCTTCCCTCAAGGCAGGAAATGACAGAGGTATCGTTGGTCCAGGTGTACAGAGGTCTTAATATGTCTCTGTTTTCTTTAGTAATTTCAATCATACTCTCTTCTCCGATTTACAATGCTAAAATCACGAAAAAACCCGAGGCTAAAGCCCCGGGTTATCTGCTTTACTGCTCGACGGGATAGACACTTGCCTTCTTGCGGTCTCTGCCGAGTCTCTCAAATCTGAGGACGCCGTCGATTTTTGCATAGAGGGTATCATCGGAACCGATGCCTACGTTCTCACCCGGATGGATGTGAGTGCCTCTCTGTCTGTAAAGAACGTTGCCAGCGAGAACAAACTGACCGTCAGCTCTCTTAGCGCCGAGTCTTTTGGATTCAGATTCACGACCGTTCTTGGTGGAACCCATTCCCTTTTTGTGAGCGAACAGCTGTATATTAATCTTCAGCATTATACTGCACCTCCATGTCGTTTAATGTGATGTTATCGCTGTAATCCTCGGCAAGAGACGTAAAATGAAGTCTTAAGCCGTTCAAGATATCAGCGCAGTGCTCCAGCTCCTCTTCGGGAGCAACGAGCATCATATAGCCTTCATCGACCTCAATATCAGCATCGACGTGAAGAATGTCGGTGATGGTATTGGCAACGAGATAGGCTGCGGAAGAGAGGGCGGCGCAAAGAACAGCCTCACCCTCCACCTGCGAATCGTCTGCGTGACCGCTCATTTCAAAGCCTGCCAGCAGTTTTCCGCAATAAAGAAAATTAATTTCAGTCATTATGCGTTGATAGCGGTAATCTGTACCTTAGTGTAGGGCTGTCTGTGACCCTTTCTCTTAGCATAACCCTTCTTGGGCTTGTAAGTGAAGATGTTGACCTTCTTGCCCTTACCGTTCTTGAGAACCTTAGCGGTTACGCTTGCGGAATCAACATAAGGAGCACCAACGGTGATACCGTCGTCAGAACCGAGAGCCATTACCTGGAAGGTAACCTCGTCATCTGCCTGAACATCGAGAAGCTCTACATAGATCTCGTCGCCCTTTTCAACCTTATACTGCTTGCCGCCTGTTACGATGATTGCGTACATTGAGTGTTGCACCTGCCTTATTATCAGTCTCGCTGCCATACTTAGGTGAGCCGAAGCTACTTTG
>JAZUPB010000045.1:0-2136 GCA_045604965.1 Acutalibacteraceae bacterium
CATTCAAGTACATTCTTGGACATCCGGATAAATTTGCTGCGGCGGCTGTGCTGTCCCAGTGCCCCCGAAATTTTGACGAACTGGAATGGAAAAACGGTTATCCCACCAATTTCATGGGTGACCGCGCCATCAATATGGTGAATAACGCTGGCGGGAAGGAAGCCTTTATTGCTTCCATGGAAAACAGCTGGCAGAAAGTCATCGACGCCTATGAAGCGGGCGCGCTGCCCAAAATCTTCTGCTGCTGCGGCACGGAGGACGGGTTCTATCCCGCGTATGTGGAATTTAAAGCAATGTGCGAAAAGAAGGGCATTCCCATCACCTTTGAAGAAAAGACGGGTTATAAACACGAGTGGCGGTTCTGGAATATCATGATCGAACGGGGGCTGGATTTCTTTGAATTGGATAAGAAGTAAAGGCAAATAGTGTTCTGGTTTTTGTCAGGCATCCGATATGGGATAAAAGCCAAGCTGTGAAACGCAGCTTGGCTTTTATGGTTGATTGCATTTTATGTTAGGATGCCATGGATCAAAGTGCGCCTGCATCGTTTGATATATTGGGATTTGACAGTATTACAACAGCTTTATCTCATTGGCAATCATAACCACGGTTTTGGCGTTGGTATCAATTTTAGTGGTATTGAGCGCTTGATACATCGGTATTCTTGCTATGCTTCTCTCAATTACATCTTCAGAACGAATACCTCTTTCTACATCCATTGATAATCTTTCACACAGAGTCTTTTCATCCGCTACAAGTGAGACGCATTTCACATCACAGTTCTGTGCATCAAGCTTTTTAAGTATGAAATCGATAATACTCTGCTCGTGCATCACCCAACAAAAAATGATATTATCGTATGCAGAACACTTTAGAAAATTATTGAGCAAGTAACAAATATTATTCATCACCATTGCTTTTGTTTCATCGGTTACTTGGAACGGACTTGCATCCCAACACCAATCTCCGTCAAGAAATACACTATTCGGTAAATCCTGTTTGAGCTGTTGGCACACAGTTGTTTTTCCAACTCCCATAGTGCCACCAATCATATATAAAGTTTTCATCATTCACACCTACAAATTCTTATTTATCTAACGGTTTGACTTATTGGAATTTATCAATCAGTCATCTTCATGCTCTGTAAGTATTTTATTGAGCTCACGTACAAAATCATGGTAACCTTTGGGGAAATTTGCAGAGCCATCGGCGTGTATTTCCTTGCCGTCATTTACGGTAGCCCTGAAGTCAAACATTATCCCGTCATTCACATTTTTCGGGTGTTTGCCGTGAAATCCGTCCCAGCGGATTACACCGCAGGTATTCATAAGTTCAATAAAATCTGTAATATCACAAACGGCACTTGCCTCAAGCTCAAGCGTATCTACTCCATTTGAATATACTTTTCTAAAACGCCTGAGTTCTGTTTTCCCGTCTTCGTTTGTGATTTCATACACACTACAGAATCTCATTCCTTGCAAAGTAAGCGTCATCGTTTCAATTGAGGTAATCGTTTTTCTGCATTTATCTGCACAACCGCACAGTCTGAGTGATGTCGAAAGCCCCATATTGGTTATTAAGGTTATGAACCTCTTCATTAAAGCACTCCTTTAATTAAAGTTTATCTATCTCCGCAAATTCTTATTTATTGGTGAGTTTATTATATCATATTTCTATATACTTTTCAATCGGCTTCGATGGTCTTTGCCGTTTTTGACACAAATTTTCGAGGGCGCTTTATTCGATGCCCTCGTTTCGTTTTGCTTTTTCTTTGATTGACGTACGCAGGTTGCAATATCGCCAGTTTTGTGGTACAATTACCATACGGTGAAAGCCGAATTTATTTTTTGGAGAATGCTGTTTGAAGAAGAACAACACCTTGGAGATTGTATTGTAAACGAGAGGTTTGCAAATACATCTCGCAATCCTCTCGTACTTTGAGCGTCAACGAATTATACTCCGTGCGAGCGCACCTCTTACGAGGTGGTGCTACGCACAACGTTTTGCTATATGCAACACGCTCGCGGAGCAATCTGCGCTCACTCACTGACAAGCGAGCTTGCCGATTCGTTCCGCTTGATTATGAAAGGATTTAAAAATGGAAAAATTGACGATACGTTTAGAGACCGAAAAGGA
>JAZUPB010000046.1:0-16441 GCA_045604965.1 Acutalibacteraceae bacterium
ATCCATTTTCTTGGATTAGCGCTTTCTTTAATTTTAGCTACTGCAGCATCTGCATCTTTAGCATCATTTAATCTTAATAAAACTACTGAATGTGGTATAGATCCTATCATAGGTTCGCTTACTAATCCTTCTTTGAAAGAAACTTCTACTGTTCCTAAATAGTATTCAGCGTTTTCGCTGTCTACTGGAACTTGTCCTAACATTGGAAGATTTTCTGCTGGAATTTCTGCATATACTTTTGCCATTATTTCTTCTAATGTTCCTTCCACATTTGCTTCTGCTTTAGGTTTTAGAAATACTACAGCGCATATTGCTACTGCTAATACTGCAACTATAGCTACTATTGTCCATATTAATTTTTTAGACATATTTATCCCTCCTTATATCGGTCAATTATCTCCCTTAATTCGTTTAGTTCCCTTTCGGAAAGCGGCTTACTGTCGAGGAAAGCTGTTAAAAATCTCGGCAATGAGCCTTCAAAACGGTCATTTACAACTGTTTCGCTCTCAAAGCGTTCAACCTGCTCTTTTTTGACCAGTGCGCTTACTATTGTATTTTTGTTCTCAAGAAATCCACGCTCACTGAGTCTTTTGATTTGGGTGTATGTAGTAGACTTCTTCCATCCGAACTGCTCCTCACAAAGCTTGGTAAGCTCCGGAGACGGAATAGGCTCACGCTCCCAGATGAGAGTCATCAGACGAAATTCAGCTTCAAACAGTTTATATGATTCCATAAATAGTCCTCCTTGAGTCTAACGCGTTAGATTATGTTTATAGTCTAATGCGTTAGATTGTCGATGTCAATACAGATTTTGTGAATTTACTGATTATACATATTTTGTTTATATTCAAACAACAAACGCAAGTGTACTATTACGATGCATATCAACGTAGTACACCATATCCCAAGATGTAAGAACTATCCACTGAATACTGTTTACGTTTACAAGCGTCTCCGGAATTACCCTCAACCGTATGAACAACATTGTTTTCTACATATTCTACAATTCCTACATGATTGCCCTTTCCGTCACCGTCCCAGTCAAAGAAAATTATATCTCCCGGTGACGGTGTGTAACCTCCGGGCCGCCACTGCCCTCTCGCCTTAAACCACGAAACGCCGTCAGGCACCCATGCAAATTTAGGGACAATTCCGCTATCTATGTACCCACACTGCTCAGCACACCATGACACAAATATAGCGCACCATTCTGTACGGCTTGATAATCCGTACCAACGCCAATACGGTTCACCGCCTACATTTCCAATTTGGGATATAGCGACCGCAACAATATCCTCATCGCCAAATGAATAGCCGTAAATCAGTTTACTCCATGCTTCGGTGAACTGATCACCCATAAGCTCTGTCAAAACATCATTCTGTTCGTCTGTGAATGAATACATCTCCGCTGCCTCTGCTGCACTTTTTGTTGTAACTGATATTTTTACGTCACGGTATATTACTTCCACAACCTCTTTCGAAACATTTCCGTCTTCACCTATTACTTCCTGTTCTTCCTCCTCTGTCCGCTCTGTCACAGTGTACGAAATGGAGACCATATCCCAGAATATATCTCTCAGCTGCTGTGTTTTGCTCGAATCAAAATCTATTGCAACTGTCGCTTCTTCACCATGACTCATTTCAACTGCGTACACGGCAAGGACATCCTGCCATACTCCGGTCATTCCTCCGACTTCACCGTTTATTGTTATGGTTGCATTGTCGAGATTTTCAATACCGTTTTGAATATCCTGAATCTTCTCGTAGTATTCACTGTTGATTGTACTGATTGCAGTTCTCAGATCTCGATTAGTATCTCCGTCTGTTGTTTTGCTCACATCATTCCCTAAAAAAATACTGTATGCAGAGCCAACAATCATACCCAGCATGCAGATAATCAGTATTATAAAAAGGACAATCCAGCCGCCTGCTACGAGCCATGATACAAGGTTTTTAACTGCATTTATCGCTCCCTTTATAGCCGCCTTGAGTGCTTTTTCGGCATTCTCTGCGGCTTTCTTTGCCTTTTTAGCTTTTTGCTTTGCATATTCTGATTTAAGTGATGCATCGCTGATCGCTTTTACTGTTGCAGCATTTTTCTTCTGAATATTGGTGGGGTTCTTCATTGATGCTGCAGTGGTATGTTTTATATTTGCACCTGTATTGCGGCAACCGTTGGTTACAGATAAAGGTTCTCTTGTTTTTATAGAGCAGTTGTTTCTATTACGTATTCGATGAGCGATATTATTTACGGAATCCGATATGTTGTTTGCGGCATCAGTTGAAAACGCTATTATCTGTTCTGAATATTTTTGAGTTTCATCGTTAGCATACTGTTCTGCTGATTCATACTCGCTGTTCTGGCAAGCCTCTGAAATACGTTGAGTTTTTTGATAGGCATTTTTCATCATCGCAGATACTTGGTTCGATGGAGTTGAAATTTGTTCAGGCTTGTACGAGTCACGGGTTTTGATCTCCATTTAATTCGCTCCTTTCGGAGCAGCCAATGCTGTATTTCTCATTGGCCGCTCCTCTCTTATCAGTCTTTTATTGATTCACATTTCTGTTTTCTCAAGCAATGTTTTCGCCCGGCTTCGTTGACATTAGCTTATACATCTTTGTGTCTTTCGGGAAATTATCTGTAAACGGCACAAGAGCACTTCCAACCTTAAGCAAGCCGCAGCCTGCATTTACATTTGTGATATAACTCATCTGAGATTCCGATATGCCCAAGAGTTTCGCAAGCTCAATCCGGTCGGTAGATGCCTGATTGAGCATTACTATAAACTCACTGTTTGCAAGCATGGTTCTTGCAGTGTGGCTCTGCAGCAGGTCATCAACATTCTGAGTAATACCTGTGCAATTTGCTCCGTACTTACGAACCCTCTTCCAAAGCGTGAACAGGAAGTTTGCACTGTACTCATGCTGGAACAGCAGATAGATTTCATCTATGACAATATAGGTGCTTATCCCCTTTTCACGATTTCTTGTAACACGATTGAAAATACTGTCCAACACCACAAGCATACCGATGGGAAGCAGCTGTGTTCCGAGATCGAGAATGTCGTAGCATATAAGGCTGTTGCTTGTATCTACATTTGTCTGCTGCGCGAAGGTGTTAAGAGAACCGTCTGTAAACAGCTCGATTGCAAGTGCTATCCCCTTTGCCTCAGGTTCAGGCTGACGCAGAAGCTCCTCTCTGAAATCCTGCAGTGTAGGCGGCACTCCCATATAGTTGCCTTGCTGATAATGACGATACACATTGGCTGTACACCTGTCTACAAGTGACTTTTGCTTTGCATCAAGTGTCCCAACAAGCTGTTCGCAAAGTGATAAAATGAACTCCGACTTAAGTGTAATTGGGTTAGCCCCGTCTCCGTATTTGCTGTTGATGTCCATTGCATTGATGTGATTGTTCGAGGTTGCAGAAATTTGAATAACCGAGCCTCCCAAGGCCTTAACAAGTGACGTGTACTCACGCTCAGGATCTATGATTATGATATCAGTCTTTTTATTTGCCGTAAGCTTTCGCAGAAGAATCTCACGCTTTGCCGTAAATGACTTACCGCTTCCGGGTACACCGAGAATAAACTCGTTAGCGTTGAGCAGCTGCAGTTTATCAGCGATAATCAGATTTTTACTCAAGGCATTCAGACCATAATAAATGCCGTTCTCATGGCAGATTTCCTGCGCACGGAACGGCATTAAAGCGGCAAGTGATACAGTTGTAAAAGTTCTGAACGTCTTGGTATTGAGAGTGCCGAACGGCAAAACATTGTTCATTCCATCCATCTGCTGAAAACGCAGAGTTGCAAGCTGACATAAATCCTTTCGTGCTGTTGCAAAAAGTTGTTCCGTATCTCTGTTAAGCTGTTCAAGCGATTCTGCCGTATGAACAATGGTTACATTGGCAACAAACAGTCTTTGATCGTTCTCAGAAATATCTTTCAACACCTCTGTTACTTCATTTCTCTGCATCGCCATATCGTAAGGTACAACAGCCGAGAAGTTATTGGCGGCATTTTGTTTTTGCTGCCAAGTGGTGATGTTCTTTTCCACTCCGAGAACAGTATTCTGCACCACCTTCATCGCTTCGTCGGTAGGAATAGGCACAATATCAATAGACAACATCATTGTGCGATTCAACTCGCACAGCTCGGTTATCATGTCGTCCTTGATAAAATTTGCATAGTCCTTTAAGAAAATTGCCCTCGCATATCTATCGCCCATTTTGAAATAACTGTCGTTAAACTCAAAGCTATCAGGACATATGTAATCTCTGAAATCGTGTCCCAGACGCATTTTGGAGTGCATATCAAAACTGAAGCTGTTCTCCTCTCCCTCACGGAAGAAATTATAAAACACCCGCAATCTCTCTGTTGCGTTCATAGGCAAGCAGTATGAATCTATCGCCTTGAATTTCGCATTTAGTTCAACTCCGATTCTGTCAAATTCAGAACGGGCACTTTCTGCACTGTCTGTATGAATACTCACAGTGACATAGCTTTCCTTTGTCATACTGTTATTCATCTTCAACGCTTCACCGATAACTTTACGATTATACTCATCTCTCAGTTCGTCCTGCTCATCACCCTGCATAGGCATATAGATTGATTTTTCAAATTCTGATCGGTTAATATGATGATTATTCAACGTTATTTTTGTCATAGAACCCGGTTCGAGAGAATTGAGAATTTCAGAATACTTTGTTATCATATGTCTTTTTGCTTCAAGGCTTGCAACCGCATAATTTATGTCTGCAAACTTGAATGTCATCGAGTATCTGTTTCTTCCTACACGAAATATTCCATCATTCCATATCTGTTTGACTTTGATAACATTCTGCACTGAACGAGGAATACTAAGCCGTTCTCTATCGAGCTTGAACATTCTTAAAACTGATTTAAACATCGTCAATGAGCACCTCCTTTATCTGTGGACTGAATGCCTCGTAATACAAGTTATTGGAAACGCAGGTGTATTTCTTTGGAAAGAGAACTTCCGATTTTATCCACGCCCAGGCAAGCTGTTCGGCAGTCATACCGTTATATCTGACAAATCCAAGTGCTGCAAAGGGAGCTGCTGCAATAATGCACAGCCAGCTTACAACTTCTGTTCCAAGTATATCCTTGAGCCCAAAATACACTCCCACTGCAGCACCCATTGCGAGAATTGAAAAAATACACTGCCGCAGATTCAAACCTAAGAATATTCCTTCCGTATAGTTTAAAATTTCTTTGTTAATTTTAATTTCCATGTAATGTCTCCTTTCATTGAAAATAAAATAGCGCCGCAGTTAAGCGGCGCTGACAAAATATATTATGTTGTTATTTGAGAAGCCAGCCGTAGTCCTGACGGCAGTCTACAATATAATCCACAAACACAGTGTTGTCTTTGGTTTGATAAATCATTAAGTACCGTTTTTCAAATACGAGATAACGATATGTGTTGCGTGGAATAAAATCATTCGTAAGCCACGGACAACGCTGCGGCATCTGCTTTAAGGAATTTGCTGCTTCCTCAAAAGACGATACAAGTCTTTCTGCAGCGGGAACACTTACCTTTGCAAGAAACGCCGCACAGGACACAAGCATTTGCCGTGCCTGTTTGGAGATTACGACATTGTACAACTCATTCGCCATCTGTGCTTCCTGCCTCTCTGATGGCTGCATGCATTGCCTGTACAACCTCATCAACCGAATATCCGCTGTCACCTGCAAGACGTGCTTCCTCTACTGCAAGCAGCTCTTCACGCAGTTTAAGCATCTTTTCACGACGTACAAATGAGTCAATATCCATTACAACAAGGTCGCCTTCGCCGTTTTTTGTAAGGTATACAGGCTGCTGTGTATTTCTGCACAGATCGGCTATTTCGTTATAGTTCTGCCTTATAGCTGCTGACGGACGTATATTCATTCTATTTCCTCCCCATAGTATTGTTCTGACTATATTATACTCATATTATGCTACATAGTCAACAGCTATACTCCGAACATTTCGTGACTTACACGGTCAGCCATTTTTACTGTGCCAACAAGCACCAACATACCAAAGATAAGCTCTCCAACATAGCTCCATACCATGTTTACAGCACTCGCATCAGGATCAACCGCAGGCGGTGCAGACACAAACGCAGAATAGATAATGCACGCAAGAATGATGATAGCACCCTCAAGACACACGGCTGCATAGGATTTAATAAAACTCTTTCCAATGTTCGATGTCGGTTCTCCTGCAAAAGAAGCCAACGGTACGGGAGCTATAGCAGCATAAAGATAGATTTTGAAAAATCGTCCGTATACTGTCAAAATCAGTATAAAGGACAGAACAGTAATGAGCAGACTTCCGATGAGCGTTACTGCCCACAGTGGGATAGACTCAAAAAAGCCGCAGTCCTTGATGGCATCTACCATCTCCTGCGGCAATAAAGTATTTCCCGAACCGTTAAAACCCGATGCGGTTACTATTCTGCTGATTACACCCTGCACGATTGTGAACAACGCAATCATAAGATCAAGCCCATAGGTTATCACACCTTTTGCCAAGGCAAACCTTATGAATAGTTTTAGAGCTTGTTCTGGTCGTTTGATCTCTGCAAAGTTGCCGCAAGTACGCATAACTCCAACAACAAAGAAAAGAACAAGCAACGCATAGCCTATTGCTTTCAATCCTCCGTGAATATTAACTACCACATTCCAGATTGTGCCGCCTTTGAAATCTTCAGGAGATTGAGATATAAGTGTCCATATCTCCGACATTTTATCGTTCCATGTTTCAAGGGCGTTTTCGAGGTTGTCTACAACCCAGTTTCCACTTGCCAAATAATCACCTCACTTTCTTTTTTAATTTATTGTTTCTTAGAAAAGAGAACTTTTAAGGTGGTCTAATCACAATTCACCCTCCTTATGTATTGATAAAATGCAATTCATTTGACTCTTTCATAAAAGTATAACACACCTTCGTTTATTGAAATTAATAGTTACTTGTTATATAATCTTTCACAATGGGACGATAATTTAGTATCTGTAGAGGTGTCATATGGATAAATGGAGTGCAATCAAGCAATCAATTAGAAAATCCTCAAAAAAGGTACAAATAGTCGAGGTCGAAAATAATGCAGTTCTTTCCGCAAATATGAGATATGAGCTTACTCCTGAAAGCACATTGGGAATCGTTATCAATAATTGTGGCGGTATTGTAATTGATAATTGGATTCGAATTTACGGTGCTGGTCAAATTGATATATGTAATAAGAACGATTTATATGAAATTGATAGTATTATTGTTGCCGAAGATATTATTGGTGGATTATTCCTGTTTCTAGAAAACGGTGAAATTGGTTATTTCGCTCCAGATACATTAGAAATTGAAAACATGGGGATATCGTATAGTCAATTTCTCTATTGGTGCATTCAAGGAGATACTGATTTGTATTACCATGATTTACGATGGAAGTGTTGGGATACTGAAGTTGAAAGCATTTCTTATGATGATGGGGTATTTTTCTATCCGTTTTTATGGACACAAGCCGAAAATATTGATGCAAGATCAAGAAAGATTATCCCAATGGCTGAACTCATAAAGTTCGAACTTGAAATATGCAAAAACAATGTGTGATCATTATTTTTCGTTTTTATCATTATGCCGCCGAGCAATCGATTTGCCCAGCGGCGCTTTTGTATCATCAGCCGGTAATCAGATCAAGAATCTCCTTGGCAAATGTGATTACAATGCCGTCCGCAAGGGTCAGGAAACCGTTGGCTCTCTGGCTGGGGCGTGGCTCTTGAGGGAAAGACCGACCTGCACAATGCCGAAGCCAAGCATAATCAGACCGATTGCACGAATAAGCCCGAAAATAAATGTGGACAGGTTATTGACTACGCTAAGCGGATCATTTGGTGTCGTTGCTGATACTGTGGTTACTCCGACGGTTGCCATCAGCATGACGGCGATAAACAAGGTATACTTTTTTGTTTCTTTAGTAATGTTTTTCATGTTGATTTTGAAAAATGGGTAACAAAAAAGCCCGACCGTTTGATTGGTCGGGCTGGCGGATGATATTAGTTATTAAGTTGTGGGAGGCGGGCGTGGCATTGTTTGCATATCCTTTCATTGAAAACTTGATAGTTATACTGTATAATTGTCTGCAACGGAGCGATAAACTTGAACTTAACGAAGGGAGTATATACTATGAAGCTTTTATGGCAAAACAAATTTGAAGGTTTTGATTTGGCAAGAACTTCTCCCTTATATTACAGATGCTCAGTTGTAAGAAATAACCGTGTATTGAATTGTTATTATTTTGACAAAGGCTTAGGAATAACAGAAACATCTTTTAGCCTTCAAAATGGGCAGCTTCTTACTTGGGGCATAGACGGCAATACGAAAGAGTACAAAGAAAGATATCAGAAAAAATACGAACCATACCATTTTGAACTTGATGATTTTGTGTTTGGGGAATATACAATCTCTCATTTTGGCCAATGGGGATATATGTGTAAGAAAAATGAGAAGTTGTTATGGAAAACATCCTTAAAAGGATACCTCTATACCGACATGATGCTAAATCAACGCAACATCGTTTTCGGCACATCGGGACAAGGTGGTCATTTCTATTCTTTAAACATTGATACTGGTGAAATCGTATTTGATTTTAACACCAAGGGAACATCAGTATTTTATGATGCAAACAATAGTTTTTACTTTTGTTCGAGGGATAACAAAAGTACTCAGATACTTAGGATTGATTATTCTGGAAATATCTTGGAGAAAATCGAAATAGAAGGCGCATACTATGATGGCTATAGCCTGTTTAGTCTTTGCGAAGATGTATTGTGTGTCATAACACTTAAGAAAACGAGAAAAGATAATTCCGAATGGTTCTCACCAACTTTTTACTGCATTCAACTATAAGACAAATTCCAATTTGTCGAAGCATTCCACGCCGCCGAGCAATCGATTTGCCCAGCGGCGCTTTTGTATCATCAGCCGGTAATCAGGTCGAGAATCTCTTTAGCAAAGGTGATAACGATACCGCCCGCAAGGGTTAGGAAGCCGTTAGCTCTCTGGCTGGGATCGTGGCTCTTGAGAGACAGACCGACCTGCACAACGCCGAACCCGAGCATAATCAGGCCTATTGCACGGATAAGACCGAAAATAAATGTGGACAGGTTATTGACTACGGTAAGCGGATCATTTGATGTAGTTGTTGCTGATACTGTGGTTACGCCTATGGTTAACATCAGTACAACTACGATAAACAGGGTAAACATTCTCTTGGTGCCTTTAGTCATGTTTTTCATTGTTGGATTCATTCCTTTCATTGTCGTTGATTTCTTGTAGGATTTCTTCTTCGGACAGAAGTTCAAGATCGAGCAGCTCTATTCCATCCGGCAACTCAAATTCAGACGCCTTATCCTTGGATTCGTCTGTATCTGCTTCGGGTATAATCGACACTCCCGCACAATCTGTAAATCCGTGGATATATGGCTTTGTACCGCCATCAGCTGACAACGCTACATTCGGGTGACGAAGTATATCGAACTTCTCGTCCATAATCGGACGCTCACCTCGGATGAACAGTATCGCAAAGCGGTTGTCGAGCAGACGCACCTCATCAGGTGTCATCAGTTCTCGACCGGAAAGCTGCCAGTTGGTAGAGTAGTTGCCGTTTCGTCCGTGGCTCTGTCCGTATGTGTTGAGGTCGATAGTTTCTTTGCCCAGCAGTTCGCTGATGTACTTGTGCGTTTCCTTTTCATTGCCGCCGAGATATAAGAACTCGTCGCAGTTGCCAACGATGGATTCCCATTGCTTCTCAAACAAAGCCTTGAGCTGAGCGAGGTTCTGAATGATGATAGACACAGATATTTCTCGGCTTCGCATAGTGGCAAGTAGCTTATCAAAGTCATCGGGCAATGCTACATTGGCAAACTCATCCATCAGAAAGTGGACATGTACGGGCAATCTGCCGCCGTGAACGAAGTCAGCCTGATTGTAAAGCTGCTGGAAAAGCTGGGTATAAAGCATACCGACCAGAAAGTTAAAGGAGCTGTCGTTGTCGGGGATAACCGCAAAGATAGCAGCTTTCTTCTCTCCGACACTCCACAGCTCCAGATCATCAGATTGGGTGATAGCCTCAAGGCTTGACAGATTGAACTTCTCAAGACGAGCGATGAGCGTAATCTGTATCGACTTCAAGGTTTTGCCGCTGCCTGAACGGTATGACTTGTAATACTTGACCGCCAGGTGATTCGGATCACGGTATCTCAAGCGCTCAAATAACACATCAAGCGGCGACATATAATTGTCATCGTCCTCTTTAACATCACCCGCTCTAATCATTTCAAGCACCATCGGGAAGTTCTGCTCCTCCGGTGGTGCTTCTTTTTTGAGGTAGAATACCAGCGCCAGAAGGAGCATCATAGCCGATTGATCCCAGAAGGGGTCCTGTGACTGACTGCCCTTTGGCGTAGTATTCTTAAACAAGTTGGTTACAAGTCTCTGCACATCGTTGTCATTTTCGAGATAAACAAACGGATTGTAGCAATGACTTCGTTCCATATTGATGAGATCTACTACTTTAACTTCGTATCCTTTCTTTTTCAGCAGATTACCGGTATCGCGAAGAATCTCTCCTTTCGGGTCGCACACAATGAAGCTGGTATTCGCCTGCATGATGTTCGGCTTGGCGTAGAATCGGGTTTTGCCTGCGCCGGAACCGCCGACCACAAGAGTGTTAAGATTTCTTCTGTGTTTTCTGCCGTCCAGACCTATGCTGACATTCTGTGTAAGGATTTTATTTTGAGATAACTCTTTGGCTTTGTACTTTCGGCACACAGTTCTGCTGTCGCCCCATTTTGCAGAACCGTGTTCCTCTCGTTTGCGGTAGTTGCGTGCAGAGGATAAATAAATGCCGATACCCATTGCATACACCGCAAGGAATATCAGCACCGTCTTTATGCTATCTCCGCACCAGATTATCGCAAAGGGATTATTCAATGCCGAACCAAGGTGCCTGATTATCTCCAGAAGTCCACCGGATACGGCTGGTGCTGTAAGAAGCGCCAGCCATATCACGGGGATTATTCCGATTACACAGAGAATCAGATTTTGCCGCTTTTTATCAGCGGTCACGGTCACGCTTTCTTCCGCACTTTTTCTTGTGAGGGGCATCTATCGTGCGAAGCAAAAGAGCATCTACATCCTCGGTGGAGCGCTGCTGTTCAATCTGCTCACTTCGCAGATCGTTCAGAGCGTGTACCACCATGCGATGCTCAAAGTCGTCGAGCGTTAGAACTCGTATATCCTCCTTCACCGACATTATCTTGCTCCGTTGCTTCTGTCGGTGCGCTGCTGGGGATTGAGAGTCTTTTCCATGTTGTAGGAAACGCTTTCGGCGGCATTGCGCGCCTTGCCGAGCTGATCACGGATACCCTTGCTGTCCATACCGTCGAGAGCCTCGGACATCTTATCGACGGAAAAGCGAGTGGTGTCCATACCGTACTTGGCGCAGAGCATATAGGATGCGGCGTAAGCGGAAAGAGCGTTGTCACGGGGCATGGAACCATCCTTGCAGAGAGAAACCATTGCCAGATCGTGAGTCAGCGATGCAAAGAGAGTGTTGGCATCAATGCCACGGCGGACAAAGACGGTGTTGTTCTCAGGCTGATAGATGGAATTGCGTCCATCGGGCAGACTGTCAACCATTTCGATGGTGGCAGAGGAGTGTGCGGAAAGCGCCTTCATAAGGTCTGCCGCTTCGTATGTGGGAGCAGGCTTCGGCTCTGCGCTGGTCTGGGAAATATCGAACACCTTTGCGACATTGGTGTATCTGCCCTCGGTGCCGTCGTCACGGGTAAAGCTGCCGCCCTGTTCGAGGATAACGATTGCCTTTTCTCCGGAGAGAATGCTCACGTACTGTGCCTTCCAGTCATCGAAGGATGCCAGCTGTGTAGCAGTCGGACACTGCGAGGAAATGAGCATAGCGTTGTTGGCGCTCATACGCATAAAGCGGCTCTGGGTGTCGAGGTACTGGCGGAGTGTGTCGGGATTTCTGCTCATATCCTGAGCGAGGGTATCGAGCATGGCAAATACGCCGTCACGCTCTGCCTGCTTCTGCTGCGCCCATGCCTCTCTATCGAAATCGTCCTTGATATTAGTCTGCTCCTGCTGAGTGTTGTTGGTGGTAAAGATGTTGTCAAAGTTTTCCATAGTTGATTATCGTCCTTTCTTGTGTCTGAGTTTTTTGTTTGTATGATTGTGTTTGTGCTGGGGCGAGGTCTGGCGAGGAGTTCTGCCGGTGTCGGGAGAATCCTTGCGCTCGGCACGGATTTCCTCAAGCTGCTTTCGAACGGAGGGTTTTAAGCGTGTATCCTCAAACGCCGTATCGCCCTTCTCGTATTTCCTGCTGCTCCCGGAGCCACTCTCGGACCGATTCGGCCTTGCCATCCTCGCTGAAGTAGGGTTTACGATGTCAGGCTGCTTGTCCTTGGGTGCGAAGAACAGAGTGCGATTGTCACTATGAGGTCTCTCTGCGGTGGGATTTGCCTGCTCCTGTTCCGCCACAACCTCGGCACTTCGGTCGGGTGCTTCACGGAGTTTGGCTGCACGTTCCTCTGCGGTACGGAGAATCTCATTCTTGATCTCCGCCGTGTCGATTGCTGCGATGGAGAAACGGTCAAAGATTCGGTTGATCTTGCTGGCATCTTCGGCTTTGACCATAATATCAACCATTCCGTCCTTGCTTTTCTTTACACCCTTGAGTGCGGCATAAAGCACGCCGTATTTTTTTGCCTCCTGAGCGAACTTTTTCAGATCGCTCTCCTCGAGAGAAAACACCTTGAGCTCCTTGCCGCTGCGGAGCATTCCGGTAAGCCTTGTCTTGCCCTTGGTTCGTGTACTGCCACGCATAGCGGCGTAGAGGAATGCCGCAATCTCTTTGGCTCCCTTGCCGACAATCTTGACGGCAAACTCTGTTCCCTCAAGCGTAAGTCTGACTACCTGTTCGGCAGCATCACTTGATGCGTTCATTTTGATTCACCTCCCTCCGTTTTTGATTTTCGAATATTGACTTTCACCTCCAATCTACCATCTGTAACCACGCTTACGAGCAGCCTGTTCCTTCTGTTTCTGCCGTTCGTTCTGCTCGATTGCCTGAACAATATTGAGCTTCTTCTGCATTTCTGCTGACCGTTCCTCGATGGCATCACACAGCTTGAGTTCTTTTCGCAGTTCTCTCATTTGCTTTGAAATGTCGGTGAGTTCTATGCGTGTTTGCTCAAGCTCTGCCTGCGGAAGTTTGCGGCGCAGTTTTGCACGAAGCTGTGCTCTGGCAGTGTCCAGAATCGCAAGCTGCTGTTCGGTGGATTGACGATGATCTTCAATCTGCTCAACGGTGTCGATTTTGTAGAGATGCAAAAACTTGTTTTGCTCGATTATTGCGTCCAATTTAACAAGATCCTCCTTCAACAATGGCTTGGCTCGTTTGCCTTGCTCCTTGTGCTGCGGGAGGATCTTCATTTTGTAAAGATAATGGAAGTACAGCGCCCGGAAACCGGACAGCCGTGGATGCTTCTTGAATGTGCCTCTGAATCGATATGTTCCGGCAGAGGTATAGTTTTCTCGATATGGTGCTTTCTGGCGACGATTCGCCATGATACGCCGTAATATTGCCGCTTCGGTGTAGTCCTCTCCGAGAGTTTTCAGCCTGCGGAAACGCTCTGCACCCTTGGCTCGGACAGCAAGATGTTTGCCGCGCTTTATCTCATACCCAAGAGCTTCCATAGCGGCAAAGAAATGCGGCATAACAAGGGATTGCTCGATGGCGAGGTCGACATCGCTTCGGATGAGGCTCGAATATGTTGGCTTGCCTTCCATTTCTGCCTTGCGTTCGGCGTAGGATTTTGATATACCTCTCGGAGATTCAATAACAGAAAGTCCATATTCACGGCATAATCTGTCAGAGATTCGAGCCATGCGGTCTCGCTCTGCGTGGTCGTTATGGAAACGTCTGCCATCAATAAAAGATGTTGAGCCAATCACAAAATGATTATGGATTTTGCCTGTATTAAGATGAGTTGCCACCAAAACAACAAATCTGTCTCCCCATAATTCATCTGCTAACCTCACCCCTATTTCATGAGCTGTGGCTGCATCCACTTCTCCTTCCATAAATGATTGATAACCATGATACCCTGAAACACGAATCGGCTTTGATGACATTTTATGCGCTTCCATCATCATCTCATAAGCATTATCTGAATCGCAGTTTATACCATGAACCAAAAACCGATGTTCAGTTTTTACATCATCTTCCGCATAATGCAAAGCATCATTCAACGCTTTATCATATGGGTCAAGTGTCTTTTCAGGATTGGCAGCATATTCCACAAGATGACCAAGGTGGCTATGTATTGCCCATAATGATGTAACTGCCATTATTCTCTTTTAATTGGTACAAAGGCATTTTGCAGCTTATTACATATATCTCCGAGCTTTTTTACACTTGCAGCATATTCCCTTGAGCTCTCCGAAGAATGCCACGGTGTTTCTGCCAACTTTTTCATTACTGCCTTTATCTTGCGAAGTTCAAACAGTACATCATAATATTCAATTGGAGGTTTTGCCTGTGGTTCGTATCCATTTATTAACATCCGAACATAACCTTCTCTGGAACAGTTCGTTTTCTTCACCGCTTTATCCAACCGCTGCAATTCATCTTTTGAAAGACGTAAAACAAAGCTGCTATTTCTTTTCACTTATGTATCAACCCCAAACTCGCATAGTATTCTGGGGTTTTAGGGGCAAATCCCCTACGCACCTATTTCCTGCCGTTTGATATCAACAGGCCGTGCTTGCTATTCTTTTACATTGTTACTGTTCTTCGCCATAGATATTGTACAACTCCTCTACACGGGTAATAAATTCATTCATAAGCTTTTCTTTAAGATGCATAAGTTTTGTTTCATTGCGCATGTGTTTCGGTTAATACATTTCTCACACTCGTATTCTTCAGAACAAACACAATCTACATCATCGTCGAAAAATTCTATGCTTGATTTAAAGCAAGCCTCTGGATCAACAACTATTACACCGGCATTTGCCTCTTCTATAACAATGTCTTCAAGACACAGTTCACAATCGTCAAGGCTCACTCCTCCGTAGACATACTCATTTTGTGCTCGTATCAACACCTGATTTTTACATTCTGCATTAACAAGTAGGGTCTTTTCTCGCTTTTCGATAAGGGTTACTTCGTATGAATTCATTTACATTGTCCTTTCTTTTTATCTTGCATCATTGCTGCGATGCTTCGCTGGCGAAATCATGGGAATAGCCGATATTTCTCCATTAATCTTCGCAAACACTTCAGGGTACTTGAATTTCTCACTATACTTCTTGATCTGCTCGTCAGACAGACTTCCAAAGTCTTCTCCTGACACATCGCAGATGAAGAAGTCACCTGCCACAATGTCGTAGATGTGACCATCTTCATCTCGAAGTGCTCTGTTAAGAGGAAGACCATTGATTTTGCCTTCCTCGTTGCAGATCAGGGCAACAGGATCCTCAAAGGGATAGATGGCTTCAATGTAGCCGCCAACGGTGGCCTGTGAGCCTTTAAGTCCGCTGGGAATTTCAGCCACTTCGGGCGGTTTCATAGGTTTTATGAGCAGAACTTTTATCGTATCGCTCATCTGGCATCACTCCTTATTCTGATTGATAATTTCTGTTTTAGAAAGTCGTTGTAATCCTTTCCTGTGAGCGGAGGTTTGTCAACGCACTCATAATCGGGTAATAGCGCAGAGCACATTGCTTCCGTGGCATTTCGGCCTGCCTTGTCATTGTCAAAGTGCAGGTGTATTCTCCTGACCGTTGGATGGTCTTTGAGATACTGATTTAGTGCTACGGGAACACCTGCGTTCTTGTCTTTCGATATACCAGAAAGGGAGAGTTTGTGCGATTCTCTCCAGTCGCGTCCAGCTATTTTTTTAAGCGTGCAGTAAGAAAGCAGGTCGATTGCGCTTTCAAACACATGAAGTTCGGTGCTGTCTGTACTGCTCTCCAGCGAAAACGAATACTCTTTTTCACTACCTTCGGCATCAATCATGAATCGACTGCTGTTTGATGCTCTGATGGCTGCGTGTCTGGGAGTGCCGTTTGTATCGACACCCACAAACACGACATTGTGATGATCTCGCTCCTCGTAGATTCTGCCGTTTTCGATAAGGTCGATTATGATATTGCGGTCGATACCTCGCTCAAGCAGGTATTTGATTATCCTGTCATTGGTATCACTCCTTTCCGGCAGGTGAAATTCAATTTTTCGGGGAGGTTCACGGGCATAAGAAAAGGACGGTCTTGAACCCGTCCCGTCAATGGCAAGAGCCGCATCGGGCAGGCTCATGCCGCGTATTTTGATGAGGTAATCAAGAGCAGACCTGCC
>JAZUPB010000047.1:0-33239 GCA_045604965.1 Acutalibacteraceae bacterium
TTTGAACCTGCGACCTCCGGGTTATGAGTAAGAAAATTTGCTTTTCATAGCATTTTCTATCGTTTATTTACTTTGATTTCATGCGTTTTTTGAGCTTTATTCTTTGATTATCATTCATATAATAATCTTTCTTTTATTAACTTTAACGGACATATAACGGACAATCCACATACAAGTAAATTGCCCGTTTTTATTGATTTTGGTCATGTTGGTCAATAATCTTCTGCAACGTGTTAATCCCGTTTCTTTGAGTTATTACCACCCACGAATATGACCTATCTTCGTTTATTGCTATCTCCTGCAACTTACGCCCCAAAATGTAAATTTGAAACAGAACGTTGTATTGTTGAGTTGGTAATTGCTCAATCATTTTTATTATTTCTTTACGCATTTTATATAAATCCTGAATTTCATCTCTAAGCTCCTGTTCCATGCGCAAGTATGTACAAATTATGGATTCTTTTCTATCTGGATTTAATGTTGTTTTTACTTTCATCCCATCAATTGGCTCTGGGGTTATTCGTATAGCTTCGTCATGCAACTTCTGAATAGCATCATACTTATTATTGATCATTGTATCACTCTTGCGAATCTGCTCTAAACATTCTCTTGCATTCATATTTTTCCCCTTCTAAATCAACAAATGAAATAGGACGGGCATTTTCATACCCGCCCTATTTCACGAAAGATTATATGTGAACTATTATGTCATGACCGTTATTCACTCAATGTATATCTACCCTCTAAAAACTCATTAACAGTAACTGCAAGAGCTGTAATGGGGTTATTATCAGACTGTAGCAATGCCCCCATATATGAACTACCTTTATACTGAATGCCCCAATTTAAAAGCAATCTTTCCCCATCGTTAATATCATCCATTATTGCATCTGGATAAAGAACACTTATATTCGCTGCTCTCCCATGCTTGTGTAGCAAATCCGCAAGAGTTCTGAAAGCAAGATAATTATTCTTGTATTTCTCAAGAAATGCCGATGCTTCATATTCCGTAATTCCCTTTCCATTAACTCTGATTGCTTCCAGCGTAGCAGGAAAGTCCAGCGGCGCATCGGTTGTCACAATCTTATTTACCATATCACGGACAGCAGCAAATTCCGCTTTAACAGTTTCGCTGAAAATGAGCTTCTGTTGTTCCTCTGTTTCAAGCAAAACCGCTCGCAGCTTTCCAATATGTGATACAGGATCTTTGTATGTGTCCATTGCCTTTTTCTTTTCGATTTCGAATGTTTTGTTTGCTGTTGTCATTATACTGTCAAGATTTGCGACAGCCTGTAACGATTTTTCAAAAAGTGCCATTATTTATACTTCCTTTCTGCTTATTCTACTACAAAATACTGCATTACTTTTCCAGTTCGTGTGTCTATTAACGGTTGAATCACACCGACTTGTCTATGTTTACCGTCTATGTTTTCAAAACGCTTTAGCATTTCTCTTTTTACTTTGATTGCCGCTTTCCCTTCCGGGGTCTGTTGCCGCAGATATTCCCTTTCTAAGGCTTCATACTTCGTCAATTTCATCACCCCACTCTCCGAAATCATACAAAAATAAAATGCTTTTCTCAGAATTACACCCATTCGGAAAACAATATTGTTCTGCTACTTGTTCCAACGTAGCTGCAGTGACTTCCCTGATTATATGTGTGGGATCACCTCTGCCGCTGTATTTGGTTTCATATATTTTAAAAGTGCAAGGTTCATCTGTAGTTTCAATGAATGAGACACAAATAGCTTCTGGAGAAACAATCTTTTTCAGATTCTTGATTTCATTTTCAATAGATGATAGTGAGCGCTTTCTCATTATTCACCTCCTCCATCAATAGCACGCTTCAGATTTTCAATTTCATCAATAAGCTTCTCTTTGGTATAGGCTTCCATGCCCAGTTCCAGAAGGAAACGAGCCGCCGCCACCCTTGAAGAATCCGTGCATGAATCGTCCTGCATAATGTCCTTCAGCGTGTCCAGCGCATCCATAGATAGGGCTTGCGCCCTTTTCATGGTGTCAGAATATATTCGCTCCTTCAACTCAGAAAGATACTCCTGAAATGATTTTTGTTTTCGCAAGCGGGTTGCTGTACTTTGGCTGATCCCTGTCTTTTGTGCAGCTTCCTTTACTGTTCGACATAATATCAAATTCAAAGCAAAAGTTTCTTTTGTATCATTGGTCACGACTTCTCCCTCCATTCAATTTTGAATTCATGCTCAAACATGGTCATTCCCGTTCATCGTGCGACTGATTGTCACAGGCTTCCCATGCTTATCTGTTCACCATTTTCAAATTTTGCGGGTTCTGTTTCCCGCAAAAACCTTCTTGCAGTTTTTATAGCTAAGAATGTATGCTTTGCCCTGTTTTCCAGAGTGCGCACAAATTCAGCCACTTCAACACGATTTTTACTGGTATAATAACCACCAGATGTACTGGACAAAATCAACGCCCCTGCTTTTCTTTCTTGAGCAATCTTTAATTGCAGTTCACGTTTGCTTTTCAGGTTAAGTATAGTTAATAAAGCATCTGCGCTAATTGCATTATCCTTGCCCTCTGGAAGAATCATCAAAATTTTAAAAGTGTTTTCCATATTAGTTCACTTCCTTTCTGTTATTCATTTTCAGTTCAGGTCTTCAGCTGCGATTCTGTTGTTTCTCTTGCCATATCAGATCAGCAACAATCATCCTGAATGCAAGATTTGTAAAAGAATCATCCAGTTTCTGAATTCGTCCGCTTTTTTGATAAATCGCCAACACTCTTTGAAGCTGTTCCATCTGTGACGGGTATAAAGTTCCGCATAGGGCAATTCCGTATTTTTCAATAGTCTTGCTAAAATCAACTGCTGATTGCTTGTCCATCTTCCACCTCCTATGAGTGGTAATTTCTTAATTTTCGAATCATTTCTTGTCGTAATTCATCGTCTGACTTTTCCAATTCTTCATCGTCAAATAAAAAGCGCTTATCATCCCACGCCCTCTCTTCTATTGTTTTTTTTGTTTTGGATTTAATATATGATATTTTTTCTGTTTTTTCTTTTTCGGTTTCTATTTCCTGATCATCACGCATCGAAGGACAGCGTTCTTTATCATTCGATTGTCCACCTTCAATTTTCCAATCATCAAATGATAAAGGTGTTTGTCCATTCTTTTTTGCTTCTCGGCAATAAACCGAATATTGGTTTTTTAGGCATTTTAAATCATAAGCTTCTGCATCCCTGTCAATTCTGGGTTGAATAAAATCCCATGCAACCGATACCCCAACATCATCGAATTCAGGAAGTACACCAAACTGTGCATATTCCAATAACGCTTCAAACAAATCAGCCTTTTGCACTTTGGTCAAGCGTTTAAGGGCTGGAAGCATATCGAAGTAAAACATCACTCCAGGTCTTGCCATGAAATCACCCTTTTTCGTTCGTCTCACAAGCGGGAGTGTTCAGGAATTCAGCCAGCCGATCCATATTTACAAGGTATTTGCTTCCCGCTTTCACAAAATAGTTGAATTCACCTGACAGAATCCATTTTCGTAAACAACTGTATGTCAGTCCAGTTTCTGCAGCTGCTTGCCGTAAAGTCATCATCTTCGGCATAGTTATACCACCTTCCCATTCTGGATTAGTGACACAATATTTCTCTGCTTTTCCTCTGGAAGTTCAACACGAAGCAGGCGTGACAATGCCGATTCACTGATATTGAGCAATTTGGCTACCTGCCACTGCTTCATCCCGTACTGTGTCATTGCAATTCTGATTGCCATATTTTTCATTTTGTTTCACCCTTTCAATTGACAACTCAAAAACAATGTGCTATATTGATTACAGCAAGAAACAATCTTGTTGCTGTATTTAATATAGCACATTGAGAATCTATATTCAATTTGGTAATTTTGATTTTCTAAAATATAGCACAAAGGATTGATGACATGGCAAATCGCAAAAAAGAAAAGAACCCCATTGTAAACGAAAGGCTAAATTCTTTGCTTGCAGAAAATAATACAAGTAGTCGTTGGCTTTGCCGCAATGTATTGCTTCAGGACGGCATTGAATATTCCTCTTCAAATTTTAGCCGCTTCACCACAGGGAAAGCCCAGCCCCCCGACTGGATTATTGAAAAGCTGGCAAAATATTTTAAAGTTCGTTTTGAATGGTTGAAAGGTCTGGACGATTTCAAAACTGAATCCGATTTGATACATTCAAATGTTGCAAGTTTCTTTGAGCAAATCGGAAATTTTGCAATGAATCCGCAAAAAGTAAGCAAGTTTGACAGAATCGTTAAACTCGGTGCAATAGGCGATACGCTCACCCAGATTTACGGTGTTCCTGATGATTGGAATGAACTCCCCATGGAACATGGAATAAAACTGATTATGTATCTTGACGAACAACTGGAACACGCCTTTCATACCTATTTCAAATATGTTCACCCAATTGAAGACACTTCAGAAGACGATCAAGCTATTTCTAAATTCATTGATGGCGGTAGAACTATTTTGGAAAATGTGCTATCCTGCGTTAAAGACACACCTCCACAAGGGACAACCGATGCTGAATTCTTCAAATCATTGGATAATGAACGGATTGATACACTGTCTGAAATTATAAAAAACACATTAAAGAAAGGATGACAAAGAATGACTAAAAAACAGGAACTTATCGACTACATCATGTCCTTGACTCCAGAACAGGTAGACAAGCTAACCGAGCGGCTTGACTTGTTAAAGAAAGTTGTAAGCATGACTGACAGCGAAGCAGTTTATACCAATGAATTAACAGGCAAACTATTTTTTGAACAATAAGGAGGATTAAAATGAAAGCAGAATACATCAAAGCCATTGTTTCCATGTTAGAGAAATGCGAAGACATATCATTGCTGGACTTAATATTTCAGCTTTTACGCAAATCAGCATGAAAAGAAAAAGACCGCTACTGACGGCAATCAGTAACGGTCTGCATGGGATCATCAAAGGGAAACCTCTGACAATCAGTCGCAAATGTATTGTAGCAGATTTCCCTTTATATTTCAATAAAAGGGAGAATATATTTATGGCAACAATTAAAAAGCGTGGAAATTCCTATTTATTCCGCTGTTACGATGGATACGATCAAAATGGAAAACAAATTGAACGTACAATGACATGGAAGATACCTGCGGGAATGAGTGAAAAGAAGGCTGAAAAAGAAGCTCTGCACGAAGCTGCATTATTTGAAGAACGAGTTCGCACAGGACAAACAGCAGAACGAAAAATCAAATTCGCTGATTTCGCTGACAAATGGCTTGCTGATTATGCAGAAATTCAGCTTCGCCCCAAAACCGTACAGCGATACAAAGGGTTACTTGATCGTATCAAACCCGCAATAGGTCATATTTACCTTGACCGTCTACGTCCTACACATTTAACCGCATTCTATAAGGATTTAAGTCAAGTGTACAAACCATCAAGCTATTCGATTTGTATTGATCTTAAAGCATATCTTAAGGAACATGGGATCACACAAATCAAGCTTGCCACAGATGCCCAAATCAGTACAAGTACAATCAAAGCTATTTTTTCTGGCAACAACGTATCTGAAGAAACAGCAAAAAATATTTCTAATGCCTTGCATTGCGATCTAAATAAACTGTTTGTTTCCTCGGATAATCCACAACCTATATCTGGGAAAACAATTTTGCATCATCACCGTTTAATATCTGTTATTCTGCAAACTGCCGTAGAGTGGCAATACATATCTTCTAATCCTGCAGAACGTGTCAAGCCCCCTAAAGTTGAACACCACGAAGCAGAATATTTAGATGATAAACAATCAATTCATCTTCTGGATTTGCTGCAGAATCAGCCCACATATTATAAAACAGCTATTGAAGTATTACTATTTACTGGAATGCGCCGTGGTGAACTTCTGGGGCTTGAGTGGAATGATATTGATTTTAACAATCATACAATTACTATTCAACGTTCCCTTCAATATCTTCCTGAGATAGGAGTTTTTAAGGATGAAACTAAAACTAAGTCCAGTCACCGTGTTATTAAAGTTCCTTCCAGTGCAATGAATTCCCTTCGTCACTATCGAACATGGCAAAGAATGTTATTTTTTCAAAGTGGAACACCTTGGAGCGAAAGCCATCAAGTTTTTGTAACACAGAACGGCACACCTATGCATCCAGATACACTTACAGGATGGTTCTCAGATTTTATTAAGACAACTGACCTTCCACAAATTCACATTCACAGCTTACGACACACAAATGCGACACTTCAAATAGCAAACGGCGTATCTGTTACGACAGTTGCGGGCAACCTCGGTCACAGCAACGCAAACACAACTACAAAAGTATACGCTCACGCAATACAAAGTGCTGCTGCCGCATCTGCTCAAATGCTCGATGATCTTCTTTCTCCTGTAAAAAAACAGGCATAACGGACAAATAACGAACAATTTATTGTCCACAGCTTAAAACAGCCAAATGATTCAAACATAGAAAAAGCCCTGAAACCCGCATGGTTTCAAGGCTTTTTTCATGGTTGCGGAGGCAGGATTTGAACCTGCGACCTCCGGGTTATGAGCCCGACGAGCTACCGAGCTGCTCTACTCCGCGATATGTGGCACTCGCTTAAGTGCCTTATTACTATACACTATCCTAACGGAAATTGCAAGTCTTTTTTTGTATTTTAAAAAATTATTTTTCCATCTGCTCTTTTTTTCAAATTTCAGCATTTTTTGCAATATGCTTTCATATAAATATCTATTGGATGAGCATTGCATCGCCAAATGAAAAAAATCTATATCGTTCGTTTACTGCTTCACGATATGCTGCAAGTGTATTATCGTAGCCTGCAAGTGCACAAACCAACATAATGAGCGTACTTTCGGGGAGGTGGAAATTTGTTATAAGCGCATCGATCACCTTAAAAGTATACCCGGGATAAATAAATATATCCGTAAAACCATCAGCTTCATGTAATTTTTCGCCCTCACCCAGTGCGCTTCCGCAAGCCTCCAAAGTTCGGCAGCTTGTGGTGCCGACAGCTATTACTCTGCCGCCCTCAGCTTTTGTTTTGTTAATAAGCTCTGCTGTCTCTGCAGGAAGGTAATAATGCTCGGAGTGCATTATATGATCTGTTATTTCCTCTTCCTTCACCGGGCGGAAGGTTCCGAGACCAACGTGAAGGGTAACGTATCCGATCTTTACTCCTTTTGCTTCTATTTCAGCCATCAGCTCCTTGGTAAAATGCAAGCCCGCAGTCGGTGCGGCTGCAGAGCCCAGTTCACGGGAATATACCGTCTGGTAGCGTTCTTTGTCCTCCAGTTTTTCGGTTATGTAAGGCGGAAGCGGCATACTGCCTATTTCATCAAGAACGGAGAAAAACTCTCTCTCTGTCTCAAAACGTACGATACGGTTGCCGTCTTCTCTGACATCAATGACTTCGCCTGTCATAAGTCCATCGCCAAAAACAAATCTTGCGCCTGTTTTTGCCTTTTTTCCGGGCTTTGTTATAGTCTCCCAGCAATTATCCCCCAAAGGCTTGAGCAACAGAAACTCGTTATGGCCCTCTCTGCCCTCTCGCTGTCCGAATATTCTGGCAGGTATTACTCTGGAATCGTTGAGTATGAGGCAGTCACCATCTTTAAGTTCACCAAGTACATCTCTAAAATGGGCATGTTTTGTTTCTCCTGTTTCCTTGTTGAGCATAAGGAGTCTGGATGCTGTTCTGTCCTCAAGAGGATGCTGAGCTATGAGCTCCTGAGGTAAATCGTATGCAAAATCGCTTTTTTTCATAAATATTTCCTTCCTGACCGCTGATTATATGGCACAAAACGCACTTGACAGATTTGTCGAAAATGACTTATAATCATTACAACAAGTAAATTAGGAATTCGAATAGAGGCGCGATGTCCAGATGAGTATCTTCGGTTAGGCTTGCCGAAAGCCACTGACCCGAAGCAGAAAGGCTGCGTCGCCGAAGGCAGTTGCTTGGCACGCACTGTTCTGGTTTTGCCGTTTAACAGCGGTACGACTGTCATCATTTTATATGGTGGAGAGCTATCGAAGCTTTTACGTTGTTTTCAACGTCTCTTATTATATTAAAATGATGACCGGTATTCAAGCCGGTTTTTTTGTTTATTTATCCTTTTGGAGGTTGATAATTATGAAATCGTACAATGTAGGTATCATCGGCGCAACAGGTATGGTCGGTCAGAGACTGGCTACTCTGCTCGAAAATCATCCCTGGTTCAAGGTCACTGCTCTCGCAGCAAGCGCACGCTCTGCAGGCAAGACTTACCGCGAAGCTGTCGGCAGCCGTTGGGTTATGAAAACACCTATGCCCGAGGCTATGGCAGATCTCACTGTCTATGACGCTACTGCTGACATCGACAAAATCGTATCTCTCGTTGATTTTGTTTTTTGCGCAGTTGATATGAAGAAAGATGAAATCAAGGCTCTCGAGGAAGCTTATGCAAAGCGCGAGTGCCCTGTTATGTCCAACAACAGTGCTCACCGTATGACTCCCGACGTTCCTATGCTCGTTCCCGAGCTTAATCCCGAGCACGCTGAGATCATAAACGCTCAGAGAAAGCGTCTCGGCACAAAGCGCGGATTTATCGCAGTTAAGTCCAACTGCTCCATCCAGAGCTATGTTCCCGCCCTTCACCCTCTCCGCCAGTTTGGCATTGAGCAGGTTCTCGCCTGCACCTATCAGGCAATCTCCGGCGCTGGCAAGACCTTCGAGCGCTGGCCTGAGATGGTTGACAACCTTATCCCCTTTATCGGCGGCGAAGAAGAAAAGAGCAACATCGAGCCTCTCAAGGTTTGGGGTAAGATCGAAAACGATCAGATCGTTCTCGACACCGAGACTCAGATCACTTCTCAGTGTCTGAGAGTTCCCGTTTCTGACGGTCACACTGCTGCTGTTTTTGTAAAGTTTAAGAACAAGCCCACCATTGAGCAGATCAAGGAGCTCTGGGCAAATTATGCAGGCAGACCTCAGGAGCTTGAGCTTCCTCACGCACCGAAGCAGTTCCTCAACTACTTCGAAGAAGAGAACCGTCCTCAGGCTAAGCTCGACAGAGAGCTCGAAGGCGGTATGGCTATCTCTATCGGCAGACTCCGTGAGGATACCCAGTATGACTACAAGTTTGTATGTCTTTCCCACAACACTCTCCGCGGCGCTGCAGGCGGCAACGTCCTTATGGCAGAGCTTCTCTGCGCTGAGGGTTGGATCTGATTTTAAATCGGAGGTAATTTTATGAAGAACACAATTTTCACCGGTGCCGGTGTCGCACTGGTCACTCCTTTCAATGACGATTTTTCTATAAACTATGATTGTCTCGAGAAGCTCATTGAGATGCAGATCGAGGCAGGTACCGATTCTATAATTACCTGCGGTACCACCGGTGAAGGCTCCACTCTCAGCAGAGAAGAGCACGTTGCCGTTATGAAGAGAACCATTGAGATCGTAAATCACAGAGTACCTGTTATTGCAGGTACAGGCAGCAACGACACTGCTTTTGCAATTGAGCTTACCAAGGAAGCTCAGGAAATGGGTGCTGATGCATCACTGCAGATCACTCCTTACTACAACAAGACTTCCCAGAAGGGTCTTATCGCTCACTTCTCAGCTATAGCTAATGCCTGCTCTATGCCTATGATCCTTTATTGTGTTCCCGGCAGAACCGGCGTTAACATTCTTCCTGAGACCTGCAAGGCTCTTTCCGAGCTTCCCAATGTTGTTGCTGTTAAGGAAGCATCCGACAATATTTCTCAGGTCACTGCTATCGCCCGTCTTTGCGGTGATGATCTCGACATCTATTCCGGCTGTGACGATCTTATCCTGCCTATTATGGCATGCGGCGGCAAGGGCGTTATTTCCGTTCTTTCCAACGTTGCTCCCAAGGTTGCTCACGATATCGCTGCTCTCTATCTCGAGGGTAAGACCGATGAATCCAGAAAGCTTCAGCTTGAGTACTTCGATCTTTGCAAGGCTCTGTTCTGGGATGTCAACCCCATCCCCGTAAAGGCTGCAATGAATATGATGGGCCTTGAGGTCGGTCCCTGCCGTCTGCCCCTTGTTGAAATGGACGACGACAAGAAGGCTGCACTTTACAAGGTTCTTGAAGCTCATTCTCTGGTATAATAAATTAAACCTCACTGTGTGACTGAAATCCTTGATTTCAGTGTCTGAGATAACATTGAATCATACCCCAAAGGCATTTGCCTTTGGGGTATGATATAAATCTCTATCGAGAGGACGTTTTAAATGACTAAGATTATCCTTTGCGGATGCAACGGAAAAATGGGTCACGCTATCAGCAAGCTTGTTGAGGAGCGCGATGACTGCGTTATCGTTGCAGGTGTTGACTCCCGTACCGACTGTCTTTGCGGCTACCAGGTTTACAGCAGTATTTCCGACATTTCTGTTGAAGCTGATGCTATAGTTGATTTTTCTCATCCGTCCCTGCTTGCTTCTATTCTTGAGTATGCTCTCGAAAAGAAGCTCCCTGTTGTAATGTGCACTACCGGTCTTTCCGATGCTCAGGTTGATGACCTTAAGGCAGCCGCACAGCAGATACCCGTTTTCTATTCGAGAAATATGTCTCTTGGAATCAATCTGCTTATTGCTCTTGCACGCAAGGCTACCGCTATTCTCGGCGAAAACTTTGACATAGAGATAGTCGAAAAGCATCACAATCTCAAGATCGATGCTCCAAGCGGCACTGCTCTTATGATTGCTGACGCTATCTCCGAAGAGCGCTCTATACCCTCCCGTTATGAGTTTGACCGCCACAGTGTACGCCGCAAGCGCGAAAAGGAAGAAATCGGCATCCACGCTATTCGAGGCGGTACTATCGTCGGTGAGCACGATGTCATCTTCGCAGGTCACGATGAAGTTCTTACTCTCTCCCACTCTGCAGGTTCAAAAGGCGTCTTTGCTGCAGGTGCTGTAAATGCCGCTATATTTATGAAAGGGCAGGGAGCAGGACTTTACGATATGAATGATATGATTGGATAAATTTCAACAAAGCACACTTGATTTGCAATCAAGTGTGCTTCTTATTTTATCACCTGTTTATCCAAAATCGTGGCGATTTCCTTTATAACCGCCTGTTTCCTCAAATACCTCAATTATCTTTTCAATTTTTTTAAAACATTCAGGATCGTCAAGGCTGTCATCATCGATGATGGTCTTGATTTTTTGTAATGCTGCAAAACACCGCATTTCCACCATTTGTTTTATATCAAGATCAATTTTAATGTCTATTTTTTCTATTAAAATTTGTAGCAGTATTTCCTTGTATAAATCCATATGATCAACCTCCTTGTATGGGGATTATATCCCCTTAATAAACAAGATTATAACCCCCATAATAATTGTTGTCAATCTGGGGGGCGATCAAATGATAATTTATGATAAACTCTGGGAAACAATGAAGGAAAAAGGTGTTTCCACCTATCAACTCAGAGAAAAATGCGGTATTGATAGCAAGACTATCAGACGGCTTCGCGCAAATGATAATATTGAAACTAAAACTTTGAATAAACTTTGTGCCGCCCTTGACTGCACCCTTGATGAAATTGCAGAGTATATCAAGGATTGATTTTATTGCCGTCTTATTCACAAGATAATCTTAAAAAGCGAGTGTGTTTCCACACTCGCTTTTTATTTTTCACTTTCTTTTATCATCATATCATAGCACAGGAAATCACCGTACGGTGCATTGATAACGTGAGATTCTGTTATACGAAATCCTCGTTTCAGATATATATTCTTGGCAGGCAGTGATGCGTGCAGGATTATTTCACTGTATTTTTCTAAAATTGCATTTTCTGAAAATTCAAGCAGTTCACGACCGTAGCCTCTCCCCTGATATTCAGGAAGGACAAACAATCTGCCTATCTCATTTTCATTAAGGGTGACTGTCCCCACTGCATTTGCCTCTGTATCAACACACAGAAAGACCTTTTCATTCTTAATGTCACTGAGAATATTCTCATCATTATGATGTGCCAGAAAAAACTCAACCGCTCCCTTTGGATAATAATGCGGATATATGGCATTTATAGTCTCTGCCGTGATTTTCTTTACAATAAAGAAATCTGCCTCGTTCGCTTTTCTTATACTCATATATTCAACCCCTTTTAGGCTATTTTATTAAACAGCGAGTGTGGAAACACACTCGCTGTTCTGCATTATATTGACTTATCTTCTTCTGAGGATTGTGTCCATATCGTCGTCAAAGTCGTCTCCGAACCCGTCATCGTCGAATTCATCATCGCTGAAGCTGAAATCAAATGCTGAATCGGCCTTTTGGTTCTTTGCCGCTGATTCCATATCAAAAGATCCGAATCCGTCGTCATCTCTTACGTCTGTTCTTCCAGCATAGTCCTTCGGGAAGAATGTGCCGGGGAATCCTCTGTCATCTTCATCGACCTCGCTGAAAACAGATGGAATCTCTGTTTCAGGCTCTTCAGCTTCCTCAAAGGAAGGCTTATCGTTATATTTGTCAAAGAAATCTGAGCCTATGCTCACTTCGCTGGCTCTTCCGAAATATGAAGTATCAAAATAGCTGTCGTCCTCATCGTCTGCAAGTGCAGGCTTGCGCATAGGCTGCGGCTTTTTCTTAGTAAAGGTGGGAAGCTCTTCGTCATCCTCGTCCTCAATGTCGTCATCGTATCTTCTGCGTGCAACATCAGAGCCGATTCTATTTTCACATATCTTGTAGCCAAGCACCAGTCCGCCGCCAAATGCGAGCAAAATCAGCACTATTGCCCAGAAAACAGGGAGTCCTGTTTTTTTCACAACAGTCACGTTGCTTGTGACCTCTTCCTCTTCGTCACCTGTAACACCGGTAACTATATCGGAATAGTCGGAATCGCTTGCCGGTTCTCCGACAAAGGGAATGTCAGCTATATTGATTGCCTTAGGATACATCGGAGCTGTCTGTCTTGCCGTTGAGGCACCTGTAGTATTTTTACCCGTACAAGCTTTTACATTTCCCTCAAAGCTCGTTTCTCCGCCGGGCGCACCCTCAAGGACCGTAAATTTTACTCGAATGATGTTAACCGAATTAAGTGTGGAATTCTTGCCCTCCGGATTTGTATAGGACAGTGTCAGCACACCATTTGATGCACTTCCCGAACAACCGTCCTCACTGAACGCCTGATCGCTGTATACGAGCACGTCTGCATTATAGCCTATCTCAAGAATAAAGCTGTCATAACCGTTTGAGGTCTTGGTGGTTATTACCACTTCCAGCTCAACAGTATCGCCGGGCGCAAATTCCTTTGCACTATCGGTCACAGGACGAAGTGTAAAGTCTATATCAGCTGCCGCAAATACGGTAAATGAGCACGCCATTACGGCAATAGCAAAGGTGATGATAAATGCAATCGCTTTTTTCAGCTTCATTTTATTGATCCCACTTTCGGAAGAAAATAGATTTATCCATTGTATTTTGGGTGATTATAGCACAAAAAAGTGCTGATAACAACATTATGTCTGATGATTCTTAAATTGTTTACAGATTACGCTATCTGAAAAATATAAAACTTAAGATAATCCGTTTCAGGTACATTCCACATTATCGGATGATCAGGTGCCTGCTGAGATGCCTTGAGCTGTCTTAGATTTACTCCTGCGTCCATTGCCGCTGATCTGAGCATTTCTCTGAAATACTCGTCTGTCATAAAATGGGAACAGGAACAGGTTGCAAGTATTCCGCCCTTTGGAAGAAGCTTCATCGCACGCAGATTTATCTCCTTATACCCTTTTATTGCATTATTGAGCGTGGCTCTCGATTTTGTAAATGCAGGGGGATCAAGAATTATAAAATCATACTCTCCATTTGGCTTCATATTGCTCAGAAGGTCGAATACATTCTCACAGACGAAATTCATATTTTCCTCAAGTCCGTTGAGTTCTGCGTTTCGTCTTGCCTGCTGTACAGCTTCCTCGGAAATATCAACGGCAGTAACGGAAAGTGCACCGCCCTTTGCGGCATTAAGTGCAAATGAGCCTGTATGAGTAAAGCAATCGAGCACCTTTTTACCCTTGGCAAGTGCTCCTATATCCGCTCGGTTATACTTCTGATCAAGGAAATAGCCTGTCTTCTGTCCGTTTTCTATATCCACATAGTAACGTATCCCGTTTTCGGTTATGATTACCTCTGTGCTGTCTCCTTCTTTTATTCCGTTTTCAGTATACCAGCCCTTATACTGCTGCATACCCTCAAGCTCTCGAATCTTTACATCGTTGCGCTCATAGATCGCTGTGACGTTTTCTCCCATATCTGCAAGCTCATTGAGCAAAGCAGGAAAAATCACTCCTTTTACTTTTTCTGTTCCTAGAGATAGTGTCTGCACAACAAGAACGTTTTCAAAACGGTCAACCGTAAGTCCCGGGAAATAATCTGCTTCTCCGAAAATCAGTCGGCAGGCATTAAACTGCTCTCCCATTACGGTTTTGCGAAGCTCAAGAGAATGTCTAACCCTGCGTCTCCAGAAAGCATCGTCAGGAGTCTCGTTTGCATTGCGGCAGAATATGCGCAGGCGTATCTTTGAGTTGCGGTTTATAAATGCCGTCCCCAGATATTTGCCCTTTGCATTGACCACATTGACGATATCACCGTCGTTATATGCTATGTCCTCCGCCGCTATTTCGGTATCGTAAACCCACGGATGTCCCTTTGCAAGGGAGTTTTCCGCTTTCTTTGTTACTGTTACAATCGGATATCCTCTGTCTTTCATTTTGCCGACCCTCTTACTGCTTTATGGATTTTTGCACTGGGTGAATGTCCTGTTTTTGATGTATATATTTTTGAAACAGCTTCTATATGTTCTTCTCCTGCTGAGAAAATCGCTTTCCCTCCGAGTATACCTATGAAGCTCTTCCCTGTTTTATCGTTAGCAGTTTCTGCAAACGATAAAAAACGACGCGCAAAATCTCTGATTTTCCAATTCTCATCGCAGCCGCGTACAAGCTTTGCAAAATCACCGCATATAAGCTTTCGCTCAAAGCCCTTTAGTGAGATGTGCAGTGCTTTCTCTATAGAGTCAGGTTCATCTGATATCTGCCTGATCCTGTATGGCACCTTACACTCTGATTGCTCGGCGGCAGATTTTGCCGCCTTTTTCAGTGTTTTTTCATCGACCGTGCTTATTATTGCATGCGTACCAAAAACCGACGGTTCATTTAGTTTTTGCGCAACAAGCACACTGCGTGCGTCAGCACAGGGAAAGAGTATCTCATCCCACATCAGTCCGTTTTCATCAGTCAAAAGTTCAAACAGCTTCCGCTGAAATACGGCACAGGAACGCAGTTCATCTTCATTCGTCGGTTTTTGATATATCAGCTTTGCATTGGTCATATCTATTTATTCCTTCCGGGATCATATCTGCGAAGCGACAGTGAGTTGGTTACAACACACACTGAGCTCAAAGCCATTGCCGCACCTGCAATAACGGGACTGAATATACCAAATGCAGCAAGGGGAATTCCTATTATATTATAGAAAAATGCCCAGAACAGATTCTGTTTTATCTTTCGCATTGTTCTTCTCGCAATAAGCAGTGCTTCGGGAACCGCTGTCAGCTCGCGGCGAATAACTGTTACATCGGCTGTCTCTACGGCAATATCGCTTCCGCCTGCCATACCAAAGCCTACGTCAGCCTCGGAAAGCGCGGGGGCATCGTTTATTCCGTCGCCTACCATTGCAACGATCGATCCTGCGTTTTTGATTTCATTAACAGTTTTCGGCTTATCTTCTGCAGTTACACGGCTTCTGACTTCATTGATACCGAGCTTGTCTGCGACAAACTCTGCTGCTCTGGCGTTATCACCTGTAAGCATTACAGTCTTTATTTTATTTTTTCTGAGAAGCTCTACTGCTTCTGCCGCTCCATCACGAACTGTATCGGCAATTGCAATTATTCCCTTTGCTGCTCTGTTTTCAGCAAATACTACAACTGTTTTGCCCTCTGCCTCAAGCAGTGCAACCTTTTGCGCATATGCACCTGCATCAACAGCTTCAGGAGAACCGATCTCTATATTTTTACCCTCACACACAGCGGAAACCACACTTCCCGAAGAAGTGAAATCTTCATAGTCTGAAAGGGAAATTCCTTTTTCCTGCGCATATTCACAAACAGCCTTTGCAAGAGGATGAGCGCTTGCGCTTTCAACACTTGCTGCAAGTCGTACAAGCTCTGTTTCGTCCATATCGGTTACCAGCTCAGTAACCGCAGGCTTGCCGTTTGTAAGTGTTCCTGTCTTATCAAATATCACAGCATTTATATCAGCTGCCCGCTCGATATATTCGCCGCCCTTAAAGAGCACTCCGTGCTTTGCAGCAAGGCCTGTGCCGACCATTACTGCAGTAGGTGTTGCAAGTCCCAAAGAGCAAGGGCAGGCCACAACCAGAACTGCAACCGCATTGATTATTGCTTCTTCTGCTGAAACTTTGCCGATAAACAGCCATCCAAGAAGCGTAATGACAGCAATTCCTACGACGCAAGGCACAAATATACCTGCTATTTTATCCGCGAGCCTCTGAACAGGTGCCTTTGAGGTCTGTGCTTTTTCAACTATTGCAATTATCCTTGAAAGCACAGTATCTGCACCTATTTTTTCTATCTCTACCTTTATTACTCCACCGGTACATATTGTTGCTCCTGTGACGTTCTCTCCAACAGTGCGAAGAACAGGCATATTTTCACCTGTAAGCATAGATTCGTCAATGCTTGCACTGCCCTCAGTTACAACTCCGTCAGAGGGGATTTTCTCTCCCTCGCGAACCAGTGCTGTATCTCCGACTTTCAGATCGTTTATATCTATTTCAACTGTTTCTCCATTGCGTATTACTCTGACTTTATCCGCCTTGAGTGCAAGAAGTGAAGAAACGGCTTCATTTGTGCGGCGCTTTGCTCTGCCCTCCAGAAATTTGCCCAACAGCACAAGAGTTATTACAACCGCCGAGGACTCAAAATACATTCCGTGCATACCGTGTATCTTTCCGTTTATAAGATTGTATACACTGAGGGCATATGCCGCTGTGGTTCCTAGGGCCACAAGCACATCCATATTTGCATACCCGTGTCTGAGTGCTTTGAATGCGCCTGCATAAAAACGACGTCCGATAATAAACTGTACCGGAGTCGCAAGAACAAGCTGCAGCCAGGGATTGTGAAGTAATGCAACTATTTTGTTATCGTGTCCGAAAACAAAATACAACACCATACCCACAAGCATCGGTGCAGACAATATTATTGCAATTATGAGCTCTGCAAGAGCCATTTTTTGCTTTTTTTCGTCATTGTTCTTTTCTGTTTCGTCTATTACAGTAAAGCCTGCGTTCTCTATTGCCGCTGTCAGCTTTTCGATTTCACCATCGTAGCCTGTAATTATTGTTGCGCCTGATGCGAGATTCACGCTGACTGATTCACAGCCCTGTTTTTTTAGTACTCTTTCAACACGCGCCGAGCAGGCTGCACAGCTCATTCCGCCAACTTTGAGCCTTATCTGTTTTGCCATTTTACTGATATTCCTTTCTTATGCTTCAGATGCATCAAAACCGAGTGCTTCGATCTTCTCTATAATGGATGCTGCTGTGACGGATTCGTCAAACATTGCTTCTGCAGTCTTGTTTTCAAGAGATGCTTTTGCATTTTCTCCTCCTGCTGCAATCAGTGTCTTTTCTACATTCGCTGTGCAGTGTCCGCAGGCCATTCCCTCAACGTTAAGCTTAATAAGTTTTTTCATTGTGTATTATCTCCTTTTTCACATTTCGGATGCCTTTTGAATATTGTATAACAGGACACCGAGTATATACATATACTAACACATTCTTCCAAAATAGTAAATAGAACACTATATTTTGTACAGATTGTTAATATTTCAAAAAAAGAATGACAAGATGTTTTAGTTATGATATAATCCTTGCATACGTTAGAGCTTTGTGCTCCAACGAATACAGAAGGGAGGCAATATTTTATATCTTTTATATAAGCGCCTGGACCGCAGTCGTCTTAACTGCGGTTGACGAGGAAGAGGGTTATCGAATTTTCGGCGGATGCCCTCCGGCGCCCTCCGGCACAGTGCCGCAAGTACGCGTTTAAAGACACAGAGAGATCTGCCAACAAAGGCGCGTACATTGCCGGATATTATTAATCTGATAAGCTCCCCTCTTTTAGTGGGAAGCTTTGTTTTGATGATTTTTTGGAGGTTTTTTATTAATGTGTGGTATTGTTGGATACATCGGCAAAAGCAATTCTGCCGATATCCTTGTTGAAGGCTTGAAAAAGCTTGAGTACCGCGGATATGATTCTGCAGGTATTTCTGTATTTGAAGACGGTAAGATCGTTACTGTCAAATCCAAAGGCCGTATGGCTGACCTTGAAAACAAAATGAACGAAACTCATTCACCCAAAGGCAATCTGGGCATCGGTCACACCCGTTGGGCTACTCACGGTGAACCCTCTGATGTGAACAGCCATCCCCACGCCTGCGGACGCGTCACTCTCGTTCATAACGGTATTATTGAAAACTATGCTCACCTCAAGGCACAGCTTATTGAGGAAGGTCATATTTTTGCTTCCGCTACAGACACAGAGGTTGCAGCTCACCTTATCGACAAGTATTATAACGGTGATCCTGTAGAAGCAATATTCAAGGCTCTGGCTGAAATCAGAGGCTCTTATGCTTTTGGAATCTTATTTTCCGATATTCCTGACACTCTTTATGCAGTCCGCAAGGACAGTCCGCTGATCGTCGGACTTGGAGATGGCGAGAATTTTATCGCTTCAGATATCCCTGCAATTCTTTCCCATACAAACAAGTATTATCTGCTTGACACAAATGAGCTTGCAATAATCACAGGCGACGATGTCAAGCTTCTTGATTCCAACCGCAATCCTATCGAAAAAGAAATTTTCACAGCTACTTGGGATGTTTCTGCTGCAGAAAAGGGCGGTCACCCCCACTTTATGATCAAGGAGATACACGAGCAGCCCAAGGCTCTTGCTGATACCATCGTACCTCGTATGGCCAACGGCATTTCCAAAATATTTGAAAACGAAATGCCCAACTGCTCTGAAATCGATCATCTTTACATAGTTGCCTGCGGAAGTGCTATGCACGCAGGTATGGTCGGCAAGCATATCATTGAAGAGCTTGCACACATCCCAGTTCAGGTTGAAATTGCATCTGAATTCAGATACGAGAACCTTGTGTTCCGCAAGGGCGATGCTGTAGTACTTATCTCCCAGAGCGGTGAGACTGCCGATACTCTGGCAGCACTCAGAATAGCAAAAGAGAACGGTATCCCCACCATCGCTATCGTAAACGTTGTCGGTTCGTCTATTGCCCGTGAGGCTGATATCGTTCTTTACACTTGGGCAGGTCCGGAAATCGCTGTTGCAACTACAAAAGCATACACCTGTCAGGTTGCTGTACTTCTTATGATGGCTCTTCGTCTGGCCAGCGACAGAAAGACCTGCGATGAAGCTAAGCTCAAGAGATGTGCTGATGCACTGATTGCACTCCCCGAGGATATCAAAGCTATAATCGACCGTGAGGAAGAATTCAAAAAGCTTGCTTATGATTACAAGGACAACGAGAATCTCTTCTTTATCGGAAGAGGCGTTGACTGCGCACTCTGCTGGGAAGCTTCCATCAAACTCAAGGAAATATCCTATATCCATTCCGAAGCTTATGCTGCAGGCGAACTCAAGCACGGTACAATTTCTCTTATCGAGCCCGGCAGACCTGTTATTGCTATTGCATCCTGCGACGAGCTCTTTGAGAAAACTGTCAGCAACGCAAAGGAAGTCAAGGCTCGCGGTGCAAATGTTATTCTTCTGACCAGAGAAGGCCAGGAGGTCGATAAGACTGTTTACGATAATCTTATCGAGATACCCGCTCTTGATCCATTCGTTCGTGCTGTCGGCGCTATTATCCCTCTTCAGATCTTCGCATATCACGTATCTGTTGCACGAGGTCTGGATGTTGATAAGCCCCGAAATCTCGCAAAATCTGTTACTGTAGAGTAAAGGAGATTCTTAAGGGCTCTGCCCTTAAGCAGGGTTAGGTGACAGCGTCCCTTATAGGGTTTTAAGGGGCAACGCTCCTTAACTGATTATACTATTAAAGCATCGGGCATTGCCCGAGGCTTTTTATTCACACACGTTTTTTGAACAAATCATTTATCCATATTGCCTGTTTCATACATTACAGCTGTAACAGCAGCAATAGCTGCTGTTTCTGTACGCAGAATGCGCTTTCCCAGCGTGGCAATCTTTGCGCCTGCATCAGTAAGCTCTTTTATTTCATTTTCTGCTATACCGCCCTCAGGTCCAATAACAACAGCTATATCCTTTGCATCGCCTATAAATGTTCTAAGCGGTTCACCGCCTGCTTCGTAACAGGTGATTGCAAGCTCGTGCTGTTTTATACGATTTATCAGTTCTTTCCAGGTTATCATATCGGAGACCTGCGGAATAATACCTCTTCCGCTCTGCTTTGCCGCCTCCAGCGCGTGACGCTGAAGTCTTGCAGACTTTTTTGCTGCGCTTTTTTCATCGGGGCGTGCTATCGACCGCGACATAACAACAGGTACTATATTCGTTACTCCAAGCTCTACTGCTTTTTCTGTTATAAATTCAAGCTTATCTGACTTAGGATACCCCTGATAAAGAGTTACCTTGCAGTCGGGTTCGCTTTCAGTGGGTTCTGTGTTGTTTATTTCAAGCACTACGGTATTATCCGAAAAACAGCCGATAACGCAATGATAGTCCGTACCCTCGCAGTCGCAAAGCACCAACGACTCTCCGACTCTCATTCTCAGGGACCTCGAAATATGTACGGCATCTTCTCCATCGATCACTGCTGTTTTCTCGTTTATCTTACTTTTATCTACAAAGAATCTAGGCAAGCTCTGTCTCCTCTTTCTTTTTTCTTCCGATCTTTTCACCTATACCGCAGAGAAGCATAATTCCAACGGGAATTATTACTGCAATGCTTATCCACTGGGATGTTGAGAAGAACAGAAATGCTCCTCTGATCTCGTCGTCACGCAGAAATTCAAGAAAAAATCTGAAAACACCGTAACACACCATATATAGTCCTGTATGACTGCCTCTTCTACGCGACTTTTTCGCGTAAATCAAAAGCGCTGCACAAAGCAGAATATTAAAAACCGCCTCAATAAGCTGGGTTGGGATCACTTTTTCTGTCAGCGAGACTCCTGTTATAGCATTTTTAAATATCATACCAAACTGTTCAGACTCTCTTCCATAGCAGCATCCGGCACAGAAGCACCCTAATCTGCCGAATGCGTGAGCAAGAGGCAGGCTAGGTATCGCTGCATCAAAATAATCTATAATATTCAACTTAAATGCTCGGCAATAACCCATTAATCCAAGTGCACCGCCGATAAATCCGCCGTAAAAGACCAGTCCGCTTCCTGACAAGTTTTTAAAATATTCTACAGGATCGTTTATAAGCAAAGAAAAATTGCCGCAGTAAACGTCAAATTCCGTCATCAGAAAAAGTATCTTTGCTCCTATGATGGAGCTTATAAACACTATCATGGCTGCGGCAAACATATCAATTCTCGATACCTTCGAGTTCCTTCCGGCACGATATACAGCCAACACAACCGCCAGGATAAGTCCAAGTATTATCATAGTGCCGTACATCGGTATCTTTAAGCCTAGAATGTGGATATATGGGAGCATCCGGATTCAACTCCTGAAATCAGTTATTCAGCCAAGGAAGCTTCTCCTTGATTGAATTGGTTATGTCATTTGCGATAGGATCAACGTATTCTGTCTTTGCTTCGTCCACAAACTGGTCAACGCAGACACATGCCACTGTTACCGAGCAAACCACAAACACCGCTATTATCGCAAATACAAGAGCCATTATAGACATTACGCCGCTGCGCTTTGCCTTTGCGGCTATCGCAAATACAAGAGCAAGGCCTGCAGGGATAAGGATAAGGAACTTCAGGTGCATAACCATATCCAGCAGATACACTGCTCCTACGCTGCAGATTATTGAAAGAATCGAAAAGATGATATATGCAGGCATATCTTCCTTTCTGCCTCTTCTTTTTTCTGCCGCACGACCTTCCGGCGTTCTTACAACACATACCGTTTCTTTGTAATGATCTATCTGTGTGTTGTCCATATTGTCTCTTACTTTCAGCTGCTTGCTCATTTCAACACCACTTTCATTAATTAAGATATATTATAAAATTATATTATCATTATTCCCCTTTTGTGTCAAGGAAGTTGACATTATGCCTCAGCATTTGCAGAAGGTTAATATTGATTAATAAAATAAAAACTCCTGAAACCGAAGTTTCAGGAGTTTTTGGAGCTGATATCCAGATTCGAACTGGAGACCTCATCCTTACCAAGGATGCGCTCTACCTACTGAGCTATATCAGCAAATATGGCGACCCAGAACGGACTCGAACCGTCGACCTCTAGCGTGACAGGCTAGCGTTCTAACCAGCTGAACTACTGGGCCGTAAGCCCGTCGTCAGAAGTTTATTGCCTCAAGCGACTCCGTTATTATATATGGGTATTCGCCAAATGTCAAGTATTATTTTGCTTTTTTTATTTTTTATTTTTTGCAAGTGATGTACTTACCTCTGATGTGGAGTCTATGCAAAGAGATACGCAGAGACACATAAGCTCATCTTCCTTGCGGCTAACCTCAACAACATAGGTTTCTCCCCAGGAGAACCACTTCTTGCTGTGTATCATTACAAGGCCGTCTTTTGCAGTAAGCAGACGATACTCACTCTTGAAATAGTCACCGTCAAGCTTCCAGCCGCTCTTTGTCATTTCATACTTTACGCCTGTTGCTATGTTCTTCTTTTTTATTGTTTCAAAGGGAACTCCGTTTACCAACACCTCGAATTTTGTGCCAAGGATGCCGCTTTTCTTTTCAATAACCGCAGCAAGAGTTCCGCCGTTGGTAAATATCTGAACACGGTTCCCCGAAAGAAGTGAACCTTTCACAGTCCATACATGGCGCTTGTATTCATCTGTTACCTCAAACTCCTGCGACTTAAGCAATGTATCCTGAGTTATATACAGCATATTATACTCCTCTCGCTTCTGCGTTCTTTCTTGCCTCTGCTCTCTTTTTTCCTATTCGAAGCTTTACTTCACGCAGTTCTTCTCCGTAAAGCACTCGTGTTGGCAGATAGAGCAGCGCACCGTTCTGCGGAACTATCAGATATCCATAGTAATCCTCAATAACTTCCGTGATCTCTGCATAATCCATGACACATTCATCACTGGGTGTTACTATGGAAATATTTTCTCCAAAGGTATATGTGCACAGAGATGCCCGGTACTGCAGTCCGTGACGGACGTGCATCTGCAGTTTTCTGCGTCGTACCACAAGGTATGCTATTCCTGCAATGGCGACTGTCACCGCACCGAGAACCAGCAGTGTTGTAACAAAACTTACCTGCTCAGGCTCAAGATCGATCCATCCGCCTGCTCTCATTATCCGCATATACCACCATATAAACAGATATGTAGCAAAGGGAAACAGCAGAAGAAGGATTATAAATACTATTCTTCTCTGCTGTGCCTTTTTTCTCTTTGAAAAATACGTTTTTTCTGCTCTGAATATATCGTCAGGCGTCAATGACACTGTTACGCGAACATTTTCGCAATGTCCGTTCTGTTCCATCGGCGATCCTCCTACTAAGTGTGCTTTATATGCGATGCTTAGAAGGTTATTTTTGAACCGATATACTCTGCGAGATCCTCTATCTTGATTCTCTCCTGCTCCATTGTGTCACGGTCACGTACTGTTACGCATCCGTCTGTTTCAGACTCAAAGTCATATGTGATGCAGAAAGGTGTGCCTACCTCGTCCTGACGGCGGTAGCGCTTACCGATAGAGCCTGTCTCGTCGAAATCGGTCATAAAGAACTTGCTCAGCTCATTGCGTACTTCCATTGCCTTATCGGAAAGCTTCTTTGAAAGAGGAAGAACAGCAGCCTTGTAAGGTGCGATAGCACGATTGAGATGCAGGACAGTACGGACATCGTTCTTTTCTGCATCGATAACCTCTTCGTCATATGCCTCGCAGAGAAGTGCAAGCACGGTACGGTCAAGGCCATATGTGGATTCGATTATGTACGGAATGTACTTCTCATTGGTAACAGGATCAAGATAATCCATCTTCTGACCACTGTACTCCTGATGACGGGTGAGGTCGAAGTTTGTTCTGTTATGGGTACCGTTGATCTCGCCCCAGCCAAAGGGGAACAGGAACTCTATATCACAGGCCGCCTTTGCGTAATGTGCAAGCTTCTCGTGATCGTGATATCTGAGATGCTCTGCAGGAATGCCGAGATCCTCGTAATACTTTTTGCCGTACTCTTTGAAATAATCGTACAGCTCACCGTCAGTGCCTTCTTTGCAGAAGGTCTGGAACTCCATCTGTTCAAATTCGATGGTACGGAAAGTGAAGTTGCCGGGGGTTATTTCGTTTCTGAATGCCTTGCCTATCTGACCGATGGAGAAGGGCAGCTTTGCACGCATAGAACGCTGAACATTAAGAAAGTTTACATACTCGCCCTGTGCATTCTCAGGTCTGAGATAGATAATGCTCTTACTGTCGTTTGTTACTCCTCTGAAGGTCTGGAACATAAGGTTAAATTCACGGATATCGGTGAAATTATGCTTGCCGCAATGAGGACAGGGAATGGAATGAGCCTTGATATACTCAAACATTTCCTCCTTTGTCATACCGTCAGCGTGTGCCTCGGGATCAAAATCGTCGATAAGATTGTCCGCTCTGTGACGCATTTTACATTCCTTGCAGTCGAGAAGCGGATCAGAGAAGCTGGATACGTGTCCGGATGCTTCCCATACGCGGGAATTCATCAGAATATCTGCGTCAACCTCAAAGCTGTTGTGACGCTCCTGTATAAATCTCTTTCTCCAGGTGTCCTTTACGTTGTTCTTAAGTCTTGCACCGAGAGGACCGTAGTCCCAGGTGTTTGCAAGACCGCCGTATATTTCGGAGCCCGGGAATATAAAGCCTCTGTTTTTACAGAGAGCTACGATTTTTTCCATTGACTTTTCTGTGTTAAGCATAGCATTCAACCTCGCTTGTTAATTGATTGTCAGATAAATGCAAATACCGAAAATACATAGGTTACTGTATTTTCGCCGTATGTGACATTCACGGTATAAATGTAATCTCCTGCTGCATTTTCGGGAATATTCAGCTTTCCGTTTGACGGCTCTATGGGAGTCGGCACAGAGCCTTCCTCCGCACTTTTGTACGAAACTGAATAACTGTCGGGCATCATACTGAACTCAAGTGAAATGGTCTCTCCGCATCTTACACTCACAACTGAGCCAAGATTCTGCGCAAGAACCTCTTCCACTGCACCGTAGCTGTATGTCTGTCCATTCCATATTACATTTGTTGCTGCCGCAAGAGAGCTGTCAGCTCCGCAGTTGACTACAAGCCTCGGGAGATTTATTACTCCCATTGTATCGCTCACAACCTCAGAACGCATAATTTTTACTGCCTGTGCGTATGCCTGTACAGGGTTTGTTTCGGTTACGGATGATCCGAACCATACCTGCACAGTATCACCTGCTGCAAGGTTGAGATGGGTGAATACATCCTCTGACTCTTCCTTGCCAATAGCCGTTTTAAGGTCTACTGTTACGGTTGCCTTTTTATATACCTTCTTCTCGGTTGTCTCTTCTTCCGCTTTCTCTGACTCAATAAGCATAGTGGCTCTGTCAGAGGTGATGGATATACTGGTTATCTTACCGACTATATCAGGCTCGACATTTGTTGGTATGGCCGAACCGCTGGTTACTACCACCGAACCGCTTGTCAACGGAGGCTGAGGCTCATCCGTTGTATTATTAGTACAAGACGATGCTATAAGCGAAATAAGCAAAACGAGAACAAGCAACAAAATCGGCGTTACTTTTCTCATATGGAGATTCCTCCTTAAATTGTTACACATTATTATAACAAATTATTAACAAAATGTAAATGGATATTTTTTCACATAAAATAGTTGGATTTTCAATAATTTGTGTTATAATAGCTAAAAGGCTTTTATGTAATATGATAAAAGATATTTTATTTTTCTTTTCTTATGTTAAGGGGTGAATATTGTGACAGGTATGTTGTCGATTATTATGAATGCCAACGGTTTATATGATTTCGGTGTTTGTGACTATTCTCTGATCGAAAACAGACTTCTTCCCTGTATGGCCAAGGGAAGGATTCCAAAGGATGCAAAAGCTGTTATTTCAGTGCTATTTCCATATAAAGTTCCTGTTGAAAAGGGTAATCTGTCACTCTATGCCGCTGTTCCCGATTATCACGAGATAGCAGGCCATATGCTTGACAATGCCTGTACTGCTCTTCGAAATGCTTTTCCTGAGCACGATTTTGTATGGTTTATTGACAACTCCCCTGTCCCCGAGGTTTACACCGCTTCTCTCTGTGGATTGGGCATGATTGGAGACAACGGTCTTCTTATCAATCCGCGTTTCGGAACATTCTGCTTTATCGGTGAGATAGTCACCAATCTTGAGGTTCCCTTCACAGGCGAAGAACCATCATTTTGCGAGCACTGCGGTACCTGCCGTGCAGCCTGTCCGGGAAAAGCACTCTCCGAAGACTGCTTTGTTCGCGATAACTGCGTTTCCTATATCACTCAGAAAAAAGGCACCCTTTCCGAACCCGAAATTGAGCTTATACGCAAAAACGGCTCAGTATGGGGATGCGACACCTGTCAGGATGTATGCCCTCATAACAAAAATGCGGAGAATACATATATCGATGCTTTCCTCAGAAGAGCAAATCCCGATGTCAGAGATAACGATCTTGCCAACGCTTCCGACCGTGCGTATATGTGGCGCGGAAAAAGCGTGATAAAGAGAAACATGGATATTTTTAAGGATGAATGATTTTAAAAAGTGGGCTTTCAGCCCACTTTTTATTTTATAACTCACGTCAGAGCAAGCCCGAGTCAGAGTTCTTTTTTATTCCCGATTCATCATATATTCGATATATTCATCATAGGTGCATGCTCTGTCAATTACTCCGTCCTCGGTGATCTCGATTATTCTGTTTGCAATGGTTCCCATAAACTCGTGGTCGTGAGAAGAAAACAGGACTACACCCTTAAAGCTTTCAACACCTTTATTGACTGCTGTGATAGCCTCCAGGTCGAGATGGTTTGTAGGCTGGTCAAGAACCAGAACATTGGAACCGAACAGCATCATACGGCTGAGCATGCAACGGACCTTCTCGCCTCCCGAAAGGACTTTTACAGGTTTGAGCACTTCATCACCAGAGAAAAGCATCTTTCCGAGGAAGCCGCGCAGATAGGTCTGTGTCTGATCTTTTGACCACTGCGAAAGCCATTCGACCAGATTCATATCGCAGCCATCAAAGAATTCTGAGTTATCTCTCGGCAGGTAGCTTTGTGTGGTTGAAACACCCCAGCTGAATGTTCCTTCGTCAGGCTCAATCTCTTCAAAAAGAATTTTAAACAGCGTTGTCATTGCAAGGTCATTCTTTGCAATGAAGGCAACTTTATCTGTTTTATTGAGTGCAAAGCTTACATTGTTCAGTATTTTGACTCCGTCAATTGTTTTGGATATCCCGTTAACTCGAAGTATCTCCTTGCCGGGTTCTCTGTCCATAGTAAATCCGACAAAGGGATATCTTCTGGTGGAGCAGGGAAGCTCCTCAACACTGAGCTTTTCGATAAGCTTTCTTCTGGCAGTTGCCTGCTTTGCTTTTGATTTGTTTGCAGAGAATCGTGATACGAAGTTCTGCAGCTCTGCTATCTTCTCGCTTGCCTTTCTGTGCTGATCGGCAAGAAGTCTCTGTATGAGCTGGCTGGATTCATACCAGAAATCATAGTTACCGACAAATATCTTTATGCTGTTGTAATCTATATCACAGATATGTGTGCACACATTGTTAAGGAAGTGGCGGTCGTGAGATACTACAAGGACCGTTCCCGGATAATCCATAAGGAATTCCTCAAGCCACTGGATGCTCTTTATGTCAAGATGGTTTGTAGGCTCGTCCAGAAGAAGGATCTCAGGCTGTCCGAAAAGTGCCTGTGCAAGCAGTATTTTGACCTTTGCTGCGTCAGGCACACTGCTCATTATCGTATGCTCATCAAGATCGTCAAGTCCGAGCCCGCGCAGAAGCTTAACTGCATCGGTCTCTGCATCCCATCCGCCCATTTCGGCAAATTCACCCTCAAGCTCTGAGGCTCGCTCACCGTCTTCGTCGGAAAAATCTTCTTTCATATAAAGGGCATCCTTTTCCTTCATAACGTCGTACAGACGTCGGTTGCCCATAATTATCGTATCAAGCACGGAATATTCGTTGAACGCAAAGTGGTCCTGCTTGAGCACTGACATTCTTGTATTCTCAGGGATTATTACCTCGCCTGTGGAAGGCTCCAGCTCTCCTGAGAGTATGCGCAGAAAAGTGGACTTTCCTGCTCCGTTTGCTCCGATTATGCCGTAGCAGTTTCCGGGAACAAATTTTAAATTAACATCCTTAAAAAGATTTGAACCCGAGAATGCGAGACTTAAATTTGTTACGGTAATCATATTCTGACCCTTTCAATCCTACAGATAATGTGTTATACTGATTAGGTGTGCTGCACCTATCAGTATTATAATAACATTATTGACGGCAAATTTGAATAGAATGGAAAAAATTCGCCGTTATTTACTTATTCAGTAAATTTTATATCGTAAATGTGTTAAAATAGCCTTATAAATTCTATTTTGGAGTTGATAAATTATGTACAGAGAAAAAGATGCTAGAATTTATGCTGAGCTTATCGCCAAGACAGGCGTAAATATTCAACCCGGTCAGCAGGTTTATATCACAGCATACGTTGAGGTTGTCGAGTTTGCACGTATCCTTGCCGAGGAATGCTGGAAGGCAGGTGCAGGAGATGTGACTCTTCGCTATGTTGACGAGCAGACCTCAAAGCTACGCTTTATGTACGCAAGTGAAGAAACTCTTGCCGATGTTCCTGAGTGGGTCCACGCTCCGAAGCTCGATATAGCCAAGAAAGGCGGTTGCTTTATTTCTCTCATTGCTGATGATCCCGATGCTTTCGACGGTCTCGACGCAAACAAGATCGGTGTTTCGGTTCGTGCAAATTCCATAGCCTCTGCCCCATTCCACGATCAGCTTGACAAGAGCGTAAATCAGTGGACTGTTGTTGCGGCATCTTCGCCTGCCTGGGCTAAGAAGCTCTTCCCCGAGCTCGACGAAAAGGCTGCTGTGGAAAAGCTCTGGGACTGCATCTATCACACCGTCCGTATCGACGAAGATGACCCCAAAGCTTCCTGGGAGGCTCACTCAAAGGCACTTCACGATCACTGTGATATTCTCAATAACAGTGATCTCAAGGCTCTCCATATTACAAATTCTCTCGGCACAGATCTGACCGTTCAGCTCGTTGACAATTATCTTTGGGCAGGCGGTTCTGAAGTCACCGTTGATAAAAACGTCGAGTTCCAGGCAAATATGCCCACCGAAGAGGTTTTCTGTATGCCTCATAAATACGGTGTAAACGGCGTCGTTTACAGCTCTATGCCCCTAATTTATCAGAGTATGACCATAGACAAGTTCAGCATCACATTTAAGGACGGAATTGTCACCGATTATGATGCAGAGACAGGAAAGGATGCTCTTACTCAGCTGTTCAGTGTCGATGAAGGCGCAAAGAGGCTCGGCGAGGTCGCTCTTGTCCCGTTTAAGTCTATGATACGTGAGACAGGTATTCTTTTCTACAATACACTTTTTGACGAAAACGCTTCCTGTCATCTGGCTTTCGGCAGTGCCTATCCTATCAATATGAAGGGCTGCGTCGATATGAGCGATGAAGAAAAAGACAAGGCAGGCTGCAACCAATCCAAAACTCACGTTGATTTTATGTTCGGAACTGAGGATCTCAAGGTTGTCGGCATCAAAAATGACGGTACTGAGATCAATATCTTTGAAAACGGCAACTGGGCTATATAACAACAAGTTTTTAATCCATCTTTTTTCAAAAAGATGGCAGGATTGTCAAGGACAGAATCCTTGACGCAGGAGTTTGAGGGGCTGCGCCCCTCAACTATTCAGTTTTTCAAAAAGTGGGTGGTTCACCCACTTTTATTATGTGTTGAAAGTTAATGGGCTCTGCCCCTTAAAACCCCGGCAGAGACTCCGTCTCTGCACTCTGCAAGCTTTCGAGAAAGCTTGACCAAAGCTTTTGGTATTTGATTATTCGGAGGACTTCTATGAAGCTTATTGCGCCCGATTATTATCTGCAGTTCAAATGCATTGCAAGAGCCTGCAAACACAGCTGCTGCATCGGCTGGGAAATCGATATTGACAAGGAAACCTGTGAATACTACGGCTCAATAGACGGAGATTTCGGCAAAAAGCTCGCCGATAATATTTCTGACGGTGAAATGCCTTGTTTCAAGCTCAGCGAGAATGAACGCTGTCCTTTTCTCAACAGCGAAAACCTCTGTGATATTATTATAAATTTGGGCGAAGATGCATTATGTCAGATTTGCTCTGACCATCCGAGATTTCGCAATTTTTACGAAACCCGAACTGAGATAGGGCTTGGTCTTTGCTGTGAGGCCGCTGCAAAGCTGATTCTTGATAAGAAAGACAAGACCTCACTTGTTATTATCGATGATGATAATGAAGATACAGTAAGCGAATCTGATATGCAGATTCTTAATTTCAGAGATTCTGTCATTGATGCCTTGCAGAACAGAAATTTAGATATCTTTGAACGTATATATGATGTGTTGTCTCAGCTTGATATAATCGTACCCTCAATCGCCCTTTACCCTTGGGCTGACATTTACTCAGGTCTTGAGCATCTGGACAATACCTGGTCAGAAAAGCTCAAGCTTTTGAAAACTGGCGCAAACTTCGAACATTCAATATCCGATACCTCTATTGAGCAGCTTATTGTTTATTTTATCTACAGACATCTCACCGATGGCTATGATGACGGAAGGGTCAAGGAGCGTATTGCGTTTGCAGTTCTGAGCGTCCGCATAATCTGCGCTCTTTGCGCTGTCTGCAATGAGCCTGTTTACGAAATAGCCAGAATGTACTCTTCCGAAATCGAATACTCGGAAGAAAATATGGAAAAGCTCCTTGATACATTAAGCGATATTCAGGCAAAACGTCTGTCTTATGCAAAGGAAAATGAGATTTCTCTCTGTATGGAATTTATTGATGATGCACGGACACATCAACGTGAACAGGGCTTTATGCAATGGACAGATACAAGTCCTAACATCGGACAGGTTACCGAAGATATAGAAAACAAGCGAGGTTATTTCCTTACCGACAACGGCACACCTTTAGGGTATTTCTGTCTGAGCTTTGACGGAGAACCCGTCTATGCAGGACTTGAGGGTAAATGGCTTAACGAAAGTAATGATTACGCTGTTATCCACCGTCTTGCTTTCGGTCGGTCAGCTCGCGGAAAAGGTGCGTCAAGAGATGTTTTTCGCCTTGCAAAGGAAATATGTTCAGATCGTGGTGTTAAGTCACTTCGAATAGACACTCATGAGGATAACAAAAAGATGCGGCATATTATTGAGCGTGAGGGCTTTACATATTGCGGCATTGTTTACTACAACGGAAGTCCCAGAATGGCTTTCGAAAAGATAATTTAATAAAAAAGACCTGCTGGCGGGAGGGTTGTTAAGGAACAATTTATCCTGCAACGAACAAACGAGCATCCGTGTTTGGATGCTCGTTTGTTTATGTAGTCCTCAAACGCAATGCACAGGAACAGTGCGTATAATTGCGCCCTCCTGTGATCTGTGGCTGCTCGATAAATTGGAATATGTTATTACAACATTATCATTTGGTGGTTGGTTCAAGGTAAATGCCAACAATCTCATCAATGGTCTCTTGGGGCGTTTTGCCATCTGTATAGACAACATACTTTGCTGCGTTTTTGTTTGTTTCGGAGGTGATGAATATATCATTCAAAATTCGTTCCCCCTTGTCTCTTGCCCGCTTACTAAGTATTTTCTTGCTTCTTTCAGAATCCTCGCAAGGTAACATTAGAATAACAAATGGCTCATCCTTAATAAGGCTCAAAAAAGTGTCTGCTTGAGCAGCGTCGGTGTATACACTTTGACCGCCTCCAAACTCAATAACAGCGTTCTTGTGCTGTTCAAGTAGCGTTTTTACAGCAAACAGTTCAAATGGTTTTTGATAATTGTGCCATCCGATAATCCCGCCTTGGTCATATGCTTTTTCTGCGAGTTCATTGGAGAAATCGGTTAGTGCATAAATCTGCCCCCGTAGCTCGTCCATATTAACGTGCTTTTTTCCTGTTCTACGAGCAACTTCAGGCGCAACTGTTGATTTACCCACACCGATAGGTCCGATAATTATAATGTTATCGTTCATTTTGATAATCCCCCCCTAAAATTGGAATTGGTTTCGTTTGCTGCGGCACCCTCAGTCTGCCCTTCGGGCAGCCAGCTCCCTCCAAGGAGGGAGCCTTATAGGATTGACAGTTGCTGTAAATGGGCTGCTTTCCCTTTCCATGTGGTGTTTACTTGGCAAACGAAGATGGGTAACAGCCAGCAAAAGGCTCCTTCCGAAGGAGGGAGCTCCCGCCGGAGGCGGGTGAGGGTGCCGCCCCCGGAAGCAAACAAATTTCAATTTGTTGAGCAAATCAAAACAGATTTCTACCCTCTGGAGGGCGTAATGATACGCACCGTTCCGGTGTAATGCGTTTGTTTGGCATTGGATAAATTGTTTCTTCAGAATCCTCCCACCAGTTGGCCTGTCTGTTTTGCTTATGCGCTCTCACCCATCTCCTGCGCGCGGCCCTTGCGCCTGCGGGCCAGAAATGCAAGGATCTTTTTTCCCCAGTGCTGGCTTTCCAGATGCGTAACCCGGCATTCCAACGGCTTGATCTGCCTGCCGCCCAGCCATACATCCAGCAGCCGTTCGGCAACAAAGCCGAACACCCGCCGGTCGTAATCGGAATAATCGGAGATATCCAGCCGTTTTTCCAGCTCGAAAAGAATATCGAACAGCCATGCGGAGTATTCGTTGAACCGGTCGCGCTTCATCACGAACATGTTGAAGCGGTGCCCGCTGCGGCGGCTCATCTCCCGATCCCAGCAGGGCAGGTATTC